>NZ_RCZK01000017.1 GCF_006438955.1 Sphingomonas oligophenolica | reverse complement strand
AGATGTAGCTCGTCGATCCGCCGCATGATCGCCAGATCGGCCTCCGATACCGGCCGCGGCAGATAATAGATGCTGCCGCGACTGATCTCGAGCTGCTGTGCCTGACGGGTCAGCGGCAGCGCATGGTTGCGGTCGATCATCGCTTTGCGCTCGGCAACAGACCGGCCTTCCCGAGCGCACCGGCCAAAAAATCGTTCGCCAGTGTCAGTTCGCCGATCTTGGCGTGCAGCACAGTCACGTCGATCGCCGGTTCGCTCGCGGCCGGCTCCGATCCGAATACGTCCGCCGCGCCCTCCAGCAGCCGGGATCGCCACTGGTTGATGAGGTTTGGATGCACGTCATACTGCTGCGCCAACTCGGCCAGCGTCTTCTCACCCTTYACGGCAGCCAGAGCTACCTTGGCCTTAAACGCCGGGCTGTGATTCCGGCGGGGTCGCTTGCTCATCTTGCCTCCTGGGGCGGCCAACATGGCCGCGGTCAGATCGGCAATCCACTTATCCCCGCTGTTCAGATTTCCCGAGCCACCTCTCACGCGCGAGGCGCTGGCGATCGATGTCGATCAGGGCATCAAGGGGGAACAGGTGGTCGCCGCGATGGGAAGGATCACCCTGTCGCGCGGAGCGCCCAGAACCATCCGGGTGGACAATGGGCCGGAGTTTATCTCGAAGGCGCTCGCCCGCTGGTCATACGAGAACGGTGTCACGCTCGACTTCTCCCGGCCGGGCAAGCCGACGGACAATGCGTTCGTGGAATCAGTCAACGGTCGGCTGCGCGACGAATGCCTGAACACGCACTGGTTCCTGTCGCTCGAGGACGCCCGGACCAAGATCGAGTCCTGGCGGCGGGACTACAACGAGAGCCGTCCTCACACATCGCTTGGCTGGCTGACGCCAATCGAATATGCTGCTGCCGCGGCTGCAGCTGCCGCGGCTGCAAAGGCAACCGAATGAACGCCGGAAGCTCGCCTTCGAACTGGAGGAGAAACCGGGGGACCCTCACATCGGTCAGTCTCTGGTTGCCGCTGGATGAAAGACGGGGGTCACGTCAATCGATCCCTCATCTGAAGCGCTCAGCGCTGCATCAATGTCTCAGCGTCATGGTGTCTCCCGTCTGCCAGACATCGAGGGCGATAAGGCTGTGCTGAGCGAAGTCGAAGGGCCGAAGCGCCAGCACTTCGAGCGCTACCCAATCGGTTTCTTCCACGTGGATATCGCCGAGGCTCAGACTGCCATAGGGCAAGCTCTCCATGTTCGTTGGCATCGATCGCACCAGCGAAGCTTGACGTCCCCCAACTGGTCGACAGGGCTGGCCGGCGGACGCGTGCAAGTTCATAGAACACCTGCTGAAAGCCGTGCCCTATCGGATCCACACGAAACACGTAGATCAGACCTCAGTCTGTATTCATTAAATATGCCTCATGTGGAGGGGTGCCATTCGGCGTTGCACGCAGCAGCTATTTTCAAGGGCATCTCGGTTAGTCGAAACCTCCCCGCCGCGGGGCTCGTAGCGCCAGTATCTATGAAATAACCGATGCCATTGTGGCCACCGTTCTTGATTGCAACGAAATTGACATAGGGGCGTAATGGCCCAAGAGCCGTTCCGTCAGTATATATTACCATTTCTTCACCGATGTCATGCGGCCAAACAAGTGTCACGAACATCGTGTCCCCTCGATTGTCTACGTCAAATAATGCCTCACCTTTCTGCGTAGTAATCCGCGCCAGCGCCTCTTCAGCCACAATTGATTGTTCCGCATTGCGCGAGTAGATCAGGAAGTCACGTGACATGCGGGGTTCAACGCGTTCAAACGGGACGCCCGTAGCGCTCAAAAATGCGGCATGGTCGCGTAGTCGCCAATAGTATGTTGGAGCAGAATATGGCTCTTGATGGAGCCCGGTGGCCAGCATTATGCGCGAGGCTGGAAACGCCCGTTCAATCTGACGGACGATACGGTCGTAAAGGGCATAAACCGCGAAAACTGGATCCGTTTCCGAATCGACGTACCAGTCTGGATTTGAGTTCGGCCCATCATAGACTTCAGCATTGAACATGTAATGATGCTGAATATGCGCCGCAGCATTCAGAAACAATGACGAGAAGCCTGGCTTGCTTGACTTTATCACGCGCATGAAGACGTCGACCAGTAACAAGTCTAGAAACATCGCCTTCACCCATTTCGAACCACGAGCCGCTTGCACCGCCAGAGCGACGTAGCGAAAATAATTGATGGGCCGAGCATAGATTACGACACCAGCAAGTAAGTTGAACAATGACTTTCCGTCCAGCTCTCCCTCGGCGTTGTCGTTCACCGCTTTTACTAGGGCGCCATATAGCCGGAGGACCGCCGCCGGCGCGGTTGCCGGCGTGGGGGTCCAAGGATCGGGCACAAAGAAATCGGTCCTGCTACACCGATTGACCGCATTCATCGGGCTCATTGCTGCGACGCCGACGCCCTGCCGCTCAAGCACCTCCCAGATTTGGTTAATGTCCGGGCGATCGACGATGTCGCCAAGACGGAACACCCCATGCTCGGCCAGCGTCATGCCGGTATGCGCACTAACCCACTGGATCCAGGGTTCAAGTTCCTCGTAATGATCCTCGGATTCTGTTTCCTGGATGCCGTGCCGCGCGATCAGCCGCGCGAAAGTCGGTAATTCACCTTTCGCCACATAGGCTTGGATGAAATCGAAATTGACCTCGTTAAGTTCAAGGAGGATGACGGACACGCAGTTTAACTCCAGCGAAAGGGTATGCACTAGCCATTAAGACGCAGCACCGGGCATGGCAATGATCGTGCGCGGATCGCCAGCACTGCCGAGCAGATCAGCGAAAGCGCCGACGATCACGGGCGCAAGGGCGTCAAGCGAATAGTGTTCCGCAACCGCCCGCCGTCCCGCGGCACCCATTGCCGCACGCGCGGACGCATCTTCTGCCAACTGCGCGATCCGATCTGCCCAGTCGTAGACACTTGTCGCTAGCAATCCGACATCGGGGGTCACGATTGCCGCGTTAACTCCGACCGGCGAGGCAATCACGGGACGACCGGCGGCCATGTATTGAATTAGCTTGAAGCCGCATTTGCCGCGTTCCCACGGGCTGTCGACGAGCGGCATCACACCAATGTCTATCCGCGAAAGTAGCGCAGATTCGGTCTTCGCCGACCATTCGTAACGCTCATGTGGCACGGCGAGAGTGGGGAACTCCCCGGCACCAATCGTGAGCAACCTCACCGGCAAGCGGTCACCAATCCGATTGAGCGCCTCTATCACTGGTTTAAGATAAGACGCGTTGCCGGGTGTTCCGATCCACCCTACCCGAATCTCTCCATCGTCAAGCGGCGGCGTCGCCGGGTAGTGCGCGGTATCGACGACGGTCGGCACCGTGAGAATGCGCGTCGCGCCATGCGCGCGAGCATAATCCGCAAGATACGAATTGCCCGCGGTAATCAGCGCCGCACCTGCGAGCAACGGATCGAGCTTGCGTCCAAGCATCGTCCGGACGATCCGAGACTCAGCCAGATCGTAGCTGTGGAAAATTGCGTCGTCGTAATCGACGACATAGGGAATACCGCGCCCATGAAACACCCGCTCGAATACGCCGGGCAGAAAGGGAAAGACCTCTTTCTCAACCCATATCAGGTCATGCCCCCCGCGTGCGACCGCCGCGGCCCGCCTGAGGAAGCCCTTCGCAATCGCTGCGCGCGATCGTTTGCCGGTCGCGAATAAACCCTCGACATAGCGATCGTCGAAGAACGGCTCGACAACAACATGCGCTCCTGCGGCTTCCAGCGCCGCTTTATATTGATAAAATCGTAACCGGCTGCTCGGGCCGGCACCGCCATAGCGCGTGAACAGCGCAATATGGCGCCCGGCGAGCGATATTGCGCGCTTATTATCCATGGCTTGCGACGTTCAATCGAGGTTCACGGGAGACCGTGTCCTAGCAACTGGGAGCCCGTATTGACAGAGGCTGCCTGAACCAAGGAAATCGTGCCCATGAGCCAGTTTAACGCCACGCGGCGTGAAATTGTACGCCTGTTCGGCACCGGCGTCGCGGGCGCAGCGATGCTGCCCTCCTGTTTGGGCAAGTCGCTGGTGGTCGGTGACGTCGCAATGCTCCCCGATTTTCGTCGCTCGGGCGATCGCGATGATACCGATGCGCTTCATCGTGCGATCTCGACGGGGCTACCAATTCACGCCCCAGCGGCTCGGGGGTCCGGAACCGGCGGGCGTTACGTGATCGGCAGCGTGGGTGACGACAATTTACCATCCGGATTCAAGCTCACCGGCGACGGGATCGATCGCACAATCATCGCACGCTCCTATGTCCGGGCGAACTCCTTCATCCTCTACGCCGACAGTGGCTCGGCCGATACGACCCGCAATCTAACCGGAATCGCAATCAGCGACTTGACCTTCGAGGACGAGGTAGTGACGCGGGGATTTAGCGAATTCAGCTATTTGGTCATGCTAAGTGGCGTCACTGGTGCGCAAATCGACCGCGTAGGCTTTCGCGGTTTCCGCGGCGATGGGCTTTACGTCGGGTCATCGACGGTGCAGGCGAACGAGCGACACAATCTTGATGTTGCGGTCCGGGACTGCCACTTCGACGGCGTCGATGCGAACAATCGCAATGGCATATCTATCCTCGATTGCGACGGTCTGCTCATCGAACGATGCCGTTTCGAGAACGTCACACGCGTTGGTGGCAAGGGCGCAGCGGATCCGATGGACTCGGCGACGGGCCCGCCAATGCCCGGTGCGATTGACTTGGAACCCGAGCCGAACGGATTCGCGATCATCCGCAACATCGTCATCCGGGACAACCGCTTTGTGGGCGGCGGAGGCTACGCCGTGGCGGTGACGTTGCAACCGAACGACGCCGTCCACACACCACAGCATGCGATCCGTATCGAAGAGAATATCGTTGAACGGCGGCACGGTGGTTTTTCCGCATCAGGCTACCGCGACTCTGGCGCGGTCACGAGCGACAGGCCCTACGCGATCGATATCCTTTCCAATCAGGTGTCTCAATGCGTCAAGCCGTTCTTGGTACAAGGTATTCGCGGCCTGACAATCGCGCAAAACAGCTTCATTGACTGCGGCGAGATGGCAGAATTGGGCTATCAGGCGACGAACGCTGCGGTATCGGTCCGCAACAACGATTTCGAGCGGGATGGCACTATACAGGGTTATGCGGTGTGGGTGCGATCGGTCGACGGGCTAGACATCACGGGAAACCGGTTCGTCGATTGTGGCTTAACAGATGGCAGATTGGGTATTGCGATCGGCTTCGTCGAGGGAGTGATGCGAAAGATCAACATCGTCGACAACCGCTTCTCCTCCCCTAGCGGCCGCGGGACCGAGGCGGTGACAATCTTTCACGATGCCAAGGTCGATCGAGGCAGTGTGACCGCGCGCGCCAACCGCACCGGACACGGTATCCTCGATAAAGGCCCGACACTGGGTTTATGATCCGCGCGTCGTGGTAGGCTCACGTATCCGGACGTTCTTGCGCCCCTATTCGGCGCTGCCAAGGATTGGGTATGGATGATGTATGGAAAGTGGAGCAAGATCGAGACGGGTGAGGCCAATACCGCGAGTCGATTGAACCGGGCGGGCCACGATCAAAGCTGGGACCGAGCAACCGGATTGGCCAGGAGCCAGTCACGCGTCGATATCAGCGATTGTGTCCAGTCGCTCTTGGGCGCCCAACCGAGGCGGTGACGCGCACGCTCGATGTCGAGAACGCTGACCGGGATGTCGGCGGCTCGTGCTGACCGGAAATTGACGATCGGCGAGCGTCCCACAACCTCCCCGATCGCGGCAATCACTTCGAGCAGCGACCGGCCCTTGCCCGAGCCGATATTGAACAGCCGCGCATCGCCCGTATCGGCGACGCTGCAGACCACCGCTTCGGCGACATCATCGATGTAGATGAAATCGCGAACGACCGAGCCATCGCCCCAGATCTCGATCGGTCTGTCGTCGATCGCGCGCTGCATCGCCTGCGCGATGAACCCCTGTCCGCGCCCGGATACTTGATAGGGTCCAAACGGATTGGCAACCCGCAACACGCGATAATCGAGAGCATGGAGATAGTGGAACAGACCGAGATATTTCTCGACCGCCAGCTTGCCGATCCCATAGGCGGAGATGGGATCGGTCAGCGCGCCCTCGCCGGTCGGGACAGGCGCGTTAGGGCCGTAGACCGTGCCGCCGGACGACAGGAAGACGACGCGACTTACCCCTTCCGCACGGCAAGCCTCAAGCAGGCCGACCGAGGGAATAATGTTGGCGGTGACCTCGTTGACGGGTGCGGCGTTGTGGATGACTGGATTGCTCCCGCCGAGTAGATGAATGACGTGCGTCGCACCGCGCAGCGCGTCGCCAAGCGCTGCGTTGTCGCCGAATTCGGCCTCGATCCAGTCATCGACGCGCGGCGCGGCGGCGAAGCGCGGACGTCTGCCGAACCCGCGAACGCTGGCGCCCGCTGCGGTTAACGCCGCGCAGACGTTCACGCCGATAAAGCCGCCCGCACCCAGGACGACGCAAGTCTTACCGGCAAGCGTCATCTGTCGTCCCCTACCCCACTCGACGCCCGGTCCAGTTCCGTCAGCAACTTTGTACGAAACGCGGCTTGCGAAAACTCTCGGTCGAACACCCTGCGTGCCGCCATGCCCATTCCACTGGCCCGATCGCTCGATTCGACCGCGCGGGCAATCAGTCCCGCGATTCCCTTCGCGCTAGTTTCCTGCGCGATCAGTGAGTCGACATCGTCATTCAACCATGCAGTCGTGCCGACACTGGGCACAAGCATCAAAACCCTCTCTGCGCTCAAGGCGTCGATCGACACCAGCGGGAGCGTGTCGTCTCGCGAACTGACCAGCACCGCGTCGACGCCGCGCAACGCATCGAGATACGCGGTCCGGTCCACCTCACCCATAAATCGGATCGCTCGATAGGGTTCGGCCCTCGCCTTGATCGCGCGCGCGAAGTCCGCATCGAGCACGCGTCCATAGAAATCGATACTGACTTTGCGGCGCAGCACGTCGTCGAGCAACACGACCGCATCGACGACAAAATCCTGGCCCTTGCGCGGCTCAATCGATCCGAAGACCGCGATGCGATAGCGGCCGGGCGCGCGGGGTGACGCGGGGGCGCCGATCGGAGCCATGCCATAGGGAAACACTGCGACATCCGGACGCACTGGTCGCACGATCCGGGCACACATTTCGCTTCCCGCCCAAATGCTCGTCGCCCCCGCAAGCGGCGCTGCAATCGACCCGTCGGCCAGCATCGCCTCGAGCAGCGATATCTCGTGCAGATACCAGGCGGTAACGACATGTGGCGCCCATGCCGCAACGATCGGCGCGGTCACGACCGTGTTGGCGATTGCGATGTCCGCGACCGCCGCCAGCCGGGCCAAATAGCCCTTTCGCACAGTGGGGTAGCAGTCGATAAGAACGTTGATGCCGATAGCCTCGAAATCGTCGCGCATGGGGCCGTCGGCCATCGACACCAGGGTCACGGCATAGCCCGCCGCCTGCAACGTCGTCGCTATCTCGAGCACGACCCAAGGGGCGCCGCTGCGGCTGAGGTCATGCGTGGCGAGCACCGCGACGGGCTGCCCCGATTCATCCCCCCCGATCGCGCGCCTGTCCCACCATCGCAGGATGTCGTAGCCATAGCGGCTCGCCCGGCGAGGAAGCCGCGCCAGCACACGTTCCTGAATGAACTTTCGGATCGGCAAAATGGTCTCCGGCCGTTCCGAAACGACGATGCGCGGCATCGCCACCGGATCGGCTCACGGCGTGCCGCCGGGCCATAGCCGAGCGCCTCTCCTAATCGCAAGCACATGGTCGATGCACGACTTGTCGACCCGCAAGGCTTCCGGTACGGCGCGTCCCGTGTCGTAGGGAGGGTCAGCCATCGTCGATCGGGCCACGGCGCGGCAGCGGCTGTCGAGCATGGACCATAGCAGGTCCGACCGATTTCATCCACCAAGGACGTCGTGATGTCGGTGCGCCGTGCTTTCTTCTGGTCCTTGCTTGGGCAGGCGCTCTCGGTCAGCTCATTGTTGCTGGCAACGGTGGTGCTCGCGAGGATACTCGGTCCGCGAGAAATGGGTATCTACGCGATAGGGCTCGCCGTGAACGGCATCCTTCAGGTCGCCGCCGCGTTCGGACTTGGCACGTATATCACCCGTGAAGAGCGGCTGTCCCCCCTCCATCTGGGTTCGGCGTTCACGATCAACGCGTTGCTCGCGGTGCTGCTTTCCGGCGTCACGATCGCCCTCAGCTTCGCGGCGGTCCCCGTCTTTGGGGGGGGCGGGGTCGGGCAGGTTCTCCGTCTGCTTGCGGTTGTGCCGCTGATCGGCGTGTTTGAGCTTCTCCCCGTCGCGATGATGCAGCGAGAGATGCGATTCAAACCGATCTCGACCGTCCTCACGCTCCGCTCGATCGGCAGCATGGCGGTCACGATCGGGACTGCAATGATGGGCGCGAGCTATCTCAGCGCGGGTTACGGCGCTATCGCCTTCGCGCTCATCGGCGCGATCGGTGCGAACATCGCTGCGCCAGGTTATCTACGCGTGCGGCCGACGCTAGAGGGATGGCGGCACATGGCCGCGTTCGGAATGCGCGTGATGTCGATCGGCGGCTTTTCGATGTTGGCAATGAGGATGTCGGAGATCGCGATGGGGCGGCTGCTCGGCTTGCCGGCGCTCGGCATCTATTCGCGCGCCAGCACGATTTACAACGTCGTCTACGCGAACATCTTTGGATCTGCGGCGCGCGTGTTGCTTGCGAAGCTTGCCGCGGATAATCGCTCCACCGGCGATCTGCGGCCGACGTACCTCCATGGTCTACAGATCACGTTAGCGGTGATGTGGCCATTGCTGCTGGGAATCGGCATCCTCGCACGCCCCGCCGTCCAGATATTGTTCGGTTCGCAATGGCTCGGCGCGGCGTTGCCCTTGGCGATCCTGATGGTTGCGCAGGCGATCGCGATGCTGTTTGCGATGAGCTACGAATTGTTCGTGCTTCGCGACGAACTCGACAAACAGACTCGCTACGAACTGTTTCGATCGGTCTGCGGGTTCGCCTTCTTCACGGTCGGCTGCATGTTCAGCCTTGAAGCCGCCGCGATCGGGCGACTGGGTGAAATCGTGCTGGGCGCGTTTCTCTACGTTCCTCAAATCAAGCGCCTGGCGCAGATCAGGCACGGCGCGCTGTCGCGGATATTTGGCGTGAACGCGATCGTCGCGGCAGTCACGATCGTGCCGGCGGCGGGTTTGATGATCTTCACCGGCTGGTCCGCGACGACGCCGCTTCCCCTTATCGCTGCCAGCGTCGGCGCTGGAGGGTTGTTCTGGCTCGTGGCGCTCCGGCTCACCGCGCATCCGCTATTCGACGAGATTCGGCGCTTCACGGACATGATGCAAAACCGCCTTCTCCCCCGCAACCGCTTGTCCTAAGGACCGCGCGACGACGCACCCGCGACTTGTTGAGGAATCCGGATGGGAATCGAAATCCAGTCGATCAGGCTGTTGCTACTCGCCAGGGAACTGGGGATCGACTTTGCCGATACGTTGACGATCGGGCGCCAGAATATGATGGTTCGCGAGGACCAGGTGGCATCAGCGTTCGCTGACTTCGACACACCGCTGGGCCATGGCGAATGCGGTGCGATCGCGGGGGTGCCTGATCCGTTCAGCACCGCGATCTTCACGAAGCTCGGCGCGCGCCGGATCGCGGCGATGGATATATCCGATTATGAGGGCGCGAGCGTCATCCACGATCTCAACGCGCCACTTGCCGAAGAGCATCAGGGCAGGTTCTCGCTCGTCTTCGACGGAGGCACGTTGGAGCACGTGTTCAACTGCCCTACCGCGCTAGCCTCATACATGAAGCTGCCGCGCGTCGGTGGCCACCTGATTGTGTCAGTACCGTCTAATAACGAAATGGGACACGGCTTCTACCAGTTCAGCCCCGAATTCTTCTTCCGGACGCTGTCGCCCGAAAACGGCTATGCGATCCGGGGCCTGTTTCTGGCGCCGGTTTTCACCGAGCGATCCTGGCTGATGGTGCGCGATCCTGAGCGGATGCGCCGCCGGGTAGGCTATAATGGCTGGCGGATGCCGACTTACATCTTCGTCATCGCAGAGCGGCTCACCAACGTCACGCCGTTCACGCGGCCGCCGCAGCAGAGCGATTACGCGGTCGAGTGGGAAAGCGCCGCCAATGGCGATACGGACAAGCCCATTGCGAACGCTGCGCGCGTCCACAGCCTCGCGAGCCTGGCCGGTACGCGCGCCCGCGCAGTCACGCCCGGCCTAGTGCTCGACGTTGCTCGACAAGTACGCGAGCGGCTCAAACGGCCCGACGCCGAAAGCCTTACCCCGCTGAATCCGCGGGCGGGTAGCGCAGCCCAGGTTGCGGCTGCTTACCGCTGATCGGCGCGCGCCGCGTCAGAGCGACCAATATACGATCCCCTCAGGCAAGCGCGCCCGATCTAGAATGGATCGAATATCGACTACGACTCGAGCGCCGCTAGTCTCGATCAGACGATAAGCGAGCGATCCGTAAGCCGCATGCGGGACTGCAACGATCACCGCATCCAGCGTGCCGAAATTGTCGGCATTTACCAACTCGATGCCATACTCCTCCGTCGCCTCCGCGGGATCTGCCATCGCATCATGCACCACAACGTCGGCACCGTTGCGCCGCAACTCGGCAATCAGGTCGGGAACCTTCGAATTGCGAAGGTCAGGGACATTCTCCTTGAAGGTCAAGCCCAGCACGCCAACCCGTCGCGCCAGCGGAGCCTTTTCGCCCACCGGGGCATTCATTAACTCCAATGTCTTACCGGCGACAAATGCGCTCATCCCGTTATTGATCCGCCGTCCTGCAAGTATAACTTGCGGCTTGTATCCCAGCGCCTCGCTCGCGTGCGTTAGGTAATACGGATCGACACCGATACAGTGGCCGCCGACCAGCCCCGGGCTGAAGCGCAGGAAATTCCACTTCGTCCCGGCGGCCGCCAGTACATCGGCGGTGCGCACGTCCATCCGATCTAGGATCACCGCCAACTCGTTCATCAACGCGATATTGAGGTCACGCTGGGTATTCTCGATCACCTTTGCCGCTTCCGCCACCTTGATCGTTGGTGCCTCGTGAAGGCCCGCCATTACGATCGCGCCATAGACCGTACGGAGCCGTGCAAGTGTGGCCTCGTCTTCTGCGGCGATTACCTTCACAATCGATTCAAGGCGATGCTCACGGTCGCCGGGATTGATTCGCTCGGGGGAATAACCGAGGTGGAAGTCTGTACCGCGAACGAGGCCCGACACCTCCTCGAGCAAGGGGCCACAAATGTTCTCGGTAACACCGGGATAGACGGTCGATTCGAACACTACGACCGCGCCGCGCCGCAAATAGGGACCGATTAACCGGCATGCCGATCGTACCGGTCCGAGATCGGGGTTATGATCCGCGTCTATGGGGGTCGGCACCGTGACGATGAAGAAATTGCACTTGTCCAACAGTGCCACCGACTCCTGGCCTGCCAAGCGCAGCGTCGATGCCGTCAGATCGGCGCTCTCAATCTCACCGGTGACATCAATTCCCGCTTGTAGTGCCGCAATCCGGGCTTGCGATATATCGAACCCCACGACATGCTCAAACGCGCCGGCGAGCGCGACCGCGACCGGTAGTCCAACATAGCCAAGGCCGATCACCGCAAGCCGTTCAGTATCGTTCTTCATTATAACCCTTTTTCGGAAAGTGCGGCGACATACCACGGCATCGCGGCCGCGAGCCCGGCCTTCAGATCGTGCGTAGGCGCATAGCCAAGCCGTTCGCGAGCTTTGGCGACACTAGCGAGCGAATGCCGGACATCGCCGATGCGTTCGGGGCCGTGGTCGGGTGCTCGCAAATAACGAACGCCGAGCTCGGCCAGCGCTTCCCGCAGCAATTCCACTAGTTGATTTAGGCTGGTCCGCGCTTCAGTTGCGACGTTGTACACGTCGGCGCTGCTGGGCTCGTCGACGAGCGCCGCGAGCAAGTTCGCTTGGACCACATTGCCAACATAGGTAAAGTCACGCGACGTCTCGCCATCGCCGTTGATCAGTAGCGGTTGATCGGCGATCATCGCTTGCACCCAAGCGGGGATGACGGCGGCATAGGCGCCATTTGGGCTCTGCCGCGCACCGAATACATTGAAATAGCGCAGTCCGGTGGCGCGATAACCATAGGTTCGGGCAAACACCTCGGCATAGATTTCATTCACTGCCTTGGTCACTGCGTATGGTGACAGGGGACGTCCGATCCGTTGCTCGATCTTGGGCAGACTCGGCTCGTCCCCATAGGTCGAACTCGATGCCGCATACACGAATCGGGCCCCCGCCCGTCGACTCGCATCGAGCATGTTGATGAACCCGCCGACGTTGACTTCGTTGCTCGTGATTGGGTCGTCGACTGATCGGGGGACGGATCCGAGTGCCGCCTGATGAAGCACTATACCCGCCCCCGCCACGGCGGCGGTGCAGGCGTCGCGGTCGCGAATGTCAGCCTCGACCACCTCCATCCGCGCCCAGGCTGCCGGACCGACCGCACGCGCGACCTCGTCGAGATTGGCGTGGAATCCGGTCGCAAAATTGTCGAGACCGCGCACCCTGCAGCCAAGCCGGATCAGCGTTTCGACGATATTGGAGCCGATAAAGCCGGCGGCACCCGTCACCAGCCACAACGTGTCTGCAGCGCTCGCCCGTGCGGCAAGCGCGGGAGATAGCTCGATCGATGTCATATTCGCGTCTCTTGTCAGCGGTTGGACGCAGCGCCTTGGACGAAGCCGTCGGCAACATCCACTCCGATATCGCCAGCGACACGATCGCTGAGCACCGCCGTGCGGTCGATCTCCATCGTCGCGAGGATGATAGCGTTGATCCGGTGAACATCGAACAGTTCCTCAGCCATTGCCCGGCTCGCCGCGCCCATCGTCTCGACGAGCGACGAATCGTCAAGGAACCGCTGCATCGCCGCAGCGAGCAGTTTGATGCTGCGGACTGGCACCTTAAATCCGTTGACGCCTTCGCGGACGGTATCGCGGCACCCCGGCGCATCGGTCGTCACGACCGGCCGGCCCATCGCCATCGCTTCTTGGGTGCTGCGCGGCATGCCTTCACGATAGGACGGTAGTACGTAAACGCTGCTTTGCGCGATCCAGGGCCGGACGTCGTCGACATGGCCGTGCCAGTCGATCACGCCCTCTGCTGCCCACGCCTCGACAGTGGTACGGTCGATCGATCCGGGGTTGTCGTCAACATCGCCCAACAGGAGGAACCGTGCCTTCGGATTCGCATGCCGAACGATCCGCGCCGCCGCGACATATTCGTAAATCCCCTTTTCTCGCAGCAATCGCGCCATCAACAGAAAGGTTATGGGCTGCAGCACCGGCGGCGTCACCGCGAACCTCGTGAGATCGACCCCGGTTCCATTCAACCGGACGACGCGATCTCGATCGATGACGCCCCTGTTGATGAACTGATCAATATCGTCCTGATTCTGGAAAAAGACGCGGTCGCACGACCGGAGCGCGACGCGGTACAATCGCGACACCAGCGCCGCCATTATACGTCGTCCGAGCAGGCGTTCATCACCATTGGCCGTGAAGACGTATCCAAGCCCAGCAACGAGCGCATAACGTCGTCCAATCCCCGCTAGGCGCGCGGCAATGCTACCATAAATTACTGGCTTGATGAAATAGCTGAACACGGCGTCAGGGCGAAGCCTGCGAAGAAGGCCGTAGAGTCGCCTCGCATCATTTAGGTCGACGAACGACCGCGTCCCCGCACGTTCGAGATGAAAGTCAACCGGTTCCGCCCCGAGCGCGATCATCGCCGCACGAGTCTTTTCGTCGTGATCAGGCGCCAGCGCATAAACCTTGATTCCCGCCGCCACGAAGCTGGCGATCAGCGGCCCGCGAAAATTGGAAAGAGAAAAGGCGATACTCGTTACGAGCGCGATCGAGTCGATCGGTCGCTTCACCGTTGCACGCGCCGTTCTACGCATCGACGAGATCTGACGATACCGTAAGCGCCGGTGGCGACCCGTCATTGGCTCGCGCCTCACGCCATGCTTGAAGCATCAGGACGTCCCACAATTGAGTATGGTACGCACCCCGCCCGGCCAGATTATTGTCCCACATTGCGCGTACCCGGTTCCCATCGAGGATGCCGTCTTCGGCCAGCCGGGTCGGGTCTAGTAATGCTTCTGCCCAGTCACGCAGCGGTCCCTTCAACCAGGTCGCCACCGGGACCGCGAAGCCCATCTTAGGCCGTTCGACCAGGTTACGCGGCACATAGCGCATCAGAACATCGCGGAGGATTTTCTTACCTACCCCGCGATCGATCTTCGCGGCCATCGGTAGCGACCAGGCGAATTCGACGACGCGGTGGTCGAGAAATGGCACTCGGGCCTCCAGCGCAACCGCCATGCTTGCGCGATCGACCTTCGTCAGGATGTCGTCGGGCAGATAGGTCAACGTATCGAGGTACATCATTGCGGCGCGGTGATCGCCCAAGGATGGAGATACGATCCCGAGCACGCCGGGATAGGGCTCGCCGTGGACGAGCATCGACGCAGGGTCGGCGTGATGTGACACCAGTCGGTGGTACATCGCGATCGGGTCTGGGTCGGCGATCGTCATCGCGACCTTGCCGAGCCGATCCGACAGGCCCAAATGACGTAGCCGGGTCGGTAGACGCGCATTGACGGCTTCCGCCACCTGCTTCGTCGCGCGGGCGCTGAGTAGTCTCGCGATGGCGCTGCGAAACGGGGCAGGAACACGACTCGCCCGGTCAGCGATCTGCATTGCGGTCAGATATCGGTTATAACCACCGAATAGTTCGTCGCCGGCGTCCCCGGACAGGCTGACCGTTACCGCCGACCGCGCCAATCGGCTGACCAAGAACGTCGGAATTTGCGACGAATCGCCAAAAGGCTCGTCCCAGATCAATGGCAGTTGCGGAACGATGTCGAGCGTCGTCGCTGCATCGACATACAATTCAGTGTGGTCTGTCCCCAGATGGTTGGCAACCGCTCGTGCATGTGGTGCTTCGTCGAAGCGGGTATCGTCGAAACCGATCGTGAACGTCTTGATCGGGTGGGCCGACTGCGCTTGCATCAACGCTGCGATTAACGAAGAGTCGATGCCGCCCGACAGAAACGCGCCTAAGCCGACATCGGCGATCATCCTCAGGCCCACCGCGTCACGTAGCAACACATCGAGCCGGTCTGTTGCCGCAGCGACGTCGGTCAGCGGTTCAGCGATCCCATGTTTTGCGACATCTTCGAGCCGCCAGTAGGGTTGGGGTGCACCAACCGTCCTGCCGCCGTCGGTAATCCGCACGATGTTGGCGGGCGGGAGTTTGGCGATGTCGTGCCAGATTGCGTGCGGAGCCGGGACATACCCGAACCGCAGAAACGCCCCGACCGCGCCGCGATCGATCTGGCCATCGAACTCGGGATGTGCCTCGATCGCGCGCAGTTCCGATGCGAATAGAAAGCTGCCGCCCATCCGTCCGTAATAAAGTGGCTTCTCACCCAAGCGGTCGCGCGCCAGCAGCAAGACGCGTTCGCGGCGATCCCAGACGGCTAGCGCAAACATTCCGTTGCAGCGCGCTAGCGTGGCCTCAATGCCCCAATGCTCAAAGCCCGCCACCATCACTTCGGTATCCGAGTGTCCCCGCCATGCAGGTGCCGCACCCACCGCTTCTAAATCAGCGCGCAATGCAGTATAATTATAGATCTCGCCGTTGAACGTCGTGACGTATCGCCCCGATGGCGACAGCATCGGTTGATGTCCTGCTGGGGACAAGTCGATGATCGCCAACCGCCGATGGCCAAGGCCAATTCCCGCCGCTGAATCGACCCACGTACCGCTGTCGTCGGGTCCGCGGTGAGCAATGGCACCGGTCATTTGCCCCAAGATGCGGTGCATCGCGCTCGCTTCGCCGCCTTGGGTCGTCCAGTATCCCGCAATCCCACACATGGCGCGGTCCATACGACCGAAACGGGGCTGCGACTATAGGCTATACCGATCGGGCTCAGAGAGCCTCGGCTTGATAAGATCGGCGTTCACCCGCTCCTTGACTCCGATCGGGATCGCCTCGAAACGCGCCCCATGAACATGGTGCCGGAAAAATTACGCGCGCTGTTGGTTTGTCCGACGTGCCACGAGGGCGCGGTCGAGGCGTCGACCGCGGGTTGTACCTGCATCGCGTGCAGGACGAACTATGCCATCAGTGATGGCCGCCCAATCATGATCCGTCCTGACAATTGCGTGTTCCAGCCTTCGTCTTATCTGGCGGTGAATGATGCAGGCATGCCGCGGCGAACCGCGGCACGCTATGTACCGCAACCCTCGGTCAACCTCTCGGTAGATCCGATGATCGACCGCTTGGCCAAGATGCTTGATTGTAGCGCGCGGGTTCTGGTGGTGGGTGCGGGGACGCAGCGGTCGTGGCTCGGGCCGCGGCTGGGTGATACGCGCACCATTGTCTATTGTGATATTGATGTCGCTGCGACTGTCGACCTCTTCTGCGATGCGCACGATCTCCCGTTTGGCGATGCAAGCTTCGATGCGGTCATCACAACAGCGGTACTCGAACACGTGCTTTATCCTGAGCGCGCCGCTCAGGAGATATCGAGGGTCGTGCGTCCAGGTGGGCTTTTATATTCCGAACTCCCCTTCATGCAGCAGGTTCATGAGGGAGCGTATGATTTTACCCGCTACACTCTGTCTGGCCATCGCCGACTATTTAATGGTTTCGACCCGATAGAAGTTGGAATGGTGGCGGGCCCGGCAACCAGCCTCGTATGGGCGATCGAGAACTTCTTGGTCGCATTCCCCTCGAGTCTACGCGCGCGCCAGGTAGCCCGCGCCGCCAGCCGCGTGGCCTTCGGTTGGATAAAATATCTTGACCATCTGCTGAAGGACAAGCCGCAGGCGATGGACGGGGCAAGTTGCACATATATACTCGGGCGCCGCCGGATGCTCGACTTGGTGCCCGACCACGCGATCATTGACGGTTATGTAGGCGGCCGCGCGTTGCGTCATAGCTGATCGAAGGAGCGCCGAAGTCAGGTCAGATTGGGTCGGGTCGCGAGGGGCTTTGACCGCGCATCCTGGAAGATCGATTGTATCTCATCGCCCGGATCGGTTCGATTAACTGGGACTGCCACCAGCGATGATTCCCATCGCATCGAGCATCTCGCGATTGATCCGGCGGATATCGAACCGCTCTTCGGCCAGCGCTCTGCTGGCACGACCCATCGTCGCGATGAGATCTGGCTCGTCGACGAAGCGCATCATTGCCGATGCCAGGGCTCCTACATCGCGCACCGGAACCAGAAATCCGGTGACACCATCGATCACGGTGTCGCGACAACCCGTCGAATCGGTCGTGATGACCGCACGACCGAGCGCCATCGCCTCTTGCGTACTTCGCGGCACTCCTTCGCGATAATAGGATGGCAGGACGAACACGCTCGACGCCTCGACCCACCGTCGCACATCGTTGACGTGTCCCGGCCATTCTACAAGCCCCTCGTCCGACCATTGCTTCACCAAGGCACTGGGCAATGCGCCGGGGTTGAGGTCGACATCGCCGAGCAGCAGAAAACGAGCAGTTCGCCCCGACGCTTTAACTATCCGTGCCGCCTCGACATACTGAACGATGCCCTTTTGTCGAAGCAGGCGGGCCGCGAGCACGAACGTCGGCGGATCGGTTACCGGAGGCGCGGCGATCATCCGTTCAAGATCAACCCCAGTGCCGTTTACGCGGATCACGCGACCGGGCGCGACGACCCGGGCAGAGACAAGGTCGGCGATGTCGTCTTCGTTCTGAAAGAACACCTTTCGGCACGCGAGGAACGCCGCGCGATACAGCAACGACACGCCCCATCTGATTACGCGCCTGCGCAGTGTCGGTGGCGTTCCGTCATCGGTGAAAACATAACCGAGACCAGCGACCAGCGCGTAGCAGCGCGGCACGCTGGCGACGCGCGCAGCAAGGCTGCCATAGAGAACTGGCTTCACAAAATAGGACAAGACAATGTCGGGTCGTAGACGGCGAAATACCCCAACGAGTTCCAGCAACGCATGGGCATCACGCAGCGGGCCGACCCCGGCTCGGTCCATTTCAAAGTCGACCGGCTCCGCACCTAGCTCGCGAACTTGGTCGCGCGTCACGTCATCGAAATCGGGAGCCAACGCATAGACTCTCAACCCCGCGCTGATCATCGATTCGATTAGCGGGCCGCGAAAATTTGCAAGCGAATAGGCAATGCTCGTGACGATCGCGATCGACTGATCCCAAGTGTCCGGCACGGCATCATTCCTTGGCGGTGCAGCAATGCCAGCCAATCGGGTGCGACTACGAGCGATGAGGGACCTGATTTGGTAACAGGTCGATCCCGAGCGCGATGACTGGGACGAAAAACATCCACTGAAAAATGAACGATTCGATGTAGGGATTGGTGAAGGCCGCGACCGCTACCGAAAAGAATCCGCCGGCAAAGTAAATATCATTTCGCGTAATGCGACGCTCCGCGAAACGCTGACTGAGCAGCGCCGCGTACAAAATGAACGGCGACAGATAGACTGCCGTCCCCATAATCCCAACCCGCAGCATAGACGCTAGCGGGATTAACTCGTATCGCCAGGGGAACTCGTCGCTGCGCAGATAACGCACTCCAAGGCCATGCCCTTGTCCGAGGCCGTAGGACCGCTCGATCCCCTCCCACAGGGCGCGCGCTTGTTCGACGCGCACGTCGCCGCCACCACTGGTCAGCTTGTCCCAGAACAGGTTCACGATCAGCCTAAGATCGATCTGCGCGAAGATCAAGCTTAGCACCATAAGTCCTCCAACCCCCGCAACGAGGACCAGCAAGATCGGTAATAGCGATGTCTGCTTGCGCTCGGCCTCGCTCATCGCCACCGCGAGACCTGAACGTAATGCCAACCCTACGAGCGCGCCGATTGGAATCGCCAAAATGAACGCGGACCGACCAGACGTGATCGCGCACACGATCAGGGCTGCAGGAAAGATCAACCGGGCGACCCGCGATCGTACCATCGTTGGTTCGGCGAAGTAGCTTCCAGACAGAAATATCAGCGATCCATAAACGAGCATGCTTGCGCCTGCGAACCCGCCCTGGACGTTGACGTTGGCATCCTCGGTCAGGAACCGCACAGAATCCTTGCCGAATGTGAGAAAAGCATAGAAAAACAGCACAACACTCGCAAGCGCGAGCCACGTCAGCAAGATCAACCAGCGAATCAGCTTGTCCTGTCCTACTCGTTGCATCAGCGAGGCGCCGATTAACCACCAGAGGAGGGGCGAAATAATGTAGACGAGCAGAACCTGACTGAACGCTTCACGGGGCGCACCGTTCGTATAGCCCAACCATAGATAGAATGCGGTCACTGCTGTCCCTGCATAATAGGTCAGCATTAGCTTATCGAGCCATGGTGATCGCTTCAGCCCCAGCACCGCAAAAAACGCGGTCACCAGGATCAGGCCGGCAGTTGGCACCTGGAATGAATGTGGGACGACAACGCATACTGCCATCGTCAGAAACAATAAGCCCTTTGTCACGAACGCCAGCAGGCCGGGCTCGCTGGTCAACCGACTTCGCGGCAGAGAAGTTGACGCAGGCGTGCCTGTCACGACAGGGTCATCCCGCCAAGACCCTTACCGCAGCGATCGAAAGGAGCGCTCATCGTTGACCCATACGCTTCATCCGCGCGCATTACCCCGCATCGAGGCTGTTCGCTAGTCATTCGGAAAGCGCAATCGCCTAAATAAGGCGTATCCATCACGCCACAGCATGGCAAAGCCGCGCCAAGTTGCCCATACTTCCCCCGGTGAGCGATGCGCGATTGCCAGTACAGTACGGGTGATAGGTTCGACGCAGAATGTCGCGAAAGCAACCATTACGGCTTCACCGCGACTGAAATGCTTGGCCGAATAGGTGATTACACCGCGCATTGAGTAGAACAGTCGATGCGCCTTGACCTGCTCTGACGTACCACCTTGTCGATGATAGACCTGCACATCGCTAAGATACCGGATACTGTGCCCTGCCTGCTGGACCCGGTAGGACAGGTCAAGATCCTCGAGATAGACGAAATAGTCCTCGTCAAATCCCCCCAGTTGCTCAAACAGTGATCGCCTGATCAGGTAGAATGCACCCATGACGTGGTCGACTGTGCGGCTCTGACGATGATCGAAATCCAGCATCAGCATCGGTGCAAAGCGCCGGGGAAAGAGATGCGCGAGTCCGGTCGAATGGCCGACAAAGGTCGACCATCGCGGAAAACGGGCGCAATGCCGCTGCGCGACGCCGTCGCGGCCGACCAACCGGATACCGACCACGCCGACCTTGTGGTTGGCTGCCGAATCAAGGAACGCCGCCGCTCGCTCGAAAGCACCCGGCGTCACTTCGGTGTCGGGGTTGAGCATCAATATGTAATCGGCCGATCCCATCGCCGCGCCTAAATTGCAAGCGCTGCCAAAGCCCAAATTCGTGCCGGTCTTAACGATCGTCAGCGGCAATCCGGGAACATCGAGATCGGCCGATCCGTCGGTTGAGCCGTTGTCGATTACGATGACGCAGGCGACGCGGTCGCTGGCTGCGGTCGCGACCGAGTTCAAGCATGCCAACAGCAGCGGCCCCGCGTTCCAGTTAACGATGACCACGTCGATACTACCGCTCTTATCGGCCAGCGTCATTGGCGCCCTCGATGACTGGCGGGTGCGCTTGTGCAGCGAGAAAAGCTGCGAGCGCATTGGCATCTTGAAGCGCTCGATTGCGACCGAACAGCGACTTCTTGAGAAACGGAAATCCCGCGCTGACCAGTTCCAGGCCCGCGACGAGCGTCGGATCTCTTACATCCGCAATTACCGGTTTGGTACTGGACCGTGCCAGCTTACGCTTCATTGCTGTAGCAAGGCCGATCTCGCCGTCACCGGCACGCGGCGCAAACCATAGGGCACCGACGCTCATCCCCACTGCCGCGACGCGTGCGAACCGAGTTTCCTGCAAATTGACTACGTCGCGCCAGCGATTGCATGCCCAGCGCGTCGACATGACCGATGCAAGGCGATCGACGGTGGCATCGTCGACGCCGCGAACCAGAAAGGCGTAGCTTTGAATGTGGTTCTCGAGCGCGGCTGAGCCCATGAAGCCACTCAAATCCCATGGCGCCCGCGCAAGCAGCTCGTCAACGTCGGCAAACGGACCCAGCACCGAATCGTTCTGCAGATAAAGATCGGCGCCCGATGATCGTTCAGCAACGGCGCGTAGCATTAACGCATAGGCAGAGAAATCGAATCCGGACAGCGCCTTCCAGTAGATCGCGTCGGCCATCGCCAGCAGTTCTTCCGGCACATCCCTGACGCTCGGCGCGGCACAGACAATCGCGGTACCACCGGTCAGCGCTCCAATCCGTTCGATCGAATAACGCTGGGCCGGGCTGAGCTTCCCATCGGGCAGATAAACAAAAAAAGTGTTCCAACGGTCTCGCGGTGTAATCGGCACAATAGCGGTGGAGACGGGGGCACGGCAGAGTCCTGTCGTCAGCGATTTAAGCCGCGAAAGACGGACGAGTGTCGATCGCCGCGAAGGCTGGTATGACCAATCCCCCTCCAATGCACAGCAACCCGAGTAATTCATCTCGAACCGAAACCAGTAAGCACGGTTCGCACTGTGCGCGCAATGATGAGGAGATCGATCCACGGCGAAAAGTTTTTGATATAATAGAAATCATAATGAAGCTTGCTGCGAACTTCATCAACATCCGCCACATGCCCCTGGTTAACCTGAGCCCAACCCGCAATCCCTGGCCGGACTATATGGCGATAGCGGTAAAAGGGAATTTCCTTTTCGTACCAGCGCGACAACACCTCGGCCTCGGGGCGCGGACCGATCCAGCTCATCTCTCCTCGCAAGATATTAACGATTTGCGGCAACTCATCGATCCGGGTCTTGCGCAGGAACCGCCCGACAGGCGTCACTCGTGTATCGTTCAGTTTCGTCATTGCCGCCTCGCGTCCGCTTTCGGAACTCAGGGAGGCGGTCATCGTTCGAAACTTGTAAACCTTGAACGGCTCACCCCGCGTGCCGATCCGCCACTGCGTAAACAATATCGACCCCTGCGAAGAACATTTAACGATAATCGCGACGATGAGCAGTAAAGGAAGCAACACCGCGGCAGCCACCACGGCAGTGATAAAATCAATTCCATATTTGATCGACTGGTACGCTGACAGAGGGATCAGCGATCCGAAACTGTTTTCGGACAAATGCTCGAGCTCAACGCGGCCGGTCAATGATTCCAGCAGATGTTTGAGGTGAAATACGGGCACGCCCGCCAACGCCAGATCGGCCAGCTTGCGATCCCAATCCTCGGGCAAATCGATCCTGAGATCAGTCGCCACCGCATCCAACGTCGAAAAATCGCTCTCAACCCCCGCCAGCGCGATCCATTCCACCGCCGTCGAGCAAGCCGGTTCGGTGTCGCTAAACAAGGGCAGATAGCCGATCCTTAAGATCTGGCTCCGTTGACTCTTGAAATGGACGAAAAACAGCCAAATCAGGCTGATCGCGAAAGCGAGCGACAGCGTAAGCCGATTATATTCTATTCTGCCGAACACAAATACCATCAACAGCGCAAAGTAAGACAACGCGAACGCGGGCAAAATGTAAGCGCCGGTCTCGACCCCCGGATAGGTGGTGACGTTACGCAGCAACCACACACCGACCACAATAGCACCGATGCATCCGACAAATGTCTGCTCAAGCGTGCCAACCGCATCGGCGTCGATCGTCAGGTAGCGTATAAAAAACGGAATTACCGCCGCAGTTAGCAAACAACCACCAAGCTGGACGACGAGTCGATTCCACGCGCTCCGTCGTGATTTCACGAGAAACAGCTCCATATTGCTGCAGCTGCCGATCTGCCACCATGTGCATCATCAAGCATCACGGTCGCTCGCGCGCGCCTGCACGACCAAAAGCTTCCAACGCGGGGCACCACCGAATCGACAAACATCCGTCGGCCTAGCGCAGCGCCGCGAAGTGCCGACCGGCACTTACTGCTCCCGCCCTTTGAAACACTCGGAGGCGCTGTCCACGGTAGTGCTTTCCTCGCACCGTGTGTCCAGCCCGCGGTGAAATCAGAACATGGCCGTCAGGCGTAACTCTGCGTTCGACGGCATGAGTCTGATTGGAACGCTCGATCCGCTCGCGCCGCGCGCGGCTCTCCCACTGCCAAAATTGCTGCGCGTCGTTCGCGCTTTCGGAATCATTGGCGCCTTGGGCTGGTTGCAATTCCGCAACCGAGCGGATCGTGCGCTCCCGGGTCTGCGCGAGTGCGGATGTCGACGGAAATAAGATCCTCGCCACCATCACCGCCACGTGCAAACGCTCCATCTTACCCTCTGTCGCCATATTCAGGACTGGCGATGCCTCGACCGACGCCTATATGCGCTGCCCCGCAGTTAAAGTCACCTATGCCCCTGAAATCCTTTTTCCGAAATCCGAAAACGCGACCCCTGGGTTCAGTGCCAGCGGGATCTCGCGTTTATGCGGTCGGCGATATCCACGGGCGGCTCGACTGCCTGGAGGCGATGCTTGCGCTGATCGTAGAGGACCGCGCCCACCGGGACCCGGCTGACACGACGCTGATCTTCCTTGGTGATTTCGTTGATCGAGGGCCCGATAGCTGCGGCGTGGTGGAACGCGTTCGGACGCTGGATATTCCGGGTGTCGACATCCGCGCGTTGAAGGGCAACCATGAAGAAATTCTTCTCAGCGCCGCGGAGAACGATCGTTCCTCGCTCGGATTGTTCGATCGCGTGGGGGGCAAGCAGACGATGTTGAGCTACGGCATGACCGAGGATGAATACGACCATGTCGCGCTGTCCGAACTAGCAGCATTGATGCAGCATCATATTCCGCCAGCGCATATGAAGTATCTTGCAGGACTGGGGGATCACATCTCGATCGGCGACTATCGGTTCGTCCATGCCGGGATACGCCCGGGAATCGCTTTTGATGAGCAGCGGGGAAGTGACCTGCGCTGGATCCGTCGGGAATTCCTCGACCACTCCGGCAGCCATGACGGGATCATCGTCCACGGCCATACCATCACTGAAGAGCCTGTCGACCTGCCCCATCGGGTCGGGATCGACACGGGAGCTTTCGTCAGCGGGCGGCTCACTACACTAGTCCTGGAGGGTTCCGAGCGACGATTTTTGTCTACCTGCCCATCGGCGATAACCCCCGCCTCCGCCGATTTGAAATAGCGTCTACGTGGTGAATTCGCAGCCCGGCTTCCCCCGGCCCTGCTGGGATGGAAAAGATTTTGAGTCGTGGCGCGAAAATGACCGGGCTGCCTAGTTGATGCTCTGCACAGCTCCACTTCGTCATATCGGTTGAAGAAGTGCGACGATCGTAGGCGCGCTCTCCCCCGACTCCACACCCCCACCCGCAGACGTGTTATCCTCGGTCCTGGCGACAGGACGGCTCGGCCACGACCCTTTCCAAGGGCGATCGGCGCCGGTATCAGCCGCGCATCATAGGAGGCCAGAAGTCGTTTGCGCGCAGGCCTGCGGCATTGGAGGGGTGTAGTGCGCTCAACGACCGGCGAACATTGGATCGCGCTCGATCACGTCCGTGCCCTCGCGGCATTCCTGGTCTTCTCCTGGCATTTTCTGCACTGGTCTGATGGGACACCGGTTGCTTATGCTGGCGCTCCGGTCGTGTTCGTCCTCGCGCCATTTGACGAGGGCCATACTGGCGTCGCGCTGTTCATGGCGCTATCCGGATACATCTTTGCCAAGTTGCTCGACGGTCGACGGATTATGGTCGGCTGGTTCCTTTGGAACCGCATGCTGCGCTTGGCACCGTTGCTCCTCGTCACCATGGCCCTCGCTGGGCTCAACATTGCGGCACACCATGGTGATTATGTCGCCTATCTGAAATCGCTACCGTTGGGCTTGGTTCTGCCGAGTTGGCCAAACGGCGGTTGGTCAATCGCGGTCGAGCTGCATTTCTACGTTCTGTTGCCGCTTATGCTGGTAGTCATGCGCCGTAATCCCGCTCTGCTTGCGCTCACCCTGTTAATATCGATTTCCGCGCGGATAGGGCTATTCATGCAGCTCGGTGAGGTAAAGTCCGCTGCCTATTTCACGATAATCGGCCGATATGATGATTTCGCGCTTGGAATGCTCGCCTTCCAATACCGTCGTTATCTGAAAAGAAGACACAGGTTAGCACTAGCCGTCCTGATCAGCTATTGTGCGTTCTATTGGGCATTCGATTGGTTTGGCGGCGCGAACGGCCTTACAAGGTCGTGGATTTGGATCATCCTACCTACCATCGAGGCGGCATGCTTTGCGAGCCTAATTGGCTATTATGATCAGTCGACTTCTTTCCAGGACCGCGGCATCTCCTGGCTTGTCGCCAGAGCGGGGGCCTACAGTTATTCGATCTATCTGATGCACCTCTTCGTGGTTAATCATATGACCCATTTGATCGAAAGGTACGTCAATCTGTCGAACTTCTACGTTGCCCTCTTTTGGGCTATACCGGCATTCTTTGCAATGCTGCCGCTGGGCTACCTCAGCTTTCGGTTTATTGAGGCACCGCCATTGGCATATCGACGACGCTACGCGATAACCGATCCCACGCTGGGGAAACCCGCGACCGCAGCGCTTGGCCAGGAGGCAAGCGAAGCGCTGTAGCAAGTCCTCGCTAGGGAATGCAGGATGTGTGTCACAGCGTGCCAAGCCAAGCCGGACGACGGCGATGCCCCATGCCATTGCTCGGCCTGGATACGGATAACATACGGTGTTTATGAACGAGACTATCATGGATGGTGCGCCGCGGTCCGTTCGAGGCGTCGGCATCTCACCCAGATCATTTGTTCGAACACGCGCTTAGCCGGACGGCGCGGGATTTGTTCGAACAATTGTGCGCCGATAATCCCGGCGTTACACCGTGCAGCAATATAGCACATTCCAGCGGCGCCAAAGCAGTGACAGTCAGCGCGGGCCGACGCCATGATCTTTCTAACCGCGGTACACCAGCAAGCGATAGGATCCGTATCGTCCGGGGCCTGCTTTGCTCCGCACAGCAGAGTCCAGCCATAAGAATCTGGAAAGGGCGGCGCCGACGGGCTGTAAATAGGCGTCGAACCGGGACTCCCGATCGGGGTGCAAAAGGGACCCCGCGATTGCGATGGCGAACGACGATGACACGGGCACCGTTCTCGCTGCTTGCGGCGTAGGGAGGGCCTAGTCCGACCGGAGGCGCAAGTAGCGAGAACCGGTGATCTTCGGGGGACCAGCTGCGGTTCTTGACCCGCCACCTCTCATGGAATCGGCACCCTCGCTCTCGACGGGCAGGTGTCTGGTGACGCGGCAGTTGTGTTGGCCCATGACGGTGCCGCAGCAATGATTACAGGTTGGCTATGCGACCCGCATCGTGATCCGTCAGGGCGATGACATCGTCGCCGAGCATGCACGGCGCTATGGTCGCGATCAGACGATCTACGATCCGTGGCATTACGTGCCGGTGCTGGCGAAGAAGCCGGGCGCGCTCAGGAACGCCGCGCCCTTCAAGCAGCTCGCGCTGCCACCAGGACTGGAGCGTCTGCGCACCCGCCTGAAGACGAGCAGCGACGGCGATCGTCAGATGGTCAAGATCCTCACCGCCATCACTGTTGATGGTCTCGACGCCGTGGAGAACGCCGCTGCCGAAGCGCTCGCGGACGGGGTCGCCAGCGCCGATGTCGTGCTCAACATCCTGGCCCGGTCCCGATCGGCGCCGGTGGAGCCCAGCATCGCGACGCCCGACCATCTCCAGCTTCATATCGAGCCGATCGCCGATGCAGGCCGCTACGATCGCCTGCTGACCCCGCTTCGCAGGGCGGCATGATGATGGAGCGTCACCAGATCCTGGAGCTGATGGGCGATCTCAAGCTCGCCGGTATGCGCCAGGCCTACGACGAGGTGATCGCTGACGCGATCAAGCTGATCTTCCCTCGGTTTGACGGACACCGATGATAGGCTCTGCGGAGCCAGGAGGTGTACGATGGCGATGACGACGAAGCGTCGGTTTACGGACGAGTTCAGGCGCGAGGCGGTCGCGCTGTGGGAGACGAGCGGTCGGATGCAGACCGAGGTGGCAGCTGAGCTGGGAATCATGCCCACGATGCTGCGTCGCTGGCAGCGTAAGCAGCAGGAGGGCAGCGCTCCGCCAACAGGCCGGGCGGCGAAGCCGCCAGTATCTGTGATGACGTCGCCGGCGGATCAGGCGTCTGAGATCGCGC
>NZ_RCZK01000016.1 GCF_006438955.1 Sphingomonas oligophenolica | reverse complement strand
AGGCAGGCCGCTTGAGGATGGCGTAGAGCTGGCCCCGGGTAAACGCGACACCGCCGAACGCCCGGCCGCTGCTGGTCATGGTCCGCAGCGGCACCCTGATCCGCTCGCGCGCGAGCGCCTGGCCCAGCAGCCTGACGTTGCCAAGGTCGAGGTAGCGCGCAAAGATGTCCCGGATGACCGCGGCATGATCCTCGACGATGGCGAGGCTGCGGCCATCGGGTCGATAGCCGAGCGGCGGTGTACCGCCCATCCACATGCCCTTGGCCTTGGACGCTGCGATCTTGTCGCGGATCCGCTCCGCGGTGACCTCGCGCTCGAACTGCGCGAACGACAAGAGCATGTTGAGGGTCAGTCGGCCCATGCTGGTGGTGGTGTTGAACGACTGGGTGACCGAGACGAACGAGGTGCCCGCCGCATCGAACGCCTCGACCAGCTTGGAGAAGTCGAGCAGCGAGCGGGTCAGCCGGTCGACCTTGTAGACCACGATGATATCGACATGCCCGGCGCGGACCTCTGCGAGCAAGCGCTGGAGGGCAGGGCGCTCCAGCGTGCCGCCCGACAGCCCGCCATCGTCGTAGATATCGGGGAGCGGAGACCAGCCCTCGCTTGCCTGCGAGAGGATATAGGCAGCGCACGCCTCGCGCTGGGCATCGAGGCTGTTGAACGCCTGCTCGAGCCCTTCCTCGCTCGATTTGCGGGTATAGATTGCGCAGCGCACCCGGTGAGCATGCCCGGGCGTCATGCTGCGAGCTTGCGCTTGAGGCCGAAGAATGCGGGGCCCGACCAGCGCGTGCCGGTGATCGCGCGCGCGACCTCGCTCAGCGAGCCCCAGTCGCTACCATCCCAGCGGATGACGCCGTCATCGCCGACCATCACCACATGGACCTTGCCCGCCCATTCCCGGACCAGCCTCATGCCTGGTACCGTGGCGCTGGTGCGGGTCTTCGCTGCCGCCAGCTGATCGAGGGTGCGGCTGGTCTCGCGCGACAGCCCGCCGAGGCAGCGGGCCTGGATTTCCCAGGCAAGCGCGAGCCGCAGCATCGCGGGACTGACCTTCGGCAGCGGCGTGCCGGTGAGATCGCACCACCGGGATTTCAACGCCGTCGACGACAGGGTTTCCAGCGCGGCGACCTCGTCCTCCACCCGGCTCATTGCGCCGCCACGATGCGGTAGCAGGTGGCGTCGTCGCGCTTGCTGCGCTCGATCGCGTGCCCCGCCTTGCGCAGGCCAGTCAGCGCCGCACGGGTCGTGTGCGGCAACCACTCGGTCACCGCGATCAGTTCGGGCATCGTAGCACCATCGGCGCGGCTAAGCAGCGCGATCACCCCGGCCTTCTTGCTGGTCGTGGGTGGTGCCGCCGTCACGATCGGGGCGTCGCCAGCGTCGCCGGATTCGTCCTCGATGCCGATCGCCGCGAGCCCGGCCGCGGTGGCGAACACGCCGAACCGCAGGTCGCCGTCAGTGCGGTGGATGGCGGCTGCGTCGCTGGTATCGCGCTCCTCGGCGAACCCGCCAGCGAGCATTTGGCTGATCGCCTTGGTGATGCGCGCGCCCGCGCTCAGCGAGTCCGGCAGCGGCAGCAGGCTGCCTCCCTCGCGCTGGGCTGCTGCCGCCAGCAAAATACGCATCGTGTCGTTGAGCTTGGTCATCTGTGGTCTCCTCATCGAGACCCGCGTCAGAGCCGGTCCCACCACCTGCAGCCCCGCCCGATCGCATCGGCAGGGCAGGGCGCTCACGCTTCAGCGCTGCGACTCAACGATCCGCTGTTCGCTCTGGTGGCGGGCGAAGTCGAATGCTTTGTGTGAGACGGCTGACTGAGCTGCTGCCGGTCCGATGGACACGAGGTTAAGTTATCCACAGTGTAATCTGGTCGACCATCTGAGCGTCCTCCAGCAGTGAAGATCGGTGGATTAAAACTCTCGCTAGTGCAGTTGAATTCCGATCGCCGCAGGTAGATTGTCCAGCAATGCCCCAACCCAATCTATGGACCGACGCCGACGAGGCCGAACTTAGGCGCAGAAATTCAGCGGGTCAGAGGGCCGACGTGATCGCCGTGGCGCTCGGGCGCACGACGCGGGCAGTTGAGCTAAGATCGGGGCTTCTTGGCCTGCGCCCCCCTCGCGGCGGCAGGTAAGTCGTTATTATAAGCGGTTCGATGGCTGAGACCGAGCTTTCGAGCCCGATGCTTAATGGCTTCGGCCGATCGACAAAGCTGCGCAGGCAGTTGATCGGCGGGTATCGTTTCCCACGATCGTATAAGCACTTGGTCCTCCGCTTCGATCCAATGTCTCCCGGGGGGCAAGCTGAAGATGACGCTCATGCTGGAACGGTAAGTGATCTACCCTGGGCTCCGCAACGCCGTTAAGGTCGATTCGCTTGATGCAGAAAGACCCGTCTCGATAATTCGCGCCATTCGCCGCTTCCCCTTTCGGCGACATCCCTGCTAGCGCGCCAGCATGCTCAGAACCCGGATCAAACGAAACGCCCTAAACGACGCGCGGACGATAGCTTGCCTCGCCGACATCGAGGCCTCGATACTGGCGCTTAAAGACGAGGACCTGCTGGACCTCGCCGATATCTTCTCGGACTCCACTCAGACCCCGCTCGCGCGTTTAGCCGCCGCAGAAATGGCTCGAAGAAATATCACGCTCTGACGACGGGGGAGTCCTGGTTGTGAATAAGCGTCGAAGCGGGACCCTAGCCACACTCAAGGTAACAAATTGTAAAGTCAGAAGAATATGAGATTAGATGTGTCCCGATCAGCGCCGATCGGGACCCCCTTAAAATCCATATTAATATCCGTTTTCAAGTAGTTATACTGCAAGCTTATGGGGTCCCGCTTGGACGCTTATCCACAGCGCTACGCTGCGTGAGGCCGCGTTTAGCCCAGCGCAAAATTACCGCGTCAGCTGCCGCACAGGGCCGTTTCTAAGATCTCCATCACCGCCAAGGCTTCGGATGCTGGCACCGGATTCGCTCCTTCCCCGCGAATGGCAGCGGCGAGCGCAGCCCAAAACAAGCGGTAATCTCCGCGGTCGTTGGCGACGGCATTGGAAACGCCGTTCGCGTCAGTAAATTTGCCCTCGATCGGATCTCGTCCCCAGTCGCCGCCGGGCATGTGGCCTGCCACCGTCGCGGACTCCTGCGGATCGACGCCGTGCTTAATCCAGCTCCCTCTTGTGCCGTGGACCGCGAACCGCAGACTGTGGTCGGCCGCCAGCTTGCTCGAACGCAGCACGACGCGACGGTGCGGATAGCGAAGGACGACGTTAAAATAATCGGTTGCGAGTGACCCCTCGCGCAGCGTGGCAATGTCCGCGCTGATCCCGCTTGGCGTGCCAAACAGCTGGAGCGCCTGATCGACGAGGTGCGGGCCAAGATCGAGCCACGATCCGCCGTCGCGCGCTTCCTTCCAGGTGGCGGCGGGGACCGGACGCCACCGATCGAAATGGCTTTCGACATGCGCGATCTCGCCTAGGATCCCGTCGCGAATGAGCCGACGCAACGTTAGGAAATCTGCATCCCAGCGACGATTATGGAAGACGGTGAGCAGGCGCCCGCGAGTGACGGCTTCGGCGGCCACCCGGCGGGCATCCGCGAAGGTCGTGGCGAACGGTTTGTCGACGAGCACGTGCTTGCCCGCGCGGATTGCCGCGAGCGCATGCTCGGCATGCAGCAGGTCTGGACTGCTGACAACGACCAGGTCGATCGCCGGTTCGGCGAGCAGAGCTTCGACGGTGGGCACGACCCGCATGGCAGGCAGGTCGGAGCGCACCTTGGCCGTATCGCGCGACACCACCGCCCGCAGCGCCATGCCCGGCGTGGCAACGATATATGGTGCGTGAAAGGCCCGTCCGCCGAGGCCGTAGCCAATCAGGCCGACCCCTATTTCATTACGGTCCATCACTACGCGATCATACAGCGCGCTCGATGGGAAGCAATTGGCGTGGTGACCATCGTCGATACGAACGGCATCGACTTGAAGATCCTTCCACGGTTCAGAAGTAGCCACATCGGCATGCCATGCCAAAATGCATCGTCATGCATCTGCGGTGGGTATCGTGATCGCGAAATTCAGGAGGAAGCACGAGCCCGCTAGGCGGGGGTGTGTAATTATAGCGGTGCTACCGTCGACGGAGGCGTCCAAATAGCGTGTGCCGCGCAAACAGTCGGCTTTCGCCGTCGATCCGATGTCAAGCATTGACGCGCCATCAGATCGTTGGCATTGATCGGATTGTCATACAGTAAGACGAACGATGAGATGGGGGCGAGCGTGATCGAGCGGATTGAATCTGGCTTTGCCGCACTAGCTTGCCCCAAGGAGCTGGGAAGTTGAGTGGCCGCTCCGACTTAGCGTCGGTTTTCGATGTATCGATCCATGAACCGGTGCCTTGGCGCGACGCTGTTTTGATGGGGCTTCAAAACGTTTTCGTCATGACCGGAGTGTTCGTTTTCCCGGGCATCTTGGGACGCTCGTTCCACCTCCCTCCTGAGGTCATTGCCGACCTTTATACGGCAACGTTCATCGGATGCGGCGTCACAACGCTACTCATGGCCGGGGTGATCGCGAAATTCCCGCTGATTGCGGGACCCTATGCCGGGGTATTCGCGGCACTGGTGACCTTTGGTCATATGCCCGGCAGCGACCTCGGCGCGGCCTTCGGATCGTTGTGCGCCGCCTCGCTCGCCTGGTGCCTGCTGACGATCCCAATTCGCGGCAAGAGCGTCGTGATGCTGCTCGCTACCGCGGTGCGCAATCCCGTGATCACGGGGTCGATCGTGATGCTGGTCATGATGCAGATCGCCGATCTCACGTTTCCGCACTGGATCGGCAAGCCCGGGGATCCGACCTTCCCGCTCGTCAATCTGGGCTGTGGCTTGGTGACCGCCGTGGTGCTTGTCGCCCTGATCATATCCCCGATCGTGATCCTGCGGCGGTTGTCGCTGCTCATTGCGCTGGGCTGTGGCACGCTGGTGTTCGAAATGTTCGCGACCATCGACTTCGGCGCGGTCGTGCGCGCGCCCTGGTTCGTGATGCCGCACCTGTTCGCGTTCGGCTTCTCGTTCAACTTCGAATACGCGCTGGTATTCTTCCTTGTGCTGGTGGCAGTGAACATACAGACGATCGCGCTGATGAGCGCGGTCGGGGAATGGGCGGAGGTTCCGGTCACGCCCGCCAGACATACCCGCGGCATCCTTTCGATGATGTTGGGTTCCGCGCTTGCATCGACCATCGGCACATTCAGCATGATTCCCTATCCCGCGTGCGTAGCGCTCTTGCGTTCCACGCGTGTGGCGTCCCGTTATGTAACGATGGCGACCGGCGCACTGCTCATTGCGATCGGGTTTTGCAGCAAGATCGATTTCCTCTTTGTGGTGTTGCCCGTCCCCCTTCTGGGTGCAGCGGCGACGGTGCTGTTCGGGATGGTGTTCCTGCACAGCGTGGAAATGCTGTCGCATGTGGAGTGGGAGCCCCGTCGGTTGGCGATTACGGGCTTCGCGCTGATGCTCGGCTTCGGCTGCAATTTTCTCGAGCCCGAAGTGCTCAAGCCCTTGCCGCTCGTCGTCGCGCTGCTGTTGCAGCAACCCACGATCGTCGGGGTAACGACGATGATCGTGCTGGGGGCGATCATTCCCAAGCTTAAGCCGCCGATCACCCATCACGTCGGCGCAGAGGCTCCCTTTATCGATCCTGCGACGGTCGCGGAGCCGCAACCATGAGCGACCTTGCCGATATCAAACGTGCGCGGATGCGCGACGGCGTCGAGCTGTCGTATCGGATTATCCCAGGAACCGGGTCGGCGCGGTTCGTGCTGATTCATTCGTTGGCGATGGACATGCAGTTTTGGGCGCCGGTGGCGGAGCGACTCGCTGGAGTCGGCGACGTGCTGATTTACGATTGTCGCGGACACGGTGCGTCGGGCCGCGGCGGAGCACCCTATTCGGCGGCCCAGTTCGCCGATGATCTGGCGGAGCTGCTCGCGGTGATCGGATGGGACGACATTATTCTCGCAGGCGCGTCGATGGGCGGCTGCATCGCGATCGCGTTCACTGCGCGCTACTGCCCGCGCGTCCTGGCGCTCGGGTTGGTCGACACGACCGCCTGCTATGGCCCCGCGGCCCCCGCCCAGTGGGAGGAGCGCGCGCAGAAGGCGCTTACCCAAGGGTTGGGTGCGCTGGTCGGCTTCCAGACGAGTCGGTGGTTTTCGGCGGGCTTCGCCGCGGCCAATCCCGAGGTGGTGCAAGGCGCGATCGACGTATTCCTCGCCACTGACCGAGATGCCTATGCCGAGACCTGCCGGATGCTTGGTCGCGTCGATGAACGCGCCGCGCTGCAGCTGTTCGCGATGCCGACGCGCATCCTCGTCGGCTCCGATGATTATGCGACCCCGCCCGCGATGGCGGAAGCGATGCAGCAAACCATTGCCGGTGCAAAACTGACCGTGCTCGATGGCGCGGCCCATCTGACCCCGTTGGAGCGGGTCGACGATGTCGCGGCCGCGTTGCTGGCGTTGAACGAGGATATCCGATGAGCGAGCGTAAGAGTCTGTCGGTGATCGCGTTTCCGGGCGCGCCGAACCTGCCCGTGTTCGCCGCGATGGCCCACGGCTGGTTCGAGGCGGCGGGCATCGATCTGCGCTTCGAAACGACGCCGAGTTCGGTGCATCAGTTCGAGCAGTTCGGCGTGGGCAATTTCGACATCGCGTTCACCGCGTTCGACAATGTCGTCGCCTATCAGGAGGGCCAGGGTGCGGTCGAGCTCGATTCTGCACCCGATTTCCGGGCGATCCTCGGTGCCACGCAGATCGAACTCAGTCTGGTCGTGCAGCCCGACATCACCTCAGTCGACGATTTGCGCGGGCGCAGCCTTGCCCTCGACGCGGTCGGCACCGGGTTCGCCTTCGTGCTGTACGGCATGCTAGAGGCGATGGGATTGTCCCAGAGCGACTATACAGTGGTTCCTGTCGGGGCGACCCCTGCGCGCTGGGCGAGCGTGCGCGATGGCATGCACGCTGGAACGATCACGATCGAGCCGTTCACCAGCATCGCGCGCGCGGCGGGGTTCACCGTGCTCGCGCGCAGCGGCGAGACCTATCCTACCTACCAGGGCGGGGTGATCGCGGTACGGGACCGGTGGGCGCGGCAGCATGTCGACCTGACGGAGCGGTTCCTGCGCGTGTATCGGCAGGGCTTGGCATGGGTGCTCGATGCCGCCAATCTCGAAGCGGCCAAGGCGCTCCTCGTGGAACGCATGCCCGAGATCAAGCCGCAGGCGGCAACAGCGGTGATGAGCAGCCTTTTATCACCTCGATCGGGACTTACCCCCGACGGCGGCATCGGGTCGGCGGGCGCTGAACAGGTCCTCGCCTTGCGGACCCGGTACGGGCCGGAAGGACGATCACTGGCACCGGTCGCGCGATATTGCGACATGTCCTATTGGAAGCGCGTGGCCGCTGAGGGCGTTGCCTGACATGCCCAAGCTCGACATTCTGGGCGCACTGCGTTCGGTCGGCCAGCCCATGCGCCGCAAGGAGGACCAGCGCCTGATAACGGGTCAGGGCCAGTTCACTGACGATTTCACGATGCCAGATCAATGCTGGACGGCGATGGTGCGCTCGCCCTATCCGCATGCCGCGATCCGCGGCATCGATGATCGCGGGGCGAGGGCATTGCCCGGCGTGATCGCGGTCCTGACCGGGAGCGATGCGCTGGCCGACGGGATCGGCCAAATTCCCCATAATCCGGTTCCCTCGACGCGGTTCGACGTCAAGCTGACCGGGCGCGGGGGTACGCCGATCTACATCGGCGAGCATTTCCTGCTGCCGGTCGACCGGGCGCGCTACGTCGGCGAGGCGGTTGCGATGGTTGTGGCTGAAACACGCGAGCAGGCCCTCACCGCCGCCGAGGCGGTGATCGTCGACTGGGATCCGCTGCCCTGGGTCGCGGGGACTCGCGAAGCGGCGGCGGATACCGCGCCGCCGGTGTGGGACGGGCTGCCCGACAACATCCTGGTCGACGCGACCTTCGGTGACGAGGCGGCGACCGATGCTGCGTTTGCCGCGGCGGAGCATGTCGTGAGTGCGACGATGGCGATCGGGCGTGTCACGGGGGTTCCGCTCGAGCCCCGCGCGGCGCTCGGCTGGTTCGACCCGGAGACCGAGCGCTACACATTGCGCGCGGGCAGCGGTGGCGCGGTGCGGCAGAAACACGAGCTGGCGACGGTGCTTGGGGTCGATCCGGAACAGCTCCGGGTGATCTCGCTCGACGTCGGGGGCAATTTCGGCACGCGCAACCGTGCCTATGTCGAGTTCGGGCTGGTGCTGTGGGCGTCGCGGCGCGTCGGTCGCCCGGTAAAGTTCCGGGCCGATCGCAGCGAGAGCTTTTTGACCGATTATCAGGGCCGCGATCTGGTCGTGACCATCGCGTTGGCAATCAATGCCAGCGGCCGGTTTCTCGCGATCCGATCGGACAACCTCAGCAACGTCGGGGCGCGCTGCGTATCGCTATCTCCGCTCAGCAAGGGATCCGGACTGATCACCGGTTCCTACGACATTCCGGTCGCGACGCTTCGATCGCGCGCGACCTTTTCCAACACGATGCCGACCCAGGCGTACCGCAGCTCGGGGCGACCCGAGGTGACTTTCGCGATCGAACGGCTGATCGACAAGGCCGCCCGCGAGCTGGGTTTTGATCGGCTTGAGCTGCGCCGTCGCAATCTCGTCGCTCCTTCGCAATTCCCGTATCGCAACGCGGTCGGGTCGCCCTACGACAGCGGCGAATACGAGCGAAACATGGACCGTCTGCTCGAGATCGCCGACTGGACGGGCGCGCAGGAGCGGCAGCGCCAGGCCCGGGCGAACGGGATGCTGTACGGCGTGGGCTTCGCGAATTACGTCGAAAGCTCGATCGGAAGCCCGAAGGAGCGCTGCGACATGATCGTGGCGCCCGACGGCACGGTCGAGATCGTCATCGGCACCCAGCCCGCGGGGCAGGGGCATGAAACCAGTTTCGCGCAGGTGGTCGCCGATCTGCTGGGCATTGCGTTCGACGACGTCACGGTGACGCTCGGCGATACCGATGTGGTAACCGGCGGCGGCGGGACGCATTCGGGGCGATCGATGCGGCACGCCAGCACGGTGATCGCGCTGGCCGCGCAGGACCTCGTCGAGCGCGCCGCCGCGCTCGCCGCCGCGCATTTCGAGGTGACGATCGACGAGGTGACCTTCGATACCGGCGTGTTCGGCGCGCGCGACACCAACCTCAGCTGCGACTGGGCGGAACTCGCCCGCGCCGCCGCGCACGAATCGGCTGAGGGGCTGCGGGTGCGCCGCGATAACGAGATGCACCAGCCCGTCTTTCCCAACGGCTCCGCGATGTGCGAGGTGGAGATCGATCCCGAAACTGGCGGTATCGAGATCACGCGCTACACCACGGTCGACGACGTCGGCCGGTGCATCAACCCGATGATCGTCCACGGCCAGACCCATGGCGGTATCGCCCAGGGGGTGGGGCAGGCGCTGTGGGAGGGCTGCACGATCGATCCCGACAGTGGCCAGCCGCTCGCCGGATCGCTCACCGACTACGGGATGCCGCGATCGGACAATATGCCCTCGTTCGTGACCGAGATCGCCGAGGTGATTTCGCCGACCAACCCGTTCGGGGTGAAGGCGGGCGGCGAGGGGGGAACTACCCCCGCGCCTGCGGTCATCATGAGCGCCATCGAGGATGCGCTCGCCCCGCTCGGTGCGATCGAGATCGAGATGCCCGCGACCCCCAACCGGATATGGCGCGCGATCCAGACCTTGCGCGATCGCCAGCCCCAGAACGCCCAGATGGAGTGCGCCCAGTGATTGCCGTATCGATGACCGTCAACGGTGCGCGGGTAACGCGAGACATCGATGACGCCACGCTATTGTCGGATTTTCTGCGCGAGGAGTTGCGGCTGACCGGCACCCATGTCGGCTGCGACACCACCCAATGCGGATGCTGCGTCGTCCATCTCGATGGGCTGTCGGTCAAATCCTGCACCGTGCTCGCTGCGCAGGCGGAGGGCGGCGCGGTGACGACGATCGAGGGGTTGGCGACCGCGGAGGGGCTGCACCCAATGCAGCGGGCGTTTCGCGAATGCCACGGCCTGCAATGCGGGTTCTGCACCACGGGTCAGATCATGGCGGGCGCCGAGCTGATCGCGTCGTGGCAGGGGCCGCTCGACGAGCACCGGGTGCGCGAGGAGATGGAGGGAAACCTCTGCCGGTGCACGGGCTACCACAACATCGTCAAGGCGATCCTCGCCGCGCGTGACGAGATGGACTTGCCCGACGCATGACGATGTACCCCTTTGCCTATCGCCGTCCGACCACACTCGCCGAAGCGCGCGCGATGTTCGCGAACGGTGAGGATGCCGCCTTCCTGTCGGGGGGCCATACGCTGCTGCCGACGATGAAGCAGCGGCTGGCGTCGCCGAGCGACCTGGTCGATCTTACTGGGATCGCGGAACTCTCCGGGATCGAAGAGGTACCCGGCGGCATCCTCGTGCGCGGCGCGACCACGCACGCGACGGTGGCGGCCTCGCCGATCATCGGGGCGCTGATCCCGGCATTGGCGGGATTGGCGGGTTCGATCGCCGACCGTCACGTCCGGCATCGCGGCACGATCGGGGGATCGGTCGCGAACAACGATCCCGCCGCCGACTATCCCGCCGCGGTGCTCGCGATGAATGCCGTCGTCATCACCGACCGTCGCCGAATCGCGGCCGACGATTATTTCACCGGCCTCTACGAGACCGCGCGAGAGCCAGACGAAATCGTGACCGGCGTGCTCTTCGCGCGCTCCCGATCCGCTGGCTACGCCAAATTCCGCAATCCCGCCTCGCGCTATGCGCTTGCGGGCGTGATGGTGGCGCGCGTCGACGACCGGGTGCGCGTCGCCGTGACGGGCGCCTATTCGACCGGAGTGACGCGCGTCACTGCGTTCGAGGAGGCGCTGGACGCCGATTTCCGCGCGGGTGCACTCGACGCGCTCGTGGTAGACCCTGCGCTGCTCTTGTCGGACCCTGCCGCCGATGCCGAATATCGCGCAAATCTCATCAAGGTGCTGGCTCGGCGCGCGGTCGATGGCCAAGGCGAAGTTAGGATTTACAAATGAGCCACCGGACGGCCGAGGGAGCAGCAATGAACCACCAAGAGGGCGCGCCGCGGGATCTGCAGGAGCATATCCGGCGGCTTGAAGAGCGTGGCCTTCTCACGCGCATTCAGCGTCCGATCGACAAGGACACCGAACTCCATCCCCTCGCCCGGTGGCAATTTCAGGGTGGCCTTGATGAGGCCGACCGCCGTGCGTTTCTCTTTACCGACGTGATCGACGCCGCGGGCCACACCTACGACATCCCGGTGCTGGTCGGCGGGCTCGCGGCGTCGCCCGACATCTATGCGGTCGGGCTGGGGTTGACGGTCGAACAGATCGGTCGCGCGTGGACCGACGCGATCGCTGAACCGATCCCACCGGTGACGGTGACAGAGGCAATCTGCCAGGAGGTAGTTATTACCGGCGAGGCGCTGACGCGACCCGGCGGGGGACTGTCGCGCCTTCCTGTGCCGATTTCGACCCCTGGGTTCGATTCAGCTCCGTATCTGACCGCGACGCTGTGTGTGACGCGCGATCCCGACAGCGGTGTCCAGAACATGGGCACCTATCGCGCGGCGCTCAAGGCAGACGACCGCCTCGGCGTGCGCATGGCCAGCCGCCTGTCGGGTGCCGGTGGCTATCTCCACTGGGAGAAATATCGCGCACGCGGCGAGCAGATGCCGTGCGCGATCGTGCTCGGCTGCGCACCTGCGGTGCTGTTCACCGGTCCGCAGAAGCTGCGCATCGACGAGGACGAGATGGCGGTCGCGGGCGGTCTGATGCGATCCGCGGTCGAGGTGGTGCGCTGCAAGACGGTTGATCTAATGGTGCCGGCACGCGCAGAGATTGTCATTGAGGGTCTGATCGATACCGACATGCTGGAGCCGGAGGGGCCGTTTGGGGAAAGCCACGGCCACGTCGCGCTCGAAGACTTCAACATGTCGATGCACGTCACCGCGATCACGATGCGCGCGGCACCGGTGTTCGTCTCTATCATCAGCCAGGTAACCCCAAGCGAATCGTCGGTGCTGAAGCGGGTCGCGTACGAGCCGCTGTTCCTCGAACATCTTCAGCGGACGCTTGGCGTGCGCGGGGTTAAGCGGGTGGTGATGCACGAGCCGCTGACCAACCTGCGCAAGGTACTCTTCATCCAGTTCGAGCGCGGGACACCGCAGGCCGAAATCTGGCGCGGGATGCAGGGTGCCGCGACGTTGCAGGCGCAATGCGGCAAGCTCGTCATCGCTGTGTCGGAGGATATCGACCCTGACAACGCCGATGCGATCTTCTGGTCGCTCGCCTATCGCGCGGACTTCATGAAGGATCTGCAGGTGACGGCCTATCGATCGAGCGGGCACGGCCCCAAATCGGGCCGCGCGCCCACCGAGGGCACGCTGATGATCGACGCCACCTTGAAGCATGATATGCCACCGCTGGCGCTGCCCGCGGAACGCTACATGACGAACGCGCGGAAGATCTGGGAGGAGCTGCAACTGCCTCACATCACGCCGAGTCCGCCATGGCACGGCTATCATCTGGGCGATTGGGACGATCGCTGGTCGGGCTACGCTGACGCCGCGGTGGCCGGTGACTGGCGCACTACGGGCGAGCGCACTTGGGCACATCGCGAGGCGGGGCTCAAGCCGGAAACGCCAGTGCGCGAGGCGGATCGGTCGGGCCATGGTAATGGTTGAGGTCCGCCAGCGACTCGTCGTCGGGATCTCCGGTGCCTCGGGTGTCATCTATGGTATCCGCGCGCTGCAACGCCTCAGTGAACTGGGCATCGAGACCCATCTGATCATGTCGCGCGCCGCCAAGATCACACTGGCGCACGAAACCGACTTGAAGGTCGCGGCGGTCGAAGCGATGGCCGACGTCGTCTACAGTCCGGACGACATCGGCGCGGCGGTGTCGAGCGGGTCGTTCGCTACGATGGGGCTGCTGGTCGCGCCGTGTTCGATCCGGACGCTGTCGGAGATCGCGACCGGGGTGACGTCGTCGCTGCTACCGCGGGCGGCGGATGTCGCGCTGAAAGAACGCCGCACCGTCGTCTTGATGGTCCGCGAGGCGCCCCTTCATGCCGGGCATCTCAAGAGTATGTTGGCGGCCAACGACATGGGTGCGATCATCGCCCCGCCGGTCCCCGCATTCTACACCCGGCCAGCGTCGGTGGACGACATCGTCGATCATTCGGTCGGTCGTGCTCTCGATCTGTTCGGACTGCGGATCGACATTCCGCGATGGCGTGAATAGCGGCGGCGGGCCGCTGCGCTACCCCGTAAGATTTGCCGACCGGCGGGGCGGCGCAATCTCGTCTTCGGTTACCTGATCCTGCGCGGCGAAGGCGGATGCCGCCGCACTTTCGACATGCGCGTGGGCTGCATCGCTCGCCGCGCCCGCATCGCGCGCGGCAATCGCCGCAAGGATCGCGTCGATTTCCCGAACGCTCTGCTGCTGGCGCTCCTTGCGCGCCAGTGAGGTGCTGCGGAGCTGGGACGTGCGAAGGGTGAGTCGGTTGATGAAGTCGAACGCCAGATTGTTGCGCGCGCCCGAGCATAGGCAGTCGTAAAACGCACGCTTCGCCTTCAGGATCTGTTCGACCGATCCCGATCGATAGGCCTTCTTCAAGGTAAGACCCAGCGATGCCAGCTGCGCGAACTCGTCGTCGATCGCGTGGTCGATGAACTGTCGCGCCACGAGGGCCTCGAGCACGCTGCGGATGCTATAGGCGTTCGACGCGTCTTCGCGAGTGAGCGTTCCCACCATCAACCCGCGATTGGCGGTGTGGGAAAGAACCCCAAGTGCCTGGAGCTCGCGGAGCGCCTCGCGCAGCGACGTCCGGCTGACGTTGAGCTGTTCGCATAGATCACGTTCGATCAGTCGGGTGCCGGGCTTCAGTATTCCCGCCTCGATCGCGCTGCGTAGCGCGGCAATGATCTGGTTTCGCAGCGGTGCCGATTCATATCGTAACGGTGCCAGCTTCATCCCTGTATCAACAGCCATTGCTACTATGTCCCCTGCGGAGGGCGTGTCCCCCGGCGTTCATCGTCAGTTGGACAAATGGAATAGCCCGACGACCGGTCATAGCAAGCTCTTGCGGAGCCATTACCCATTTTGTATGTCATACAATCATACAAAATGGGACTCAGCTACATGCAGATGAACGGTGAACGGCAGATTCCCGCGACCAGGGATCAGGTGTGGGTAGCGCTCAACGACCCCGCCGTTCTGCAGGCCAGCATTCCGGGATGCGAGTCAGTGGAACGGATCGGTGAGCACGAGTTGCAGGCAGTCGCGCGGGTCAAGATCGGCCCGATGTCGGCGCGCTTCAGCGGCAAGGTCACGCTCTCGGAGTTGGACCCGCCGAACGGCTATACAATTACCGGCGAGGGGCAGGGCGGCGCGGCGGGGTTCGCCAAGGGGGGGGCGCATGTCGCGTTGCAGTCGATGGACCATGGTACGCTGCTCAGGTTCGACGTCCAAGCGCAGGTCGGCGGCAAGATGGCCCAGATTGGTGCTCGTCTGATCGATGCCACTGCTAAATCGCTAGCGGATCAGTTCTTCGATCGGTTCGCTGGCCATTTCGCTGACGCGGATGCCCCGCAGGCGGAGCTCTCGACCGCTCCAGTGCGAGCATCGCCGTGGCGGCGGCTCTTGACGAGAATCGGCGGGTGGCTAGCGCGACGGCGTTGAACCTCGGCATAATGAGTTTCCGGCCTCCGGCACCGCCTGATTAAAGAGCTTAGTTGACGCGCGTAGTATTGTCATACATTATGGCGATCTGACGTGATTCAACGATTGATGCAAGATCGGGATAACGTGACATTCACGGTGAGGGGATTCTGGATGAAGGTGGATTGCGGAACGAGGTCCGCGCTGCGCAACGGCGTCAGTGTCATGGGCTTGTCGATAGCGATGGTGGTCGGCGTGCCAGCCTGTGCCGCTGGAACTCCGGCAAAACCAGCACAGCAGAATGTGGCCACACCGTCCGATCCCCAGGCATCGTCGGTTCCGACGCAAAGCCAGGTCCAGAGCGGGGACGCGACTCCCGGCCCAACCGTAGCCGCAGCGCCAATTCAGGCCGAGACGAAGGACAGTGTTGCCGCACCGATCAACGCTGCGGGCAATGGGCCGGACATCGTCGTCACGGGCACAAACCTGAACAGCGGTTTCCGTGCGCCCACCCCCGTGACGGTGACCACTGCCGAACAACTGAGCCAAAGCTCTCCCAACAATCTCGCGGATGGCCTGATCAAGCTTCCCGTATTCGGCGGCAGCCTGAGCACGTCGTCTCCGGGATCGAACGCAACTGCAGGCAACGTCGGCCAGAATTTGCTTAACCTTCGCGGGCTCGGCACCAATCGCAATCTAGTGCTGCTCGACGGCCGTCGCATCGTCGCCAATAACACCGACTTCGCGATTGATGTGAACACGCTGCCGCAGAATCTCGTAAGTCGCGTCGACGTGGTGACAGGCGGCGCGTCAGCGGCCTATGGCTCCGATGCCGTGGCTGGCGTCATCAATTTCGTCCTCGATACCAAATTCGAGGGGGTCAAGGGCGAGATCGCCAATGGCATTTCGACCTATGGCGATCTGCCGAGCGGGAAATATTCGCTCGCGGTTGGAAAGTCTCTGTTCGGCGGCCGCCTGCATCTGATCGCGAGCACAGAATATTATGTACGAAGTGGGCTGGGTGTCTACGATCAGAACGACCGCAAATGGTATACCGACCCTGCCGGTCTAATTCCCAACACCAACGGTACGATGCCGTCCAATGTGGTCGTGCCTAGCATCCGCGCGTCGAACGGGACCGCTGGCGGATTGATTTACACTGGCCCCGCGGGGCTTAAGGGAACTCAGTTCCTGCCGGGCGGCACGGCGGCTCCGTTCAACTACGGGACACTGTCGAGCGCAGGGTTCCAAAATGGCGGCGATGGCTTCGTGCCGAACTTCGGTTTCACCCCGGATCAGCGCCGCAGTACCAGCTTCTTCCATGCGGGTCTCGACGTGACGCCCGATATCACTGCCTACGCTGAATTCGGCTATGCCTATTCGCACACCCGGTTCAAGAACAACGCGCAGCCATTCACCGGCGCGGGCTTCGCGTTCACGATTTACAATACCAACCCGTATCTTCCGGCATCGGTCAAGGCGGCGATGGCCGCTGCGGGCGCGACCAGCTTCCGGTTGGGCCGCTATCTCGCCGATTTTCCCGAGTTCGAGATCGAGACAAACGCCAATGTCACGCGCGAGGCGGTGGGCCTGAAGGGCAGGGACCTGTTCGGTCGAGCCAATCTGAATTGGGAAGCGTCCTATTCGGCCGGCCAGACGTCGCAATATCTCTCCGAGAACAACATCGCCAATCTCCGCAACGTCTATGCGGCCGCGGACGCGGTGGTTAATCCTCAGACCGGACAGATTGTGTGCCGGTCGCAATTCTACTCCGGCACCACCTTCCTGCCGGGCGGTACCGGGCGCGATCCCGGTTGCAAGCCAATCAATCTGATCGGGTTCAACGCGAGCAATGCTGCGCTGGCCGACACGATCAACGGCACGTCGTTCAAGAAACTGTTGATCCACCAGAACGTCTTCGCCGCCAAAATTGCGGGTGATCTGGGGGATCGCCTGCAGTTGGGGGCGGGCCCAATCTCGTTTGCGACGGGGTTCGAATATCGCAAGGACAGCGCGAATCAGCGCGCCGACGCCGTCTCCGGGTCGCCGATCGACCTGACCGGCGTGCGGGGCGCACCCGCGGCTCTCCAGGGTCGGGTCGGCGGGTACCGGTTCTTCAACCCGCTGCCGTTCAGCGGCAGCCAGACGGTGAAGGAGGGCTTCCTCGAGCTTGGCGTTCCGCTGCTCAAGGACGTGTCGTTCGCGCGCTCGCTCAACCTCGACGGGGCGGTCCGCTACACCGATTACAGCCTAGCCGGTGGTGTCACCACGTGGAAGGGCGGCGTCGATTACGAGCCGATCGAGGGGATCCGGCTGCGCGGCACCGTCTCGCGTGACGTTCGCGCACCTAATTTGCTCGAAATCTTCAACACCGCGCTGCAGAATTCGCAAAACGTCCTGTATCCGAGCAGCACCAGCGGGGCGACGACACCGTCGCTGACGACGACAACCGGGAATCCCGACCTGAAGCCCGAGCGCGCCCTGACTCAGACGTATGGCGTCGTGCTGTCGCCGGTCCAAGTTCCGGCGCTGCATTTTTCGGTCGATTATTACAAGATCAAACTCAACGGCGCGATCGGTGCGCTAAGCGCGCAAAACGTCGTCGACTTCTGCGCCGCGGGTGAACAGAGCTATTGCTCGCTGGTAAATTTCAGCAATGGCGTCGTCAACGTCAATATTAAGCCGCTCAACCTCAACGTCCTCCAAGTCGAGGGGCTCGATTTCGAACTGTCCTACCGGCACAACGTCTTTAGCAATCCGCTGGGGCTCCGGCTGCTGGTCAATCGCGGGTTGAGCAACTTCAGCCAGGCGCCAAATGCGTCGCCGCTGGTGGCGCTCGATTCCGCAATCGCGCCAAAATGGAAGGCCCAGGCGCAGATCAGCTATGACGTTCCCGGCGTCTCGCTCTTCGTCAACGAACGGTTCGTTTCATCTGTGAGAATGGATCCGAACAAGGTCGAAGGGGTCTTCACCAACGACAATTCGGTGCCGGCAATTTTCTACACCGATCTCACGACGACTTTTAAGATTCATGGGCTCGGCGGCGATCATCAGCTCTACCTGTCGATCGAAAACCTGTTCAACCAGGATCCACCCGTCGATGTGATACCGCCGACGTCGACGTCGAGTCCGACGAACGCCGCCTATGATCGCATCGGCCGTTACTTTACCGCCGGTTTCCGGTTCAAATTCTGAGGAGGGCCGCCGTGACCGACCGATCGGGAACCGGGCGCCGTGATTTCCTGAAGAGTTCGATCGCGTTGGGCGCGACCGGGGTCGCGGTGCCCGCGCTGGCACAAAACACCGGCGCGGCGCGGGTGAAGTCGAGCCAGGCGCCCGGCCCCACCGCGACCGCGGCGCATGCCGAGGCCGGGCCGGTCGGCGCCGAACCTGACGACGTCAACGACCATCGTCCCCACGCGCCGGAATTCATCGAGCATCCCGGCTCGGATTATATGGTCGACCTGCTGCGGAGCGCCGGAATATCCTATGTCGCCGCAATGGCGGGCTCGTCGTTTCGCGGCCTCCACGAATCGCTCATCAACTATGGCGACAACAACTCCCCGGAACTGATCGCCTGCCCGCACGAGGAAGTTTCTGCGGCGATGTGCCACGGCTATGCGAAGGTCGCGGGTAAGCCGATGGCATGCATGGTGCACAGCACCGTCGGGCTGCAGCATGCGTCGATGGCGATCTACAACGCCTATTGTGATCGCGTTCCAATGCTGATCCTGGCTGCCAACACGCTTGACGAAACGAAGCGCCGCCCGGGGGTCGAGTGGCTCCACACCGCCGGGGATCTGGGCGCGTTCGTGCGCGACTTCATCAAATGGGAGGACACCCCGGCCAGTCTGACGCATTTCGGTGAATCGTTCATGCGCGCGCTGCAGTTGGCGATGACGCCGCCCTACGAACCGGTCCTGCTTGTGATGGATACCGAGCTCCAGGAAGATGCGATCCCGGATCGCGATGCCCTGAAGGTTCCGCGGCTGATGACTGTCGCGCCATCGGGTGGGGATTCCGCCGCGATTGCCGCCGCTGCCGAACTGCTGATCGGCGCGGAACATCCCTTGATCGCGGTCGATCGTGCGGCGCGCACGCCGGCTGGCATGAAGCAGGTCGTGCAGTTGGCCGAACTGCTCAATGCCCCGGTCGTCGACAAGGGCGGGCGGATGAACATGCCGACCAACCATCCGCTCAATCACACCGGGCGGACCGCGGCGTTGATCCGCGAAGCGGACGTCATCATCGGGCTGGAGATGACCGACATCTGGGGACTGGTGAACAATGTCCCCGACACGATCGAGCGCAAGGCGGTGCGGATCGCGCGCCCCGACGCCCAGGTCATCGGGATCAGCGCGACCTATGCGAACCCGCATTCGAATATCCAGGATCAGCAGCGCTATTACGCCTGCGATATCGCGATGGCGTCTGACGCCGAAGCGACGTTGCCGCAGTTGATCGCGGCGATCGAGGCGCGGCTCTCTCCGGCGCGTCGGGACGCAATAGCGACGCGGCGTCCCGCGCTGGAGGCGGCGTACCGGCGGATGCGTGCCGCCGATGCCACCGCTGCCGCGGTCGGCTGGGACGCTTCCCCGATCAGTACCGCCCGGCTGTCGATGGAATTATGGGACCGGATCAAGCATGTCGACTGGGGACTGACGACGGACAGCAAGTTCATCAGTTCGTGGCCGCAGCGCCTTTGGGATATCACCGAACATCATCAATATATCGGCGGTGAAGGGGGGTACGGCCTCGGCTACGGACTGCCGGCATCGCTCGGCGCGGCCTTGGCGCATCGCGATGCGGGGCGGATCGCGGTGGCGATCCAGACCGATGGCGACGTAATGATGCTTCCCAACACATTCTGGACGATGGCGCACCACCGGATTCCGCTGTTGATGGTGATGCACAACAATCGTGCCTGGCATCAGGAGACGATGCACCTGAAGCGCATGTCGAGCCGCCGGAATCGTGGTCCGACCACCTGGACGAACGGCACCACGATCACCGATCCGGTGGTGGATTTCGCGGGGCTCGCGCGTAGCATGGGCGTGTGGGCGGAAGGGCCGATCGACCAGCCCGCGAAGCTCGGTCCCGCCCTCGATCGCGCCTTGGCGCACGTCCGGGGCGGCGCGCCCGCGCTGCTCGATGTCGTAACCCAGCCGAGGTAGATCGATGACCCCGCGATCCTGTGCACCCCTTTTCGCCGCGACTGCCTTCGCGATCGCGATCTTCGCCGCGCAAGTACCCGTGGAGGGCGCGACGGTGCGCCGCCCGGGCGAGGGACCCGGCATCCCTGCGAATGAGCACGCTGGCAAACGGATCTTCGTCGAGCAGGGCTGCTACCAGTGCCACGGCTATGCTGGGCAGGGCTCGCCGATGACGGGGCCTGCCCTGGCCGGGTTGACGCTGAGCGAAGACGCAGTGGTCGATTACGTCCGGCACCCGGGGGGAGTCATGCCCGCGTTCAGTGTGACGATACTACCGCAAGACCAGGCCCGGGAGCTGGCTGGATATGTCCTTTCGCTGGGCCAAGGTCGTCCGCCGTCGAAAATTGCGCTGCTTGCTCCTTATGTCGTCGGCATGTCGGCGGCTGTAGCGGCAAAGCGCAACGCCGGAGATGTTCGGTCCGATCGAGCGGGCGATGCGCCAATGCCCACGTCGTCAGTGGCGGCGCGTGCCCCGGAAAGCGGTTCCGCGCTCTACGCCGCCAATTGCGCGATGTGCCATGGGGAGAATTTGGAGGGTGGCATCGGCCCAGATCTTCGCAGCGAACCGAAGAAGCGATCGGTCGATCAGATCGCGGCGCTGATCATGGCGCCCCCCGCGGCAATGCCGACACTTTATCCCGCGCCGCTTGACGCCGGTCGGGTGAAGGCGGTTGCCGCCTTTGTCCACGGTTCCCGCTGATGCGGTTCGCGGAACAATCATCGAGTAGAATAGCGGCGTTATCGAGACAGGAAACCCCGAACGTGATGATTCCTCCATCGATCCGCCAGCAATTTAACGGCACCGATCTCGAGCAGAAGATGGGGGTGGCGGCCATCCTGTCAACGACCGATCACGACGGATGGCCGCACCTGTCGTTCCTGAGCGTCGGCGAGGTGATGTGCGATCACCAGCGCGTCGCGCTCTTGTCGTGGAGTCGGTCCCACGCCGTCGAATCCATGGCGCGAACTCAGCGCGGCGTGTTGTTCGTGGCGGCAGATGACGTAGTTCACGAGATGCGGTTGGAAGCGGCCGTCGTATCCGCTGGGCTGGACGAAAAGACGCGCGTGATCGTCGCCGAGGTCAATACCCGGCGCGAAAACCGGGCACCCTATGCAGCGGTCGGTTCGCTCGTCGACTTCACGCTCGATGATCCAGCAGCCGCCGTGGCACGGTGGGCGAGGCAAATCGCAGTGCTCCGCCCCGCTCTGTTGGGGCAATCCGCCAGCCAACTTTAGCCACTCGGACATCGCTAATCGGCGACTTTCTTTCCGGGCCGCGATGACCTGGATCACCCAGCGTCGTGATCACAGCGGGGTTCGCCCTGCACACTCGCATCCCGGTGTGCGGGCTGCGACAGCGCGCGTTCCGCTATTTGAGCGTTTCGAGGTATTCGACAATGGAATCAGCATCCCCAGGTGGCTGCGGTGCGAGCGGCATTCGGTTCCCAGGCACGATTGTCCTTGGATTACTAAGGAAGCGCCGCAGCAGCTGGGGAGTCCAAACCAATTTGCTTCGTGCCATCGCAGCTGAATAGCCAAACCCGGCTTGCGACCCGGCACGCCGGTTTACGACACCCCGTAGGCTGGGTCCGAACGCACCCGTAGCGCCGGTGTGGCAAGCGGCACAATTTTTCTGGAAAAGCTTTTGGCCCAGAGGAGCAGTCTGCGCAGCTCCGCCTTGAGCCGCGGACAGCATCCCGGCTGCAATTGCAGCCCGAATCCCGTTGCGCAGGGCTGCGGTTCCTTTTCGAGGCACCTGTTCGACAACTTTCGAGAGCGCGAGCGCCCCAGGCGATATGGATTTCATACAAACATACTGTATGACAAAAGCAGATATGTCAAAGCAAGTCTGGGGTAGTCTCATGGGTGTGGATATCGGAGGCCGATCTGGCGATCATGCGGCGGATCGACGAGCTACATCTGCTCTACCCGTTCGCGGGTACGCGCGCGGTCGAAGACGCCGACGAACCGCTGTGGGAGCCCGGTGAAGTCGCCGAACGACTCCATCTGCAGACGCTGGATCCCGTCGCGAGCTTCCTGCGGATGACGAGCGGTGTTCTCGGCCAGGACCACCAGCTTGACCGTTGATCTCGGTCACACCCGCGGCGGATCAAGGCCGACAAGCTGGTCACGCCACTTGCGACCCGACCGCTCGCCCAGCTCGTCGATGTCGCTGACCCGTATTGTCGGCCTCGATTGATCGCTGAACGACACGGGCTGGTGGAATACGGACCGGCAGCTTTCAGCACCGAAGGCGCAAAGCCGACCCTATGCTACGGACTTGATCGACATCCGGATTTGCGGACATTGTCCGCTATCAATGCGCCGCTGAATGGTCATGATGCGCATACGATTAAACGTCTGGAGGGTCGATGAGACATCATTTTTCGCGGGCGATTCTACGTTCTTCCTGCGCCGCCGCCGCGCTGTGCACGACTCAGGTGCAAGCCGCCGACTTCGACCCGAAGGCCGCATTCGCCGTGCAGCCACTGCCCGACGGCGTGAACGTCTATCGCTCTTCCAGCGGCGCACCGGGACCAGGTTACTGGCAGAACCGGGTCGACTACGCGATCACCGCGCGGATCGATGCCACAGCCAGGACACTGACGGCCACCGAAACGGTCGATTACACCAACAACAGTCCCGACGCCCTGCCGAGCCTGTGGATGCAGCTCGACCAGAATATCTATCGTCCGAATTCGCGCGCGGCGGTGACAGGCGGCGGGCGGAGGGGCCGCGGCGGGGCCGAGCATAGCGACGGCTACGCCATCGCGTCGGTGGAAGTGCAGCGGGGCAAGGTCTGGGTGAAAATCCCGTTCGTCGTTTCCGATACGCGCATGAACCTCCGGCTGGACCAGCCGCTCAAGGGCGGCGGGGCCAAGCTGAAGTTCCGCATCACCTACCACTATGCCATTCCGGGCGTGTGGGGCGGGCGCAACTCGTGGCTCGACACGCCGAACGGGACGATCTTCGACATCGCCCAGTGGTTTCCGCGCATGGCAGTCTACGACGATCTGCGCGGCTGGGACACGCTCCCTTATCTCGGGTCCGAATTCTACTGCGAATATGGCGATGTGGATTACGCTGTGACCGTGCCCGCCGACATGATCGTCGCCGGCGGCGGCGTGCTGACCAATGCGGCGGAAGTCCTGACACCACTCCAGCGCGCGCGCCTCGCCAAGGCGGCTGGCAGCGACGCCACGGTGATGATCCGCACGCCCGAAGAAGTGACGCGCGACAGCGCGCGTCCCGCGTCGAAAGCCGAGAAGACCTGGCGCTATCACTTCGCCAACACCCGCGACGTGGCGTTCTCCGCCTCGCGCGCGTTCGTGTGGGACGCGGCGCGGATGAACCTGCCCGGCGGCAAGACCGCGCTGGCGGAAAGCGTCTATCCGATCGAGAGTGCCGGTGACGCCGGCTGGGGGAGGTCAACGGAGTACCTGAAGGATTCGGTGGAGCGCTTCTCGCAGCGTTGGTTCGCTTATCCGTATCCGACCGCGTGGAGCATCGCCGGCGGTTCGACGGGCATGGAATATCCGGGAATGGCTTTCGACGGCATCCAGGACAAGGGCAAGGAGCTGTTCTGGATCACCGCGCACGAGATCGGCCACACCTGGTATCCGATGATCGTCGGCTCGGACGAACGCCGCGACGCCTGGATGGACGAAGGCTTCAACACCTTCATCGACACGTTCGAAAGCGACGAGTTCAAGGGCGGCGTGTTCGGCCCGAAGCGCGACAGCGAATATGCCCCGGGCGGCGGCAATCCGGTGGACGAGATCCTGCCGCTGCTGGCGGACAGGGATGCGCCGCCGATCATGAGCTATCCGGACGTCATGGGCGAAAAATACCGCCATTCGGTCAGCTATTTCAAGACCGCGCTAGGGTTGCGCCTGTTGCGCGATGTCGTCCTTGGCCCGGACCGGTTCGATCCTGCCTTCCGCAAATATACCACCGACTGGGCGTTCAAACATCCCAGCCCGTCCGACTTCTTCCGCGAGATGTCGAGCGAATCTGGCGAGGATCTGAGCTGGTTCTGGCGCGGCTGGTTCTTCAACAACTGGCAGCTGGATCTGGCGGTGACGAACATCGCGTATACCGATGGTGACCCGGCCAAGGGTGCCGACATAACGCTCGAGAGCCGTGACAAGCTGGTCATGCCGGCGGTGCTGGAGGTGAAATATGCCGACGGCCATGCCACGCGGATCAAGCTGCCCGTCGAAACATGGATGCGGATCAGGCCCGTCATCGCGGCACCGGCCGGCCGCATATCATCGGTCATGCTCGACCCCGACCATCTCTTGCCGGACCGTGACCGAAGCAACAACGGCGTGGTGCCTTAGGGCACAACGAGGAAAGTCTGCTCAACTGCACTGAGACCCAAAAGGGCAACGTTCGACGCCGTATGGCGCGTCCCGACTTCCGCCACTCGTCCTGAAAATGACCGTCTTATAGCGTTGCCCCCCTACCCCCTAGGGGGTAGGGCATGTGCATGTCTCACGCTTCCGATCCCCAAGTGCGGCGCGGCCTTAAGCAGGCGTATGGCCACCTCGCATCGATCTTGCCGATGCTCGACGAAAATCGGTCCTGCCTCGAACTCGCGCAGCAGTTGCAGGCAGTCGAAAGCACCATACGCACGGTCAAGCGCGCGCTGATCCATGATCATATGGAACATTGCCTGGCCGACACGGTCGGCGATGGCGCCATGACCACCGAACAGGCGCTGCGTGAGTTCAAGGCGCTGACCAAATACCTGTGACGTCGGCGCGACCCGCAAAAAAAGAAGGTTTGAACATGGCGATAATCCGCGAATGGCTCGGTTTCGGCGGGCAGGACATTACGGCAGGGCATCATGGTCATGATCACGGCGGCGGTGCCGGTGGCCACGGCCACACCCACGGCGTGATCGATCCCTCGCTCACGACCTCCGATCGGGGCATCTGGGCGATCAAATGGTCATTTGTCATCCTCGCAATTACTGCCGCACTACAGTTTGCGGTCGTCCTGTTATCAGGCTCGGTCGCGCTGCTCGCCGACATGATTCACAATGTCGGCGACGCGACGACCGCGATCCCCCTGTGGTTCGCTTTTGTGCTCGCCCGTCGCAAGCCATCCAAGATGTTCACCTATGGGCTGGGTCGCGTCGAGGATCTGGCGGGTATTCTGATCGTCCTCATCATCCTGTTCAGCGCTATCGTCGCGGGCTACCAGGCGATCAGCCGTCTGATCCACCCGCAGGTGGTCAGCCATCTTGGCTGGCTGGCGGCAGCCGGCGTAATCGGCTTTCTCGGCAACGAGATCGTCGCGGTATTCCGTATTCGCGTCGGTCGCCAGATGAACAGCGCCGCGTTGATCGCCGACGGTTATCATGCCCGGACCGATGGCCTGACCTCGCTTGCCGTGGTGCTCGGCGCTGTCGGGGTGTGGTTCGGCTACCCGCTGGCCGATCCGATCATCGGTCTGATGATCACTATCGCGATCATGGGCATCGTCTGGCAATCCGCCAAGGCTGTGATCACACGCGCGCTCGACGGCGTCGAGCCGGGTGTGACCGCCGAAATCCGTCATGCGGCCGAGCATGTCGATGGGATCAACAACATCGCGGAGGCCCGGGCGCGCTGGATCGGCCATTCGCTCCATGCCGATATCGCGATCACGGTCGATGATGCGCTGACGCTGCCAGCCGCGATGGCAATCGCGCGAAACCTCAAGGAAGAACTGATCGAGCACGTCCCGGCACTCAGAACCGCGAATGTTACTTTCGCGCAGACTGCCGCCGATTCGATCGATCTTCCGAGGCCGAGCGAAGTCGGCCCGGCGCACCATCACGCCCCCGATCCATTCCGGTTCAGCAGCGATCTTGCCAGCGGAGCGCTCATCATCGCCGACACGCCGGACGGTGAGCGGATGCGCTTGACGTTAGATGACGGCATGCCTGGCTTGAAGGCTAAGGTGGTGATCAGCCGCGCGAGCGAGCGCGAGGAAATCCTGGAGCTATATCCACTCGACGGAAAGGGCATGCTTTTTCAAAGCAGCACTGCTCCGGCTGAGCCGCACGAATTTTCCGCGATTCTGTGCTTGGAAGGCGGAGAAAAACTGGTGTCGCTTCCTTTTGAGATGCGGGAACCCCAAGGTCACGCGCATTGATTGGCGTGGGCGCTGTCTGATGGGGTGGACGCCCCGCGACGGCATTTTGTGCCAAAGTAGGTGTGTCGATCACCTATGAGCAGGAGGCGTCCGTGGGAGAAGTTTGCACAATCGGGCGCTGTCAAACCAAATGCACCGATCGTTAAGCGGGGCCCGGTACGGTCATCAGATGCCACGTCCCCGCAAGCCGCAAAGCCCGTTCCGGTGTTTCAACTCATCGCCCGAGGTGATCCGGCTGGTGGTGATGATGTACGTGCGGTTCCCGCTGTCGCTGCGCAACGTCGAGGACCTGCTGTTCGAGCGCGGAATCGACATTTGCCACGAGACGGTGCGGCTGTGGTGGAACAGGTTCGGGCCGATGTTCGCAGGCGACATCCGCCGCCAGCGGGTCTCGCGGATGCGTGGGTTCCGCCATTGGCGCTGGCATCTCGACGAGATGTACGTGAAGCTGAACGGCGAGATGGTGTATCTCTGGCGTGCGGTCGACCACGAGGGCGAGATCCTCGAAAGCTACGTCACCAGGACCCGCGACAAGGATGCCGCGCTGCGATTCATGAAAAAGGCACTGAAGCGCCACGGCAGGCCCGAGGCGATCACCACCGACGGCCTGCGATCCTACCGCGCGGCGATGAAGGACCTTGGCAACGCCGACAAGCAGGAGATCGGACGCTGGGCCAACAACCGGGTCGAGAACAGTCATTTGCCGTTCCGACGACGAGAGCGGGCGATGGTCAGATTCCGGCAGATGAAGACGCTACAGAAGTTCGCCAGCGTCCATGCCAATGTCCACAATCACTTCGATCTCCAGCGCCATCTCGTCGACCGCCAGACCTACAAGGAACGCCGCTCAGCCGCGCTGGCCGAGTGGCAGGCACTCGCCAGCTGAGTTATGACCTCAAAGCCTGAACTGCATCGTGTGGAGACGAGTTCGCATTAGACTGACACCACCAGATCGTGGGTTTGCCGTAGCGTGCCAGCGCTTCTTCCAGCGCCTCGATGCAGAATGCGGTGTCGAGCGAGATCGAGACCCTCCAGGCCAGCACCCGCCGGGTGAACCAGTCGACGATCGCGACCAGATAGACAAAGCCGCGCGCCATCGGGATGTACGTGATGTCCGTCGCCCACACCTGGTTCGGCCGCGTCACCGCCAGCTTGCGCAGCAGATACGGATAGATCTTGTGTCCCGGCGCGGGCTTCGAGGTATTCGGCCGCCGGTAGATCGCCTCCAGTCCCATCCGCTTCATCAGCGTCGCGACATGCCGCCGCCCGACTTGCACGCGGTCCTGCCGGAGCAGATCGCGCAGCATCCGGCTACCCGCAAACGGGTAGAGCAGATGTAGCTCGTCGATCCGCCGCATGATCGCCAGATCGGCCTCCGATACCGGCCGCGGCAGATAATAGATGCTGCCGCGACTGATCTCGAGCTGCTGTGCCTGACGGGTCAGCGGCAGCGCATGGTTGCGGTCGATCATCGCTTTGCGCTCGGCAACAGACCGGCCTTCCCGAGCGCACCGGCCAAAAAATCGTTCGCCAGTGTCAGTTCGCCGATCTTGGCGTGCAGCACAGTCACGTCGATCGCCGGTTCGCTCGCGGCCGGCTCCGATCCGAATACGTCCGC
>NZ_RCZK01000015.1 GCF_006438955.1 Sphingomonas oligophenolica | reverse complement strand
CCATCAGTATGGACGGCAAGGGCTGCTGGCGCGACAACGTGTTCGTTGAGCGCCTTTGGCGCTCGGTGAAATACGAGGAGGTATATCTGCACGCCTACGCATCGGTCCCCGAGGCCCGCGCCGGCATCGGCCGATACTTCGCATTTTATAATGGCATCCGGCCGCACTCAGCTCTTGGCGGCCGCACGCCCGACCAGATATACTTCGACCAGCCGCTTCTCGCAGCGGCATGATCAACCAGCGGCGATCCACTTATCCAAGCCGCGAGCCTGTGCAGACGACCGGAGCCACCTCTCCGCGAGCGGATTGAGGAGGCCGCGGAACTGTTTGGCAACTCGCTTTCCGGCGAGGTCGAACGCCGCCTCATCAGCTCATTCCTGTTTGACCAAGCCAATGGAGGCGCGGAGATTGCGACGTTCGCGCACCTCATGGCCGCGACCATTCACGCGATTGAGGAGCGGACGGGCAAACAATGGACGAAGGACGACCAGACATATGCCGCAGTCTGGGCCGCAGCTAGGCGTCTGTTAGAGTGGCACCGGCCATCAGATCGGGCGCTTGATGATCCTGAAATTGAAGCGGCAGGGAGGGTCCAGATCGAATACGGGGTGGCGCAAACAAAACTCGAGGTTTTCGAGGCACACCACAAGATCGAAAAAGACGGAGATCTTCCAGAACTATCACCTAAGGTCCAAGCTGAATATTTTTCAATACTGCGAAATTTCAATGTTGCCGCGGATGCTAGCGGAATCGAACTTGAGCGCGCTCTCGACCGGCGTAGAAAGAGGCTGAACAGCTTCGCATTAGGAACCGAAGAGGCAACCAACCTATTTGAAATGCTCGGACCTAAGAAAAGCGAATCCGCTAATGGCGCTTAAGTTCCAACGGCTAACCCGGCCCGCTATCCGCGTTCTCGCAATCGGCGAAAAGCTCTCCGAGCACGGGATCACAGCCGAGCGGCAGTCGACCGGAGACGTTCGTTATAGCGTCAACATCATGGTCGACGGCCACCGCATCCACCGCGTCGTGGGACGCGAAAGCGAAGGCGTCACGCGCGAGCAAGCGGAACGCGCCATCGAATCCTTCAGGACCAAGGCGAGGGAAGGGCGGTTGGACCTTCCCCAGGGGCGAAAGGCTCACCAGTCGTTCGCCGACGCCGCAGACGAGTATATCAAACGGCTAGAAGAGAGCGACGGCAAGAACGTCCCGATCAAGCGCCGCCAGCTTCGCCAGCACCTCAAGCCCGCGCTCGGCAAGGAGCGGATCGACAAGCTCACCGAATTTGGGCTGAAGAAATATCGCAAGACAAGGCGCACGGCGGGCGCGACCGCGGCGACGGTGAACCGCGAGATGGCAACACTATCGCACATGCTGCGATGCGCGGTCACGTGGCGATGGATCAAGGCCGAGACGGTGCCGCTCATCCCGAAGGAGCCAGAGCCCGCCAAGCCGATCGCCGTCCTCACCGACAAGCAATCGACCGCGTTGATGCGCGGCGCGGAGGGTGACCAGGACGGGCGGCTCTGGCTGTTCGTCGCGTTCGGCCTCAACGCTGCCATGCGCCATCGCGAGATCCTTGCGGTGCGTTACGACCAGATCGACTTCGCTAGCAGACGCATATTCATTCCCGAGGCCAAGGCAGGCCAGCGCGAGCAGCCCATCACGAAGGCGCTTGCCGATGCCCTAGAGCGGCAGCGCGCGATGGAAGCGGACCCAGACGGTTGGGTATTCCCGGCCATTATCGAGAAGCAGGCGAAGAAGGAACATCGCACTAACATGGCCCGACCCTTCCTGCGCGCCGTCGTTCGAGCTGGCCTCGATCCCGACAAGGTCACGCCGCACACGATGCGCCACACCGCGATCACCCGGTTGGTGAAGGCAGGGACCGACCTCCCGACCATTCAGCGGATCAGCGGTCAACAAGACGCTGTAGATGATCCTGCGCTATACCCACATCCACGGTGTCCACATCGACGCGGCGATCGATACGCTCAGCACGCCTTTTCCTGACGCAGTTACACAGGAACTACACACGCCCCTTGAGCCGGGGCAGGTTGTCAGAGGCAAGATGGTCGACATTAAGCGCAGAAAATCAGCGGGTTAACGCATGGAGGCCCGACCGAGAATCGAACTCGGGTGCAAGGATTTGCAGTCCTCTGCGTAACCACTCCGCCATCGGGCCTCGAAGCGAAGGCGCGGCTAGTGCGTGGTTTTGGTCGCCGGGTCAACTCCCGCGGTATGGGTCAACATCGGCCGCAGCCGGATGCCGAGGCAGATGACCGTCGGCCACAGCAGCGTGTTGATCACGTCCGCGATCGTGTCGGGCCAGCGCCACGCATGAAAATGGAGCCGGTCGAGCAGCTCGTTAGCGGCCTCGGCCACGACAACGACCGACAAGGGCACGAAACTGCCCAGCGACCGACGCGTGACGAGCCGGGCCAGCATCAACAACACCATACCCGCGTGGATGTGGAGCAGCGTGTCGGGAAGGCCGGTGCCGTCGCCGATCCAGTCGATCAGGCGGTGATATTGTGCGGGGATCATTGCCGGGTTGGTAGATCGGATTGCCGATACAGGCCAGTGCTTCAAGAATTTAGGGCGGATGTCGCCAAGATAAACCAGTGTTGATACTTGGCGCGCGCGATCAGCCGCGATAAACCCGGTCGATCAAAAGGTGTATTGCGCAGCTAAGACAGCTGTGCGAAAAAGGACGAATGATCATGATCGCCGACCCCACTGCGACTGCCACGATGCGCCACGCCATGGTCGCCAGCCAGCTGCGGACCAATGCCGTCAGCGACCAGCGCGTCGTCGCGGCGATGGCGCGGGTGCCGCGCGAGGATTTCGTTCCTGCCGCGGCGCGCGAAATTGCGTATCGCGATACTGCGGTGGCGTTGGGGGGCGGACGCCAGCTTAACCCGCCGATGGCGACGGGGCGGCTGCTGACCGAAGCCGATCTGGCGCCCGACGATCGCGTGCTGCTGATCGGGGCGGCCACCGGCTACACCGCCGCGGTCCTGGCGCAGATCGTCGGAACAATCGTGGCGGTGGAAGAGGATCAGGCGCTGGTGGCGGACGCGCGCATGGCGCTGAGCGGGATCGACGCGGTCGAACTGGTCGAAGCGCCGTTGACCGCGGGCCATGCCGCGGGCGCGCCGTACGACGTGCTGATCGTCGACGGCGCGATCGAGGCGGTCCCCGATGCGCTGATCGGCCAGGTCAGGAGCGGGGGTCGCATCGTTTCGGGGATTGTTGAGTCGGGGGTAACTCGGCTTGCAGGGGGGCGGAAGACCGCGGGAGGCTTTGGCCTGGCCGCGTTCGCGGATGCCGATTGCGTGGTGCTGCCCGGCTTCGCGCGACCACGGGGGTTTAGTTTCTGAGATGACGACGAGAATGACGACGACGCGACGGTTGTTCGTGGGCGCGGCGATGCTGGCGTACGCGTCGGTCGCGCAGGCCGAGACGCTGCAAGAGGCATTGCTCAAGGCCTATCAGTCCAACCCGACGATCACCGCGCAGCGCGCGGCGCAACGCGCGACCGACGAGAATGTCCCGATCGCGCGGTCGCAGGGGCTGCCAGGGGTTAGCGCGAACGGCGGGGTGACCGACAACCTCGTCCAAGCGAACAATAGTTTCTTCAGTCCCAGTCGGTTTGGTAACGCGTCGGTCAACGTCGCGCTGCCGATCTATTCGGGCGGCGCAGTCAAGAACGGGGTGAAGGCGGCGGAGACGCGGGTCGAGGCGGGCCGCGCGACGCTGCGCAGTACCGAGGCCAATCTGTTCACCAACGTTGTCGCGGCGTACATGAACGTGATCCGCGACGAGGCCGTGGTCGGGTTGAACCAGCAGAATGTCCGCGTGCTCGACACCAATTTGCGCGCGAGCCGTGATAGATTTCAGGTCGGCGACCTGACCCGGACCGACGTCGCGCAATCCGAAGCCCGACTGGCGCTGGCGAATGCGCAGTTGCAGTCGGCCGAGGCACAGCTGATCGCGAGCCGCGAAACCTACGTCGCAGTGGTGGGGTCGCCCCCGGCCGCGCTGGAAACGCCGCCCGCGCTGCCCAACCTGCCCGACTCGCCGCAGACCGCGGTGACGACCGCGCTCGACGGCAATCCGACGCTGGCCGCGGCGCGCAAGCAGCGCGACGCGACGCGATACGATGTCGCGGTCGCACGCGCGAACCGGCTGCCCAAGGTCAACCTGGTCACGGGGGGAAATTATACCAATTATCTGGGCTCTATCCCGTCGCTCGCCAACGGCCAGTCGATCGCGGGGAGCGCGACCAGCGCGACCGCGGGGGTGCAATTCACGCTGCCATTGTTCCAGGGCGGGCGTCCCGCAGCGCAGGTGCGCCAGGCCGAAGCGCTGCGCAGCCAGGCGATCGAGAACGAGACCGGCGCCGAGCGCACGGTGATTTCGCAGACCCGATCGGCCTATGCGATGTGGCAATCGTCGTTGCAGGTCATCACCTCGTCCGAAACCGCGGTCAACGCCAACAAGCTGAGCCTGGAGGGCGTTCGTGCCGAAAACAGCGTCGGCACGCGGACGATCCTGGATATCCTCAACGCCGAACAGGAACTGCTCAACAGCCAGGTGACGCTCGTCACCGCGCGGCGCGACGCTTATGTCGCGGGCTTCGCGCTGCTCGCAGCGATGGGGCAGGCGGAGGCGAACGACCTGGGGCTGGAGGGCGGCGTGCTCTACGACCCGACGATCAACTACAAGCGCGTCCGCCACAAGATCAGCGATTTCGGCGGCGATGGCGAGCCCGATCCGGTCGCGTCGACGACCGCCGATACCCCGGCGCAGAACGCGACCGTGACGCGGGCGCTCGACCCGATGCTCGATACGCCGGTTGACAGGAACCCGGCGTTGACGACAGGTAAGGCTTCGCCGGATCGCCAATAGCGGGGACGGGCGGAGACGGGATGCTTCGCATGGGGGACATCGGCGCCGAACCATCGATGGAGGATATCCTCTCGTCGATCAAACGGATCATTGCCGAGGAGGGCGACGGCGGTCAGCCGCGCCCGCGCCGCGCGCCGCGCGCGGCTACCACGGTCGATCGGCGGGCGGCGCCGATGGCGGACGACCACGACCAAGGCCGCGCTGACGCCCACGATGACCATAGTAATGACGGGGCCGAGCGGGTGAGCGAGGGGCGGGCGGCCGATGAACCGATCCTGGAGCTGAGCGACCCGATGCCCGATCCCGATTGGCCCCGCGACCGCGCACGCGCCGATGCGGCCAAGCCCGAACCGATCCTGTCGCTAGAGACCGCGGCGGCGAGTCGCGGCTCGCTCGATTCGCTGAGCCGCCTGATCGTGAAGCAGGAGCCGGGAAGCGACGGGACGCTCGAGGGGCTGGTGCGCGAGATGCTGCGCCCGATGCTGCGCGACTGGCTCGATTCGAATCTTCCCGACCTGGTCGAGACGCTGGTCGCGCGCGAGATCGCGAAGATTACCGGGCAGGCGCGGTAACGCCCGACCGCCCGGGTTCGCCCGGGTGACGAGCCGCGCCGGTTGCCGTGGCTGGCGGCATCTGCTTCAATCCCGGTCATGAACAAATATGTCTCCGCGAGCCTGATCGCGATCGCCGCCGCCGCCGTACCCGCCGGTGCGCGTCAACTCACCATCGATGACGTGGCGACGCTGTCGCGGGTCGGGGCACCGACCGCGTCCGCCGACGGCCATTGGCTGGTCTGGCAACAGCGCGAAGCCGATCTCGCCGCCAACAAGGGCCGGTACGATCTGTGGCGGCTCGACCTGACCAAGCCCGGCGCGGTGCCGACCACGCTGGTTGCCGACCCGCAGGTCAACGAAACCGACCCGCAGATCGTCGGATCGACGCTCTATTATGCCGCGAGCGATGCGATCTGGTCGGTCCCAATGACTGGCGGGAAGCCGCGCAAGATCACCGATTTCGATGGCGGCTTCGGCGGGTTCAAGGTTGCGCCGACCGCGGATCGGATCGTGGTGTGGGCCGACCGCCAGCCCGGCGCGGCGAGCTTGCAGCCGCCGATGGTGAAGCCCGACCCAAACGCAGGCGAAGCGCGGATTTATGACCGGATGTTCGTGCGCCATTGGGACACATGGGCGGACGGGACGCGATCGCAATTGTTCGTGCTGCCGATCACCGCGGCGGGCGCGAAGGGCAACGGCGTCGGAATCGAGGGTGCGCTGGTCGGCGATACGCCGTCCAAGCCGTTCGGCGGGGGCGAGGAGGTCAACTGGAGCCCCGACGGCAAGACCGTGTACTTTGCGCTGCGCGAGGCGGGGCGGATCGAGCCGCTGTCGACCAATCTCGACATCTTCGCCGCGCCCGCCGATGGATCGAGCACTCCGGTCAATCTGACCGATGCCAACGACGCGACCGACAATCTGCCGACGGTGTCGCCCGACGGGCGCAAGCTTGCCTATTTCGCGATGCGGCGGCCCGGCTACGAAGCCGATCGGCAGGTGCTGACGATCCGCGATCTGGCGACCGGCACGCTGGTATCGCTGACCGAGCGGTGGGACCGGTCGGTCGGCTCGATCGCGTGGGCGCCCGATTCGCGGTCGTTGCTGGTGACCGCGGAGGACACCCAGGAGAATCCGCTGTGGCGGGTCGATGCCGCGACCGGGCAGGTCACGCGGCTGACGCAGCGGGGCAATGTGTCGTCGGTGACGGTGCTGCCCAAGGGCGTCGTCGTCTCGATGAACAGCCTGACCGCACCCGACGATTATTACCGGGTGTCGGAGGCAGGCACGCCGACGCGGCTGACGAGCGTCAACGCGGCGAAGCTCGCCGGAATAGATATGCCGACGGTCACGCGGTTCAATTTCAAGGGCGCGAACGATGATACCGTGTGGGGCTATGCGGTGAAGCCTTATGGTACGAGCGGCAAGGTGCCGGTCGCGTATATGGTCCATGGCGGGCCGCAGGGATCGAGCAACAACAGCTGGTCGTACCGGTGGAATCCGGCGGTGTTCGCGGGCGCGGGCTACGGCCTGGTCGCGGTCGATTTCCATGGGAGCACCGGCTACGGCCAGGGGTTCGAGGACGCGATCCGCAACAATTGGGGTGGTTGGCCGCTCGAGGATTTGCAGAAGGGTCTGAAGGCCGCCACCGACAAATACGCCTGGCTCGATGCCAACAACGCGTGCGCGCTCGGCGCCAGCTACGGCGGCTATATGATGAACTGGTTCGAGGGCAAATGGCCCGACCGGTTCAAGTGCATCGTCCAGCACGACGGCGTGTTCGACGCACGTGCGATGGCCTACGAAACCGAGGAATTGTGGTTCGACGAATGGGAACATGGCGGCAAGGCCTATTACGAGGACCCGCAGGCGTTCGAGAAATGGAACCCGGTCAATTATGTCGCCCAGTGGAAGACCCCGATGCTGGTCGTCACCGGCGAGAAGGATTTCCGGATTCCCTACACCCAGGGCCTGGCGACCTTCACCGCGCTGCAGCGACGCGGTATTCCGTCGCGTCTGATCGTGAATCCCAACGAGAACCATTGGGTGCTGAAACCCAACAACTCGCGGCAATGGTATCGCGAGGTGCTCGGCTGGATGGATAAGTGGACGGGGAAGGCGGGGCAGTAATCCCCTCCCGGGGAACGGTCAGCGAGCAACGGAACAGGTGACGAAGGTGGCGCGAGGCGGCTAAGGCATCGCGCATGACCGAACTTGCCAAGACCTTCGACCCCGCCGCGATCGAGACGCGCTGGTACGCGCATTGGGAGGACAAGGGGCTGTTTCACCCCGACCGCCCCGGTGCGGAGCCGTGGACGATCGTCAATCCGCCGCCCAACGTCACCGGCAGCCTGCATATCGGCCACGCGCTCGACAACACGCTGCAGGACATATTGACGCGGCACGCGCGATTGCAGGGCAAGGATGCGCTGTGGGTGGTCGGGACCGATCACGCGGGGATCGCGACGCAGATGGTGGTCGAGCGGCGGATGGCCGAGCACCAGCAGAAGCGCACCGACTTCACCCGCGACGAATTCGTCGCCAAGGTTTGGGACTGGAAAGCCGAAAGCGGGGGCGAGATCACGCGCCAGCTGCGTCGTCTGGGCTGTTCGATGGATTGGGCGAACGAACGCTTCACAATGGACGAGGGCTTTTCCAAGGCGGTCGTCAAGGTCTTCGTCGATCTTCATAGCGAGGGGCTGCTGTACCGCGACAAGCGGCTGGTGAACTGGGACCCGGGGCTCGGCACCGCGATCAGCGATCTTGAGGTGGAGACGCGCGAGATCAAGGGCAGCTTCTGGCGGCTGCGCTATCCGCTGGAGGACGGATCGGGCTTCATCGAGGTCGCGACGACGCGTCCCGAGACGATGCTCGCCGACATGGCGGTCGCGGTGAACCCGGCGGACGACCGCTATACCGCGCTGGTCGGCAAGAACGTCCGGCTACCGATTACCGGGCGGCTGATCCCGATCGTCGCCGACGACCATGCCGATCCCGAACTGGGGTCGGGCGCGGTGAAGATCACGCCGGGGCACGACTTCAACGATTTCGAGGTCGGCAAGCGCGCCGGTTTTGCGGCGGGTACGATGCTCAACATGCTCGATGCGAAGGCGCGGGTGGTGCAGGTGGCGGACGGGCTGATTCCGGCCGAGCTGATCGGACTGACCACCGCCGAGGCGCGCGCGGCGGTGGTCGCGCGGTTGAAGGCCGATGGCTGCCTGATTCCGCATGTCGACAAGGACGGTGAGGAACACGACGCCGAACCGCGCACGATCCAGACCCCCTATGGCGATCGCTCCGGTGTGGTGATCGAGCCATGGCTGACCGACCAATGGTATGTCGACGCCAAGACCCTCGCGCAGCCCGCGATCGAGGCGGTGCGATCGGGTGCGATCCGGATCGTGCCGAAGACGTGGGAAAAGACGTTCTTCAACTGGATGGAGAATATCCAGCCGTGGTGCGTCTCGCGGCAATTGTGGTGGGGGCACCGGATCCCGGCTTGGTTTGCCGAAGATGGCACGATCTACGTCGCGATGACCGCGGAGGAAGCGCAGCGTCAAGCGGGGGAGGGCGTCGCGCTGCGGCAAGACGACGACGTCCTGGACACCTGGTTTTCGAGCGCGTTGTGGCCATTTGCTACGATGGGGTGGCCGGATGAATCCCCCTCCCGCCTGCGGGAGGGGCTAGGGGAGGGCGTGTCAGCAAGCGACGCGCTCACCTCGACAAGCCCTCCCCCGACCCCTCCCGCAGGCGGGAGGGGAGTCTTGGACGGTCGCTACCCCAACGACGTGCTGATTTCCGGCTTCGACATCCTGTTCTTCTGGAACGCGCGGATGATGATGCAGGGATTGCATTTCATGGGAGATGTGCCGTTCAAAACACTGTATCTCCACGGGCTCGTCCGCGCGGCGGATGGCGCGAAGATGTCGAAGTCGAAGGGCAATACGGTCGATCCCCTTGGACTGATCGACCGCTACGGCGCCGACGCGCTGCGCTTCTTCATGGCGGCGATGGAAAGCCAGGGCCGCGACATCAAGATGGATGAGAAGCGCGTCGAGGGCTATCGCAACTTCGCGACCAAGCTGTGGAACGCGGCGCGGTTCTGCCAGGCCAACGGGATCGGCGCGAGCGCGACGCTGGAGGCGCCGGACGCGGCGCTGGCGGTCAACAAATGGGTAATCGCGGAGACGATCAAGACGGTGCAGGCGGTCGACCTGGCGCTCGCCGACTATCGGTTCGATGGTGCGGCGAACGCGGTGTACCAGTTCGTGTGGAGCCGGTTCTGCGACTGGTATCTCGAACTGATCAAGCCCGCCTTCGTCGAGGGCGAACGCGGCGAGATCGACGCCGAAAGCAAGACGGTGTGCGGCTGGGTGCTCGACCAGATATTGGTGCTGCTCCATCCGTTCATGCCGTTCATCACCGAGGAACTGTGGCACGCGATGGGGGCGCGCCCCTATGATCTGATCGTCGCGCAATGGCCGATGGCGGACGCGCGGAGTCTCGATCCCGAGGCCGAGCAGGAAATCGACTGGCTGATCCGGCTGGTGAGCGAGATCCGCGCGGCGCGCACTGACTTGGGCATCAGTCCAGCGGAGCGACTTAACTTTGCGATTTCAGATATTGGTGATTCTGAGCGTAATTGGCTACGACATGGGCTAGATGCTCTGAAGCGACTGGCACGGTTAGATGTAGTCGTTTGGCCCGCCGAGCAGGGTTTTTCGAATCAGACTCGTTTGCCCGGCGTTTCCGCCAGCGTTATTTCGCACAACGCAAAAAGCGGTGTCCAAATTATTGTCTCTGGCTTGGAGGGCACCATTGCTCTCGGCGACGAATTTGATGTGGATAGCGCTCGCGGGCGTCTTACCAAAGCGATCGCGGCGGCGGCGAAGGAACGCGATGCGCTCGCCGGTCGGCTCGGTAATCCTAGCTTCGTCGAACGTGCCAAGCCCGAGGCGGTCGAGAAGGCCAAGGTGGATCATGCTGACAAGGCGGCGGAGGCTGAACGGCTGTCGGCGGCGCTGGCGCGGTTGGGGTAACAATCCCCCTCCCGCTGGCGGGAGGGGCTAGGGGTGGGAAGACGATAGGCCGTGAGCGATACGACTGAGACTAGCCCACCCCCTGCCCCTCCCGCGAGCGGGAGGGGAGGGAAGCAGCGCGACCTGACGTCGGGACCGATCGCGGCGACGTTGCTTGTGTTCGCGCTGCCGACCTTGGGGTCGAGCGTGCTCCAGTCGCTCAACGGGTCGATCAACGCGGTGTGGATCGGGCAATTTCTCGGCGAAACCGCGCTCGCGGCGACGACCAACGCGAATATCATCATGTTCCTGCTCGTCGCCGCGGTGTTCGGGTTCGGGATGGCGGCGACGATCCTGATCGGGCAGCAGATGGGGCGCCGCGATATCGACGCGGTTCGGCGCGTGCTCGGGACCGCGCTGGGGTTGTTCACCGTCATCTCGATCCTGACCGTTGGCGTCGGGTGGATCGTCGCGCCCGCGATCCTGCGGCTGCTCGCCACCCCGGCGGAGGTCTATCCGCTCGCGCTTGCCTATCTGCGCGTGATCTTCCTCGCGATGCCGCCGGGCTTCCTGTCGGTGCTGCTGACGATGGCGTTGCGCGGCACCGGCGATTCGATGACGCCGCTGAAATTCATGGCACTGGGCTCGCTCGTCGATGTCGGGTTGAACCCGCTCTTCATCCGCGGGTGGGGACCGATTCCGGCGATGGGGATCGAGGGATCGGGGCTCGCCACGCTAATCGCGAACAGCGTCGCGCTGATCGCGCTGGTGGCGTTCATCTATCGCCGCGACCTGGTCATCCGGCTGCGTGGCGCGGAGCTGCGGTATCTGATTCCCGCGCGCGACCTGTTGAAGACGATCGTCGTCAAGGGCTTCCCGATGGGATTGCAGATGCTCGTGGTGTCGACATCGGCGCTGGCGATGATCGGGCTGGTCAATCGCCACGGCACGTCGACGACCGCGGCCTATGGCGCGGCGAACCAGCTGTGGACCTATGTCCAGATGCCCGCGATGGCGGTGGGAGCGGCGGTGAGCGCGATGGCGGCGCAGAATATCGGCGCGGGGCGGTGGGACCGGGTCGACCGGATCACGCGCGCGGGGCTGATGATGAACCTGGCGCTGACCGGCGGGCTGCTCACGGTCCTGACGCTGGTCGACCGGCATGTGCTGTGGCTGTTCCTGGGGCAGGACCCCGCGTCGATCGGCATCGCGGTGCGGATCAACCTGATCGCGGGATGGAGCTTCATCCTGTTCGGGGTGTCGATGGTGCTCGCCGCGACCGTCCGTGCGAACGGCGCGGTGGTCGGGCCGCTGGTGATCCTGGCGATCGCGATGTTCCCGATCCGCTTCGGCATCGCCGCGGTGTTCGATCCCCGGATCGGCGCGGACGCGATCTGGTGGAGCTTTCCGGCGGGATCGCTCGCCTCGATGATCCTGACGATCGGCTATTACCGGTTCGGCGGGTGGCGGCGGGTGAGACTGGTCGACACGCCGATCGCCGAGGACGGCGCGGCGCGGGTGCGGGCGGGAAGCGAGCCGACGGGCAAGCAGATGCCAGTCGGCTAACGCTGGGCCGGTGCTATCACCTTGATGACGCCAGCGGCGATCCGCGCGGTGACCGGGGTGGTGGCGAGCACTTCGCCGTCGATCGAAATCGGCATCGGCGGATCGGTCGCGATGCGCAGCGCCGTGCCGCGGAAATCGCGGGTGTCATCATGCCGTGCCTCGCTGCGAAAGACGCTGGCAACCCAGTTCTTGACGAGCCGCCGCTTGGTCGTGCCGACCACCGCCTGGACGACGATGTCGCCCGAATCGACCGCGGCGTCATCGACCAGCAGGGTGCCACCGTGAAAGCGGCCGTTCGAGATTCGCACCTCGACGACGCACAGGCTCTCGGCCGCTGCGCCCTCACCGACGGTCAGCGTGAACGGTTTGAACCGGGTATATTGATACGCCGCCCAGCCGAGATAGCCGATGCGGCCCAATAGCTTCTTGAGCCCGTGCGGCACCGTCTGCGCGATCTGCGGACTGATCCCCATCGCGGCGCAATTGGCGAAATAATCGTCGTCGATCATCCCCAGGTCGATCCGCCGGGGCGCGCCGTTGCGGATGACGTCGATCGCGCCCGGGATATCGAGCGGGATGCCGAGCGTGCGCGCGAAGCTGTTCGCGGTACCGAGGGGGAGGACGCCGAGGATCACGTCCCTGCCGACGAGCAGGTCGACCAGCCCACTGATCGTGCCGTCGCCGCCGCCGAGAATGACGAGATCGGGTTTCTTGGCGAGCGCGCGCTCGACGGTCGCCTCGAGATCGGCGGGGTCTTCGACCGCGTGCGCGTCGACCGGGAAGGGCAGGTCCTGCATCGCGGCGCAGGCGGCCTTGAACGAGCGGCGTCCGGTGCGCGACATCGCATTGACGATCAGCGCCGCTGAGGTGATCGGGGTCATGGCACACGTCCGTAGCGCTTGCCTGTCGAAAGCGCATCAAGCAAAGCTGTGTGCATGTCCGCCTCCTATCCTGCCCTTCGCCTTCGTCGGTCGCGCGCGAGCGCGTGGAGCCGCCGTCTCCACGCCGAAACCGTGCTCACCCCGGCCGATCTGATCTGGCCGTTGTTCATCGCCGAGGGCAAGGGGGTCGAGGAACCGATCGCCAGCCTGCCCGGCGTGTCGCGCTGGTCGGTGGACGGGATCGTCGCGCGGGCGAAAGAGGCGCGCGACTTGGGCATCGCGTGCATCGCGCTGTTTCCCAACACGCCCGCGCACCTGCGCAGCGACGATGGGTGCGAGGCGCTCAACCCCGACAATCTGATGTGCCGTGCGATCCGCGCGCTGAAGGATGCGGTGCCCGAGGTCGGCGTGCTGACCGACGTCGCGCTCGATCCCTATACCAGCCACGGGCACGACGGGCTGGTCGATGCGGCGGGCTATGTCGTCAACGACGCGACCGCGACGCTGCTGGTCGAACAGGCGCTCAACCAGGCGCGCGCGGGCGCCGACATCATCGCACCATCGGACATGATGGATGGGCGGATCGGCATGATCCGCGACGCGCTCGAGCGCGAGGGCGCGCACAACGTCCAGATCATGAGCTATGCCGCCAAATATGCGAGCGGCTTCTACGGGCCGTTCCGCGATGCGGTCGGTTCGCGCGGCCTGCTCAAGGGCGACAAGAAGACGTATCAGATGGATTCGGCCAACGCCGAGGAGGCGCTCCGCGAGGTCGCACTCGATCTCGCCGAGGGCGCCGACAGCGTGATGGTGAAGCCCGGGCTGCCTTATCTCGACATCATCCTGCGCGTGAAGACCGCGTTCGAAGTCCCTGTATTCGCGTATCAGGTGTCGGGCGAATATGCGATGATCGAGGCCTCGGTCGCGGCGGGGGCGGGCGAGCGCGACGTGCTGGTGCTCGAAACGCTGATGGCGTTCAAGCGCGCGGGCTGTTCGGGAGTGCTGACCTATCACGCCGCGCACGCCGCGCGGCTGCTCAACGGGTGACACATGATCGAGACTGAGCGCCTGGCGCTGCGCCCGTGGCGCGAGGCGGACAAGCCGCGGTTCCGCGCGATCATCAACACGCCCGCAATGATGACGCATTTCGGCGGACCGACCACCGACGACGCGCTCGATGCGCTGATCGACGCGCAGATCGCGGGGCAGCGCGACGACGGATTTTCGATGTGGGCGGTCGATTGGCGCGCGAGTGGGGAGCCGATCGGCATCTGTGGGCTGCGCCGCGCGCATCATGCAGGTTCGCCGGTGTTCGGGATGCTCGAGGCAGGGTGGCGGATCGCCGAGGCGTACTGGCGGCGCGGCGTCGCGCGCGAGGCGGCGATGGCGAGCATCAATTGGGGCTGGGCGCACACCGACGATGCCGCGATCGTCGCCTATACCAGCCCCAGCAACGAACCGTCGTGGCGTCTAATGCAGAAACTGGGGATGCGGCGGCGCACCAACCTCGATTTCCGGCATCCGCGCTTTGCCGGCGACGACCCGCTGGGCGAGATGATCGTGTATGCGGTGGAGCGCAGCGCGGCGTGATCGAGACCGAGCGGCTGATCCTGCGTCCCTGGCGTGACGAGGATGTGCCGCATCATCATGCGATGTGTACCGACCCCGGGTTCATGGCGTATCTCGGCCCGCCGCTTACGCTGGACGGCGCGGCGGCGGCGGCCGCGCGGCAGAACGCGCATCGGGCGGCGACCGGGAGCTGTTTCTGGGCGATCGAGCACCGCGCGAGCGAATGCTTCGTCGGCTATTGCGGGATCAAGCCGGGTCCCGACGACACGCCGATCGCGGGGCTGCCCGAAATCGGCTGGGGGATAGCGCCCGATCGGCAGCGCCACGGGTTCGCCGCGGAGGCGGCAAGGGCGTGCCTCGCGGATGGCTGGGCCAGATTCGACTGGCCGACGATCTATGCGATTACGGTACTCGGCAACGTCGCGAGTTGGGGGCTGATGGAGCGGATCGGCATGCGCCGTGCCGCGGATATGGCGTTCGATCATCCCGCCCTTGCGCAAGGCGACCCGCTGCGGCCGCACATCACCTACGCGATCGACCGACCACGATGAACCGCGGGCACGCGCCGGGGCGCGGCGGACGGGTGCTCTACATCGCGACGATCCTGACCGGATCGTTTTTGCTGTTCCTGGTCCAACCGATGGTTGCGCGGATGGCACTGCCGCGGCTGGGCGGCGCACCGGCGGTGTGGAATTCGGCGATGCTGGTCTATCAGCTGCTGCTGCTCGGCGGCTACGCCTATGCGCATTGGCTCGACCGGCTGGCGCCGCGCCGACAGGCGGTGATCCATCTCGTCGTGATGTTGGTCGCGGCCGGCTGGCTGCCGATCGGGTTGATCGGGCGCGAGCTTCCGTCATCGGCATCGCCGGTGATCTGGGCGCCGTGGCTGCTCGCGGCGTCGATCGGGCCGCTGTTCTTCGCGGTCAGCGCGCAAGCGCCGCTGATCCAGCGCTGGTTCAACCTCGCGAGCCGGGGCGACGATCCCTATCCGCTCTATGCCGCCTCGAACCTCGGGAGCTTCGGCGGACTGATCGCCTATCCGTTGCTTGTCGAACCCACGCTCGCGCTGACCGGGCAACGCTGGCTGTGGAGCGCGGGCTATCTGGTGCTGATCGCGCTGGTCGTCGGGTGTTCGACGATGCTGCCCCGCGCGGTCCCGGCCGATTTGCATGACGAGCCGGTCAGCCCGCGCGCGTCGCGGCAACGGATCGCGTGGTGGATCGCGCTCGCCGCGGTGCCGTCCGGGCTGATGCTCGCGACATCGACCTATATCACCACCGATATCGTCGCGTTGCCGCTGCTGTGGGTGTTGCCGCTCGGGCTATACCTGTTGAGCTTCACGGTCGCGTTCACCGAGCGGCGAGGGCTGGCGGATACGCTGACCCGGATCGCGCCGATCCTGATCCTGTTGCTCGGCGGGGTCGTACTGGGAGGGCTCAACCAGAATGCCTTGGTCGACACGATCATCGCGCTCGTGCTGCTGTTCGTCGCCTCGGTCGCGCTGCATACGCGGATCTACCGGCTGCGCCCCGCGCCTGACCGACTGACCGGGTTCTACCTGGCGCTCGCGGTCGGCGGTGCGCTGGGGGGCGTGTTTGCGGGGCTGATCGCGCCGATGGTGTTCGACTGGACCTACGAATATCCGTTACTCATTCTGGCGGCCGGACTGCTGGTGCCGCAGGTCTATCTGACCCGCAGGGTGCGCACGTTGTGGACCGATCGTGCCCGCCGACGAATTGCGCTGGGCCTCGTGGCCGTGGCGGTCGCGGCTCTGTTCGCGCTGTATCTGGCAGGACCGAGCGAGATGTTCGGCGCTGGGCATCAGGGTCTCGCGTTCATCGTGATCGCCGGGATCGGGCTGGTCACGCTGGGCGCGCGGCTGCCCTATATGCTGGTGCTGGTCGGCGCGGTGATGCTGTTCGGCGGCTATCGATCGCTGACGCTGTCGTTCGCCGACGACGCGCGGGCCCGGAGCTATTTCGGGGTCTATACGATCCGCCATACGCCGACGATGCGCGAACTCGACCACGGCACCACCGTTCACGGTGTCCAGATCACCGGCAGCCCCGTGCGCGAGCGGACGCCGACGACCTATTACGTGCCGGGGTCGGGGATCGGGCAGGCGATGGAAGCGCTCCCCGCGTTTTACGGCGCGCACGCACGCGTGGGCGTGGTCGGGCTGGGGACGGGGACGCTCGCCTGTTACGCACGGCCGGGGCAGGATTGGCGGTTCTACGAAATCGACCCCGCGGTGGTCGGGATCGCGCGCGACGATTTCACCTATCTGACGCGCTGCCCGCCCAACCCCGCCATCGTAATCGGCGACGCGCGGCTCAGCCTGAGCCACGCGCCCGCCGCGAGCCTGGACCTGCTCGCACTCGACGCCTTCTCGTCGGACGCGATCCCGATGCACCTGATGACCGAGGAGGCGTTTGGGGTTTATGCGCGCGTCGTCCGGCACGATGGGCTGCTGCTGATCCATATCTCCAACCGCTTTCTCGATCTGGAGCCCGTCGTCGCGGCTGCAGCGCGCGCGGGCGGATGGCGCACGGCGGAGCTGGATTTTCGCCCGTCGCCGCTCGACCGCCACGCGACGCCCAGCCAGTGGATCGCATTGTCGCGCAACGCCAACGCGATCGCGGCGCTCGAGGCGCTCGATTCGGATTGGACCCCGCTTGCGCCCGATCGCCAGATCCGCGCGTGGACCGATGATTACTCGAGCATCCTGCCGCTGTTGAAATGGCGGATGCGCTGATCAGCGATCAGGCGGGCGGTACCATCGCTTCGATCCGCGTGATCGCTTGGCCCTGCCGCGTGGCCTCCGCGACCGCCTGGTCGCGCAGCGTGGCGAGCGGTGGATAGATTGGTGCGAGCGCGGCGGCGCGGTCGGCGATCATCTGGTCGATGTCGGTGACGAGCGCGGAGGCCTGCGCGCGCCAGTCGTCGAGCTCGGCGAGCCGCGATTGCGCGTCGAGCCAGGCGTCGGTGCCGACCGCCCGTCCCTTGGCGCGGCCCGCTGCTGCCTCGGCGGTGGCGGCGGCGTCTGTGAACCCCTTTGCGACGCGGGCGAGCGACTGGCGCTGCTCCGCGATCTTGGCGTCGAGCGCGGGATCGGGGCTGACATCGGGTTGCTCGGTTTCGGGTTCGGCGAAGCCGAGCGCCTCGACCGGGCGCGGCAAGAGCGAGGGATAGCCGCGATCATGGCGGGCGCAGCCCGAGATGAGGACGAGGAGGAGAATCGGCGATGCGAACGGGAGGGTAAGGCGGGACATCGCATTGCCCTAGTCGCGCGCAATAAGTCTCGCAACGCACTTGCGCGATCCGAAAACCCGATCTATCAGCCCCCCTCCCTTGTGCGCCCGTAGCTCAGCTGGATAGAGCATCAGACTACGAATCTGAGGGCCGGGCGTTCGAATCGCTCCGGGCGCACCAGGGTTCAATCACTTAGCGCCGATAGAAAGCCGTCGCGGATCGCATGGCGATTCGATCCATGCTTCGTCGGTTCGCCGACCGGGACGCTTCAGGTTCCGCTCACCGGGATCCCCGACAACGATTTGGCGGTGCGGATCGTCAGCGACGTCTTGACGCTGGCGACGTTGGGCGCGGGGGTGAGCTGGGTGGTGAGGATTTCCTGAAATCCCTTGAGGTCGCCCGCGACGATCTTGAGGATGAAATCGATCTCGCCGTTGAGCATGTGGCATTCGCGGACCTCGGGGATCGTCGCGACATGCGCCTCGAACGCGGCGAGATCGAGCTCGGCCTGGCTGCGCAGCGACACCATCGCGAACACCGTGATCGGGAACCCCAGGCTGGCTGGATCGAGATCGGCATGATAGCCGCGGATGATCCCCGCTTCCTCCAGCGCACGGACGCGGCGCAGGCAAGGCGGCGCGGTCAGCCCGACCCGGTCGGCCAGTTCGACATTGGTCATCCGGCCGTCCTCTTGCAGGTGAGCCAAAATCTGCCGATCGATGCGATCGAACGCCATGCGTCGTGTTCCCCGGTTGGCGCACCCGATTGGTACGCAGAATCGAAGCCTACGATAATAAAATTGCGGCCGAACGCAATTGTCCCACATTGCGACGCGTACGATTATCCGGTTCTCGCGAGTCGATCTAAGCGTTAATGAATCGTTGCGACGCCGCCGAGCGCGCCGCAACCCGGAGAGATGCCCCGTGCGGTTCGACGACAGCCTGACCACGATTCTGTCGGCGGACATGACGCCCGGCGTCGGTGCGCAATCCGCGTGGCGACAGCTGGTCGACCTGATGAGCCGCGGCCGGATTCCCGCGGACGAACCCACCATCGCGAGGCTGCGCCTGTTGCGCCAGGCGGTGCCCGAGTCAGTGCGCGCGGCAAGCGCGCGCGCGGTGGCGTTTGCGACGCCGGGCGCGGCGCTGGTCGGGTTTTTCGCGGAGGATCGGCTGGCGGTGGCGGCGCCGGTGCTACGGACCGCGGTGCTTCCCGCTGCGGAGTGGCTGGCGCTGCTGTCGCGGCTGACCCCCGAGGGCCGCTCGATCCTGCGTCACCGGCGCGATCTGCCGGGCGAGGTCGCGCGGGGCCTCGAAAGCTTCGGGGCGACCGATTTCGTGCTGCACGACGATTCCGTGCAGGGCGCGGTCGTTCAGCCCGCGAACGACCGTGATCTCGCCCCACCGTCGCCGTTGACTCCTGCGCCCGATACGCCGCGCAGCGCGACACCGTTCGTGTCGCTCGGCGATGTCACGCGGAAACTGCCGGTCATCGCCGAAGCGCTTCGCCAGGAAGAGCGGCGCGACGATGTGCCGCCCGATGTGGACGCGACACCCGGATCGCCGATCGCCAATCTCGTCGCGCGGATCGATGCGTTCCAGCGCCAGCGCGACGGCAGAGACGCCGCCGCTTTTGCGCCGACGCGCGCCCTGTCGTTCCAGTACGAGACCGATCGCGACGGCGTCGTGCGGTGGCTCGACGGGGTTGCGCGCGGCGCATTGATCGGGGTGTCGTTCGCGCATTCGGCGCGCCAAGGGGAAACGCAAGTCGATGCCGCGGCGGGTGGCGCGATCCGTCAGCGCGCGCGGTTCGCGCAGGCGCGGCTCGATATCGGCGGCGCGTCCGACGCTGCAGGATCGTGGCGGATCGCGGGTGAGCCGATCTTCGACCATGCGAGCGGGCGGTTCACCGGTTACCGCGGCGTCGCGCGGCGGCCGCGGGTCGACGAGGCGGCGGCGTCGCCGACGCCCGAGGGCAGTGAGCGATCGGATTCGCTGCGCCAGCTGGTCCATGAACTGCGCACCCCGACCAACGCCATCGCCGGGTTCGCCGAGCTGATCGAGACCCAATTGCTCGGCCCCGTCGCGCCGAGCTATCGCGCGCATGCGACGACGATCCGCGAACAGGCCAGCGCGCTGATCGCGGCGATCGACGATCTCGATACACTGGCGCGGATCGACGGCAGCGCGCTCGAACAACGACCTACCGTCGTCCATGTCCAGCCGCTGCTCGTGCGGATCGCGGGCGATCTCGAACCACTGGCGCACACCCGATCGGCGACGTTGGCGGTCGAGGTCGATCCCGATATCGCGGTGCGGATCGACGATCGGCTTGGCGAACGATTGCTGGCGCGGCTGTTGGGGACCGCGATCGGCGCGGCGGGGGCCGGCGAGCGGATCGCGGTGCAGGGCGCGACCGCGCTCGACACCGTGATCCTCGACATCACCCGTCCGGTCTCCTTCGGAGATCGTGACGTCGATGCGCTGATGCGGATCGAGGCGGACGCGGACGATTTGAGCGTTGCCGCGGGGGCATCGCTGCTTGGCGTGGGGTTCGCGCTCCGGCTGACACGCAACCTGGCGCGCCAACTCGGCGGCGAGCTGGTGATCGCCGCGGATCGCTTGACATTGCGGCTGCCCGCCGCCGTAGATGACAAGGTGGGGCAAGCGACCAACTGACGTGGCGGATCGCGCCGGACCGCCGTATCGGGTGCCGCCCCCGGTCGCGCGCGATCTGGTCGTGTGGCCCGACGCGTTCGGCACGCGGTTCATGGTCCATGTCGATGTCGAGGAAGAGTTCGACTGGTCGCGCCCGTTCGATCCCGCCGACCGCGCGACGAGCGCGATGCGCGCATTTCCCGCCGCGCACCGCCGGTTCGTGGATCGTGGGGTGCCGCTGACATCGTTCGTCGATCACCCCGTCGTGAGCGATCCCGCGTCGGTCGATATCCTGGCCGCGACGCTGGCCGATGGGCGTTCGGCGATCGGTGCACAGTTGCATGGCTGGGTCACGCCGCCGTTTGCGGAGGCATCGCCGGGGGACGGCTATGCGGGCAACCTGCCGCGCGCACTGGAGGCGGCGAAGATCGCTTCGCTGACCGATGCGCTGACCACGGCGTTCGGCGCGGCACCGCTGATCTTCCGGTCGGGGCGGTACGGGATCGGCCCCGACACGATCGACCTGCTTGCCGCACGGGGGTATCGGATCGATAGCACGATCCGCGCGCGCTACGATTATCGCGGCGATGGCGGTCCCGATTTTCGCGCCGTCGGCAGCGCGGCGTATCGGGCCGGCCCGCTCGTCGAGCTGCCCTTTACGACAATGTTCGCCGGGCTGATGCGGCATCGTGGAGCCGGGCTTTACGACGCGCTGGGGGCGATCCCGAGGGCGCGCGGCGTATTCGCGCGCGCAGGGCTGCTCCAACGGGTGTCGCTGACGCCCGAGGACATGCCGATCCGCGATGCTCTCCAGGCGGTAGATGCTGCGGTCGAAAGCGGGCTGCGGCTGCTCGTCTTCTCGTTCCATTCGCCCTCGCTCGAACCGGGGCACACCCCCTATGTGCGCGATGCCCGCGATCTGGCGCGGTTCTGGCGGTGGTGGGATGTGATGCTTGACCGGCTCGACGCGCTGGGGATCGCGCCCACCGGATTGGCCGAGGTGATCGATGCCAGTGCCGTTTGATCCAGGGCGCGTCGGCCCGATATTCGTGAGGAACATGCGTTGAAGATTCCACTTGGTTCGATCGCCGCCGCCCTGCTGATGGCAGTCGCGACGCCGGCGACCGCGTCCCCCGCCGCGACGGCGCCGCGGCAAACCGTGTTGTTCGTCGGCAACAGCTTCACCTTCGGCGCGCTGTCGCCGGTGTGGCGGTATCGGGCGGAGACCGTCACCGACCTGAACGACGATGGCGTCGGCGGGGTGCCCGCGCTGTTCAAGCTGCTCGCGAGCGAGATGGGGCTCGATTACGACGTCTATCTCGAAACCGCGCCGGGCCGATCGCTTGCCTGGCACTGGGACAACAACTCATCGGTTGTCGATCGGCGCTGGGACCATGTCGTGCTGCAGGATTACAGCACGCTCGATCCCGCGCAGCCGGGCAACGCGGCGGGTTTGGTTTCTTATGCGGCGCGGTTCGGCAGATTGTTCGCGGCGAGGAACCCCAAGGTCGACATCAGCCTGACCGCGACCTGGTCGCGCCCCGATCTGACCTATCAGCCCGACAAGCCGTGGACCGGACGATCGATCTATCAGATGGCGATCGACGTCCGGCGTGGTTACGACCGTGCGCAGCGGGCGGTGAAGCAGGTCCGCCGCGTCAACCCGGTCGGGCAGGCGTTCAATTGCGCGATCGCGGGCGGGGTCGCGGATGCCAATCCCTATGACGGCATCGCGCCCAACCAGATCGAACTGTGGGCGTGGGACCATTATCACGCGAGCGCGGCGGGCTATTATCTCGAGGCGCTGACCGTGCTCGGCGCAATGACTGGGCAGGACCCGCGCCGGTTTGGCCCGACCGAGCGCGCCGCAAGCGAGCTCGGGCTGTCGCCCGACCAGGCGGTGGCGCTCCAGACCGTGGCCGCACGCCAGCTCTATGGCGAGCCGTGCGAGGCACCGATTGCGCCGCGCCGCTTGCCGTGATCCGCGCCGCTTCGTAACGCTGGCGGCAAATGGCGGAGGGCGCGTTGCGGATCGAACGGACTGACGAACGCGTGCGCCCGCGCCCGCGGTGGTACGCGCACCTTTATTTCCAGGTGCTCGTCGCGATCGTGGCGGGCGCGTTGATCGGCTATCTCGCACCGACCACCGGAGAAGCGCTCAAGCCGCTCGGCGACGCGTTCATCAAGCTCGTCAAGATGATCATCGCGCCGGTCATCTTCTTGACGATCGTCACCGGCATCGCGGGGATGCGCGATCTCGCGTCGGTCGGGCGCGTCGCGGGCAAAGCGCTTGCCTATTTCCTGTTCTTCTCCACCGCCGCGCTGATCGTCGGGATGATCGTCGCCCATGTCGTGCGGCCCGGCGCGGGGCTCAACATCGATCCTGCGACGCTCGATACCAGCAAGGTCGCGACCTATGCCGCGCAGGCGCACGATACCTCGATCACCGGGTTCCTCACTGCGATCATCCCCGACACCTTCGTCTCGGCGCTGACGTCGGGAAGCATCCTGCAGGTGCTGTTCGTCGCGATCCTGTTCGGCATCGCGCTGGCGCTGGTGGGATCGCGCGGCGCGTGCGTGCTCGATCTGCTCGAGGAGGTGTCGGTCGTCGTGTTCCGCGTCGTCGCGATCCTGATGCGCGCGGCGCCGATCGGCGCATTCGGCGCGATGGCGTTCACGATCGGCGCGTACGGCGTCGGCACGCTCGCCAACCTCGCGCTGCTCGTGGCGACATTCTATCTCACCTCGCTGCTGTTCGTGCTTGGCGTGCTCGGGCTGGTGGGCTGGGCGTGCGGCTTTTCGATTTTCCGGTTGATCGGCTATCTCAAGGCCGAATTGTTGCTGGTGCTCGGCACCTCGTCGTCGGAAAGCGCGCTGCCGCTGCTGATCGAGAAACTGGAGCGCGCGGGGTGCCCCAAATCGATCGTCGGACTGGTTGTGCCGACCGGCTATTCGTTCAACCTCGATGGCACCAACATTTACATGACGCTCGCGGCACTGTTCATCGCGCAGGCGTGCAGCGTCGACCTGACGTTGGGACAGGAGCTGCTGCTGCTCGGCGTCGCGATGCTGTCGTCGAAGGGGGCGGCGGGGGTGACCGGCGCGGGGTTCATCACGCTGGCGGCGACGCTGTCGATCGTGCCCACCGTGCCGGTCGCGGGGATGGCGCTGATCCTGGGCATCGATCGATTCATGTCGGAATGCCGCAGCCTCACCAACTTCGTCGGCAACGCGGTCGCGACGATTGTGGTGTCGCGATGGGAGGGCAAGTTCGACCGCGCGCAATTCGACGCGGCGTTGCGCGGCGAGGTGCCATCGGTAGAGGGGCTGCCCGCCGTGTCGGGCGATTAGTTCAACGCCCGGGGGTAACGCCATCCCCACCTGCGTTTCTCACCCGCTTCCGATCGCGATCCCTGCGGCGAGTACCAGCGCGCCGCCGAGCATCACCTTGGCGGCGGCGGAAATCGGCGGGGTATCCATGTAGCGGAACTGGATCCACGCGATGATCGAGAGTTCGATGAGCGTCACGACCCCCGCGATGATCGTCGCGGTCCAGAAATCGTCGATCAGGAAGGGGAGCGTGTGGCCGATCCCGCCCGCGGTCGTCATCGCGCCGCAGACGAGGCCGCGCAGCAGCGGCGCGCCGCGTCCCGACAGCTTGCCGTCATCGGCGAGCGCTTCGGCGAATCCCATGCTGATCCCCGCGCCGATGCTGGCGGCGAGCCCGACGAGCAGCGCGTCGTGGGGTTGGTGGGTCGCGAACGCCGCGGCGAAGACGGGGGCGAGTGTCGAGACCGACCCGTCCATCAGCCCGACGAGCCCGGGCTGGACGATCTGGAGGACGAAGCGTTTATGCGCAGCGTCGTCTTCGCGGTCGCGGCGTTCGCCGGGCAGCCGCTTTGCCTCGATCTCACCCGCGGTCTTCAGGTGATCGAGTTCGGCATGCGCGAGGTCGCCGAGCAATTTGCGGATCGGCGCGTCGGTGCTGCGATCGGCCGCCTCGCGATAGAAGCGGCTGGCGTTGGTCTCCATCCGCTGCGCCTCGTTGCGGATCGCGTCGATCCCGCGCAGGATCGTCGTCCGCGGCGACGCGGGCGCGGGCGCGCCGCGGATGTCGCGCCGCGTGACATAAGGAATGTGGCGCCCGAATTTCTCGACATACAGGTCGATCAGCGCGCGGCGGTGCTCATCCTCCTCTGCTGACATGTCGTCGAACATCGCGGCGCTGTCGGGATAATGTTCGCGCAGGTTTTCGGCATAATCGGCATAGATGCGCCCGTCCTCTTCCTCATTCGCGATGGCGAGGGCGAGGACTTCGAGTTCGGTGAGGTCGTTGAAGCTGCGCATGGCGGGTCTTTCAGCACATCGTCGCGGCTAAAGCTATCGGCGCAGCACGCGCCCGGCAATCGCGTCGAGTCTCGCCACCACCGCAGGATCGCGGGCCTCGGGCGGGGTGATCAACGCCTGGTCGAGCACGGTGTCGAGCGGGGAGGGCGTGCGGGTCGCGGGGAGCGCGGCGACGAAGTGCTCGACGCAGCGCCGCGCGACCGCGCCGTTCGCGGTCATCTGTTCGATCAGCGCGCTGACCTCGACGAACGCGGCTTCTTCGCGCCAGCAATCGTAATCGGTGACCATCCCGATCAGCGCGTAGGGTAGCTCGGCCTCGCGCGCGAGCTTGGCCTCGGGCATCGCGGTCATCCCGATCACGTCGGCACCCCATTGGCGATAGAGGTGGCTTTCGGCGCGGGTCGAAAATTGCGGGCCTTCCATCGCGAGATAGGTTGCGCCCATCGCCGATCGGCCACCCGCCGCGTCGATCGCCTGCGCCGCCATCGTCGACAGCCGCGGGCAGACCGGGTCCGCCATCGAGACATGCGCGACGAGCCCCGTGCCGAAGAAGCTCGAAGCGCGTGCGACGGTGCGATCGATGAACTGGTCGACGAGGACGAAGGTGCCGGGTGCGAGCGTTTCGCGGAGCGACCCGATCGAGCTGATCGCAATCAGGTCGGTGCAGCCCGCGCGCTTCAACGCGTCGATGTTGGCGCGCGCGTTGACCTCGCTCGGCGGAATAGGGTGGCCGCGACCGTGGCGCGGCAGGAATCGCAGCGCGACATCGCCGATCCGACCGTGCAAAATGGCATCGGACGGCGTGCCCCATGGCGTGTCGATCGAGACCCAGTGCGCATCCTCCAGCGCGTCGATCGCGTATAATCCGGAACCCCCGATGATCCCAAGCGTCCATTCAGCTGGCATGCGCTACTCCCTCTATCGCCTTAGTCTATCACGGAGAATTAGCTTTGCGTAACGCTCCCCATTTGCTTGCCGCGCTAGCGCTCGCCGCCGTTCCCGCCACCGCCTTCGCCGCGCAACCCGTCACGGGGCGCTGGGTGACCGACGATGGCAAGGCGGTGGTGACGATCGGAACGTGCGGCAGTACGATCTGCGGCAAGGTAACGAAGATTCTCGCGGCGACGCCCAAGGGACCGCCGGTCGACGAGAATAATCCCGATCCCAAGCTCCGCCATCGGCCGATCGAGGGGCTTCAGATCCTGAGCGGTTTCAAGGCGGACGGCGACAGCTGGAAGGGCCGGATCTACAGCCCCGAAGAGGGCAAGACCTATAAGTCTGTGATGTCGCGCGCGGGGCCGGACACGATCAAGGTCAAGGGCTGCGTGTTGTTCTTCTGCAAGACCCAGACGTGGAGCAAGGCGGGATAGGACGGCACGACCTAGCGGATGCGCTCACTTGAGTGTGATGACGTTAGGTCGACCAGACTTCAACCGTTCGCCCTGAGCCTACCGGGTTCCCGTGAAAGTATTACTTTGATGGGGCCGGGTCGAAGGGCCTGAGACTCACTGTGCTTCGACAAGCTCAGCACGAACGGGTTTAAGTAAGTCATCGCGCTTTAGATTGTCGCGCCGATCGCGCGGGCGGCGGAGTCGGGGTCTTCGGCTTGGGTAATGGGTCGTCCGATGACCAGAATCGACGCGCCCGCATCGACCGCCTCGCGCGGGGTCACGACGCGTTTCTGGTCGCCCGCCTTTGCGTTGGCGGGGCGCACGCCGGGCACCACGAAGAACCCCTTGGGCCACGCCGCCTTCGCCGCGGCGACTTCCGCGCCCGAACAGACGATCCCGTCAAGTCCAGCCGCCTCCGCCAACGCCGCGAGCCGGACGACCTGATCATGCGCCGAGCCGCCGACCCCGGTCGCGGTGAGGTCGTCCGCGTCGAGGCTGGTCAGCATCGTCACCGCGACGACCTTCGTATGCGTCGGCGCCGCTGCCTTGGCGTCCTCCATCATCGCGCGCCCGCCGCTCGCATGGACCGTCAGGATCGTCGGATCGAGCGCGGAGAGCGCCTGCACCGCCTTGGCGACGGTGTTGGGAATGTCGTGGAGCTTGAGGTCGAGAAAGATCGGCAGGCCGAGTTCCGCCATCTCGCGTACCCCCGGCTGGCCGTGTGCGACGAAGAATTCGAGGCCGAGCTTCAGCCCGCCGACATGATGTTTGCACCGCGTCGCGATCGCCTTCGCGCGCGCCATGTCGGGGGTATCGATCGCGACGTAGATCCGGCTCGTCATGCCAGGCGATCCTCCGCCGCGGGATCGACGCCGAGCGGCGGGGCGGGAGGATCGGGCTGGTACACCGGTGGGGCTTGTTGTGGGGGCGGTGCGATCGGCAACGCCCGCGCCTCGACCAGCGCGCGTTCGTTGGTCGACAGCCGCTGTTTCAGCCGCCAGCGGACCGCATGATAATAAATATAGGTCGGCACGAAGCCGATCAGGAACGCGACCACGAGCAGGAACGGCAGCTTCACGAGCGCCTCGGTTCCGCTCCACAACTGGATCGGCACCGACGTCCAGTTGCCATAGGTGAACAGCGCCGCGACGAACGCGAGCAGGCACCAGAACAGGATTTTCAGGAACTGCATCATGTCCTCCCTTGGGGAACCGACGCTAGACCCGTCGTGCGCCGGTGGCCAGCCCGATGCGGGTGGCGGGGTGGTGTCGGTGCGTGGAAATGGTGCGAAGCGGAAACGGAGCGTTGAGCGGAGAGAAGCGTAACCTGATTACCTACGGCTCACTACGTCGGACCACTTCTTGCTCAATGCCGACGTCGTTGCACTGGTAAAGATCGATCACGTCGGGAGCGTTGAACGTCCTTTTGAAGGTACCACTCACGATCACGAATTTATGATTCAATTCCGCCCGCCTGCGCAGCAGATTGTCACCTCCGGATAGCGTCACCACGTGCCCGGCAATACCGTTCTTGCCCCGAACAGCCTGCATCGATTCATACAGGCAACGCGAGTTGGTACCAAGATCGACAAACCCGCCGATCGTGACCCACTGCCCGTCAAGCTGAGCGGCATGAGCAATAGCGTAAGACGGAGTGATATAACGTCTTGGAGCGCCCTTTACCGGACAAACTATCGCAGCGACTGCTAAGGCGATTAGAATTGTGGACCGTTGCATCACCAGACGATAAGCCGTTGATCGTCGTATGCAATCGCAACAGGCCAGATTGCCCCTCAATGTTCATGACTGAGCACTAACCGCCATCGGCCACCAACCTCACCCAATCTCTTGCCGCAATTCCACGAACAGCGGCGCGATCTTGGTCAGTCGCGGTTCTTCCTCGTCGAGGATCGCGAGGAATGCCGCGCGCTTGATCGCGGCGACGCGGCCGGGCTTCATGCGGACGGTGGGGGGAAGCGTCGACACGGTGATGTCGATCATCCGCTCGGCACCGTGGAGCCGCCCCCACAGATAATCATTCTCGCGATAGGCGCGGCTGAAGAACGCGCCGAAGCTGTTGAACTGGATGCCCTTCAGCGTCGCCTCCGCACCGCCCGAGCGGATTGAGGGCGCGTCGTCGGGGGCGATCCGGTCGACCTTGATCGGATCGAATTCGTCGAGCCCCTCACCCTGGAGCAGCGGCAGCGTCGCGGTGTCGAAATAGGGAAAGCCAAGATAGGTCAGCAGCAACGCGCGGCGCGGCGCCTTGTCGAGTGCGGCGAAGCCCTCGGCGAGCCGTTCGTCGGTCTCGGCATCGAGCGTCTTGAGGTCGAGCGAGGTGGCGAGCGCGCCGAGCAGCTCGTGCGCTTCCCCGCGGAGCGAGCGCACTTGCTGGCGCAGCTCGGGATGATCGTCGACGCGCTGGCGATCGAGATAGGCGGACAGCGAGGTGTAGATCGCATCGCTGATCGCGGTTACCTCTTCGCCCTGGGTATCGATCTCGTTCAGCCGCCGCGCCATCAGCCGCAGGCGACGGATGCGAAAACCGAGATCGAAGGTGCGCAGAAAATCGATCGTCGCCGCGCTTTCCTTGCCCGAGAAGCTCGGCGCGGCGTCGTCGAACCCGCGCGCGGTAATCGCGGCCTCGATCGCGCGCTGGATCCGGCGCCAGCGCATTTGCCCCAGTTCGCCGCCGACATGGTACAGCAGCCCGGTGATGGTTTCGACGACGCCGGCCAGTTTCAAATGGCCATAGGCGGCATAGCTGTAGCCCGCCTTCACCGCCGCCGCATGTTGCGCGCGCCGCCGCCACGCGACCAGCCGCGATGCGGTCGGGCGATCGAGGAACAGCGTGTGGCCGAACAGCGCCTCGATCTCCGCCTCCACCGCGGGGCGCAGCGCGGTGAGGATGCCCCGCATCCGGTCGATCCGCGCCGACCGACCCGCGATCGCGTTGAGGTTGTCGCCGATCGGCTGCTGGCGCGGCAGATCGGACAGCGCGCCGAGGATGGTCTGGAAGAACCCCGGCTGCGCGCCGCCTTTGGTGAGGCGGAGGCGGATGCCCGGTTTAGGATCGATATAGACGAAGCGGCGATCGATTTCGCGGCGCGCGGGGCGCTCCTTGAGCGCGTCGATCGCGGGGCGGAACGGCGCGTTGGCAAGCACCGATCCGTCGATCAGCACCACGGTTTCGGCGTGCCCCGCCGCGAACTGGCGCGGCAATGCGCGCTTGAGGAAGCCGCGGCGACCCGCCCAGTCCTGGTGACGGTTGGCGAGCACGCCGTCGAGTTCGGTGACGGTGAACGGCGGAAACGCGCCCGGAAAACTCGACGTCGCACGCGCTGCGAACGCGAGTTCGGGGATCGCCGCAAGCGTGTCGGCGGGATGGCCGTGGTCGCTGAAATCGATCACCAGCCGATGTTCGGTTTCGAGCACTTCGGGGGGCGAATTGAGCGCGAGCCGTTCGGGATGCCCCGCGAAATCGGTGACCGTCACGAACAGGTCGAGCGGCTGACCGGGGGGGAGGAGCCGCGGCCCGCGCTCGCTCGCCGCCATCGCGTCGAACGCGTCGAGCAGCAGCCCGGTGAAAATCGATCCGCCGAACGGCGGTTCGAACCAGCGCGACCGGACAAAATGCGACAGCTTCACCCGGACCTCTTCGCGCGTCTTTTCGTCGAGTTCCTCGACCTTGTCGGCGCTGCGCCCCGCCGCCATCCACGCGAGCGGGAGCGCCCATGCCTTCGAAAACCGCGACGATGGCGCGGCGACGGGGTCGATCAGCGCTTCGACATCGGCGGATTGCAGCCACAGGTCGGTGAGCGGATCGAGGCTCTGCCCGGTGGTGATGGCCTGACCCAGGAAGATGCCGTTGATTCCGCCCGCGCTGGCGCCGGCGATGATGTCGGCGAGCACGCGGACGCGGATCGATCCCTCGGCCTCGATCTCCTCGAGCAGCGCACGATAGACCCCCTGGATCCCGCCGCTCGCCGGTTCGCCGTCATGATGCGCGCGGCTGGCGCGGACCAGCCGCCAGATCTCCTTGGTAATCCCGTGCATATAGACCGCCAGACTGATCCCGCCGTAGCAGACCAGCGCGAGGCGCAGTTCCTTTTCGCGCATCAGGCCCCCCCGCGTATCAGATGAGGTCCAACATGGCCCAGATCGGCAGATGATCCGACGCCTTGCGCGCCGCCGCGGTGCGGTGGACCCCGCAATCGACGATGCGCAATTCGCGTGACGCCATAATTCGGTCGAGTCGCCCCACCGGGCGCCGCGAATGGAAACTCGGGCCGGTCGCAGCAACCGCATAATCGCGCGCGAAATCCTTGAGGCACCCCGCCGCGACGGTCCATTCGTTCAGGTCGCCCATCAGGACCGCGGGATGACGATGGGTGCAGCTGTCGACATGCGCCATGATAGCCGCGGCCTGCCGCCGCCGCCACAGCCCCGACAGATCGAGATGCATCCCCACGACCCGCACGATCCCGATCGCGGTGCGCACGTCCGCCATCACCGATCCGCGCGGTTCGAGCGAGGGCAGGTGGATCGCCTCGCAATCGATCAGCTGCGCCGATTTGCGGATGAGCATCGCATTGCCGTGCCACCCCAGCGAGCGCGCGCGCATCCCGAATTGGACCGGCTGCCAATCGCTGTGTTCTGCGAGCAGATGGAGCGGCAGCACCGCCTCGCGGTCGCCGAAGCGCAGGTCCGCCTCTTGCAACGTGATGATATCCGCGTCGATTTCGCGAAGAACTTCGACGATTCGGTCGGGATTGCGTCGCCGATCAAGGCCCACGCCTTTGTGAATATTGTAACTGGCAACCTTGATCATTCCGGACACGTAACGCGGGAGAGGGCGCCGGGGTTGCAACCGTCCGTGCCCATAGCTGAACAAAAAAAGGCGCCACGATCAAACCGATCGCGGCGCCCTTTCGTCGTAAAGCGGCAAGCTATTAACGGCTGACGGGCCTGTCATTATTGTTATTGTCATTGCTGATCGCGATGATGCCACCAACGATGACTCCGAGCGCCAAGACGCCGACAATGATAGTACCCTGCTTAGTCATATGACTCTTGCCATTGGCCGTGGTCGCTGCGCGGGTGATCGGAGAGAGCGACAAGGGTGATGCTGCATTCGACTGAACCGCGGGAGCGGCGCTTGCCAAGGTCGGGACGGCGACGAGCGCGGATGCTGCGATGGCGGCGGCGATATTCTTGCAGCTCATGGGGACTCCTGAAGGTTTTGATTCGTGCTGTGTGAACATTATCGAGCATAGATCGTTCCGCAGTGCGGCAAAAATCTCCATCCCTTGCTTGGTCGAGGCGATGACACATGGTAACGGCGCGGCAGGCCGGTTTAGCTCAGTTGGTAGAGCAATGCTTTTGTAAAGCGGAGGTCGCGGGTTCGAATCCTGCAACCGGCACCGTTAGCATCCTTCAAATCATTGTTCTGGTTACGATTTCAGGAACGAGAGGATCACCGTTCCCACATGACCCACCACGGCGTGCCACGATTGATGGCGTGAACGACGACCGCGTAACCGCCCATGTCGACGGAGTTATCGAAATTTCGTACCATGCAGCCCACCCATTCTGCGACCACACTCGGCTTGGTCGATCAAGCAGCATGATCGCAAAGAAGTGCGCCGCGAACGGCATCGTCCAGCTGGTCGATCCGGAATGGCTTGCGGAGAACATTCTTGAGCGCCATTACCTCTTCAACCGCCCCCATGTCTGCATAGCCGGTCGCGAGGATGATCGGCAGGTTGGGGGCTCTGCCATGCACCTCCTTGACGACATCGACCCCGCTCATCCCCGGCATGGCGTAATCGACGATTAGCAGCTGCGGGCATTCGCCGTCGAGCAGCCGCAAGCCCTCCTCGCCACCATTGGCATGAAGTACGTCATAGCCCAGCGTTTCGAGCGATTCGACGATGAACCGCCGCACACCCTCATCGTCATCGATAACGAGGACGAGCTTTCGCTTTACGGCGCCTTCCAATTTGGGCGCGACTACCGCCGGCTTCCGTTCGGCGACCGATACCGCGGCCGGTAGCCAGATCTCGAAGCGCGTTCCTTCGCCTTCAACGCTATCGACCCGCACCGTTCCGCCCGATTGCTGCGCGATGCCGTAGACTTGGCTCAGGCCCAAACCGGTGCCCTTGCCGATCGCCTTGGTCGTGAAGAAAGGATCGAACACCTTCTCCAGCAGATGCGCGGAAATGCCCGTTCCGCTGTCTCCGACCGTAACAACACCATAGTCGCCACCGATAAGCAGATCGTCCGCTGGCTCGCGTGTTGCGCTGCCAATCGTCAGCACACCGCCATCGGGCATGGCATCGCGGGCGTTTATTGCCAGATTGAGAATCGCGAGTTCGAGCTGGTTTTCGTCCGCCATCGCCCACGGATCATTTCCGTCGAGCGTCATCTCGATCGTTACCCGCGTCCCAATTGTACGCGCCAGCAGATCGTTCATGCCCAAGATCAACGCGTTGAGATTCACAGGCATGAGCGACAGCCGCTGGGTACGCGAAAACGCCAGCAGCTGGCTGGTGAGCTTGCCCGCACGATCAGCGGCTTGGTGCGCATAGCCGGCCAGTTGACCCATTTTGTTATCGGATGCGCGGCGCTTGATCAGCTCGAGATTGCCCATGATAATGGTAAGCAGATTGTTGAAGTCATGCGCGATGCCGCCGGTCAGCTGGCCGACCGCCTCCATCTTCTGTGCCTGCGCGAGCGCCGCCTGCGCGCGCTCACGCTCGGCGACCTCCTGCATGAGCTGGTTGTTCGCCGCTGATAACTCGTTCGTGCGCTGACCTATTCGATCTTCCAACGTATTGTTGAGTTGCGTCAGCCGGCCCTCAGCCGCCTTGAGATCCTCCAGCCGGCGCCTCGCATCGTATTGCCGTCGACGCCCGCGCAGCGCCGACGCGACCGCACTCGCCAGCGTTTCGCTATTGATCGGCCGTTCGAGCACGACGACGTTGCCGAGCTGCTCGAGTATTTCCATAGCGCTTCGCGGACGCCGACCGACACGCTTGGTGGCAAGCAGAATGAATGGAAAATCGGACCACGGAGGCTGCGCAGCAAGCCAAGAAGTCAGTTCCTGACTGCCTGTCTCGCCAAGCGACTCTTCTGTCAGAAGCGCGGTGCCCGCGCCACTTTCGAGTTCGGCGGCCAATGACGCAGTGCTATCGCACTTGTTGCAGACATGGCCATCCCGCGACAGCAATTGCTCAATCACCTGTGCATCGCGCCCGCGCAGCGCCAACAGCAGTATGCGCAGTTCCACTATGAATTCCCGGCCGCCGCCGGTTCGGCCGCCATCATTGGCGTCGCTCCTCGGTAATTAGGAAGGCCCGTTAGGACACCTTCGAAATCCTTGAGTGGCTCGCCGATTTGAACGCCTGCGCGCGCCAGGCGGAATTCACGAATACTGGCCTCGTGCTCGGTTGTTCGACTCTTCGCAACGGAGATTGCCTTCAGGACGTTGCCCCGCGATTCGAAGTATCGAAACAGCACGATGGTGTCGGACAGGTAGCTGAGGTCAATTTCCGACCGGACGTCACCGACGATGCCGTGCTGACCGAGGATCAGCATGGTGATCACACCCTGCTGATTGAGGTAACTGAGCATCTCGTGCATCTGGAGCAGGAGATATTTCTCGCCCGGCATCGCCTGCAGGAAGGCATTGAGGCTGTCGATGGCGAGGAAGCGCACACCATCGCGCTCGACGGCTTTTCGCACCCAGCTGGCGAATTCGCCAGGCGTCAGTTCAGCCGGGTCGATCTGAAAAATCTGCAATGCGCCGTTGTCGATATGCGGCTGAAGGTCCATCCCCATGGCGCGCGAGCGCGCCATCGTCGTCGCGATCCCTTCGTCGAACAGATAGTATGCCACTTTTTCGCCGCGCTCGATCGCGGTGAGCGCGCACCGCACGGCGGTCGTCGTCTTACCCACGCCCGAGGGGCCGTTGAGCAAAGTGTTGGTGCCGGGCGAAATGCCGCCGCCCAGCATCTGGTCGAACTCGCCGACGCCGGTCGACACCAGCTGCTCGCCGAACACACGATGATGTTCGGCAGCGATCAGCCGCGGGAAGACCGCGACGCCGCCAGTTTCGATCGCAAAATCGTGAAAGCCGCCGCGGTACTTGACGCCGCGCATCTTCACGACACGCAAACGCCGGCGTTCGGCGCCATATTCCTGCGCCGCCTGTTCGAGCGTGATGACGCCGTGCGCGATGCTGTGAAGCTGGAGGTCGCCTGGGTCCGAGGACCGGTCGTCGAGCATCAACACGGTGCAATGGCGTACAGAGAAATATTGCTTGAGCGCTAGTATCTGGCGGCGGTAGCGCAACGAGTTCTGGGCGAGCAGTCGCATTTCCGACAGGCTGTCGAACACGACCCGCGACGGCCTCAGCCGATCGACGCATTCGATAACACCTTGGATGGTTTCACCTAGTTCCACCTCGGAAGGTTCTAGGATCGACTGCTCACTGTCCGGGTCAAGACCGTCTTCATTGACCAATTCGAACAATTCGATGTCATCGAGCACCCAATTGTGGCTCTTGGCAACCTCGCGCAGCTCGACCGCGGTCTCCGACAGCGTGATGTACAGACCCTTTTCTCCGAGCCGTGCGCCATCGAGGAGGAACTGCAACGCGATCGTCGTCTTCCCGCTACCAGGCGCCCCTTCGACTAGGTAGGAGCGGTTAGCGGTCAGTCCGCCGCCGAGGATATGGTCCAAATCGCCGATGCCGGTCGAGATCCTCGTCTCCGGTGGTCGCGCTTCGCTAATGCCGTTCATTTCTGTCTCATGGTCGTCGACGTTAATTTGTCGGGGATAAACGGATATTGAGCCGATTGGGTCCCCACGTCACCAAGGACGTCCTCCTTGAATCAAATTCCTAATCACGGGCCTTGAATGTGCCGCCATTCAGCGCCTGAGCACCGGGTGGACAGGTTATGAAATCGTCACCAGACGCGAGGCTTTCCCCATCTCGTCTGAACGACGAGCGGCCAAAACTGCCGGAACAAGCCGGAGGGAGCTTGGTCCATGAATGAACGTCCGTTTCTGGCAAGTTGCGCCGGTTCCGTGAACTTCTGCGTTTTGGCCGACATTCAGCGATGCGACTGGCGACGCGCGTCAGGAACATGATTGAAGGAATTGGTCGTGCTTCGAGCACGACAGTTTGACGGCGGGACCGGCCGTCTCACTGGGCGATTGACGCGGTCCAGCGTTTATAGCCTTGCGCTTCCCAGGAGCATCTCACCAGCAAGGGACCGGCAGCGCCTCCAAGGAGGGCCGGGCGAGCAAATAGCCCTGGCAGAGGCGAATGCCGAGCGAGATGATCGTGGCCAGTTCGTCGCGCGTCTCGACGCCCTCGCCGACAACTGTGATGTCGAGGTCGGCCGCCATCTTCACGATCGCCGCGACGATCGAGCGTTTCGCGGCGCTCGTGTCGATGTTTCGAATGATCGCCATGTCGATCTTGATGACGTCGGGCTGCAATTCGGCGAGGAGCCCGAGACCGGCATAGCCCGCACCGAAGTCGTCGATCGCGGTCGTGAACCCGCGCCGACGATAGGCGCCTACGATATTTCGTACGTGCGCCGTATCACGCATCTTCTCGGTTTCAGTGAATTCGAACATTAGCCGGTCCTGCCGGAAGTTCGCGCGCCGCGCTGCGTTCAGGGTCGCGCGGATGCAGGCGTCGGGCTGATACACGGCGTTCGGCATGAAGTTGATCGACAGCTTGATGTCGTCTGCTGGGAAGAGCTTGCCCGCTAGCTCGACCGCCTTCACCCGACAGGCCTGGTCGAAGCCGTAGACGGCGTTGCTCTCGACCATCTCCAGGATCGTCGCAGCGCCCTCGCCCGCGGTACCGCGGACGAGCGCCTCGTAAGCCCACACCCGTCTGGTACGGACGTCGACGATAGGCTGGGAATGCCATCGTGAATTCGAACGGGAGTCCCATCCCGTCCTTGCATCCATGGCATATGCGGGACGAAGGCTTGACGTTTCCCCTGTTTTTTCATCCAGTTTGAGCGAGAGTTTTCTGGCCCTGTAGAGCCTGCGGGCGAGGAGCTGGACATGAAGAAGACACGGCATAGCGACGAGCAGATCGCGTTCGCGCTGAAGCAAGCGGAGACGGGTACGGCGGTGGCGGAGGTGATCCGCCGGATGGGGATCTCTGAGCAGACGTTCTACCGCTGGAAGAAGGTTTATGGCGGGCTCGGCGTCGGCGAGTTGCGGCGCCTGAAGCTGCTCGAGGAGGAGAACCGCAAGCTCAAACAGCTGGTCGCGGACCTGAGTCTGGACAAGCATATCCTGCAGGACGTGCTGTCAAAAAAGCTCTGACGCCTGGGCGGCGGCGTGAGATCGTCGCGCACGTCCAGGCGCCGCATGCCTAAATGAACGAGTGGCGGAAGCGGGGGAGGCGAAGACTGCTTGGGAATCACTATTTCTGAGTCGTTCGGCCGAGAATCTGCCGGTCGAGTTGTTGCCAACAAGCACACAAATTCGCGCCTGATCACTCAAAGTGGATCAGGGCGGCTCATAAAAGCCGACGCAATGTGTGGGACCGAATGTGGGAGCCGTTTCCAGCACCCCGCGAAAAAGCACAGATAATGGAGATTCTGGCTTGACGCTGGTGACCCTACGGGAGGAGCAACCGCCATCAAGAAACCGCAGAAAACCGACCATTCTCAGGTCTGAAACTCAACCTGCTGTACCTGTCGGCTGACTTTCCGCTGTACCTCATTGCTAGCGAACGGCTTGTCCGATCACCTGAAAAAATGATAGTAGGCGACAAGCCGACAGTCCAGCGTTGGACGTCGTCGAGCAGCATATTTCCCGCTACGTTATCTTGAGGTCTCGACGCTGATCCCGCCATCGATCGGACGTGGCTATCTCGTACGCCATTCGCAACAGCTCCAATTGTTCGTACGCCTGATGCGCCACGTTTATGCCGATGCCAGCGGCTACGGGGACGACGCGCCAGCACCAAGCGGCGCGATAGATCGGGCCGATCGAGCGTCACGCCGAACAGGAAGCGCAGCGCCGACACCGCGGCGTTGATCGTGGGCTCGCCAACACCGTGCTCGCGCTGATGAACCTGAAAGCGGCGCACATCATCGGCGGTCGCGATGTGCGGTGAGCGCCCGAGGAACGCTGCGCTAACGGATTAAATGTCATGCGTTTGATGACCGACGCTTGCGAGCAGGTTTGTCGCATCCTAACCCTAGATAATCACGTCCGAAGGAACCCATGTGTCCGTCAAATTCCTGGTCGCCGCCTTCCTGTCTTCTACGATCGCCGCCGCGGCCTCGGCGCAAGCGTTGACGCCGCCTATCGTGCAGCCGGGTGATGGCGCCGAGGACGCGAAGCTCAAGCAACTTTTCTACGATAGCGACGAGGCGAGCCTGAAGCGCAACCCGATCGAGGCGATCTTCCGTGGCGACCTGCGCTATGCCGATCGCCTCGGCGATTATCTGACCGATGAATATCTCGCCGCCGAACGTACTGCGATCGAGCAGGACCTTGCCGTGCTCGAGGGGATTGACCGCGGCAAGCTGACCGCGGTCGACCAAATCGCATATGACGTCTTCAAGAACCGCAACGAGACCGATCTTGCCGGATACGCGCCCGCCATCATGAAGATCGAACGCGATTTGCCGATCGACCATTTCCAAGGGTTCCAGACTTTCTACCCAGACTTCGCATCGGGAAAGGGCGCAGCGCCATTCAAGACGCTGGTCGATTACGAGAACAACCTCAAACGAAACGCCCAATATGCGGTTGTGCTCGACCGCGCGATCGCGCTGTTCCGCCAAGGGATGAATGACAAGATCGTTCAGCCCAAGCTCGTCGTCACCAACATGATCGAGGAGTTCGACAACCTGATCGCGCAGGGGATCGATGGGTCTACCTTTTACGGCCCGGTCAAAACGTTTCCTGCGGGGATCACGGCCGAGGATCAGGCACGGTTGAGGGCTGCCTATGCCGAACAAATCCGCGACGTCATCGTGCCGGCCGAACAGCGGATGCGCGATTTCCTCGCCCGCGAATATCTCCCGGTCGCGCGGACCACGGTGGGGCTGTCAGCGCTGCCCGGGGGCGATGCCTATTACGCATACCTCATCCAGCAGCGAACCACGTTGCCTATGACGGCGGAGCAGGTCCACCAGCTTGGTCTCTCGGAAGTCGCGCGTATCTTGAAAGCGATGGAGGTCCAGAAACAGGCGGTCGGCTTCAAGGGCACGCTGGCCGAGTTCTTTACCTTCCTGCGCACCGACAAACGGTTTCAGCCATCGTCGGTGGCGCAACTGCGCGACGGCTATCAAGCCATCGAGAAGCGTATCTATCAGCGCAGTCCGGAACAATTCTCGCTGACGCCCAAGACTAAGCTCGAGATCCGCCCCGTCCCCGCATTTAAGGAAAAGACCGCGGCCGGCGGATCGTATCAGGGCGGCACCCCCGATGGATCGCGGCCAGGCGTGTTCTTCTACAATAGCTATGACCTGCCCTCACGCTACATGTGGGAGATGGAGACGCTGTTCCTGCATGAGGGGGTGCCGGGACATCATTTCCAGATCAGTCTGGCGCAAGAAAATACCGCGCTCCCCGCGTTCATGCGCTTCGGCGGCAACACAGCCTATGTCGAAGGCTGGGCGCTCTATGCGGAGAGCCTATGGCAGCAGCTCGGTATGGAGACTGACCCATATCAGCGGATGGGCGGCCTGAACGACGAGATGTTGCGCGCGATGCGGCTGGTCGTCGACAGCGGTATCCATGCCAAGGGTTGGACCCGCGATCAGGCAATCGATTACATGCTCGCCAATTCGCCGATGGCCCGGACCGACGCAACCGCTGAGGTCGAACGCTATATCGCGATTCCGGGGCAGGCGCTGGCGTATAAGATCGGCCAGCTGACGATCGCGCGGACCAAGGCGAAGGCCGAGGCCGCGCTCGGCGCCAAGTTTGATCCGCGCGATTTCCATGCGCAGGTGCTTGATACCGGATCGCTGCCGATGCTCGTGCTCGAACACAAGATCGACGCGTGGATCGCGGCGGGCGGTGGAGCGGCGAATTGATTGTTCGGGTGAAACGCTTTTCCGCATTGACGCCCTAGTAGCCACGCGCGCGCCGCACGAAACGATGGAGCACGTGCTACCGACGAGCGCCGGGACACGGTGCATCCCGGACCGATGATCAAAAATCCATATAGCCGCTATCCCCGCCAATCGGATCAGCAGGTGGCACGGGCACGTTTCGCTGTTGCTCTGTCACGAGCTTAGCACGCGCTTCCGGAATAAGGAGCTTGCGCCCAAGGCTCGCGCCCCAGCCGTCGCCGCGATTTGCGAGCATGGACGCGATCGATACCAGCCGCGCATCTATCAGCAAAGCGACCTCGGGGGTCGTCGTGCGATTGTCGGCCGTCGCCGCGAGGGACACGAGCGTTCGGTACGCAATGCGCTGCGATAGCGAGTCGGACCGTGCTGTGACGGTCGCCGCGATGAGTCGATCGACGATTTCCTGCACGCCGAGCGCGCTGCTATCGATTGCATGCTGCGCTGAGACACGTGCCAGTCGGGCCGGCGATAGCAACGATCCCAGCGTGATCTCAGCGCCCACGTCGGCGGCGACCAGCGGATCAAATAGGGGGCCGTGCGCGGTACTCAACAACTCGATCGCGAACTGGCGATTGTCGCTGCCGTTACGGGGGCTGGAGAGCAACGGGATCAGACGGTCGGGCACGCGCAATGCCTCGGGGGTGAGCGTCGCCAACAGCACCTCAAGCGCGGCGCGCTGATCGGAAGCAGAGACCGGCTGAGCCGCCTCGTTCCCGCCGCCAGCGACCGCGTAGCTGAAATCCGCCCCGCCAATCGACTTGGCGGCGGCGATGACTTCGTAGCGGTGCAGCAGCCAAATCGGCACGAAGCGGCGACGCAGATCGGCGACGGGCTCGCCCGGTTCGAGCATCGCCAGCCCGAAGCGATCGATCGCGGCTCGGCGCACGGTCATCATCCGCGTGAGTTCGGTGATTGGATTGGCGCCATCGTCCCACAGCCCGCCCCAGCGCTGCGCCGTGTCGGGTGACCGAGCATCCGTGTCGTGAACATAGCGCATGCCGACATCGACCGCCGCCTTGGCGACCATGTCGGCTGCGGCGTCGTCAGGCGCGCCGTACAGCCAGGCAACGCTGGCCTTGTCCCACGCGCCGATTCCGGCAGCATAGGCATCAGAAAGATCGGGCTTGCCGCCAACCAGCCCAATCCGTGGCGGCGGATAGTCCATGACCGAAGCGCGCGCCTGCGTGCTAGCCGCAAAATTATGTGCGAAGCCGAGCGTATGGCCGACCTCGTGCGCGCCGAGCTGACGCATCCGTGCGAGCGCGACGCGAACGGGATCGTTGGCGCTGCCAGTGTTAATCTCGCTCGCGCCGACCAGGCCTTCATAGATCTGGATATCCTGGCGGGTCCGCAGCGAGCCGAGTACTACCATACCCTTGACGATCTCACCGGTGCGGGGATCGACGATCTCCTGACCGTAAGACCACCCGCGCGTTGCGCGGTCGTCCCAGTTCACAATGTTGTACCGGACATCCAGCGGATCGACGCCAGTCGGCAGAGTTTCGACCCGGAACGCGCCGACAAAGCCCGCTGCGGTGAACGCGTCGCTCCACCAGCTCACGCCGTCGACCAGCGCATCTTGGATCGGCTGAGGGGCGCGGCTGTCGATATAATAGACGATCGGCTTCTTGACCGGCGATGGTGCTGCGCCGGGGATCACCTTTTCGAGGCGAAAGCGGTTAGCGAAATCGCCAACCACGTCCTTGCCGAGCGGAGCCGCGAAATTGACTTGCTGTGTCGAGAACCCACCCATGCGCGGGTCAAAGTGGCGTGGCTCGAAGCCGGGTCCGGGCAAGGCGACGAAGCTCGCATGCACCGTGAAGCTCACCCGTTTGGGTTCGGGCGCGATGTTCGACACTTCGTCGCCGGGCGTGTCCGATACATAGGTCTGGATCGCATCGACCTCGATGTTTTGCGGAAACGCCTTGAGCGATTCCGGGACGGCGGCACTCAGTTTGGCGTCTCGGTGGAAGCCTTTGCCCGCACCCTGCGGTGCGTCACCAGTTCCCGCCGTGTCGCTCGACTGGTTGAGCGAATCGGCGATACCCACGAGATCCTCGGTCAGGAAATCGGACATGTCGACGACGACGCTGCCATCGGGCAAGGTCGCAACGACATCACCCATCCATACGATCGACGTTGCGAAGTCCGCACTACCGCTGGGGTCGAGCGTGTCGGCGCCGGTAGCGCGGAAGCGCGGATTCTCGAATTGCGCCGCCACCTTCTTGCCGATGCGGCGGAATGCGAGCACCTGCGTCGCCCCAATCCGGCCCCGGTCGAGAAAGGTCGGCGCGGCACCCAGGCCAGTGCGTAGCGAAGCGGTGAAGAGGAAGCGGACCGCCACGCCGTTCGCCCCCGCTGCAGGCAGCGTAAATAGGATCCGCCCGTTTGTTTTATCGATGTGCGTCGGCAATAGCCCGTCGCGACTAACCGTGCCCTTGAAGACGGGTTTGGTGCTGGGGTCGGATTTGGCCATAGCCGGGGACGCCAGCAGCATGCCGGTCACGATCGCATCGGTAAATCGCATGCGAGCCCCCTTGTTGCTGCGGAGGGCAACGATGCGAAACAACGCGTGGCCGCGCAAGGGGGTATCGCGATCGCCCATCGCATCGGCGCCGATCGCGCTGCTGTGTGCGGTAGTTGACCCGCATAGTTCCCGACCTCATCGCATGGGAATCGGCTTACCCATTACCATGACATAGGCGACGTGCGTCACCGCATCGGGGTCCTTCAGCGGATCGCCATCGACAGCGATCAGGTCGGCGCTTTTGCCGGGGTCGAGCGTTCCGGTTTCTGCCGACAGGCCCATCAGGTCGGCGCCGCCTTTGGTCGCGGCGATCAGAGCATCTCGCGGAGACATTCCCGCCTTCGACACCATGAGGCCGATCTCCTGCGCGTTCTGGCCGTGCGGGAAGACGCCGGCGTCGGTGCCTAGCGCAATCTTGACGCCGCCCTTGTAGGCGCGGTTGAGGCCGACGCCCCACGCCTCGAATGCCTGCCGTGCTTTCTTCTCGCTCGACGGCTGGAGCAGTCCCTTGCCGATCATGCCGACTGCCCCACGAAATGCGAGCAGCGTTGCGACATAATAGGTGCCGTGCGCCTTCATGTCGGCGACGCCCTCGGCATCGATGAAGGTCCCATGCTCGATCGAATCGACGCCCGCGCGCACCGCGGCGTCGATGCCCTTGGCACCATGCGCATGCGCCGCAACCTTCAGATGAAGCGCGTGGGCGGTATCGATGATCGCCCTCATCTCGGCATCGGAGAAATGTTGGTCGAGGCCGATGTCGCCGGGATCGAGCACGCCGCCAGTTGCCATGAACTTGATCAGGTCGACACCTTCAGCGGCGAGCCGCCGAACAGCCTTGCTGCATTCCTCGGTCCCCGTGCAGACAGTGAACATACCCGGCGTAGTCGAGAGGGCGTCGCGCAGGTCCGGCGAGAGACCAACCGCGGGATCGGCGTGGCCGCCAATCATCGATAGCGGCTGGCCTGAGACCTTGATGCGCGGCCCTGGCACGCTGCCGTCACGGATCGCATCGCGCACCGCGATGGCAGATGTGCCGCTGGAGCCGACGTCGCGAACTGTCGTGAAGCCTGCGCGCGCCGTGATCAACGCGTTCTTGACGCCGGTGACGGCCGCGT
>NZ_RCZK01000014.1 GCF_006438955.1 Sphingomonas oligophenolica | reverse complement strand
ACCAGCAAGCTGTCAAAAAATCACCCTTGCAGACGGGGCGGGCCATACGTTTTTAATATGTCGCGCTCCATTCGCGCCCGATCCAGATCCCGGCGTAGCCGCGCGATCTCAGACGCCTGATCCGCCGGCGACGTCATCACAGATACTGGCGGCTTCGCCGCCCGGCCTGTTGGCGGAGCGCTGCCCTCCTGCTGCTTACGCTGCCAGCGACGCAGCATCGTGGGCATGATTCCCAGCTCAGCTGCCACCTCGGTCTGCATCCGACCGCTCGTCTCCCACAGCGCGACCGCCTCGCGCCYGAACTCGTCCGTAAACCGACGCTTCGTCGTCATCGCCATCGTACACCTCCTGGCTCCGCAGAGCCTATCATCGGTGTCCGTCAAACCGAGGGAAGATCAGACCTCGGCTCCACCACCGCCCACGACGACCAGGCCGATTATCCGTCGCTGGCGTCGCTTAGCGCGCGGCGGTCGACGGCTGGTGGCGCGCCGGGCGACACAGGCGGACCGTCCGTTTCCCCGATTGCCAGCCGCGCGAATTGTATGATCCGTTAAGTAATCTCGATTACCGCGTCCCGATGGCGCTACTACCTTTTCGATCGACGATTGCCCGCGGCTGGCTCGCTGCGGCGCTGATGGGTGTTCTGTATTTTGCGCTGGCGGCGTTCACGATCCGGTTCACGCGGTTCGACGGCGGGGTCGCCTTTGTCTGGGTATCGACCGCGCTTTTGCTGGCGCGACTCATCTTGCTGCCGACGGCGCGCTGGGGGCCACCGCTGCTGTGCTGCGGCGTGGCGAGCGTCGTGGCGACGATGGCGTTCGGCCTGGGAACGGGCGCGGCGTTGCCGCTGGCCACGATCAACCTGGCCGAGGCCGCGGCGGGTGCCTGGTGCCTCAAGCGGCGGTTCCCGACGATCGGCAGTTTTGGATCGCTTGCCGAAGTCGGCACCTTCATCGTCGTCGCGGGCATCGCGATCCCCGCAATCAGCGCACTGGGCGGCGCGGCCTGTGCCGTGGCGGCGACCGGGACGGGTTTTTGGTCAAACTGGGTGAACTGGTTCACTGGCCATGGCCTGGGCACGATCACCTTCGCGCCGCTGCTGATCCTGGCGTTTCGTGGCGAGCCGATCAGCATGGCGCGCGAGGCGGGACGGCGGGGCGTGGGCGAAGCGATGGTGCTGCTGGTGATCCTGACGGGCGTGACCGGCTTCGTGTTCGTCCAGACCAAGCTGCCGTTGTTATTCCTGCCCTTCCTGCCGATGATGATCGCAGTGTTTCGGCTCGGCAGGATGGGCGCGGTTGTATCGACCGCGATCGTAGCGACGATCGGGACCGCGCTGACGATCAAGGACCTGGGGCCGATCAGCCTGATCGTCGGCGGCGACGGCGCGCGCGCGCAGTTCCTGCAATTCTATCTGGCGACCGCGGTGCTGATCGTGCTGCCCGCGGCGGCGGAGTTGAAGCGGCGTCGGCAGATGCTCGTCTCGCTGCAAGCAACCAGCGCGCTGCAGCAACTCATCCTCGACCGCACCAGCGACATCATCATGCGGCTCGAGGTGGATGGGACGATCATCTACGTATCGCCGTCAATCAGCCGGGTCGGCGGCTACGCCCCCGAACAACTGGTGGGGCGCAAGCCGCATGACCTGGTGATGGCGGATGACGTCGACGCGGTCGTGACCGCACATCGCCGCGCGCTTGCGTGCCCGAGCGAAACCTTCATCGTCCAGTATCGTGCCATGCGCGAAGGCGGCGAATTAGGGTGGTTCGAAACCCACACGCGCGCGACCGTCGATGAGGAGGATCGCCCGACCGGGGTGGTCAGCATTATCCACGAGATCAGCGAGCGCGTCGCCGCGCAGCAGGAATTGCAGCAAATGGCGACGACCGACGCGTTGACCGGACTCAAGAACCGGCGCGCGTTCGATCTGGCGCTCGGCGACGTGGTCGAGCAGGTCGGTGCAAACGAGCGACCCGGCTGCGTCACGATTTTCGACCTCGACCATTTCAAGACCGTCAACGACCGGTTCGGCCACGCGATCGGCGACCTGGTCATCACCGAGTTCGCCGACGTGTTGCGATCGACGGTGCGCGGCAACGATATCGTCGCGCGGTTCGGCGGTGAGGAATTCGTCGTCCTGCTCGACGCGACGCTCGATCAAGCGACAGTGGTCTGCGAACGCGTCAGGGCGCGGTTCGAGCAGCGCATGATCCAAGACGTGACGGGGCAGCGCGTGTTCGCCACGGTGAGCGCGGGACTGGCGCCGATCGTCGCGGGGCACTCCGCCGCGGCGGTGCTGAAGGCGGCGGACGAAGCGCTCTATCGGTCCAAACACGGTGGTCGCAACCGGCTGACCCTGGCGGCCTGATCCGGTTGTTGACCAACGCCGACGCCGATCACGGTGACGCCAAAATTGGTGGTTTTAAGGGAAACCAAACGAATAGGTGGTTCAATAGACGTATGGCTACCAACTATTCCGATCCGTCCGCGTTATCCGAATCGCGCGTCGTGCCACCAGCGGCGCCGCTCGTCTCCAGCGGTCCAACTCCCCGGTTCGTCGCGTCCGATGTCATCGCCGGTCAGGCGCGGTCGCGGCCCGAGGCGCCCGCGCTGATCGCGCCATGCGGCGCGCTGAGCTATGCCGACCTCGATGCGGGCGCGAACCGGGTGGCGGCGTGGTTGCGGACGCTGGGGGTGGGGCCTGAGAGCCTGGTCGGTATCTGTATGGAGCGGTCGTTCGACCAGCTGACCGTGGCGCTCGGGGCGTGGAAGGCGGGCGGGGCGTATCTGCCGCTCGATCCGGCGTGGCCCGATGGGCGGTTGCGGATGATCGTCGAGGATGCTGCCTGCGCGGTGGTGGTAGGGCGCGACGAGGTCGCCGGACGACTGGCGGGCGTCGATACCCCGGTGCTGGCGCTCGATTGGACTGCGCCCGCGCTGTCGGGCGAGCACGCTGATACAGTGGCGACGTCGGTGTCGCCCGATGCGCTGGCCTATGTGATTTATACCTCGGGCACGACGGGGCGGCCCAAGGGCGTCGAAGTGACCCATGCCAATCTCGCGCACCTGATCGAGTGGCATAACGATGCTTTCGCGGTGACCGCCGGGGATCGCGGCAGCCACCTCGCGGGACTCGGCTTTGATGCTTCGGTGTGGGAAGTCTGGCCCTATCTGTGCGCGGGGGCGTCGGTCGTGCTGGCGCCGGACGAGGTGCGCACCTCCGACGTGCGGCTGAAGGCGTGGCTGATCGTGCAGGGCGTCACCGTGGCGTTCGTCCCCACCGCGCTCGCGCAGGATTTGATCCGCGACGATTGGGCGGAGGGCACGCGGCTGCGGTATGTGCTCACCGGTGCCGATCGTCTGCTCGGGCGTCCACGTGCGGGCCTGCCGTTCGAACTGGTCAACAATTATGGCCCGACCGAATGCACCGTCGTCGCGACGTCGGCGATCGTCGCGTCCGAGACGGCGGACACGGGCCTGCCGCCGATCGGGCGTCCGATCGGCGCGACCACAATCCATATCCTCGACAGCGATGGCGCCCCCGTCGCGCCGGGCGAGCAGGGCGAAATCTTCATCGGTGGGCCGTCGGTCGCACGCGGCTATCGTCATATGTCCGACATGACCGCCGAGCGCTTCGTCACCATTGGTGGCGAACGCCTGTATCGCACTGGCGATCTGGGCGCGTGGCGCGCCGATGGACAGATCACCTTCAACGGCCGGGTCGACGACCAGGTCAAGGTGCGCGGCTATCGCGTCGAGCCCGAGGAAACCGCCAGCGTGTTGCGCGGGCATCCGGCGGTGCGATCGGGCGCGGTGGTCGCTGCACCCGCCGGCGATGGCGGCGACATGCTGGTTGCCTATGTTGTCGTGGCAGACGCGGTTTCGGCGGAAGAGCTGCGCGCGTTCCTCGGCGAGACCCTGCCCGATTATATGATCCCGAGCGCGTTCGTGCGGATGGACACGCTGCCGCTGACCGCCAACGGCAAGCTCGACAAGGCCGCCTTGCCCGAACCGGCGGACGGCAACGCGCTCGATTCGGCCGATTTCGCGGCCGCGCAGACGCCGGTCGAGGAACGGCTCGTCTCGATTCTCGAGGATGTGCTGGGCCGCGGCAAGGTCGGCGTCGACGACAATTTCTTCCTGCTCGGCGGGCATTCGCTGCTCGGCACGCAGGTGGTGCTGCGCGCCGGTGAGGCGTTCGGCATCGAACTGACGCTGCGCGATCTGTTCCAGGCGCCGACGATCCGCCAACTCGCGCTGAGGATCGAGGAACTCGTGATGGCGCTGATCGACGCGATGAGCGACGACGAAGCGCACGCGCGCGCCGCCGAATAGGAGCTGCCCGCCATGAACGCCCCGCTGACCCAGCCGATCGCACCATCGGCGCCGTTCGATCCGAGCCTGAGCCTGTTTCAGCTGCTCGATCCGGCGGTCCATGCCGATCCGTTTCCCTTCTATCAGCGGCTGCGCGAGGAAGCGCCGGTGATGTGGGATCCGTTCATGCACACCTGGGTCGTCACGCGGTACGACGACGTCCATGTCGTGTTGAAGGAATTCAGCGCCGATCGCACCCCCGATCCCAAGAAAATGGAGGCGCTCGGGCTGCCCTCGCTCGGCCCGGTGGCCGATGTGATGGCGAAGCAGATGCTTTTCCTCGACGCACCCGCACACACCCGGTTGCGCAAGCTGTGCATGAGCGCGTTCACGCCGCGCCGGGTTGAGGCGATGGAAGGCAAGATCCACGATATCGCGCACCGGCTGATCGACGAATCCGCGCCGCGCGGCGAGATGGAGCTGATCGCCGATTTCGCCGAACCCTATCCCGCGATCGTCACCGCGGGGCTGCTCGGCGTGCCCCTCGACGACCATCGGATGCTGAAAGCGTGGTCGGCGACCTTCGCCGAAATGCTCGGCAATTTTCAGCACAACCCCGATCGTATCCGCGAGGTGCTGACCTGCGTCGCCGACATGAGCGGCTATTTCCGCGACGCGATCCGCGAGCAGGAACGCAACCCGCACGAAGGGCTGATCCGGTCGCTGATGGACGCCGAGGTCGACGGGCAGCGGCTCGACGAGGACGAGGTGATCGCCAACACGATCGTCACGATGGTCGGCGGGCAGGAAACAACCACCAACCTGATCGGCAACGGCCTGCTGACGCTGATCCGCCAGCCCGACAAGCTCGCCCAGTTGCGCGACCATCCCGAGATCATCGGCAGTGCGGTCGAGGAATTGCTGCGCTTTGAAACGCCGAGCCAGCATACCGCGCGGATCTGTCCCGCGGATACCGAGATCGGCGGCAAGCTGATCCGCAAGGGCGAGGCGGTAATGGCGGTGATGGCGGCGGGCAACCGCGATCCTGACCGCTTCCCCGATCCCGACACGCTCGATCTGACCCGCACCGACAACCGCCATCTCGCATTTGGTTGGGCGGCGCATTTCTGCTTCGGCGCGGCGCTCGCGCGGATGGAGGCGCGGATCGCGTTTACCGCGTTGCTGGCCAAGCTCGACGATCTCCGCGTGACGAGCGACGACCTCGAATGGCGGACCAATTCGGGGCTGCGTGGGCTGAAGGCGCTGCCGATCGCGTTTCGCGCAGCGAAGGCCGCTGCGTGAACGCGCCCGTCGCGCTATCGGATTCGAAGCGGCTGCTGCTCGAAAAAATGTTGCGCGGGCGTGGCGAGTCGGCGGACAAGCCCGCACCGGTTACGCCGCGCGGCACCGGCGCTGCGATTCCGCTGTCAGCCGATCAGCGGCAGGTGTGGCTCCACGCCATCATGGCGCCCGACATGCCGCTGTATAACGAATCGATCACGATTCACCGGTTCGGCAGCTTCGATCGCGATGCCATGGCACGCGCGGTCAACGAAATCCTGCGTCGCCACGAGGCGTGGCGCACCGCGTTCGTCGAGCAGGACGGCGAGCTCGTCCAGCGCGTGCGCGAGCATAGCGATCTCGAGCTACCCTATGATGATGTCAGCGATTTACCCGAGGCCGAGCGCGACGCCGCCGCGCTAAAAATCGGCAGCGACGACGCGAAGCGCGCGATCGACCTGTCCGAAGCGCCGCTGTTTCGCGCGCGGATCGTCAAGCTCGCCGACGATAACCACCGGCTCTACTTCACGCTTCACCATATCATTTTCGATGGGGTATCGATCTATCGCGTGGTCGTGCCCGAGCTTGCCGCGCTCTACGAGGCGTTCGCGAAGGGCGAGCCGTCGCCGCTGCCCGCGCCCACGCTCCAATATGGCGATTATGCGGTGTGGCAGCAGGCGCATCTCGCCAGCCCGCCGATCCGGCGTCAGGTCGATTACTGGCTGAAGACGCTCGCCGATGCACCGCCCAAGCTCGAGATTGCCGGAGATCGCGCCAAGCCGGCGCGGCCGACGCATGCGGGGTCGATGGAGACGTTCCTCCTCTCACACGACCTGACCGAGGCGCTGAAGCGCGTCGCGCGGCGCGAGGGCGTGACGCTCTACATGGTGCAACTTGCTGCCTATCACGCGCTGCTGCATCGCTATTCGGGTGAGGAGGATATCGTCGTCGGCGGGGTGACCGATCTGCGCCGCCGCCCCGAGCTCGAACAGGTCGTCGGCTATTTCCTCAACACGATCGCGCTGCGCGCGAAACCGCGCGGCGACGTGCCGTTCCGTGATTTCCTGCTGGAGGTGCGCGAGTCGGTGCTCGGCGCGTTGGGCGCGAGCGAAGCGCCGTTCGACGAGGTGGTTCGCGCGCTCGACGTCAAGCGCGATCCCGGTACGCACCCGTTGTTCAACTGCCTGTTCTCGATCGAGCCGCCGGTCGAGCCCTTCGCCGACGGCTGGGATCTTACCCAGATGGACGTCGTCGTCGGCGGCGCGAAATTCGACCTGTATCTCGAACTCGACGAGCGGCCCGACGGGATGATCGGGCGCTTTCTCTACAGCACCGAACTCTACGATCCCGAGACGATCCGGCGGATGATCGGGCATTGGCTAAACATCCTCGCAGCGGTTGCCGAGGATAGCAATTGCCTGATCCGCGACCTGCCGCTGCTCGGCGAAGCGGAGTCGCGGCAGTTGCTGGTCGACTGGAATGCGACTGCGGCGACTCCGGCGGCGGCGATGCTGCCCGACGCGGTGCGTGCGCAGGCGGTGGCACGACCGGATGCGGTCGCGATCCGCTTCGGCGATCGAAGCGTGAGCTATCGCGAACTGGATACCCGCGCGGACGCTATTGCGGTCGCGCTGCCAAGTGCCGGTCTCGGTCGCGGCGACCTGATTGGGATCTGCCTCGATCGTTCGCCGGACATGGTTGCGGCGTTGATCGGGGTGCACCGGGCAGGGGGGGCGTATCTGCCGCTCGATCCCGATTTTCCGGCGGCGCGGCTCGACTATATCGTGCGCGATGCCGGATGCGCCGCGTTGCTCGGCGACGGGCGGCTGGCGGATGTGCTGCCGGGGTGCCCGCTGCCGCGTATCCTGATCGACGATATATCGGCGGAGCACGGCGACGTTCTCGCGGTCAAAACCGACCCCGGCGATCTCGCCTATGTGCTCTACACGTCGGGCTCGACAGGCAATCCCAAGGGCGTCGAGATCAGCCACGGCGCGCTGATGAACCTGCTCGAGTCGATGCGTGATCGACCCGGGTTCGGCGCGGACGATGCGCTGCTCGCGGTGACCACGCTCTCGTTCGACATCGCCGCGCTCGAACTGTTCCTGCCGCTGATTAGCGGGGGCGAATTGATCATCGCGCCGCGCAGCATCGCGGTCGATCCGCGCGCGCTGGCCGAGCTGATCGACACGACCAAACCCAGCGTCATGCAGGCCACCCCCGCGACCTGGCGCGCGCTGATCGAGGCGGGCTGGCGCGGCGATCCCGACTTGCACATCCTGTGCGGCGGCGAAGCGTTTCCGCGCGATCTGGCCGATGCATTGCTCGCGAGGGCGGGCGACGTCTGGAACATGTACGGGCCGACCGAGACGACGATCTGGTCGACCATCGAACGGGTCACGCCCGGCGACGGCCCGGTGCCGATCGGCCGCCCGATCGCCAACACCCACATCCACATCCTCGACGCCTATGGCAACACCGCGCCGATCGGGGTGATCGGCGAATTGTTCATCGGGGGCGCCGGCGTTGCCGAAGGCTATCGCCACCGCCCCGACCTGACCGCGGAGCGGTTCGTCGAGACGCGTGCGGCTCCGGGAATGCGACTCTACCGGACCGGCGACTTGGCGCGGTATCGCGCGGATGGGACGATCCTGTGCCTTGGGCGCGTCGACAGCGACGAAAAGATCCGCGGCTATCGCGTCGCAGTCGAGGAGATCGAGGGGGCGTTTGCGAGCCACCCCGCTATTGCCGCCGCGGCAGTACGCAGCTGGCCCGATGCCTCGGGCGAACGCGCGCTTGCGGCTTATATCGTGCCGCACTTCGATGCGCGGCCCGAGCGCGCCGACCTCCGCCAGCATCTGGCGCTGACGCTGCCCGATTACATGATTCCGTCGCATATCGAGACGCTTGGCGCGCTGCCGATGACGCCGAATGGAAAGGTCGATCGCAAGGCGCTGCCCAAACCGGGTAGCGATGCCGCCGCACCCGTCGAGGGTGCGCAGGGGGAAACCGAGAAACGGCTCGCCGCGATCTGGTGCGACCTGCTGCGCGTCGGCGACGTCGGGCGCGACGACAGCTTCTTCGATCTCGGCGGCCATTCGCTGCTGGTCGCGCGGCTACTGGTGCGGATCGAGCAGCAATGGGGCCGCCGTATCGGAATGGCCGAATTCTTCCGCGCCGCGGCGCTGCGCGAACTGGCCGCGCGGATCGACGCGGGCGGCAGCGCCGACCTGGCCGAGTTCATCCCGCTCCAGCCCGAGGGCGACGGAATGCCGCTGTTGTGGATCGACGGGGGTATTGCGGTGCGCCCGCTCGCCGAGGCGCTGGGCACCGATCGCCCGGTGCTGGGCCTGCCGCTGGGGCCGATCATCGAGCCGATGCTCGGTCCCGACCTGACGTTCGAAGCCATCGCCGCCGCGGTCGTCGCGGTGATCCGCGAGCGCCAGCCGCGCGGGCCGTATCTGATCGGCGGGTGGTGCACCAACGGCATCTTGGCATACGAAGTCGCGCGGCAATTGCGCGCGGCGGGCGACGAGGTGCCACTGCTGGCGCTGGGTCATTCGATGAGCCCGGTCGCGTTCCTCGCGATCACGCCGATGGCGATGCGGCTAAGCAAGGCGCGCTATCATCTGAAGGTCTGGGCGCAGCTGTCGGCGGGCAAGCGGCTGAGCTATGCGTTCGATCGCGCGCGCGGGGTGCTCGAGGATGTCGGGATCGCGGAGGTCGTGACCGACAATGCCGAATATCGCCGCAACATCGAAGCGCTCGAGCAGGCGGCATATCGCTATACGCCGGGCGGCTATGACGGCGCGGTCGCGCTGTTCCAACCGGCCGAGCGGCTCGACGTGCTCGATTCGCGGCCCGGCTGGGCGGCCCATGTGACCGGTCCGCTCGAAACCTACGACATTCCCGGATCGCACGGCACGATGGTCGATTTGCCGCACGTCGCGGTTTATGCGGCGCGGCTGCGCGCGGCGATCGACTGGGCGCTCGCCGACAGGCCCGCCGCGCTGGCCGCGTGACATGCGCGGCTGGCACCGGGTCGATGCTGTAAGCGAGGTCGGACGGATCGAGGTCGGGCTGTTCGATCTCGATCTATCGCACGACGTGCTTGCCTGCTGCCATGAGTGGCTCGATGTCGACGAACGCGCGAGGGCGGCGCGGTTCCGGCACGACCGCGACCGCGACCGTTTCGTGGCGCGGCGTGGTCAGCTTCGCGAGCGGCTTGCGCAAAGCGTCGGCGAAGCGCCCCGGGCGGTGCGCATCGCGATCGACGCGCGCGGCAAGCCGTTCCTGCTCGATCATCCCGGGCTTCATTTCAGCGTCTCGCATTCGCATGGGCAGGCGCTGTGTGCGGTCGCGGTCGATGCCGCGGTGGGTTGCGACCTCGAATGGCGCAATCCCGATTTGGCCTGCCGCGCGGTGGCGGCGCGGCTGTTTGCGCCGCCGGAGACAACCGCGCTGGCCAACCTGACCGAGGCGCAGTGGGTCGAGGGCTTCTTCAACTGCTGGACCCGCAAGGAGGCGTATGTGAAGGCGCTCGGGCTGGGGCTGTCGTATCCGCTCGACGCCTTTGCGGTGTCGGTCGCGCCGGGTGAGCCCGCCACCTTGATCGACGCGCAGCCCGGCTGGTCGCTGGCGTCGTTCGAACCCGCACCCGGGTATCAGGCCGCGCTGGTGACCGGCACGCGCTGACGCCCGCGCGCGAGGTCAATCGCCTCGCGCAGGATGCTGCGGTAAAACACGCCTAGCCAGCCCAGATAGACCGCCACTCCCAACGCGACGAGGATCGCGACGCGGACCTGCGGGGCCTGCACTGGCAACCATCCATTGACGGTCACCACCGCCAGGCCCATCGCGAGCGCGGCGATCAGGACGGGCATGATCGCGCCGATGAGCATTCGCGCCGACACCCCGATGACGGGCAGCGCCAGCGCCGCGGTGATCGCGAGATAGAGCGGATAACCGACCAGCCACGACGCGGCGAGCCCGGTGACGCCCCAGTAGATCCCGATCACGAAACTGACGGGCATGATGACCGCGCCGATGATCCCGGTTCTGAGGCCGATCCCGGGGCGCCCGAGCGCGTCGCAGACCGGGCTGAAGAGCACCTGCATCGTCATCGCGGGCATCGCCAGTGCGAGTAGCCGCACGAGCGGCGCGGCGGCGAGCCATTTCGGGCCGAGCACGGTCGCGACGAGCGGCTCGGCGACCGCGGCGAGCCCGATGTAGAACGGCATGGCAATCAGCATCACCATCCGCGCCGAGCGCAGGAAGCCCAGCGCGACGCCCGCCAGATCGTCCTGCATTCGCGCGTAAATCGAAAAGACCACGTCGTTGATTGCGGGCACGAATTTCGACACGATGATCTGCGTCAGGAACAGGCCGGTCGTGTAAAGCCCCAGCGTCTCCGGATCGAACGCCCGCCCGCCGACGAAGACATCGGCCTGGCTTTGCAACAGCCAGAAGAGCTGCCCCGTCGCCATCATCGCGCCGAACTTGGCGAGCGTTCCAGCGCCGCGGAAATCGAACAGCGGGCGGTAGCGATGCCGCGAGGCGACCGTCATCCCGACCGCGCGCGTTGTGAACAACGCGATCGGCGCGGCGACGAGCGCCCACACCCCGAGGCCACCATACGCGCCCGCCAGCGCGGTCAGCGCGCCGGCGACCGAGGACGCAAGGTATACCCGGGCCTGATGCTTGAAATCGATCGAGCGCGCGAGCAGCGCATAGGGAAAGGCGACGAACGGCGTGGTGAAATACAGGAACGCCTGCACCCGCAGCAGATCCGCGACGATCGGCTGCCGAAAATAGGCGGCGGCGAGCGGCGCCAGCGCGAACTGCAGCGCGCCGAGCGAGAAGTTCAGCACGATCAGCATGCCGTAAAGCTGGCGGATCGAGCGTTCGTCCGCGACGCGTTGCTGGATGAGGCCCCGAGTCAGCCCGGCGCCGTTGAGCATGTTGAGGAACGCCAACACGACCTGGGTCATCGCGAAGAGCCCGTAATCCTCGGGATCGAGAATCCGGATGACGAGGAACGTCGCGGCCCAGGTGATGAGCTGCCCGACGATCTGCGCGCCCGACCGCCAGATGATCGCGCCGCGCGCTTGCGCGAACAGCGGTTCGGGTTCCGGATCCAACCGATCGGCCGTGGCTTGCAACATCACCCCACCATGGACGCGGCATACTTAAGCGCGGGTAAAATGTGGGCAAGCATTCTGCGCGAAATCAACGGGCTGGGCTGATTGCGACAGAGTGCCGTTCGCAGGAACCTGCGGGCGTCAACGCCTTCGGTGAGATATCATTTCGGCTGGCCGTTACCAGCGACGGAGGGCATCTTGAACCGAATGCGCTCGACGCAACCGACCAGCCCCTGACCGTCGGGCATCTTCGCGCCCTGGAGAACGTTGACAGCTGCAGTCCCGAAATCCTCGGCCGGTTGGGCTGCGACGACCCGGATGTTGCCGACCGCCCCCCACGGCGCGACATCGTACACCAGAATCGCCCAACCCTCGACCGAGCGACGGCGATAGGGATCCGGATACCGTAACGTCGGCCGGGTTACCCAGTCGTGTCCCTCCGGACAGGTCGCGCCGTCAGGACGGAATGCGGCGGCGTGGGGCATCGCTGGTGCGACCAGCGTCGCGGGCGCCCGCCAATAGGGGTACAGGCATCCGCGGCGGGCACCATCGGTGAACCGCGAAGCCGCGACCGCCTTCACCGCCGCGGCGGTGAGTTCCGCATTGCCCGTGCCTTCGACCGGATGAACATCAATCGGATGACCGCGGGGGTCGAGATCATAGCCGACCAACGACCAATCCTTCACCCCCGGCGTAGCCGGCAGCGTGTCGAAAGCCGGATAGGCGCGCACCAATGGATCGGGACGCGGCGCATCGGCGCATCCGCCGGTGCCGCCGATCCGCGCCCAGCCATCCGGCGGTAGCGCACCCGAGAGCGGCGTGATCGAATAGGAGATCAGGTCGGATATTGGCGTGGCGGCAATGGTGGTCTGGCGCGCTAGATACGTCACCGTGCAAGCACGCTGTGGTTGACCGGATGGGAAGGGCGTGGCGGCGAGCGAGGGGCCGATATCGTCGTTGTCGAAGAGGGAGGGACTTGGCGCGTTCCGTTTGATGTCGGTCGTCCGACCGGCGGCATCGATGTCGAAACTGTAGGTAACGGGGTTGAGAGTGGTTTGGGTCGGCCACGTCAGGGTCGTCCATGGTCGTCGCGTCGGTGTTGCCGTCACCACGTGGCCGTCGCACCGAATCTCGCCCGGGATCCACGCCAGCAGCATCCGCTGCGCGCTGGCCACTCCGGGTGCGATGGGAGCAGGCGGCACCTGGGCGCTGGCGACTCCTGACCAAGTAGCGATCGCTAACAGTGGACCAGCGGCGACAGTAATAAGGACAACGTTCCGCCGGAGAGCGGTGATCGCGTTGCAAGTGACAGGCAATACTCGTTCAATCATTGCGGTCATCGATATTTCGCCCTGCTTTTGTAAATCGCGAATGTTTGATCATGCGAACATACGAAGCGCGTAAGGCGCAGCGCAAGGCGGATATCCGCCATCCAGACATCAAGCTAGTCGCCGCCGTCTCGAGCAATAACCTTCAGCCGGTAAAGCGTATCCAGCGCCTCGCGCGGGGTGAGCGCGTCGATGTCGAGCCCCTCCACCTCGCGCCGGATCGGGTCGCATTGCTGCTCCTCCGCTTCCTGCGCGGCGGCGAAGAGGGGGAGGTCGTCGAGGCCTGCCGCGAGGCCGCCGGTTTTCGCGCGCCCTGCCTCCAATTTCGCGAGCACCGATTTGGCGCGCGCTACCGTCGCGGGGGCCATTCCCGCCAGCCGCGCGACCGCGATGCCGTAGCTGCGATCGGCGGGGCCGTCGGCGAGTTCGTGGAGCAGGACGAGATCGCCCTTCCATTCGCGCGCGCGGACGTGGTGGAGGGTGAGCGCGTCGCAGCGTTCGGCGAGGCGGGTCAGTTCGTGATAATGCGTCGCGAACAGGCAGCGGCAGCGGTTGTGGTCGTGGATCGCCTCGACCACCGCCCAGGCGATCGCGAGCCCGTCATAGGTGCTGGTCCCGCGCCCGACCTCGTCGAGGATGACGAAGCTGTTGGGGGTCGCCTGCGCCAGGATCGCGGCGGTTTCGACCATCTCGACCATGAAAGTGGAGCGCCCGCGCGCCAAATTGTCCGACGCGCCGACGCGGCTGAACAGGCAATCGACGAGGCCCAGAGTGGCGCTGGTCGCGGGGACGTAGCTGCCCGCTTGCGCGAGGACCGCGATCAGCGCGTTCTGCCGCAGGAAGGTGGATTTTCCGCCCATGTTGGGGCCGGTGACGAGCCACAGCCGCGAGGTTTCGGAGAGCGCGCAATCGTTGGCGACGAAGCGGTCGCCCGATTTGGCGACGGCGGCCTCGACCACCGGGTGGCGCCCGCCTGCGATCTCGAAACAGGGGTGGTCGACGAGGTGCGGGCGCGCCCAATTGCCCTCGATCGCGCAGGTCGCTAGCGCGGCGGCGACGTCGAGCCGGGCGAGCGCGTCGGCGGTGGCGGCGATCGCATCGCGGCTGCCAAGCGCGGCGGCGGTGAGATCCTCGAGGTGAGCGGCCTCCGCCGCCAGCGCGTGCGCGCCGGATTGCGCGACCTTCGCGGCGACGTCGTGGAGCGCGGGGGTATTGAAGCGGACGACGCCCGCAAGCGTCTGGCGGTGGGTGAAGCCGCTGTCGGGCTTCATCAGCGCGTCGGCTGCGCGCGCGGGAACCTCGACGTGATAGCCGAGGACGTTGTTGTGGCGGATCTTCAACCCGGGGGTGCCGGTCGACGCCCTGAACTCCGCCTCGAGTGCGGCGATCGCGCGGCGACCGCCCACGCCCGCGTCGCGCAGGTCGTCGAGCGCGGCGTCGTAGCCTGCGGTGATATAGCCGCCGTCCGAGGCTTCGATTGGAGGGGAGGGGACCAGGGCGCGTTTGAGGAGGTCGATGAGTTCGCCATGGCCCGTGAGACGGGGGAGGAGATCGGCGAGGAGGCCGGTCTGTTCCTCGTTGGCGAGTCGCTCCCGGAGTAGCCAGGCACCGTCGAGGCCATCACGCAATTGTCCAAGATCGCGTGGGGAGCCGCGGCCCGCGGCGAGGCGCCCGATCGCGCGGCCGATGTCGGGTAGCGCGCGCAGCGCGCCGCGGAGGCGTTCGCGCGCCGCGTCATCGGCGTGGAAATGGTGGATGAGGTCGAGCCGTGCCTCGATGGCGGCGCGGTCCATCAGCGGCGCCCCGATGTCCGCCGCCAGCGCGCGCGCGCCCGCGCCAGTGACGGTGCGGTCGATGCAATCAAGGAGGCTGCCCTTACGCTGGCCGCCCGCGGTCTGGGCCAGTTCCAAACTCTCGCGGGTCGCGGCGTCGATCGCCATCGTCTCCGCCGCGCGGGTGAGGTGCGGGGGGCGCAGGAAAGGGAGAGCGCCCTTGGCGTTGTGTTCGAGATACGCGACGAGTCCGCCCGCCGCGGCCAGCCCTGCACGGGTGAATTCACCGAAGCCGTCGAGCGTCGCGACGCCGTAGAGGCGTTTGAGGCGTGCCTCGCCCGCGCCGCTGTCGAAATCGTGGCGGGGGCGCAAGGTGGTCGCCGCGTCGGCATGGCCGCTCGCGTACGACGCGACGACCTCCGCTGCGCCGAGTCGGGCAAGTTCGGCACCAAGCGCATTGGCGGTGCAGTCGATCACCACGAAGCGGCCAGTCGACACGTCCGCCGCGGCGAGCGCGACGCCGCCTACGGCTTCCCCGATCGCTACGCACCAATTATCGGCGCGCGCGTCGAGCAAGGCCTCCTCGGTCAGCGTACCCGCGGTGACGACGCGGACGATCGCGCGGTTGACGAGCGCCTTCGACCCCATCCGTGCCTTGGCGGCGGCGGGGCTTTCGGTCTGTTCGGCGATGGCGACGCGATGCCCTGCTTTGATCAGCCGCTGGAGATAGCCGGTCGCGGCGTGGACGGGGACGCCGCACATCGGGATCTTGGTGCCTTCATGCTCGCCGCGCGCGGTCAGCGCGATGTCGAGCACTTGGGCAGCGATCCGCGCATCCTCGAAGAACATCTCGAAAAAATCGCCCATCCGATAGAACAGCAGGCAATCGTCCGCCTCCGCCTTGAGCGCGAGATATTGCGCCATCATCGGGGTGGGGGCGGGTGCAGGGGCGTCGGCGGCCATGTCGTCTGATACGCGGCGTAGACGTGCGTTCAAGTGCCACCGTTCCCCCGCCTTCGCCGGGGAACGGAGTTATTTCGCCAGCCGGTGGTTCGCATTGAGCATCGCGTAGGTCTTGTCATAGCGGCCCTCCGCCTCGGCGTTGCGGAGCAGCTTGACCTTGTCGACCAGAATCTCGGGGCCGCGAGGGTTGGCCTTCAGCAATGCGATCACCTCGGCGATGAAGGCGTCGAGCGGCATCGCGCCGGGGTCGTCAACTTGGCCCGGCATCAGATCGGTCGCGACTTGCGGCGGGACCAGCTCGATCACATCGATTCCGGTCCCGTCGAACTGGCTGCGCAACGATTGCGACCAGCTGTGGATCGCCGCCTTGGTCGCGCCATAGGTCGGGGTGTAAACGAGCGGGACGCTGGCGAGCCCTGAGGAGACGGTGATGATCGTTGCGGATTCCTGCGCTTTGAATTGCGGGAGCAGCGCGGTGGTGAGGCGGATCGGGCCGAGCAGGTTGGTCGCGATCGTCGCTTCCGCCTGCGCAAGGTCATAGGGGTCGGCGGTCATGTCCTCCGCCTTCATGATCCCGGCATTGTGGACGACGACGTTGAGCGCGGGATGATCGGCGGCGAGCTTTTCGGCCACGCGCGCGATATCAGCCGGGTCCGCGACATCGAGTTCGATCCACGCCATCGCGTCGTTGGCGGCGCATACGTCCTCGAGCGGAGCGCGGCGGCGGCCAGCGATGACGATGGTGTTGCCCTCGGCGTGAAGCGCCTCGGCCAGGCCGCGGCCGATACCGGTGCCGCCGCCGGTGATGAGGATGGTGTTACCGGTGATGTTCATGGTCGGCCTGCCTTGCGATGGGTGAGCCTGCCAAGCGTCCGACGCCGGGGACGGTTCCCATCGGCGGCGCGCTTGCCTAAGGCTGATCACGAACTCGCCGGGACGATAGCTTATGGCCGATACTCAATTCTCCGATCGCGAGGCGCTGCTGTTCCATTCGGAAGGGCGCCCCGGCAAGATCGAGATCGTCGCCACCAAGCCGATGGCGACCCAGCGCGATCTGGCGCTCGCTTATTCGCCCGGCGTCGCGGTCCCGGTCCAGGCGATCGCGGATGATCCCGCCACCGCCTATGATTACACCGCCAAGGGCAATCTCGTCGCGGTGATCAGCAACGGCACCGCGATTCTGGGGATGGGCAATCTCGGCGCGCTGGCGTCGAAGCCGGTGATGGAAGGCAAGGCGGTCCTCTTCAAGCGCTTCGCCGACGTCGATGCGATCGATATCGAGCTGAAAACCGAGGATGTCGACCGCTTCATCGACGCGGTCGAGCTGATGGAGCCGACCTTTGGCGGCATCAACCTGGAGGATATCAAGGCCCCCGAATGTTTCATCATCGAGCAGACGCTGCGCGAGCGGATGAATATCCCGGTCTTTCACGACGATCAGCACGGCACCGCGATCATCTGCGCGGCCGGACTCATCAACGCATGTTTGCTGACGGGACGCAAGCTCGGTGAGATCAAGGTCGTCGTCAACGGTGCGGGCGCGGCGGCGATCGCGTGCACCGAGCTGATGAAGGCGATGGGGGTGCGCGGCGACCACGTCATCATGTGCGATCGCACCGGTGTGATCTATCAGGGCCGCGACGACGTCAACCAATGGCAATCCGCGCACGCCGCGGTGACCGAGGCGCGCACGCTCACCGAAGCGCTGGTCGGCGCAGACGTGTTCCTCGGCCTGTCGGCGGCGGGCGCGCTCAAGGGCGACATGGTGATCGAGATGGCGAAGGCGCCGATCATCTTCGCAATGGCGAACCCAGTGCCCGAAATCCTGCCCGAGGAGGCCAAGACCGTCCGCCCCGACGCGATCATCGCGACCGGGCGTTCGGATTACCCGAACCAGGTCAACAATGTGCTCGGCTTCCCGTTCATTTTTCGCGGCGCGCTCGACGTGCGCGCGACGGGGATCAACGATGCGATGAAGATTGCCGCCGCCAATGCGATCGCCGAACTGGCGCGCGAACGCGTGCCCGAAGAGGTCGCGGAGGCCTATGGTGTCAGCCATCATTTCGGCCCCGAGTATATCATCCCCGCGCCGTTCGATCCGCGGTTGATGGAAAATGTCTCGATCGCGGTTGCCAAGGCGGCGATGGACACCGGCCTCGCGACCAAGCCGATCCTCGATCTCGAGGCGTACCGCCAGCACCTGCGCGGCCGGCTCAACCCGACCACGTCGGTGCTGACGCTGGCCTATGAGGGCGCGCGGGCGAGGCCCAAGCGGGTGTTGTTCGCGGAGGGCGAGGAGGAAGTGGTGCTGCGCGCCGCGATCCAGTTTCGCGAAGGGGGTTACGGCACCCCCGTCCTCGTGGGTCGTGACGACGTGCCCGATCGTCTGCGCGCGCTCGGCGTCGTCGACCCGCAGAGCTACGAACTCCACAACAGTCGGACCTCGACGCTCGTGCCCAAGATGGTCGATTTCCTTTACGGGCGTCTCCAGCGGCGCGGCTATCTGCGCCGCGATTGCGAACGGATGATCAACCAGGATCGCAACATCTTCGGCGCGGTGATGCTGCAATTGGGGGAGGCCGACGTGATGATCACCGGCATCACCCGGACCTATGCGCAGACGATCCGCGAAATCCGCCGCGTGATCGACCCCGAAACCGGACGCACCCCGTTCGGCATTCATGTCCTGGTCGGGAAAAGCCACACCGTCTTCATCGCCGATACCACGGTCAACGAGCGCCCGATCGCATCCGAGCTTGCCGACATCGCCGAACAGACCGCGCAGGTCGCGCGCCGGATGGGGCACGAACCGCGCGTCGCGTTCCTGAGCTATTCGACCTTCGGTAACCCCGCGGGCAAATGGCTCGAAAGCATGCGCGACGCGGTGAGCGAGCTCGATCGACGCCAGGTGGGGTTCGAATATGAGGGCGAGATGGCGCCCGATGTCGCGCTGAATCCGCGCCAGCTTGCCAATTATCCGTTCGCGCGGCTGTCCGGCCCCGCCAACATCCTGATCATGCCGGGGCTGCAGAGCGCGAACATCTCGGCCAAATTGCTGCGCGAACTCGGCGGCGACGACATGATCGGGCCGATGCTGATCGGGATGGAGAAACCGGTGCAGATCGCGCCGATGACATCGACCGCGGGCGACCTGGTGACGCTCGCGGTGCTCGCGGCGGGGGGAATCGCGCGGTAGGTGGCGTCAGCGCTAGTACAGCTGGCTGTGTGATCCCACGGTTTGATGGTGCGATCCTTTCGTTGGGATGGAAGGAGGCCATATGGGACAAGTTCGTCATGGGAGCGCCACGACCACGCACACCGTCCGATCAGAAATATAGCGATCGCAAGATTCGCTCACGGCGCTGAGCCGGGAGCTGGGCATCAACCCGAAGACGGTGGCGAAGTGGCGCAAGTGCGCGACGGTCGATGATCTGGAGGCAAGACCGAAGGCCTATTGCTCCTACGTTGACCGAGGCTGAAGAGGCGACGGTTGTCGCGTTCCGAAGACACACGCTGTTAACGCTGGACGACTGCCTGTTGCGCTTCGACATGATCTGCGAGGCGAACGACATCGAGCATCGGCTGACCAAGCCGAACCACCCCTAGACCAATAGCGAGGACGAGCGGAGAATCCGCACCACCAAGGAGGCGACCGTCACGCGCTTCCACTACGAGAGCCACGACCAGCTACGGACGCATCTCGATGACTTCATTGCCGCCTATAACTTCGCTCGCCGGCTCAAGACGCTCGCTGGCCTCACACCTTGATGATCGGAGGAATGACCAGGATTCGCCCAACCCATCAACCGATCGTGCTGCAAAGCATAACGGTTGTGCGCATCGAGAAGTCTCCGCGGTCACGGGACTTTATGCGATACGCTGACGCGCCCAGTCACCAACCTTACCCAATCGTATAACGACTTCCTCACATCAGCCCCGCCGATCGTAAAGCGGTCTCAATAGTATGCTGAATTCCGGCGTGAGGCTCACGCCAGCTTGTTGATTTCGTAGCGTCGGAACGCGGCACGTCAGGATGTTGAACAGCGTGCTCTACGCCTGCCAACTCGGGGTCGAGTAGACCCCATTGGTCTGCGCTGTGCCAAGCCGACGAAATGCCCACATCGAGGATATACGGAGCGGGCGATCCACCCGCCGTTTTCCCCGCCGTTGCGATTGGTGTCCCGTGTCCCATGCCGGGGATCCTGAAATCCTCGATCACAATGCGGCCGTCACCGTCCTGCCATTGCCGATGACACGCGCCGTCGATTTTCTGTTCGCGGTCTGGCTTCGCGGCAACGCCATGGACGTTTTGCCACTGCGCCAATATCGCCTCGGCATTGCTCGACGCGACGGTCGCATCGGCGCTCCCGTGCCAGACGGACACCATCGGCCACGGTCCGCGGTGATCGGACGACTGGCGCACATGGTCGGCCGAGCGCGTCGCATCAAGGTGGCCATGACCACGCATACGATCAAACGCTTGGGCCATCGTGCTTGCAGCGCCGGCGGGCAGTCCCGCGATGATCGCGCCCCCCGCGAAGACGTCGGGATAGCTGGCGAGTAACGACGCCGCCATTGCCCCGCCCGCCGATAAGCCCGTGACGAAAACGCGTGCAGAGTCGATGCCGTACCGATCGATCATCGCAGCGACCATGTTGCGGACCGACATGACCTCGCCCGAGCCGCGGCGCGTATCATCCGGCGAGAACCAGTTGAAACACAGGTTCGGGTTATTGGCGCGTTGCTGTTCGGGAAAGAGCACCGCGAAGTGGTGTTTCTCGGCCAAAGCCGACCAACCCGTGCCGCGATCATAGCCAAGCGCGGACTGCGTACAGCCATGCAGGACAACGACGAGTGGCAGTGGACCCTTCGCATCCGGGACGTAGAACCACGATTTCAGATTTCCGGGATTGGAAAAATCGTTTTCCAACGACATCCAATTCGATGTCCGAGCGTCGCCGGGTTCAGGCTCGAAACCGCGCGGAGCGTTCCGGAGGCGTTCGATCGTGTCGTTCAGATGGCGCATGATGGCTCCGTCGAGTAAGGGTACGCCCGCAACGACGCGTTATGCTGCATCGCAGCATGTGGCGAGCGTCTTTGACTTTTCAATATTTATTTGTCGATACTCCGGCATCACCCACTAAAAGATTGCCGCGCTATGCGGCCAATCATTACGCGCCGCGTTTGAACTGATATCGCTCAAAGCCAACGCGGTCGGCGACGAATATCGAAGCGCATGAAAGGTATCGGCGCTGGTCCCCATCGCGATCTGCATTCCGGCGAGAAACGAAGCTGCGGAGCTGAAGAGGCTCTTTTCCGCGCTCGAGCATCTCGATGTCCGTCCCGAACGGGCTATTTCGATATGCCTGTTACTCGATAGCTGTACCGACGACAGTGCCATGCTCGTGAACGCATATGCTGCCAGTTCTTCCCATCGCATACTGATCGCCAAGACCGACGCTTCGACAACCAACGCCGGACGGGCGCGCCACCAGGCGATGACGATGGGATTGGCGGCGCTCGCGGGCGCTGACGGTATCCTGCTCACCACCGACGCGGACAGTACGCCGACGTCATCTTGGCTGGAGGCGATGGCCGCAGGCCTCGACCATGCGGACATCGTCATCGGCAAGGTGATCCGTACAGGCCGCCGTCCACACCAGCTCCAAGAGCGAATCGAACGATATTATGACTCGCTGCACGCGTTGCGACGACGACTCGATCCCGTGCCGTGGGAGGCGTTGGTGACGCATCATCAGACCACGGGTGCGAATATGGGCATCTGGGCGAGCGCCTATCGACGGCTCGGCGGGTTCTCGCCTGTCGAAAACGGCGAGGACGCGCGATTGTCTGATGACGCTTCGCGCGCTGGCCTGCGCGTCAGGCGTGACGCAGCGTGCGTGATGCTTACGTCCGATCGTCGTGATGGGCGCGCTCGGGGCGGCATGGCGAATATGCTTCGCATGCTTGAGGCCGGCGATGTCGGCGCAGTGTCGGTGGCCCACCCCCAGGATGTCGCGTGGCAATATCGGATGCATGCGCTGGTGCGGGCAGCGTACCAGGAAATTCAACTTGAGCGTGTTGCCGTCGCACTTGGCCTCACGCGCGACCATGTCGTTGGTGTCGCGCGCGATTGCCCCAACGCCGAAGCCTTGGCGATGCGCATCGTACCCGAACCGCCTGCGGGGATGCGGACGGTTCCCTTAGTCGTTGCCGAGGACGAGATCGCGCGGATCGCGTGCGGACGCGCGGCGGCATGATCGATCTGCGCACCATCATCGCCCAACGTACGCGTCAGCTCGCTTCGCTCCGCGATCCGGACGATGCTACCGCACTCCTTGCGCTGCTGCGCCTGCTGTACGAGACGGGGCGGCAGGACCTGCCGCTCGGGCGATTGTTCGAAGGCCATGTCGACGCGTTGCAGATCGTGTCCCGCTATGGCGATAGTGGTCAGGTGTTGGCGGCCGCGGCCGCGGCCAGTGCCGGTGCCGCGTTCGGCGTGTGGAATGCCGATCTCCGCGACGAGCCGCTGACGCTGGACCAGTCATGCCTGACCGGCGGCAAGAGCTTCGCATCGGGTGCCGGTATTCTATCGCACGCGCTGGTCAGCGTCGACGTCAAGGGTGGTCGCCAACTCATCCTGGTCGATCTTGGAAAGGCGCGACCGGCGATCGACCGGAATTTCTGGTCGGTCATCGGGATGCAGCGATCCGCGACGCATATCGTCCGCTGGGATGGCGCGCGGATCGACGCCGCCGATGTCATCGGAACGCCCGGCGACTACGTCCGCGAGCCGTGGTTTAGCGGTGGCGCGCTACGGTTCGCCGCGGTGCAGGCGGGGGGCATCGCGGCGCTGGTCGACCGCACGCGCGATCACCTTGTTACGGCGGGCCGCGCGGATGATCCCCATCAGGCGGGCAGACTGGCGGCGCTCTTTGCCGCTGCAGAGGCTGCTGCCGGTGCGATCCGGGCTGCTGCCGCCACATGGTACACCGACGAGGACGCCAGATTACCGATGGTGTCGGCCGCGCGAGCGGCGGTGTACGAGGCGGGCGGACTGGCATTGACGCTCGCGCAGGAGGCGGTCGGCGTCCAGGCGCTGTTCGTTGACCACCCCTTGTCAGCGACGATCACCGATCTGTCGATGTATCTGCGCCAGCCCGGACCCGACGCGCAGCGGATGTGCGTGGGTGCCGCCGTCGCAAGCGGTCTCATTCGACCATCGCTGTGAAGCTTCGGATCGGCACACCCCGCTGCCTGCTCGTGATCGCGCCGCATCCCGACGACGAGACGATCGGCGCGTATGCGCTGATAACGCGCATGCGACGCCGCGGCGTTAAGGTGCGCATACTGGTCGTGACCGACGGTGGCGCATCGCACACCGCCAGTCCGACCTGGCCGCGGCATCGGCTGATTCGCGAACGACAGCAGGAAACATTTCGCGCCGTGCGTCAGCTCGGTATTTTCCGGGGCGCAGTCACCTTTTTGGGTTTGCCCGACGGACGACTGGTCCAAGAAACGCGGAGCGCAAACCGCCTGATCGCAGGCGCAATTCGGCACGCACCTAAGCCGCTGCTCGTGGTTGCCCCTGCCTGCAGCGACGATCACCCCGACCATCGTGTCGTTGCGACGGCGGTTGGCGGCGCGCGGCAGGCCCGCGTCCGTCGCCTTGCCTACTCCGTCTGGCCCGCGGGTGCCGCGATCCGTCATGCGGGCGCGGTGACGCTTAGCGCGCAGGAGCGACTCGCCAAACGCCACGCAATCCGCAGCTATCGGACCCAAGCGGGGCGGATCAGGGATGATCCCAACGGCTTCGCAATGACACGCGCCCAGATCGCGGCGTTCAGCCGAGCGGTCGAAACCTTCGTCGAGCGCGCCGAATGAGACCGATTACGCTCGCGGGGTTCGACGCCAAATTCGCAGATAGCGACGACCCATGGCAAACCTTCGAGGGTCCTGACGAAATCCTCAAGCGCAAGGCCATCCTTCACGCCATGGGGCCTGCGCCTTGGGGACGCGTGCTCGAACTGGCCGCAGGCAATGGGTCAAACAGTGCAGCAATCGCTCCCCGCGCGCTTCGCTTCGACGCGACTGAGGCCACCGAGAGCGGCGCCGCATTGGTGAAGAAGGCGGTTGCGTTGCGCGGAGGGGGATCACGCGCCGGTCGGACGCGCGTAATGCGGCTGGCGGTACCCGCGCGATTGCCCCGTCAACGCTATGACGGCGCCATCGTCGCCGAGCTGATCTACTATCTGACGCCGCTCGCCATGGGCCGCACCGCGCGGGACGTGGCCCGCGCCATCAGGCCGGGGGGCGTGCTCGTCCTTGCCCATCACCGGATCGACTTTCCCGATTTCGCCCAACATGCCGCCACCCTCCAGCGTCGGTTCCTCGCGGCAACGCGGCAGCGGTGGCGCGTACGAATAGTCCGCAGAACCGGCCACTGGGTCGTTCTTTCCTGTCGGCGCGGGCGCTGAGATAACCGCCGTCAACGGCAGCTATCGATCATGTCCGACGCATCTCCGGACCTGGCTATGATCAAGATCAGCGCGATTGGATCTGATCCTGTGGTGCCGATCCAGACCGCGGGGTGTTCACCTGTCGAAACGATCTTTTCCTCAATCTCAGGACATGGACATGACCAAGACCCCTAACCCCTCAATCGGCAATGGCGGCGAACCGCATCAGCGCGCTGATGGCGAGGAGAGGGTGCTCACGACCAACCATGGCGTGCCCATCAGCGACAATCAGAACAGCCTTAAGAGCGGCGCGCGCGGTCCGACGCTGATCGAGGATTTCGTGCTGCGCGAAAAGATCTTTCACTTCGATCATGAACGCATCCCCGAACGCATCGTCCACGCGCGTGGATCGGGCGCACACGGTGTCTTCGAAGCAACCGACGACATCTCCGATCTGACCCGCGCGGCGGTGTTCAGGCATGGTGAGAAGACCGAGGTATTCGCACGCTTCTCGACCGTCGCCGGCGGATCGGGATCGGTCGACACCCCCCGTGACGTCCGCGGGTTCGCGGTGAAATTCTATACGGACGAGGGCAATTGGGACCTCGTGGGCAACAACATCCCTGTGTTCTTCATCCAGGACGCGATCAAGTTTCCCGACCTGATCCATGCGGTGAAGATGGAGGCCGATCGCGGTTATCCGCAGGCTGGCAGCGCGCACGATACGTTCTGGGACTGGGCATCGTTGTCGCCTGAATCGACGCACATGCTGATGTGGGCGATGTCCGACCGGACGCTGCCGCGCTCGCTGCGGATGATGGAAGGGTTCGGAATCCATACGTTCCGCCTCGTCAATGCCGAGGGCGTATCGAGCTTCGTCAAGTTCCACTGGAAACCGCGGCTCGGCGTCCAGTCGACGATCTGGGACGAGGCACTCAAGCTTCAGGCGGCCGATAACGACTATCACCGCCGCGACCTGTTCGAGGCGATCGATTCCGGCTCGTTCCCGCAATGGGACCTCGGCATCCAGGTGTTTGACCAGGAGTTCGCGGATGCGCAGCCTTATGACGTGCTCGATGCGACCAAGCTGATCCCGGAGGAGGACATTCCCGTCCGGCTGATCGGCACGATGACGCTCAACCGCAATGTGGATAATTTCTTTGCGGAGACCGAACAGGCGGCATTCCTGCCGTCGAACGTCCCGCCGGGAATTGATTTCTCGAACGATCCGCTGCTTCAGGGGCGGTTGTTCAGCTATCTCGACACGCAGAAGTCGCGGCTGGGCACGACGAATTTCCACCAGATTCCGATCAACGCGCCGCGCTGCCCATTTGGAAATTTCCAGCGCGACGGGATGATGCAGACCAATGTGCCCAACGGCCGCGCGAATTACGAGCCCAACAGCCTTGCCGCGCATGGGGAAGAGGGCGGCCCGCGCGAAAGCATGGACGGCTTCTCAACAACCAATGCAGTGACCGGCCCAGACGAAATGGGCGACAAGCTGCGCGTGCGCCCCGAGAGCTTTTCCGACCATTACAGCCAGGCGCGGCTATTTTACCGATCGCAGGATCCTCATGAACAGGCGCATATCGCGTCAGCCTTCGTCTTCGAACTGTCGAAGGTCGGACTGCTCGATCAGGTGCCTCCGCGCATGGTCGCCAACCTCCGCAACGTCGACGAAGACCTCGCCAAACGCGTTGCCAAGGGCCTTGGCATCGATCTTCCCGCCAAGGCGAAGGCAGCGAAGGATCCCGTTGATATGGATCCGTCGGACGCGCTGTCGATCCACAAAAATATGAAACCGACGCTCGAAGGGCGCGCGGTCGGTATTTTGATCGCCGATGGTACCGATGCGGTTGCGCTCGACAAGCTGATCGCCGCGATCGCCGAGACCAAGGGCAAATCAGTGATCGTCGCACCCAGGGTCGGGGGCGCGAAACTGTCGAATGGCAAGCAGCGCAAGGCCGATGGCCAGTTGGCGGGCACCCCCAGCCAGCTCTTCGACGCAGTGGCGATCATCGTGTCGGATGAAGGCTGCGCAGCCTTGATGCAGGAATCGGCAGCGGTCGAATTCGTGATGAATGCCTTCGGTCATTTGAAGGCTGTCGGTGCGAGTGAGGCCGCACAGCCCTTGCTGGATAAGGCGGGCGTCGAACCCGATGATGGTATCCTGGGGATCGACGGAGCGTTCGTGAAGGCCGCCGCGATGCGCTTCTACGATCGCGAACCGTCCGTGCGCATGCTCGCCTGAGCATTTAGACCGATGGCGGATTTGGCAGGCTGGGTTGCGCTGGAGACGACATGCACCGTCGCAGTCATGACCGCTGCCAACCTTGGCGCGCGGGTGATCGGTTAGGGCTTCGTGATCTTCACGGGAGGTGCGGTGGCAGGAGAGCTGGGGATCATGCCGACGATGCTGCGTCGCTGGCGTGAGCAGCAGGAGGGCGGCGCTCCGCCGACAGGGCCGACGGCGCCGCCGCCAGTATCTGTGATGACATGGCCGGCGGATCAGGCGTTCGAGATCGCGCGGCTACGCCCCGGATCTGGGTCGATGCTCCCTGCGTGCTCGACCGGAGGCGGCTATGGCCATGCTCGCCGTCACGCTGTGCAGCGCAATGCTTGGCGGGCGACGGCAGCTCGCGAGAGACGAGGGGTCCCCTGGGTGAACCGGCAACCTCGAACCTGGCAGGCGGGGCGGTTGTGCGCCGTAGGCGCGGTGATTCCTCCGAGTTCGCGTCAGGCGGCGGAGCGCACCAGCGCACCGCTGGCCGATAGGCGCTGATGGAGGCTGTCGGCGGAGAGTTCGACGCCGTTGGGCCATGCCAGCGCACCGCTCTCGATAAAGGCGCGGGCGAAATAGGCGGGGTCGGCAAGCGGGCGGGTCATGACGGTGTCGCGCGCGATCAGATCGGCGGCGGACCAGTGCGCGGTGGTGCCGTCGGAAAAGACGAGCGACAAGGCCGAGTCGCCGTTGGGTCGAAGGTGGGTGAGCTTAATCATCTTGGTCGGCTCCGGCGATCATCTCCAGCGGCGTCAGGGCGCCGCCGCGTTGCCAGTTTGCCATGAGTTCGGGTCCGTGGTCGAGAGCCCATTGCTGCACGATCCGCGTCGGTTTGCGCGGCAGCGAGCCGCGCGTGATCTCGCCATCCTCGATCCGGACGAACGCCTCGAAGCCCTGGTAGCTGGCGTGGAAGTGCGGCGGAGGATGACCGTCGAAATACATCCGGATGACGATGCCGAAGAAGAGCGAGACGACGGGCATCGGAAGATTTCAGGTGAAAATTACCCGAAAATCAATGGCGGTTTTTGTGTGTCAGGATAACCACCAACCCCGCGGACAGCAGCCCATCTTGCGTTTCGCTCCGGGGGATGCGGCTATCGAGGCAAGACCGCAGCGGAAACTTATACGCCAATCAATGGAGATATAAAGTACTCAGGCAGAGCGTGCGCTGTCAGCGGCAGATGCCGTCGAGCGTCATCGTGCCGTAGCGGATGGGCCGCTCATGCTCGGGCGCGACCTTGCCGGTGCGGTTTTGAAACCGCCACGACGGATCGGAGAGGATCGTGCCGAACCGCTTCCGCGCGAGGTGGAGAGTAGGTCAGTGTGGGGCTGGAGCGGGTCTCTGGGGGAAAAATAGAGGGGTCTTTGCTAGGACGGCTCAGGTTGATTTGCACCTTTTTGCGGAGCAGCACGACGTGCGACCGCTGATGGCATTGTAAAGGCGTATGTCAGGAAGTTTTCGCAAAAGCTATGGAGGGCTTCGGCATCCTCTTTTGAAAAAGGGTCGTCCTCATGCGCAGCCTCATTTCCACCCAACCTAACTTCATTGGCCCATGATCCGAGTGCCGGCGTTATAGCATGCACGCTGACCAGTGACTTTATTCTAGTTGCAAGGTTTTTCTTGTCACTTCCTGGGTCAAGCACCTTCGTTGCACTCTCAAGTGATTTCCTATACATCATTCCAGCAGCATCGAAAGCACCTGACACTAAGCTACTTACGGCCTGCTCAAAAAAGCGTGCGGCGGATAGTGGTGTGTCCACCGGTGCTACAGCAGCTCGCGGTTCAGGCCATTGTTGGTCTACTACTATACCAAGACGCGCACCATCTCCTTGCAGTTGTGCAAGATTATACTTATTAGTTAATGTAAATGCGAAGATTGCTGCCTCTCTGCAATGTCCGCAGGAGAACAGTGCGCGATCATTTCCTTTTAGATTAGTCCATTGGCTGCGGGCCTCGAACGCAACGTGTTGAGTTCCGCAGTAGGGACAGTCTCTTTTCAGCGTAATACCCAACTTCTATTCCGCCGCCACCCCAGCCGCCGAGAACATGTCCCCGCTCTCGGCCACATCCTCGTTCGCCGCGGGTTTCCCCGCGTTCGCCTTCTGGCGCTTGTCGAAGCTGTCCCAGACGTCGTTCCACTGGCCCTTGGTCGCGGCCTTCGAATACTCCGTCGAGCGCTGTTCGAAGAAGTTGGCGTGCTCGACGCCGTTGAGCATCGGGGCGAGCCAGGGGAGGGGGTGTTCGTCGATCATATAGATCGGCTTCAACCCCAATTGGTTCATCCGCCAGTCGGCGATGTAGCGGATGTACTTCTTGATCTCCTTGGGCGTCATGCCGTTGACCGGGCCCATCTCGAACGCGAGGTCGATGAAATTGTCCTCGAGCCGGATCGTCGTCTGGCAGACGTCGGCGATGTCGTCCTTGACCGCCTTGGTCAGGCACTGGCGCTCGGCGCAGAAGGTGTGGAACATCTTGATGATGCCCTCGCAATGCAGCGTCTCGTCGCGGATCGACCAGGTGACGATCTGGCCCATGCCCTTCATCTTGTTGAAGCGCGGGAAGTTCATCAGCATCGCGAAGCTGGCGAAGAGCTGGACGCCCTCGGTGAAGCCGCCGAACATCGCGAGCGTGCGCGCGATATCCTCGTCGTTGTCGACGGTGAACTTCTGCATGTAATCATGCTTTTCCTTCATCTCGGCATATTCGAGGAAGGCGCCATATTCGCTTTCGGGCATCCCGATCGTGTCGAGCAGGTGGCTGTAGGCGGCGATGTGGACCGTCTCCATGTTGCTGAACGAGGTCAGCATCATCTTGATCTCGGTCGGCTTGAACACGCGGCCGTATTTCTCGTGGTAGCAATCCTGCACCTCGACATCGGCCTGGGTGAAGAAGCGGAAGATCTGGGTCAGCAGGTTGCGTTCGTGGTCGGTGAGCTTCTGCGCCCAGTCGCGGCAATCCTCGCCTAGGGGGACTTCCTCGGGGAGCCAGTGGAGCTGTTGCTGGCGCTTCCAGAATTCGAACGCCCAGGGGTATTCGAAGGGCTTGTACTGCTTGGAGGCGTGAAGAAGGGACATGGGGGTTACTCCGACTGGAAGGGGATAAGGGAAAGGATCATGCTTCGGTGCTCCACTGCCACATCGCGCTCGCCGACAGCGCGAGGACGAGACCGAAGGCGAGCGCCATGATGCCGACCATGCGATAGACATATACTTTGGCGGGGCCAGCGGGGCGGATCAGCGACAGGAGGAGCCCCACGCCGGTCAGGGCGAAGACCACGGCGACCGCATACATGATGGCGATCTGGAGCGTCATGCAGCGAACTCCGTCGTGATGCGTTTCACCCCCGACTCAACCACAGGAGGCATGTCATGCACGATCATAGCAACATCAAGGAACATATGAAGGTCATCGGCGCCGATGGCGTCCATGTCGGCACCGTCGATCATGTCGATGGCGAGCGGATCAAGCTGACCAAGACCGACAGCCCGTCGACCGAAAGCGGACAGGGTGCCAAGCATCATTACCTGCCCGCGGGACTGGTCGCCGAAATCGAGGGCGACACGGTGCGGCTCTCCGCGACCGCGGCGAACGCGGTCGACATGTTCGAGACGGCCGAATAACAGCGGCTCATTCGACGAATAATGAAGGGCGCGTGGGGACATTCCTCACGCGCCCTTTTTCGCGAGTGCGACCGCGGCGTCGAGCCGGTCGGAGTACGCATTCAGCACCGCGGCGGTCTTGCCGACATAGGCGCGCGCGTCGTCGAAGCGGCGTTGTTCGATGCCTTCGCGCACCCCGGGGAGGGTCTTGGCGCCGTAGCCGGTGAGCGTGCCGGGGGCGTAGACCATGTTGCGGAACCACGGGCGCGCGGGGAGGCCGCCGTCGTCGAGCAGGAGCTGGTCGATCTGCGCGAGGCTCTGCGTGATCCGCGCCTGGGTGGCGGGGGGCAGCACGTCGAGCCGCCCGAGCATCGCGTCCGCGGCGCCCGCCGAGCGCGCGAGCCGGTCCGATGCGTCCTGCAGCGCGAGCATGTCGATCAGCGGGGTGATGCCCTTGAACGGCGGCGCGGTGGTGGGATCGGTCGGGCTCGAGGCGTATTTGAAATCGCCGTCCGCGGTAAGCTGTTTGAGCGCGCGATCCGCGGCGCGCTGGTCGGCGGCGAGCTTCATGACCTCGTCGACATAGGTGCCGACGGTGGCGGCGAAATCGGTGTAGCGCGCGGGAACGCGCGGGCCGTCGGCGGCGCGCAGGACGAGCCGCCCCGCGACCTTCGACAGCGCGGCGCCATAGACGAGGCCGGGGTCGTCGAAATGGGTGACGTGGTAGAAGCTGTCATAGACCGAATGATAGCTGCCCCCCGCCGCGTCCTCGCCGCCGAAGCCGAGGTTGATCGAGGCGATGCCGAGATGCTGGAGGAACGCGGAATAATCGGAGCCCGAGCCCAATGGCCCGAGCGGCAGGTCGCCGCCCGCTTTCGCGGCGTCATAGGTGCGTTTGGGGATGCTGCCCGGCACTTCGAACTCGCGCGCGAGGAGGCGCGCGCGGGCGCGGTCGAGGACGGGGACGCCGGTCTGCGGATCGGTGACGTCGCGCGCCGCGGTGCTGACGAAATGCTGGAGGTCGTGGCTCGCCTCCGCGCCGAGATAGCCGCGGCCGTTATTGTCGGTGTTGATATAGACGACCGCCTTTTTCTGGAGCTCGGCGGCGTGTGCCTCGGCCCATTCGGTCGAGCCGATCAGCCCCGGCTCCTCGCCGTCCCAGCTGGCGTAGACGATCGTGCGCTGCGGGCGCCACCCGGATTTGGCGAGCGCGCCCAAGGCCTTCGCCTCCGACATCATCGCGACGTTGCCGGTCAGCGGATCGGACGCGCCGAACACCCACGCATCATGGTGGTTGCCGCGGATTACCCACTGATCGGGGTAGGTGCTGCCCTGCATCGTCGCGATGACGTCGTAGACGGGTTTGAGCGACCAGTCGGACTTCACCGCGAGGTGGACCTTGACCGCGTCGGTGCCGCCCCAGCGATACGCGAGCCCGAGCCCGCCGCGCTGACGCCCGGTGACGACGGGGCCTTCGAGCCCGGCGATGATCTTGGCGGCGTCGCCGTAGGAAATCGGGAGCGCGGGGATTTTGAGGATCGTCTTTGCCTCGGCGCGGGTCAGGCGCTTGGCGTTCGCGGTCGCGCCGACGCCGGGGGTGAGCGGGTCGCCGGGATAGGTCGTCATGTCCTGTACCGAGCCGCGCTGGATCCCGCCTTCGGGGCGCGCGCCGCCCGCGGGGTAGCTTTCGCCCTCGGCATAGCCGTCGTCGCCGGGATCCGAATAGATCAGCGCGCCCGCCGCGCCGTGTTCCTGCGCGAGCTTGGGCTTGAGGCCGCGCCAGCCGCCGCCGTAGCGCGCCAGCACGATCTTGCCCTTCACGTCGATCCCGCGCTGCGCGAGCGCGTCGTAATCGTCGGGCATGCCGTAATTGACGTAGACGACGGGCGCGGTGACGTCGCCATCGCCCTGATAGGCGACATAGGGGGTGATCGCGTCCTTGGTGAGGCCAGAGGTGGGATCGAGCGCGACCGCGGGTTCCTGCCCGCCGAGCGTCGTGCGGGCCGGCGCGACGAGTTCGAGTGTGGTCGAGATGGGCGTCGGATAGAGCACGTCGAACCGCTCGATATGCGCGTCCCAGCCCCATTGCTTGAACAGCGCGAGCATCATGTCGGCGTTCGCCTTGTCATGCGCGCTGCCGACCTGGTTGGGAGCGGACGACATTTGTTCGAGCCACGCGAGCTGGTCCGCGGTGCTGATCTGCGCATCGAACTGCGCCTCGCGCGCCTGGCTGGGCGCGGTTTGCGCGGCGAGCGGGGTGGTGGCGAGCGCGAGGGCAGCGGTGGCGGCGAGCAGGCGGGCGAGATGCGTCATGAATAGGGTCTTTCTTTATTCCCTCTCCCCCTGTGGGAAAGGGAGGGAGCCGCGAAGCGGCGGCAGGGTGAGGGGGACGTTAGGTCTCGCGACTCCCCCTCATCCTTCCGCGGCGCTGCGCGCCGCTCCCTCCTTCTCCCACAGGGGGAGAAGGAACTTGGATCGTGATTTCTGCGATGACGCCGTCCAGATTGTGCATCACGTCGGCGTTGGTGAAGCGGATCACGTGATAGCCTTCGAGGTTGAGGAAGTGGGTTCGGTTTGCGTCGTAAATCTCGGTGGTAGCGTGCGTATCGCCGTCGATTTCGATGATCAGTTTCGCGCGGTGCGCGCAAAAATCGGCGATGTAGCGGCCGAACGGGTCCTGGAAACGGAACTTCGTGTCGGGAAAGGTTTCGCGGAGTGCACGCCAGAGGCGGGCTTCGGGTTCGGTGCGGTTGTGGCGGAGCGTGCGGACTTTGGTGGTGGTGCCGGTCGGGAGCAGCTGGCGTTTGGTTAGGCCGTCCGCATTCCCCCTCACCCTTCCGCCACTACGCGGCTCCCTCCCTCTCCCACAGGGTGAGAGGGATTGTGGCGCAGAAGGTGGCGTTAGGCTTCCCACCTCACTGGCACGCGAGGCATTCGTCGTAGTCGGTCGTCTGGAATTCGTATTTCGGCTTGTCGATCGTGTTGTCGTTCTCGACCCCGCCCGCGAAGCCCGCGCGCTGGACGCTCTTCGAACGCAGGTAATAGAGCGACTTGATGCCGAGTTCCCACGCGCGGAAGTGGAGCATGAGGAGATCCCATTTCTCGACATCGGCGGGGATGAACAGGTTGAGCGATTGCGCCTGGTCGATATATGGGGTGCGATCGCCCGCGAGTTCGAGCAGCCAGCGCTGGTCGATTTCGAACGACGTCTTGTAGCAATCCTTTTCCTCGGCATCGAGGAAGTCGAGATGCTGGACGGACCCGCCGTGTTCGAGGATCGAATTCCATACCGCATCGCTGTTTTTCGATTTCTCGTTGAGCAGCTTTTCGAGATACGGGTTCTTGACCGAGAAGCTGCCCGACAGCGTCTTGTGGGTGTAGATGTTGGCGGGAATCGGCTCGATGCAGGCAGAGGTGCCGCCGCAGATGATGCTGATGCTCGCGGTCGGCGCGATCGCCATCTTGCAGCTGAACCGCTCCATCACCCCCATCTCGGCGGCGTCGGGGCAGGGGCCGCGCTCGATCGCGAGCTGCATCGAGGCTTCGTCGACCTGGCCCTTGATCTGCTTGAACATCCGCATGTTCCAGCTCTTCGCCATCGCGCCCTCGAAGGGGAGGCCGCGCGCCTGAAGAAAGCTGTGGAAGCCCATGACGCCGAGGCCCACCGAGCGTTCGCGGCCCGCGCTATAGGCGGCGCGCTCCATGCCGGGCTCGTGGCGATCGATGTAATCCTGGAGGACGTTGTCGAGGAAGCGCATCACGTCCTCGACGAAACCCTTTTCGTCCTTCCACTCGTCCCACGTCTCGAGGTTGAGCGAGGACAGGCAGCAAACCGCGGTGCGATCGTTGCCGAGGTGATCGCGGCCCGTCGGCAGCGTGATCTCGCTGCACAGGTTCGAGGTCGAGACCTTCAGGCCCAGATCGCGGTGATGCTTGGGCATGTTCGAATTCACGTGATCGGCGAACACGATGTACGGTTCGCCGGTCGCAAGGCGGGTTTCGACCAGCTTCTGGAACAGCGCGCGCGCATCGACGCGCCCACGTTCGGTCTGGTCCTTGGGGCTGCGCAGGATCCATTCGTCGCCCGCGCGGACCGCTTCCATGAACGCATCGGGGATAAGGACCCCGTGGTGGAGGTTGAGAGCTTTTCTGTTGAAATCGCCAGAAGGCTTTCTGATTTCGAGGAATTCCTCGATCTCCGGGTGGCTGACGTCGAGATAGACCGCCGCCGAGCCGCGGCGCAGGCTACCCTGGCTGATCGCGAGGGTGAGCGAATCCATGACGCGGACGAACGGGATGATCCCGCTGGTCTTGCCATTCAGCCCGACCGGCTCGCCGATCCCGCGGACGTTGCCCCAATAGGTGCCGATCCCCCCGCCGCGGCTGGCGAGCCAGACATTCTCGTTCCAGGTATCGACGATGCCGTTGAGGCTGTCGGGCACCGAGTTCAGATAGCAGCTGATCGGCAGCCCGCGCCCGGTGCCGCCGTTCGACAGCACGGGGGTGGCGGGCATGAACCACAGTTTCGAGATGTAATCGTAGATTCGCTGCGCATGGCCCGCATCGTCGGCATAGGCCGAGGCGACGCGGACGAAGAGGTCCTGATAGCCCTCGCCCGGGAGCAGGTAGCGATCGTTCAGCGTCTCCTTGCCGAAATCGGTGAGCAGCGCATCGCGGCTGTGGTCGACCTCGACCGGATAGGGCTGCGGCTTGATCGACTTGCTGTCGGTCCTGGTGGCGGGCGCCGTGTCGGCGGTCGCTTCGATCGTATCGGTGCTCATGTCGCTTGCCTGACTGTCCCTGAAATCCATCATCTTGCTCCCGTCATCGCCGATCATGTGCCGGGTCCGTTCGAATCGGACCCAAAGGAATCGGGGGCATCCCGCATCCTATCATTCGAGTCGGCGGGCGGTGAGAACAAAATGTGCACATCCCCTGTGGAACATGCGCACAAGATCCTTGCCGCAATATAAGATTGCGACCGGGTTTATACCAGTGATTGGGTCCGCCCCCGAACTCAACCACCAGAGATTGTGCCAAACCCGCGGCGGACGCAAGGGAGTTAATGACATTTTAGCGACTCGGTTCGTCGCACACACGAGTCGGTTGGTCGATGCCGCAGCGCAGCGACGCGTGGACTTGCGCGGGTTCGCGCGATTGCAAGAGAACGGCGGGGGAACGCAAATATTTCGCCGGACCGCCGCGTCGCGGGTCGTGTGATCGGCCGGCGGCGGTCGGCGATCAGGCGGTGCGGCGGATCTTGCGGCCGGGGGTGGGTTGGTTGAGTCGTTCGAGGTCGAAGCCTTGCGCGAAGGCGAGACCCGCCTTGCCGTCTTTCGCCCAGGCGACGCGCGCGGCGAACATCTGGTCTTCGACCAGCTCGATCAGCACCTCGATCCCGACCGATTTGGGGTCGATCGCGACGCCGTCGATCATCGCGCCCGAGGTCGAGATGTTGCGGATCCGGACATCACCCTCAACCCCGCCGATCGCGAGCCGCGCCGAGCGCAGCATCCGGGTGCGCGGCGCGCGACTGGCCTTGTGGCCGGTCACCGGCGCGGTCGACGCGCCGCCGAGCTGAAGGTGGACCTCCGCCGACCGGATGCCCTGGCCGTAGACATAACCCTGGATATGGGTGCAGCCGAGCCCGCGGAGGAGTTCGATCTCGTCCTGGATCTCGACCCCCTCGGCGGTGGTTTCCATCCCCAGCGTGTCGGCGAGCGTGACGATCGCCTTGATGATCGCAGCGTTGCGGTTGCCCGGCTGCGCCGACCCGTGCACGAAGCTCTGGTCGATCTTGATCTTGTCGAACGGCGCGGAGCGCAGATAGCCGAGGCTGGAATAGCCGGTGCCGAAATCGTCGAGCGCGAGGCGGACGCCCAGCCCTTTCAGCGATTTGAACATCCGGTCGGACGAGTGGGTCTCGTCGAGGAACACGCCTTCGGTGATTTCGAGTTCGAGCCGGTGCGCAGCCAGGCCCGCATTCGCGAGCGCGGAGGTGACGATCGCGGGCAGCGCGGGGTTGGCGAACTGGATCGGCGAGACGTTGACCGCGACCCGCGCGTCGCCCGGCCAGCCGGCGGCGTCGTGGCAGGCGGTGCGCAACACCCATTCGCCGAGCGCCTCGATCAGCCCCGATTCCTCGGCGACCGGAATGAAATCGGTGGGGGAGATCGCGCCGCGGGTCGGGTGGTTCCAGCGGATCAGCGCCTCATAACCGACGATGCGTTCGTCGCGGGTCGAGACCACTGGCTGATAGGCGAGGTAGAATTCGCCCGCGACGATGCCGGCGCGGATGTCATCTTCGAGCTGCTTGCGGGTCTTGGCGCCCTCGAGCATATTTTCCGAGAAGAAGCGGTGGACGCCGCGACCGTCGGCCTTGGCGGCGTAGAGCGCGAGGTCGGCGTTGCGGGTCAGCGTTTCGGCGTCCTCGCCGTGGTGCGGCGCGATCGCGACCCCGATCGAACAGCCGATCGTGATGCTCGCGCCGCTGATGAAAAAGGGTTGCGCAATCGAGGCGATGAGATCCTTGGCGAGCGTGGTCAGCGCGTCGCGATGGTCGATTCCCGGCAGCAGCACCTGGAATTCGTCGCCGCCGAGCCGCCCGACCAGCCCCGCATCGCCGACCCCGCGTTCGAGCCGCTGCGCGACCTGTTTGAGCAGCATGTCACCCGCCTGGTGGCCGAGCGTGTCATTGACCGCCTTGAACCGATCGAGGTCCATCAGGAACAGCGACGACGGGCGATAGCCGCCCGCCGATTGCTTGAGCGTCTTGTCGAGGCTGATCCGGATCCGCTGGCGGTTGGCGAGCCCGGTCAGGCTGTCGAACAGCGCGAGCCGGGTGATCTCGGCTTCGGATTGGCGGATCGAGGTGAGATCGGTGCCCGACCCGATGAAGCCCTGGAACCGGCCGTAATCGTCGATCAGCGGTCGCCCCGAGATCGACCACCAGCGCGTGGCCTGGTCATCGCTCGCGGCGCAGACCGAATAATCGGAGAAGGAGGTGCGCGACGACACGTGGAACGCCAGCGTGCGTTCGGTGCCCGGCGTCGCGCTGTCCATCCGGAACACTTCGGTCAGCAGCAACCCCACCGGGGACTGGCCATCCCCCGCGATGTCGGCGGCGACCTTGGCGGACAGATAGGTGATCCGGCCCTGGCGATCGGCCTCCCAGAACCAGCTGGTGCCGTGGGTTTCGAATTCGGCGATCATCTTGATCGCGAGCTGCCCCTCATGCGCACGGTCGGCCTGGTCGAGCGCGGCCACCAGGTCGAGCCGGGCGAAGCGGATCGTCGCAGCTGCGAGGCACGCGACGAACACGAATCCCATCGCGATCGCGCCCCACGCGCCGGTGACGACCGCGAACGCCGCGAGCAACCCGGTGCTGAACCCCAGCGACGCCGCGCGCACCTGGTGGATACTGACCGCGGTGAGCCCGATCCCGCCGATGCACGCGACGAGCGCTGTGGTCCGCATCCCACCGGTCGGCAGCGCCGCGGCCTGGGCCAGCAGCATGAACAGCCCCGCCGCGATCGGGATCACGATTCCGACGACCAGCCGGTTGCGATGGATCGGCGCGATCGCCGCCATGCGCGGCGCGGCGAGCGCGACCAGCAGCGCGACCGACAGCGCGAGCGTCGTGCCGCCCGCGATCACCGATACGAGCGGATGCGGCGCGCGATCGGCGAGCGTGGTCATCGTCATCAGCACGGTGAACGCGATCGCCTGCGCCGCGATCGCGATCGGCCAGATCGACGCGAGGCTCCGCAGCCGCGTGCCGAGCGCCGCGACGACGCGCTCGCCGTCATCCTCGACCAGCCCCAGCGCGTGGAGCCGCCCGATGCGGCGCCGGAACGGATCGGTCGAGGAACGGCGCGGTTTCATGCACGACCGATCTAGCGGCGAATTGGTTGCGAAACTGCGAACCGATCGTGGTTAATTAGCGCGGGTGGCGCGCCGTCCCGGCGGTCAGGCGGGCTTGACGAATTTCAGCGTCATCCGGTCGCTTTCGCCGATCGCGGTGTAGCGCGCGCGGTCGGCATCGCCCTCGATATAGGACGGGGGCAGCGTCCACACGCCCTTGGCGTAATCATGCGTGTCGCGCGGGTTGGCGTTGACCTTGCTCTCGCCGACCAGCCGGAACCCCGCCTTGGTCGCGAACCCGATCACCGAGGACTGCTTCATATAGCCGCTGCGCGCTTCCTCGATCCCGACCGCGGTTTCGGGGAGCCGGTGTTCGACCAGCCCGAGCGTGCCGCCGGGTTTGAGCATCGCGAACATCTGGTCGAACGCGGCCTGGGTCTGGTCGGTCTTGCCGAACCGCCAGTTGTGGACGTTGCGGAAGGTGAGGACGACGTCGGCGCTGCCCGCTGGCACCGCGGGGGGGGCGCTGGCCGCGGGCACCGCGGCGGGGGCGTCGGTGCTGGCGGCAGGGGCGGGGAAGGTGGCGAGGTGCATCGTGCGATACGCGGCGGGCGCGGCGGCCTGTTTCGCGGTGACGGTCGCGAGCGCCTTGGCGGTCGGCCCCGCCGCATAGAAGCTGCCGTGCGCGGCGAGATAGGGCGCGAGGATTTCGGTGTACCAGCCCCCGCTCGGCCAGATCTCGACGACGGTATCGGTCGGCTTCACCCCGAAGAACGCGAGCGTTTCGACCGGATGGCGATAGCGATCGCGCGCGACGTTCGCGGGGGTGCGGGTGGTCGCCTTGGTCGCGTCGACGAGCGCGGACGGTGCCGCCCGCTGCCCGACCGCGAGCGTGGCGCTGCCGAGCATGAGCACGGCGAGAAGGGGGCGAAGCAGGGGCATCGGGAGCCTTTCGGGAGGGGGAGGGTGTGTTGTAGCGGGTTGGGGGGTGGGGGCAACGGGGGTAGTGGGAGCGGTGGGCGCTGCTGTTGGTGTAGTCGATGAATTCATAAGGTGTTGATTACAATCAATCGCCTCGACCAAACTGTCGTTAATAACGGACGCTTCACCGTGAATTACCGGAGGCGCCGCAATGCTCGAACACCTCGCCATCTTGGATCGGCGCCACATGCTGCGCGCGACGATGGCCGCTGGAGTCGCCGCCGGCGTTGCCGGGTGCGCGCGGATCGTCCCGCAAGGGCTGGGACTCGCGTTGACCCCGAGTCCGCTGACGGATGCGCCGGTGCTCAATTTCGCGCTCAACCTCGAATATCTCGAGGCGGAATATTACGCCCGCGGCGTCACCGGCACTGGCCTCTCCAGCGAAATGCTCGGCCCCAAGCCCGGCGCCATCACCGGCGGGCGTCAGGTCACGTTCCAGACGCCGTTCGTGCGCGAATTCATGGCCGAAATCGCCGACGACGAGCGCCATCACGTCGGTTTCCTGCGCAAGGCGATCAAGGGCAAGTTGCTGGTCGAAATGAGCTGCCCCGCGATCGACTTCACCGCAGCGTTCGCGCCGTCGGTCAACTCGCCGGGCTCGGCGCCAATTTCGATGCGTTTGCCGATGAGGAAAGCTTCGTGCTCGGCGCGTTCCTGTTCGAGGATGTCGGTGTGTCGGCCTATGCTGGCGCGGCGAAACGTGTTGCGAGCGACATGAAGCTGGCGGACGCCGCCGGCATCCTGGCGGTCGAGGCATATCACGCCGGGATCATCCGCGCGCAGATCGGCGAAATGGGGCCAGCGACGATCGAAAAGGCCAATGCGATCAGCCGCGCCCGCGACACGCTCGACGGGCCGGAAAATGCCGAGACGGTCACTGAGCCCGGTCGCATCCATATTTCGAATACCGATGCGCAAGGCCGCGCGTTCCCACGCCGCGTCGGCGAAGTGCTCAACCAAGTCTATGGCGCACCCGGCGGCGGCGTAAACCACGGCGGCTTCTTCCCGCGCGGCGTCAACGGCGTCGTCCGACGGACCGTCCGCGACAAACCCCCTCTCACCCCGGGAGCAGGCGCATGAGCAACGTCATCGATCGAGACGCGCCGACCAATCCGGCGCGCGCGGCGATGTTCGCCGCTCTTGCCGGCGTCACCGCCACCGCGATGATCTCGACCCCGGCTGCGGCGGCCAATTTGACCGACAACGATATCCTCAACTTCGCGCTGAACCTCGAATATCTCGAAGCCGAATATTATCTGCGCGGGGTGATGGGCCGGACGCTCGATGAGGCGGCGGGCGGGTCGTTCGGCGGCACGGTGCGCGGCGGGCGCAAGGTCAACTTCACCAGCAACGTCCGACGCGGATTCATCGAAGACATCACCCGCAACGAGCTGGCGCACGTGCTGTTCCTGCGCTCGGCACTGGGGGCAAACGCGATCCAGCGCCCGACGATAGATTTCGACGCGGGGTTCCAGGGGGTCGCTCAGGCGGCGGGGCTGGCCGGGTTCGATCCGTTCGCCGACGAGACGAGCTTCTGGCTTGGTGCCTTCCTGTTCGAGGATGTCGGCGTCACCGCGTACAAGGCGGCGGCGAACCTGATTCACGACCAGAAAATCCTGACCTCGGCGGCGGGAATCCTCGCGGCCGAGGCCTATCACGCCGGCGTGATCCGATCGGTGATCGTGCGCACCGGCGGCAGCGCGATTACCGCCTCGACCGCGATGTCGGACGTGCGCGATACGCTCGACGGCGGGTCGGACAGCGACCAGCCGGTGATGATGGACGGGCGCCAGAACCTGGTACCGGCCGACGAGAACAGCATCGCCTTTGGGCGCACGCCGCAACAAGTGCACAACATCGTCTTCGCCAACCCCGCCGCGGGCGTGACGCGCGGTGGATTTTTCCCCGACGGCACGAATGGAAAACTCGTGTCGAGTTGAGGAAGGTCGAGCCGGCATCCGCCCCCCCCACGCGGGTGCCGGTCGATCGACGTCTAGAGCTGCGGGGCGAGGTTGATTGCCGAATGTTCGCGATCGGCCACTAAGGGCGTAGCAGAACTGGTCCCACGCCCGCCCCCACACACCCCTCACCCCACCCGATTAGCCACCAGATCCTCCACTACCGCCGGGTCGGCCAGCGTGCTCGTGTCGCCCAGGCTTGCGGTGTCGCCTTCGGCGATCTTGCGGAGGATGCGGCGCATGATCTTGCCCGAGCGGGTCTTGGGGAGCGCGGGGGCGAACTGGAGCTTGTCGGGGGTCGCGATCGGGCCGATTTCCTGGCGGACCCAGGTGACGAGCTCGGCGCGCAGATCGTCGGTCGTCGCGACGCCGCTGTTGAGCGTGACATAGGCGTAGATGCCCTGGCCCTTGATGTCGTGGGGCATGCCGACGACCGCGGCCTCGGCGACCGCGGCGTGCGCGACCAGCGCGCTTTCGACCTCGGCGGTGCCCATTCGGTGGCCGCTGACATTGATGACGTCGTCGACGCGGCCGGTGATCCAGTAATAGCCGTCCGCGTCGCGGCGGCAGCCGTCGCCGGTGAAATAGGTGCCCGGATAGGTCGTGAAATAGGTCTGGACGAAGCGATCGTGATCACCCCAGACCGTGCGCATCTGCCCCGGCCAGCTCTGGGTGATGACGAGGTTGCCGGTGGCGGCGCCGTCAAGCGTCGTGCCCTTGTCATCGACGAGACGGGGGAAGACGCCTGGGAAGGGTCGCGTGGCGCTGCCCGGCTTCAACGCGGTCGCGCCGGGGATGGGGGCGATCATGGCGCCGCCGGTTTCGGTCTGCCACCAGGTGTCGATGATCGGGCAGCGCGCGTCGCCCGCGACCTCGTAATACCAGCGCCACGCCTCCGGGTTGATCGGTTCGCCGACGCTGCCGAGCAGTTTCAGCGACGAACGATCGGTGGCGGTGACGAACGCGTCGCCCTCCTTCATTAGCGCGCGCAGCGCGGTGGGGGCGGTGAAGAGCGTGTGGACCCGATGCCGGTCGACGATCTGCCAGAGGCGGCTGGCGTCGGGCCAGTTGGGGAGTCCTTCGTACATCAGCGTCGTCGCGCCGTTCGCGAGCGGGCCGTAGAGGACATAGGTGTGCCCGGTGACCCAGCCGATATCGGCGGCGCACCAGAAGACGTTGCCGGGGCGATAGTCGAACGCGAGTTCGTGGGTGTAGCTCGCCCAGAGCAGATAGCCCGCCGAGGTGTGGAGCACGCCCTTGGGCTTGCCGGTCGACCCCGAGGTATAGAGGATGAACAGCGGATCCTCGGCGGCCATCGGTTCGGCGGGGCAGGCGGCGGACACCTTGGCGGCCTCGTCGTGATACCAGACGTCGCGGGGCGTCATCGTGACATCGCCGCCGGTCGATTTGACGACGATGACCTTGGCGAGGCCGGGAGCCTTGGCAGCGGCGGCGTCGACATTGGCCTTGAGGGGAATGCGCTTGCCGCCGCGGCGACCTTCGTCGGCGGTGATCACGAGGGTCGAGCCGCAATCCTCGATCCGGCCCGCGATCGCGTCGGGCGAGAAGCCACCGAACACGACCGAGTGGATCGCGCCGAGCCTGGCGCAGGCGAGCAGCGCGAACGCCGCCTCGGGGATCATCGGCAGGTAGATGGTGACGCGGTCGCCCTTGGCGACGCCCTGCGCTGTGAGGACGTTGGCGAAGCGGCACACCTCGGCATGGAGTTCGCGATAGGTGAAGGTTCTGGGGGCGTCGGCGGGGTCGTCGGGTTCCCAGATGATCGCGACGGTATCGCCACGTTCGGCGAGGTGCCGGTCGAGACAATTGGCGGCGACGTTGAGCGTGCCGTCGGCGAACCAGGTGATGCGGAAATCGTCTGCGTCGAACGACCAGTCGCCCGCGACGGTGGGGGGACTCGTCCAGTCGAGCCGCTTGGCCTGATCGAGCCAGAAGGTGTCCGGATCGCGGGCGGCGGCGGCGTAGAGCCGTTCATAGGCGGCGGCATCGACGCGCGCGTCGGTCCAGTCGCCGCCGACGGGATAGCAATCTTGCGCGTGCGCGGTGTCGGTCATCACCCTCTCCTTGGCGCCGTGCCTATCGCAGCCGGACGCCGATCCATAGCGTGCGCGGCGTGCCGAGGTCGATCGATCCCGCCGCATTGCGCGTGACGACGGTGGCGTCGAAGATATTTTCCGCACGCCCGACGATCGCGACGCGATGCGTGAGCGGCACCGTCGCGACCGCCTCGAGCGTGGTGGCAGGCGGCAGGACGTTGGTCTCGAGGTCGTCCTCGAACTGCGCACCGACGCGGCGCAGTGTCGCCGACAGCGTCGGGCCGGTCGCGGGGCGATAGGCGAGGGTGGCGCTGGCGACGTGGCGCGGGCTTTGTGCGGGAATCTTGCCGTCGAGCGCGGCGGCGATGCCGGAGGCGCGGACGTGCGCGTCGTTGAACGCGTAGCTGGCGTCGAGCGCGACCGCGCCGTGCGCGATATGTGCGGTCGCCTCGATTCCTCGGACGCGGATCGCGTCGACATTCCGGCGCTGGCGCAGCACCGGGGTCAGCGTGACGTTGGCGATCGCATCGCCCAGCCGGTTGGCGAACGCGGTCAGGCCGATCGCGACGCCGGGCAGCGGGGTGAGGTCGACCCCGACCTCCGCGCCCTTGAGCCGTTCGAGCTTCAGCGCGGCATTGGCCTGGGTCAGGATCGGGAAGACCGTGAACGGGCGGTAGAGTTCGTTGAGCGTCGGCACGCGAAACCCGGTGTAGGCGGCGGCGCGGAGCTTCACGCCGCTGGTCGCCTCGACCACCGCGCCGACGCGGCCAGTGCCCGCGACGCCGTCGCGGTTCGCGAAGCGGTTGTTCGTGGTGAGCGCGCCGGTCGGGCTGCGTTCCTCGAAGAAACCCTGGGTGATCGTCCAGCGATCGACCCGCGCGCCGCCGGTCAGGATCAGCCGCCCCAGCGTCCAGTCGTCCTCGACGAACGCGCCGACGGTCGCGGTGTCGCCGCCCGCGTGGCGCGTCGCGGTGATCCGGCCGGTGACGGTGCTGTAGGCGTCCTCGCGGAGTGCACCCTGCGCCTGGCGTGCGTCGACGCCGATGCGGATGAGGTGCGCGGTGCCGACCGGCGGGCGTAGTTCGATCTTGCCGCCGATCCCGGTCGAGGGGGTGTCGCGCTGATCGAGCGCGAGCTTGAAGCTGGTCGAACTGATCACCTGATTGGTGAAGTTGCGCTCCTGGACATAGCCGAGCGCGTCGATCGCCCAGGCGCCGTGATGGACGAGGCGGAGGCTGGCGTCCTCGCCGTCCGAGCTGCTGTCGGCGCCGCGGAAGCGCAGCGTGCGGTGGTCGCGAAAGACGAGGACGCGCGCCTGGAGTTCGGTGTGGGCATCGATCGCCGCGACGCCGCGCAGGCTGCCCGACCAATCGCGATAGCGCGCGCGGACATCGGCGGGGCCGCGCTGGTCGGCGGGGGTGGTGAAAAAGCCGTCGCCGCGTTCGAACCGGCCCGATGCGGTGACATAACCGGTGCCGACGTCGGGGGACACCGCGGCGGTGATCTCTTCGCTGTTGCGGCTGCCGTAAAAGGCGGCACCGTCGACTAGCGGCAGATCGGCGCGGGTCGCGCTGGCGAGTTCGATCGTGCCCGCGACCGCGCCCGCGCCGAATGCGCCCGCGCCGCCGCCGCGGGTCACCCGCACCCCGCCGAGCCGATCGGGCACGAGCGCGTTGAACGGAATGTAGCCGAAGAACGGATCGGCTTGCGGCACGCCGTCGAGCAGGACGAGCGCGCGGCTGGTGGCGTTGCCGCCGAGCGCGCGCAGCGTGACGCCCTGCGCCGAGGGATTGGCCGAACGGCTGTCCGACCGGCGGAATTGCTGGAGCCCCGCGACGTCCTGCAGCACGTCCTCGATCCGCCCCGACGCGTCGCCGGTCAGCCGGTCGCGGTCGATCCTCACGGTGCCATAGGCGGTCGTCCCCGGCGGCACATCGAGCCCGCGCCCGAGCACGACGATGTCGGGCGGCGGGACGGGGGCAGAGGTAGGCGGCTTATCCTGCGCGAGGACGAACGAAGGCACGACGAGCGCGCCGACCAGCAACGGGGGGAGCCGCAGGGACATCATCGACTTTCGGACGGAAATGCGCGATCGGGAGGGCGCGACGGGCGGACCTCCCGATGCCGCGCGATCACATCGGCGGGGTCAGGCCGTTCTTGCCGACCGCGACGAATTTGGCGCCGGGCGCGTCGGGGGTCGTCACCGCGAACACCCTCTGCCCCTTGGCGAGGATCGCGCGATCGGTCGGTTCGAACCGGACGATCGGGGTGCCGACGGGAACGAGCACCTTGGACGTGCCACCCTTGTAGGAGATCGTCAGCGTCGTCTCGCCGGGCTTGCCCGCGCCGCCGGTGACAGTGCCGTTGGTCATGGCGCTCTGCTGCTCGACGGTGCCGTTGGTCATCGCGCTCGACGCGCCCGCATTGCCACCCGCGGCGGCGACGACGCCGGGCACGTCCCAGTCATAATGGCCCTCACCGGTGCCGCGCATCGATTCGGGGAAGATCACGAGTTCGACCGCGCGCAACGCGTCGTTGGGGCCGGTGGTCGCGGTGCCGATGAAATCGCCATCCTTGAGCGTCGCGAGGCTGGAATCGACCACCCAGGCGAACCCGGTCTTCGCGTCGAGCGGCACGTTCACCGACTGGCCGTCATAGGTCTGGATCGCGAGCGCATCGGCGCCGACCGTCTGCACGACCCCGCGCACCCGCCCGGTCGCGGTCATCGGGCTGGCGGTGGCCGCGGCGGCGGTGGTGTTGGCGTCAGCGGACTGACGGTCGCTGCAACCACCAACCGCCACCAATGCGCTACCCAGCATGGCCAGTTGCTTCATCATGATCGTCGTATCCTTGGTTGTTCGCGTCGCCGGGCCGGGACGGCGGCGGTCGGCCACGGGATATGCCGCTATCCCGTGCGGGGCAAGGGCAGCCGGGGGTTGCGGAGGTGCCGGGTGCTCCGCAAGGGCTGACCACCTTGTCGCGCGCCGATTAGCATGCCCGCTTGGGGACAGCGGATGTGAGTATCGAGCGGCTGGAAAAGCTGGTGGGTGAGGTGAAGCCCGGGCGGGTCGGAACTGTTGAACTACCAGTTGTTCGTCGAGCGATTGATCGGCACTGGCGCGCCCGCCGACATCGTCGAGTTGCTCGACGATGCGTATGTCGAAACCGAGGCTCTGCAGACGAATCGCGCGGGCGATGCCGCCGATGCCCGAGCCGATCACAATCGCGGTGCGGCGTATCATCACGGCGCGGTCTCAACTCTTGATGGCATCGGATTTGGTGACTCGGGTCGGTGCAACCGGTCTTCCAGCCAGCGCGACAGCAAAAGGTGCGGCACTGCGACCGATGCAAGTAGCTGAAAGGCCTGCGCCACCATGTTCTGGTCGATGCGCGACGATCCCAGCCGGTGCAGCACCCACCAACCCAGGATCGCGCTGCCCGACAGCGCCGCGCCGGTCATGAGCCACCGCGCCTGCGTCATGTCGCGGAGTATCACGCGCGTCTGCGCGAGATGCCGCGGCGAGTGCAGGAATACGAAGAACAGCGCGAACCCGGCAACCGGCGGCAGGATCATCAGCAGCAACAGGCACAGCGCCATCGCTGCCGCCCAATGGCGGCTGCCGTCCCGCCACGACACCGCGATGCCGACGGCGGTCACCAGCAATGTCACCGGTGCGGCGGCGGTGATGATCTGCGCGATCACGCTTGCCCGCGCGTCGCTCATTTCGACGAACAGCATAGACACATCCGCCTGATGCCCGATCGTGGGCGCGGCGATGACCGCCGCGCCAGCCGCAGAGCGCAGCAACGGCTCGTCTAGCATTTGCCAGTCCTCGCCGAAATGCACTGCCGCGACGGTCAGAAACAGGACGAGCGCGACCAGTGGAAACGCCATCCACAACATCGCGGTCAGCACCGCGATCGCTGCATAGCCGCCGACCGTTACCGCCAGACGCGACCGATCAACCGAGACAATGCGCCGCAGGAGCGCAATATCGTACGCGCCGTGTGGCAGCCCGCCGCCGATGAACAGAATAGTCATCGCGGCAATCGCTGCCGGCTGCCCGAGCGGCACCCGCAGGGCAGTGGCAGCAAGCAGCAGCGCGGCTGCGACCCAATACGCCGGATACACGGCGTCGCCGCGCCCAACGGGGGCACGGCGACGGTGTATTACCCTTGGTTGGGCAAGCTCTCGCATCAGATCGGATCAGGCGGCGTGCACCTTGAACCCATCGATTCCGGCTTCGGCTTCAGACTTGCGAACCGAAATGAGAAAGATGAGGATGCCAAGACCGGCCTTCGCGACGATATCCGCGATCGTGTAGCCGATCTGAATCGTCGTGGTCACGGTCCCGCCGGTCAGTCCGGCATAAGGTACCATGTAGACGATCGGATAGAAGCCCCATGACGCAAACGTCAACAACCGCGCCTTGCGCACCAGATTCTGCACATTGGCAGGCTGCTGGTTGATCGATTCGCCCAGGCCCCGGAATAGCTCCCACACGATATAGACGAACGGGATCGCCGACAGCGTCCCCCAAAGGGCGCGGGTCGGGATGTCGCCGGCGATTTCGCCAGGATAACCGAGGACGATCATCAGTGCCGCGGCGGAACCGAGCCGGATCGTCTTGGAGCTCGTCTCTGCGCGCGACAGGCGCATGACCAGGATCAACTCGACCAGTAGCAGCGGTACGGTCAGTAGCCAGTCGACGTAACGATAGGCATCGTTGAACGCGAAGCCGGTCGCCGACACGATGCCGTCTTTAAACGTGTAAGCGGCGTTCCAGCTCTCGAAGATACGGAAATAATGATAGGCGGCGATCCCGGTTACCAGCCCCGAAATGGTCAACGCGGTGCGGTAGGCGGGCGCGACTTGTGAACGGCTCAGCCAGAAAAACGCGGTCGCCGCGGCCATCGTCGCGAATGTGAAGGAAAACGCGTTGTAGACCAGGGAAAACTGGAAGGGTGTCACGATATCCATCTAAGTCTCCGTCACAGTGATCCGCAGCGCCAACGCGCCGGGAGAGATGTGCGGGGGTCATTCGACCATAGACGATCTTCGGGCCCCCGAAGTGTCGTCACAGCGGCGGTCGCAGGAGGGACTGCCTGACCGCGCACCGAATGGGTTAAGGCTTGCGGCCATGCCGCTGTGCCGACCTGCCCCTTATCGGTCGCGGTTCTTTTCCGGGCGATACGGGCTTTGTGCTGTATCGGCGAGCTGATCGTCAGAGCCCTGCCTCGACCGCCAAGCGGATCAGATCGGCTGTCGTCTGAAGCTCAAGCCGCTTCATCAGGATCGCACGATGCATCTTGATCGTCTTTTCGGCGAGGCCGAGTTCGGCTGCGATCTGTTTGTTGAGCAGCCCGTCGGCGACAAGCTTCAAAACCTGCCCTTGCCGACGCGATAGCGCTTTCACCATGTCGGCCGCACGGATTCGGCGCATGCTCGACGGTGATGGAGCCCCGGCATCGATCTCGACTTGCGAGCCGAGGAAATACAGCAAGGCATCCTGCTCGTCGTAGATCGGCGCCACCAGAACGGCGTTCCGAAAGGGTTGGCCACTGCGTTTGTAGTTCAAGATTTCCACCAGCACCGGATGATGCTCACGCACGCCGCGACGAATCTCCTCGGTCAGCCAAGGCTCGGTCGCCGGGCCTGACAGGAAGCGGCAGTTGCGCCCGACGACATCCTCGACCGGATACCCGGTCAGCTCGCAAAAGGCGTCGTTACAGGCGACAATCGGGTTGTCGGGCAATCGTGGATCGCTGATCACAGATGGAATCGGACTATCGGCGACCAAGCGGAAATGCCGATCGCTCGGGGGCATAACAACGACCTGTCGCGCCATATTATATGCGAGTCCGCTGCATGTCGGCTTGCATACCGGCGGTGAGACGTTGTGGCACCCGAATTCTTCGGGACCAGGGACGCCGCCCGTGCGCAATCATTGAACGTCGCGGTTCGTAATGTGCGCAAATACAATCGAATGCCCGTTGCCGCGCGATGCCGATCGTCCGTTAGTGGTAGCTTTCGTGGGAGCCGCACGTTTTCAGGAACGGAACAGACCGAACGGTAGTGGTCGACTTTGGTAGAAGATGTCCATTTCAGCGGAGCGGCAGGCGTCCGCTCAACCCGTCCCACCAAAAGTTGGCCAGTTCAGGTCAGTACGATGATACTCCGGTGGTGCGGGCTCGCCCAAGCAGAACTGGAGCGGGTGAAGGGAACACGCTGTTGCAGTAAGTGGCTGATAGTAGAAGCTTAACAATCACGGCAATTCTGTGCGCTCGATTGCGGCGTCAGGTTGGCCGGATTGGGCCGAAGCACCTGGCAGTCCCAACCTTACTTGAGTAAAAAATTGAGAACGTGGGCGCGTTATCATCGCTCCTGCGCAATCTTAACCAAAAAAACATTGTGGACGTGGTTAACGTTCCCCAAAGAACGGAGGGGAACCAAGTGGTCGGCGTAACGACAGAAAACGAGCAGTACGAGCGAGGCTGCAGGACCACGCAAAGGTCGCCCACGTCGGCATGGACGCGGCGCGCCCTGGCCGGGGCGGTGATGCTGACGTGCCTGGCAATATTCTTTCGTGACGCCCTGATGACGCGATTACAGATGCTGTACGGCGACAATTATGACGGCATGATCGAGGTCGCGATCCTGAACCACTGGTACCGCGTGTTCACCACCGGGGCGGCATGGGACGTGACCGGATATTTTTATCCCTATGCGTCGACGCTGGGCTACAACGACACGTACGTCGTTCCGGGCATTCCCTTCTCTCTTGCACGAATTGCCGGTGCCGACCCCTTTTTGGCAGCCTGCGCATCGCACGTGGCGATGAAGTCGATCGGATTCGTCGGGATGTACGTGCTGCTCCGTCGCGGCCTGAATGTCCGCACGTTGCTGGCACTCAGTGGCGCCGTGCTATTCACGACCGCGAACGTCTCGCTACTCCACATGTATCATGCCCAGTTGTTGAGCGTCGGTCTATTTCCGTGGCTCTCTTTCCTCGCGGTACGCACGGCCCGGATGCTCCATCGCGACCGGTCCTACGCCGTGTTCGCCTATGGCTGCGGTTTCGCGGTGCTTTACGGTGTCACCGCCCTGAACGCTTTTTATGGCGTTTGGTTTTTTTCACTGTTCCTCGCCATTTATGCACCGGTCGCGCTGATGTTGATGCCGGCGAACGAGCGCCAAGCGTTTGGCGCGGCGGCAATGCGACATTGGCGAGCGCTGCTAGCTTGCTTGGTGGTCGGTGCAATTGCGCTGCTGCCAATGCTGCTGCTGTATCTTCCGATCATGGCCACCGGGGCCCGACACAGTTGGGAGAGCGGCCCGCACCTGTATTTGCCGAACATGCTGACGCTGTTCAACGTGGGCTCTGGCAATCTGGTCTGGGGCCGGTTACCGACGCTGCTCGGCGCCGACGCTCCGTTTCCGGGCGGTGAGACGCGCTTCGGACTGCCGATCGGCTTGATGGTGGCGACACTGTTCGCGCTGCTCTGGGCGGGGCGTGAGAGGGCGAAAAGCGGGATCATGCTGCCCGTCGGCATCGCACTTGGTGTGGTGACTGTCCTTGCGTTACGCTGGCCGCCCGATCACTCGGCTTGGTGGTATATATACTCATACGTGCCCGGCGCTTCGGCCGTGCGGGTCGTTTCGCGATTTCTGTTGTTCGCTTTGGTTGGCATCATCCCCATCGTGATCGTTTTTCTCGACCGCACGCCGCGCCGGGGCTGGGTGCTCACGCTTATTTTAGCCGGGCTCCTGGTCGAGGAGGTTCAGCTTGACGCCCCGCTGACACTTGATCGGCACGCGCAGCTCCGCATGCTGGCGGCGGTCGGCCCGCCACCGGCGCAATGCTCCGCGTTCTTCGTCGTGTCTGCCCGATCCGCCGACTTCCCCGTCCTTGCCGAATCCCGGGCGATCGACCGCGCCTGGGGTGGGGACGGCATCGGCACTGGGGGGTGGTCCTATCGCCCGAACGTCGATGCTATGGTGCTGGCCAGTTATTACGGTCGCCCGACGATCAACGGCATTTCATCCTTCAACCCGCCCGACTGGACATTCGCGAACCCCCAGGCAGCAGATTACCTCGACCATGTGCGCAGCTATGCGATGCGCCATCGCTTGCATGGATTGTGCGGCCTGGATGTGCGGCGCGCGGTGTCTTGGTTCCCGCTCGCGCATGGCGCGTAAGAAGGCGCCCCGCATGGCGATCGCCTCGCACCCGGACCAGGTCATCGCGATCAGACGGATGCGCAAGGTCCGGCTGATCACGATCGGGCTGCTCCTGCTCCTCGTCATCGTAGCGCTGGTCATGCCGTCGACGATGAGCCGAATTCGCGCGCCGCAGCCGACGCCGACGCTGTTTTATATGCAGGACCTGGCGCTGCTTCCACTGTTCTGCCTCGCCGTGGTCACCTTCGGACGGGGCCGACCGTCGCGGTTGCGCCTGCCAGCGACAATCCGGCGACCGGGATGGTGGCTGGCCGGGGCGGCCTGTTGCTTGTTCGTCATTTGCTCCTGGGGCTATGACGGTGTTTTCCAGGGAATAGACCTCAGCAGAGACGAACAGCTGGCAGTCTTCGATTCCGCCATATTTGGTAGCGGACATCTGGCCGCCCCCATTCCATCCAGTTGGCAGACAATTGCTCCCGCGCTCAATTTACTGTTCATTCTCCCGATTGGCGATCATGCCGAATGGATATCGGCTTATTTGCCGGTAAATGCAGCTTTGCGTGCGCTAGTTTCAACGGTAGCAGACCCGGTTTTCACATCCCCCATTTTAGTTGTTATCGGTCTGCTGGCACTGGCATCGATCGGTCGGCGACTGTGGAAGGATTCGCCGGGCAGCCAGATGGCGGCGCTGCTTTGCTATCTTTGTTCTTCACAGATCATCATCACTGCCATGACCGCCTACGCGATGACGGCGCATCTTGCGCTGAACCTCGTTTGGCTCATGCTGTTCCTGCGTAATGACCGACTTGGCCTGGCGGGCACCTTGGTCGTCGGCTTCCTTGCCACGGGGGTGCATCAACCGTTGTTCCACCCACTTTTCGCCTTGCCGTTCGTGCTCGGTCTGGCTCGGCAAGGAAATTGGCGGCGTGTTTGCGTCTATGGCGTCGGCTATGCGCTCATCTGCGGTTTCTGGATGGCATGGCCGGTTTGGATGAGCGCTCACGCCGGCCCGGTGCCCGCGGGCAACGATCGCGAGGGTATCGACTACGCTACCCGCCTTGCTCATATACTGGCATTGGTCGGGGTCGATGCACTTTGGACCATGGCGGTCAACTTAATCCGCTTCGCGACCTGGCAGCATTTGCTGCTGCTGCCGATGGTGCTGCTGGGTGCCGTCGGCGGGTGGAAAGATCAATCCCTGGTGCGTTCGCTGACCATCGGTCTGGTCCTGCCGATCCTCGTGATGGGTTTTCTACTGCCTTGGCAGGGGCATGGCTGGGGCTATCGTTACCTGCACCCGGTGCTCGGAAACGCCTGTCTGCTCGCCGGCTACGGCTGGCGGCAGGCAGAGACGGCGGGCGTCGATCTTCGTCGGTCGATGCTGTGGACCACGGTCGGGAGCCTGCTGCTGCTACCCGTGCATGGTTGGATGGCTCACCAATTGGTGGCCGCTCAGGCCGAGCCCGACTATGCTATCCGACGCATCGCAGCCGACATCGCGGTGATTGATGCGGGACCGGGCAATGCCGATCTGGTTATCAACGCGCCTGACCTCGGCAACCGGCCGATCCGGCTGCTCGGACCTGCCTTGCGTCCGGCAGACATTGCCTCGCTCTGCCGGGGTCGGACGACCGCCTTTGTCGATGCACCGAGGATCGACGGACTAGCCGTTTATTACAGCGGTCGAGGTGCCGTGCGGGCGAGCGATCATCAACGCGCGTTGCGCGCTGCGGCGCTAGCCGTCGGGTGTCATATCGTTCCAGAGCAACGTTGGTCGAACGATTGACTAATTAGCGCTGCTGTCGATCGAGGAACCATTGCCCTCTACACCGAGTAACACGTCGGTGCTTTGCGTAGCGAACCGCCGATTTAGCTATCTGCTCAATGCCGAGACGATCGCGGAAACCATGACGGGCCAGCTGTAATGGCTGGCTGCATGATCAGCCATCGCGCGCGGTGGGGGGACGCATGGTAGCGTATCGATCGTCGCGGCCACCCTCGTTGCAGTCTGCTGCGGGTCGGCAAGGTCGATCATGACGTGTGCGAGCCACGACCGCGCCTCGGGATCCGCCGATGCGGTGTCGGTGCCACACAGGATGCGCAGGCCGCATGCCATCGCCTCCTGAACGACGAGCGGAAAGCCTTCGCCGATGCTCGGCAGCAGCAGCAATCTGGCCTGACGATAAAGGTTCGCAAGCGTTGCCGGGGTCTGTTGTGGCAGCACCGAAACGTTCGATAGCTGCCACTTGGTGGGATCGATCGGCCCGCGCCCCACCAGAAGGAAGCGCAGGTCAGGCCGCATCCGCGCAAGTGCGGCGATTACGGAAAGCCCCTTCTTTTCGACAAATCTGCCGACGAACAGGATCGTCTCGTCCCGCTTCAGCGCCACCGGGTGGAACAGGTTGGTGTCGACGCCATTGAACAGCAGCTGTGGAGCCGAACGGAAGCGGACATCAGCGAACAAGTCACGCACCGTCGCGCTGATGAATACGACGTGATCGGCACCACGCAGCATCGGGCGCGTGACGCATGTATTGGCAAAGGCCATCAAGCTGCGCAGCAACCGGTTAGAAAAGGGAATGTCCGCGATATGCTGGATCAGCAGTACCGGTTTGCGAAGCCGGCGCGCGGCTATCAGCGCCACGATCGACGAAACGTAAAGCGCATCATGGACGATAACCGCGTCGCTGGCCGCCACCGCCCGCCACAAGCGGCGGATCGCTGCTGGCGTGGGAATTGGCATCGGCAGTCCGGTCAGTCGTTCCAGCCAGTTGACGCAGGTAAGGCCGACCGGTCGCGTGGCGCCGAGATCGGGCAGCGCGCCTTCCCGCGCGGCTGCCCACTGCGTATCATGCCCCTGCGCGACGAGTTCACGATTGAGGTGCCCGGCCACGAGTTCGATCCCGCCACCATGGGGGGCGAAGAAATGCGAAACCGTCAGGATGCGCATATCGCTGCCCGCCCACCGATCGCCCACCGTGCAGCCACGAAATTGATGATCATCATCAGTAACGTCACGACCGGTGACGCTATCGCCACGGGCAGGTGCAACGGGACCGCAAGAACGAAGAGTAATGATGTCGCCACGGGGAAATTGGCCGCCATGGCAAGCGTATAGCGTACGAATCCGGTCCGTGTCGGTGCCGCGCGAAAGACGATTGCACCGATCAACAGATAGCCGATGACGACCATCAGACAGAAACTGAGTGCCGTGGCGCCCAGCAAACCCGCCCCCGCCCATGCGGCGCCGATGACGATACCGTTGTGCATGAGCGCACAACTGCCCGCAACCACGGCGTAACGCACCGTGGAGACACGATTGGGCGGAGAGTCGTCCCGACGCACAATAGGGGCCCTTTAGGCGCGGTGGCCTTCGATCAGCATGCATGAAGCCGTGTTCAACGACGTCCAGCCGGTCCCGGCGCTTGGAACGCCGAGCCGAGCGATCCGACCAAGCAGCGCCGCAAGCGGCTGAGGCAGCCGGCGGCGGTTTTGGAGGGTGCGCGCGCCCAATTTGCGCTGGATCTCGATTGGCCGCGCCGTTTTGCCGAACAACGTATACAGCAGCCCGCCCGTGAAGCGAGAGAGCGTCTCCCAACGCCGTGTTTGTGCCGGGTCGAGATAACCCAGGCAGGTGTCGAGCACGAGGCCATGGCGACCCAGCATTTCACGCCAGTCGGCTTCAGACAGGTAATGGAGATGCGCCAACCGTGTGTCCAACGTTTTCAAATACGCCGCGCGCGACACGCCTGGCATCAGGCCGCCCGCCAGATTATCGTGGAAGGCGGGGCCCGGCACGGTGAAGAAAAACCGTCCGTTGCGCTTGAGCAGGCGGCCTACCTCGGCCATTGTACCTTCCAGCGGGGGCACGTGCTCAAGTACCGAATTGGACATGACGAAATCGAAAGTCGCCGCGTCTTCCGGGATGGCATCCGCCGAACAGGTGTGGATCGCACGATAAAAGGGGAAACGACGCGCCGCGTCGGTTTCCAGCGGATCGAGATCGATTCCAACCAGATCGCGTGTGCCGATTTCATCGAGCAAAATATCCGTGAGGATCCCGTCGCCGCAGCCAAGATCGAGACCGCGTCCGTTCGGGATTTCGCGCGAAGCAAGCGCCGCAATTTCAATCGCACGCCAGTAGGCTGTAGCCGGCTGGGCGGGATAGGCGCCGGTGAAGGTCGCAAACAGGTGGGTTTTGCTCATGCGTAAAGATCCTCGGCGCCATCGATGATGGCGTGCTGCAGGGTCAGGATGGCGTGCGCAGCTTGCGCGGAGATTGGCGCCATCGCCTCGACATCGCCTGCTACGGCGCGCGCGAAGCGATCGAAGAGCTCGCCATTGCCATAATTGAGCCGCCCCGACAGGTGCGGGATGCCACTGGTGACGTGCTGGAGCCAATGTTGAGCGGTCGCGATCGCGCTGGTGCGCAGAACCTTGCCGGTGTCGTGAAGACCATCGTTCGGCAAGCGGACATAGATATCGCGAAAGATGTCGACAATACCGTAGCCGCGGCTGCCGCCGACCATCAGATACCATTCGCTGACCGGGCTTTCAAAATTGCAGGCGAGCCGTACGGGGCAATTATTCGGTCCGCCGCGAAACCACGCCTCGACGCGTGCCGGCGTGCGGAGACCGCGGGTGCTCGCGACCTTGAACGCGCGCGCCAGCGCGATATCGCCGACGACGGCCCGCAACAGATAAAGTAGATGGGGGCTTTCGTCATAGAACAGGCCAAACGGCAGTTCCTCGCACCATTCCGGTAACCGACGATCGGGATTGCCGAACTGAACGGCATCAATGCCGGTGATGTCGCCCAGCCGCCCGTCCGCAAGATCGGCGAACAGCGCCTTGGTCGACCGCGCAAATTGAAAATTGTGGACAACGGCCAGACGGCGATCCGCTTCCTGCGCGCGGGCGATCAGCTCCGCGCCTTCCGCGCTGGTCATCGTAAACGGCTTTTCGGTCAACACGTGCTTGCCCAATGCCAGCGCTTGCACGGCGAGCCCGTGATGCGCCATCGGCGCGGTCGAGATCGTGACCGCATCCACTTCGTCCAGCCAGGCGATGTCCGCCAGCGTGTCGGTGCAGCCGTGATAGCGATACCGCCGCGTCTTGGCGACGTCGCGTGCGACCCCGGGGTGGCGGTCGACCACGCCCACGACGTCGAAGCGGCCCGACCGATCCATCACGGGCAGGTGCCGATGCTGCGCGACCCAGCCCAGGCCGATCGCAGCGACGCGGAGCGTCACGCGGCCTGAACCATCTGAGGCGCAGGCGACAAATTGGCGAAAAAATCGATTGGATGCGGGGCGGTGACGAAGCGCGCCTGATGCCCGGCGATGATCGACAGCAGGAATCCCCCCATGATCGTCTGCAGTCCGGTCGCCCCCGCGACACAGGCAATTATCAACGGCAACGGGGTTGCGAGTGCCGCGAAATGATCGATGGACCAATGCAGAGCCACAGCGCCCAGACCGCATCCCGACAGGATCAGCAGCGCAATCCCGACGATCAGCGTCGTTTCCAGCGTCAACACGTGAGCATAGCGTCGCAATATGGGGGCCATCTCGCGATACTCCTGACCGACCCCGTGCAAGTGGGTGGCGATCGCCATCACGCCCGACAAATGCCCAACGCAGAACAGAAAGCCGGCGACAAGCGTCCAACTCGTGCCGAAAAATTCGACACCGGGGAGCAGGCTCAGCAGATTAGCCAGCGCGACCAGCATGATCATGCCTGCCACGGCCATGGCGGCGATCGCCGGAATGCCGAACAGCCACGTCGGGCTGAGCATCAGGAGATAACGCAGGTGGCGCCAACCGTCGCGCCACGGGCGCAGATGCGGTGGCCGGTTGCGTAGGTCGACCGAAAGCGTCGCTGGGGCCTGTTCGATGCGGACGCGTTTCAAGCTGGCCTTGATGACCATCTCGCTGGCAAATTCCATGCCGCTACCCGACAAATTCAGTGCTAGAAAGGTTTCGCGACGGATCGCGCGCAAGCCACAATGCGCATCGTTAACCCCCGATCGAAACAACAAGTTGAGCAGGCCGGTGAGCAGCGGATTGCCGATGTACCGGTTCTTCCAAGGCATCGCTCCCGGCTCGATCCCGCCGGCAAAGCGAGACCCCATGCACAGGTCCGCACCGCGTGTCAGGCGTCCGACCATCGCCACCCCATCGGTGAAATCGTAGCTGCCATCGGCGTCGCCGATGAGTAGATATCTGCCGTCGGCGCCATAGCAGCCGCCGATGATCGCAGCGCCGTAACCGAGTGACGCGACCGACACCACGCGAGCGTCGAGCGATTCCGCTATTCCTTGGCTGCCATCGATCGATCCATTGTCGGCGATGATTATTTCGCCGGACAGTCCATATTCAGATTCGATCCGAGCAAGCGCGTCATGCGCGTTGGCGATGCAATGCGGTAGGCTCTCGGCCTCATTGAGGCACGGCATGACGATCGACACATCGATTGCACGTGCTTGCCGGGCCATGATGGTAAGTTCTTGGCTGCCAAGATTGATCATTCAAGATACCCCCGGGGCTGGTATCTTGAAAATAGATCGAAGTGGTTAACAACTAGTTTCGGGCGATCGGATGGGTCGGGGCAGGGTACGGACTAGAAACTGCAGGAAACGGCATTCGTACCGAGAGCCGCAATCATAACGACAAGGGCGCTACGCCGGAATGGACGAAGACCAGTCAAGTCGGCATTACCAGCGACGACGGCATTCTCAATAGTCTCGCCGTCGGCGCGAGCCGCCACGACCGTTGGCCATCGCCACATCCGAAGACCTGACGCTGCGCCATCCGCTCCGTGTCGACTGCGGCTGCCACGGCAGCCTGCGAGGTTTCCCTGCAGCGGCATGAGATGCTGGCGGCCATGGCTGAGGTGGGACTCAAGGGCATGGCCGGCGCTTTCGACGAGGCGGGCTAGAAACTTATTCGCCGCTCGATGGCGACGCTCGCCCGTCGACGCATCGGCGAGGCGAACTGGCGGCTGGGCGAGACGATGCTCGGCCACCGACGGCGTTTTCGGGCAGGATCGTCCGGAAATCTCCGAAGCCGCTCTCACCGGTCCTGATGCTCTCCTCGCGCTGGATCAGCGCCGAGCAGCGAGTTGATGTGGGTGCCCATCTTTATACCGCTCTCCACGGCAGCGTAGTTGTGGATCAGGCGTCCGAACGCCAGAAGATGCTTGTCGCTAGGAACTGCCATGCCGAAATCCGATCCCGATGATAACTACTGTTGTTGCCCCCTAAAGGCTGAGCGGCCCCCACCGGGTGGTCCGGGTAGATAGTTAGTGCATTGTCGTCTCCGCCGCCATTGCCGGGCGGAGGTGGAGCGAAGCGGAACCGGAGGCCGGCAATGGCGGTGTCGCCGCCTCGGGTGCCGGCGGGCGGTAGCCCAGGCTGCTATGGGGCCGGACGGTGTTGTAATGGCGCCGCCACGCCTCGATCAGCACCCGTGCCTCGGCGAGGCTGTAGAAGATCTCGCCGTTGAGCAGCTCGTCGCGCAGCGAGCCGTTGAAGCTCTCGTTATAGCCGTTCTCCCAGGGCGAGCCCGGCGCGATGTAGAGCGTCTTCACGCCGACTTGGCCGAGCCATTGGTGGACCGCCGTAGCGATGAACTCGCTGCCATTATCCGACCTTATATGCGCTGGCGGACCTCGCACGATGAACAGCTCGGCAAGCGCCGCCAGCACGTCCTCGTGTTTCAACTGACGTGCGACGATCAGCGCCAGGCATTCCCTGCTGGCCTCGTCGATGATCGTGAGGATCCGGAACTTGCGCCCGTCGTGCGTCCGCGCTTCGACAAAGTCAACCGCACCGTGTGGCCTTGCCCTTCGAACGTGCGCCCGAGATAATGAGCACCGCAGCACGCCTCCATCGCCACGACGCAAGCCGGCAGCGCGGCGGAGAACTTGATCAGTCCCTCCCGCGTCATTCGTCGGCGCAACACCACGGTTCCGCTCGCATCCATTCCTGCCAAGCTACAGCTGTTCTTGCCTAGGTCGATCCCGAGCGTGGCAATCGGCGTCTTCGTCGTCATCGGTCCTCTCCTTTTAATCCAACGCCAGATTGCGCCAGATGATGAGGGGCGGGCCATCCCATAAAGCCGTCGGCATCTTTGCGGAGATGCCGCGATGAAGTTCGCCTTTATCGAGCAGCATGCGTCCACCTGGCCGGTGAACGTCATGTGCCGCATGCTCGGCGTGTCGCGCAGCGGCTATTACGACTGGCGTGTCCGAGCGCCGAGCGCACGGACGACGGCGAACCTGGCATTGCTTGCCGACGTGCGCCGACTTCAGGCGCATCATCAAGGCCGATACGGATCGCCGAGAATGCATGCCGCCCTGCGGGCGGAAGGTCATCGATGCAGCCGTGGTCGCGTTGAACGGCTGATGCGTCGCCATCGTATCCGCGCACTGGCGGGGCGCCGGTTCCGGCCGTGTACTACCGACAGTCGTCACTATCTGCCGATCGCGCCGAATCTGTTGGCGCAGAACTTCGCGGCAACCGCGCCAAACACAATCTGGCTCGCCGACATCACCTACATCGCAACCGGCGAAGGGTGGCTGTATCTCGCCGCGGTTCTTGATCTTGCAACCCGCAAGATCGTCGGATGGGCGATGCGCGACCACATGCGAACCGAGCTGYCGCTCGCGGCCATGATGATGGCTGCCCAGCGGCAGCGGCCCGACCGCGGTCTCATCTGCCACTCGGATCGCGGATCCCAATACGCGGCCGGCGCCTATGTCGATCACTTGGCCGCGATCGGCGCGACGCCCTCAATGAGCCGCACCGGCAATTGCTACGATAATGCCCCGATGGAGAGCTTCTTTCACACCCTCAAGGTCGAACTCGTCCATCAGTGCCGATGGGCGACACAGGCCGAAGCGCGGCACGCGCTGTTCGGATACATCGAGGGCTACTATAACCGGCACCGCATGCACTCGGCCCTCGGATATCTAACCCCCGAGCAAGCCGAGCGGAGCATGACCGGCTAACCCTGCGTGTCCGCCGAACCGGGGGAATATCANCGGCCGGCGCCTATGTCGATCACTTGGCCGCGATCGGCGCGACGCCCTCAATGAGCCGCACCGGCAATTGCTACGATAATGCCCCGATGGAGAGCTTCTTTCACACCCTCAAGGTCGAACTCGTCCATCAGTGCCGATGGGCGACACAGGCCGAAGCGCGGCACGCGCTGTTCGGATACATCGAGGGCTACTATAACCGGCACCGCATGCACTCGGCCCTCGGATATCTAACCCCCGAGCAAGCCGAGCGGAGCATGACCGGCTAACCCTGCGTGTCCGCCGAACCGGGGGAATATCAGGGGAATATCACAATGGTCTCTGCGATCCGCAGCTTGGTGAAGGCAGCCGGTCCTGCGAGCCGGACGATCGCGGCAAGTTCAGCATCCTTCCAGCGACAGTCCTCAGCGGCCAGGATAGGTCCATGCGCCAGCACGATCCCCGTCTGAGCACACCAGTTCGCTAGCCCCGGCAGGCCAGTTGATAGGCGCTCACGAGATGTCGACGAGGCGCTGGCAATGGGCCGGACGGCCGCGGCTGGAACCCGCTTCCACTTAGCACAGCCTCCGCCGTCCCAGACTTGGGCAAGGGCCTCACTTTGGCAGACGAGTGCGCGATGCTTTCCCCACCAATCGGTCTTCTTTAAGGCATCAAGCAGAGCTCCACGATCGTCGTCATTTGGTAGCGCGGGGATCGCAGCAGCTAGCGCGGGTAGGACCTGCGACAGCGTCGCCTCCGCCTCCAGTGCGGCATTCCAGCGACCCTCCGCACCGGGTTCGTCAACAGTGCGAACCTCGGTTCTCGCGCTCGACACGAAGAAATAACCGTGCAGCAGCAGGTCGATATTGCCTATCGCGGCGGGCAGCGAGGTCTCCGCGATAATCGCCACGGGCAGATAAACGGTCGATCGCAGACGCAGCCGACCCTCGGGACCCATAGAAGGCGACCGGCAAATGATCACTGCGCCGTGCGGCTCCGCCTTGGCCGGCACAAGCTCTTGGCGATAATTGCGGGCCGACGGCCAATCCTCCGCTAGTCTGACGTTTACGGCTTCGCCACTCGGACACCACGTTTCGCAGCCCGAGAAGCGAACCGTGGCTTCGTTCGCCTAATGCCAGCTTCCTGCCAACGATCGTCCCGCTACCCCACCTTGCGGCCCGGACAATCGGGACGCCCCGGTCGCAATCTCGAGCCGACGTGCTTTGGCCCCCGGCCCGGAAAATTCGATCGAACCCAGCGTTCGTAGGCAGCACAGCGCAGGCATGAGTTCCTCTCCGCCGGCGATGTCAGCGAGCGCGCGCTCCGGCGTCCATTTCTCCGGGGTCAACCAGAGCCCGGCGCCAGGCATCAGCGTGTCCGTCCGCAACGGCAGGACAAGCGCGATGCCGCGCTGCTCTAAGCCCTGACTGGAGAACCAGAGGAGGTGTCTGTCGTCCTGGGAAAGCTCTCCCCAAAGGTTGGCCGTATCAGCTGCATCCGGGATTTCCTCCCAAGGATTCATCACCTTGAAGTCCAGCTTGCCGTCGATCCAAGCGAAAGCGACGAAAGCGTCACAGAGATGAAAGAAAGCCTTCTGACCTAGGCCGAACCGCCCCACCGTGGCAGTATCGCCCCCCTTGCTCCCGCCGCTGGCCTTCTCCATCGCGGCGAAGTGCTCGGCCATCACCAGCCCGTCGTTGGCGATTATCAACGAAGGTGCGCGTAGCAACGGGTTTGTAGCCTCCTTGAAGCCTTCGTGCGCGCGGACGATCAGACGCTCGGCGCCCGCATCATCCGCGTTCTGGAGCAGCTCCTTGAAGACCGGAAAACCAGACTTGTAACGGTCCCGCAGGAGATTCTGAAGATCCTCGACAATGCTGACAGGCGTCGTGTGGAAGGCGGTCAATTCATTCCCCTATCTTGACCGGCCCCTCGCACGTTGCCGTGACAAAATCGGTCGTGACTGCAATCCTAGATCAACAAGAAGAGAGCCTATCGAATAGCATCTTGCATCGGAAGCGGCTACGAAACCGATGAGGTATAATCCGTTGGGATCGGCGACACGGCAAACGGTAGCGACTTGAGCTGCTCACGCACCGATGGCCCGGTTTGCGGCTAAAGCCGTCAAAACCAGCTAAGATCTGCTTGAGCTCGTCTCGGTCGCTGTATCGTCGCGACGGCATCGACGCGACGCTGACCCGCATATGCGTGGCGCACGGCGATAGCGATGCGACGCTTCCACCGTGATCAGCCCTAACCTCGACAGGGGAGAGCCGCAATCGCGGTGATTGCTATGTGATTGCCGGCCGCTTATCGCGGCAACCGACCGTCAGGCTAAGTGTCTGAAAAGAGTGGTGGACGCACTTGGGCTCGAACCAAGGACCCGCTGATTAAGAGTCAGCTGCTCTACCAACTGAGCTATGCGTCCATTCCGTCGTCCGGCGGGCGTCTCGCGCTCGTCGGATCGGGAAGCGGGCGGTTAGCATTGGTGGCGGGGGATGCAAACCCTTTTTTGGCGGGTGCGCGGTCACCAGCGGACGGTGCGGCGATTCTGGCGGTCGATCGACATCAGGATGCCGAGGCACAGCATCACCGTCATCTGCGCGGAACTGCCAAAGCTGACGAGCGGAAGCGGGATGCCGACCACGGGGGCGATTCCCATCACCATCGACAGGTTGATCGCGACGTAGAAGAAGATCGTCGTCGCGAGTCCCGCCGCGGTCAGCCGGGCAAAGCGGGTGTTCGCGGCTTGCCCGACGTTGATCCCCCAGCGGATGACGAGGATGAAGGCGAGGATCAGCAGGCACCCGCCGACCAGTCCCCACTCCTCCGCCATCGTCGCGAAGACGAAGTCGGTATGGCCTTCGGGCAGATAGTCGAGATGGCTCTGGGTGCCTTGGAGGAAGCCCTTGCCGAAGATGCCGCCCGATCCGATCGCGATCTTCGACTGGCTGATGTGATAGCCGGTGCCGAGCGGATCGCTTTCCGGATCGAGGAAGATAAGGACGCGGTTGCGCTGATAGTCGTGGAGCAGGAAATTGACCGCGAGCGGGGTCGCGACCGCCAGCGCGAGCGCGCCGCCGACGAACAGGCGCAAGGGGACGCCCGACAGGAACACCACCGTCGCGCCGCCTGCGCAGACCATCAGCGCCGTCCCGAGGTCGGGTTGTTTGAGGATCAGCAGCGCGGGCACGCCGATGAGCAACGCTGCGGGCCAGATCGCGCTGAATTTGCGTGTCTCGCCAGCGGGAAGCAGGTCATAGAAGCGGGCGCAGGCGAGCACGATTGCGGGCTTCATGAATTCGCTCGGCTGGAGGCGGATGCCCATGTCCAGCCAGCGCTGGCTGCCGCCCCTGACCGCGCCGATCAGTTCGACGAGGATGAGGAGGACCACGATGACCGCGTAGACGGGCAGCGCGCCTTGTCGCCAGGCGCGTTCGGGGACGTAGGACAGCATGATCGCCGCGGCGACAAACATGTAGAAGCGCACGCCTTGCGACATGGCCCAGGGCTGCATGCTGCCTCCCGCCGCCGAGTAGAGCACGACCTGGCCGAAGGTGGCGATCGCGACGACGAGCAGGATCATCCGCCAGGGCAGACGGGCAAGCGGTTCGGGCACGAGCGATCGGTTCACTCGTCGCTCCGTTCGGTCGAGCCAGTCTCGGCGACGGTGTCGCCGGCGGCGCTGGTGCCGGTGAGTGCGGCCTGGGTCTGGTTGGCAAGATCGGTCGCGGCCTCGACCGCGGCGGAGTCGGTGGGGACGACGCCATCGGTCTTGGTCGCGACCGCCGCGGGGCGCGGGGATTGCGCCGCCTTGTAGCTGGCCTGGCTGGCCGCCATCCGGGTCGCGATGTCGCCGCCCCAGGTCGGCTCAACCTCCGCCAGACTGGCGATCGCGCGGTCGCGGTCGACCAGATAGGTCATGATGTCGCGCGCGATCATCGGGGTGTCGAGGTTTCGGACGGTATGACCGTTGTGCTCGAGCACGACTCCGATCGCGTAGCGCGGGTTGTCGGCGGGGGCGAAGCCCATGAAGAGTGCGTGGTCGCGCAGTTTGAAGGGTAGCGAGCCGTTCTTGAGCACGCCGGACGCGCGTTCGGTCATCGTGATCCGGCGGACTTGCGCAGTGCCCGTCTTTCCCGCGAGCGCGACATCGGGGGTCAGCATCCGTGCCGCGCCCCCGGTGCCGCCACCGTTGACGACGCCCCACATCGCCTCGCGGATCGTCTGGAGATGTTCGGACTGGAGCGGCAGCGGGGGAGAATCGCGGACCTGATCGGCCAGGATGCTCGGCTGCAGCGTGCGACCCGACCCGATCCGGCTCGCCATCACCGCGAGCTGAAGCGGGTTGGCGAGAACATAGCCCTGGCCGATCGAAGCATTGAGCGAATCCGCGACGGTCCAGTCGTCATGGTATTTGCGCCGCTTCCATTGGCTGTCGGGGACGGTGCCATAGCGCTGGCTGGCGAACGGCAGGTCGAATTTTTGCCCCAGCCCGACCGCACGGGCAACCGGCGCGACGTGATCATAGCCGAGGCGACGGACCATTTCGTAGAAGAAGATGTCGCAGCTCTGCATAATCGCGTGCTTGAGATCGAGCGGCCCGTGACCCCCGCGCTTGTGGCAGTGGAACACCCCGGTACCGACGCGCAGCGCGCCCGAACAGAACACGCGTTCGGACGGGCTGACTCCGGCGCGCAGCAGCGCGAGGCCATTCATCGGCTTGACCGTCGATCCTGGCGGATACAGCCCCTGCGTCACCTTGTTCATCAGCGGCACGTGATCGTCGTCCGACAGCATGTTCCATTCGAGATGGCTGATCCCGTCCGAAAAGCTATTCGGATCATAGGCGGGCATCGACACCATCGCGAGCATCTCGCCGGTGCGGCAGTCGAGTACCACCGCCGAGCCCGAATTGGTGCCGAGCCGCCGCGCGGCATATTCCTGAAGCCCCGCATCGATCGTCAGCTTTTGCGTCCTGCCGGGAACGTCGGGGCGGGTCGCGAGCTCAGCGACAAGCTTTCCGCGCGCGGTGACCTCGACCCGTTTGGCGCCGGGGGTGCCGCGCAGTCTGTCCTCGAGCGTCTTTTCGAGCCCGTCCTTGCCGATCTTGAACCCGGGGGTGACGAGCAGCGGATTGTGCGACTTTTGATATTGCTCGGCGCTGGGCACCCCGACATAGCCGGTCAGGTGCGCGACCGCGGCGCCCGCGGGATAGTGGCGCGAAAAGCCGCGGGTGGGCGCGACGCCGGGCAATTCGGGCAGGTGGACGTTGACCGCGGCGAAATGCTCCCAGTCGACATTCTCCGCGACCTGAACCGGCTGGAACCCGGCCGCGTTCTTGAGATCGAGCCTGATCCGTTCCACCTCTTCGGGGGGCAGTGCGAGCAGCCGTTGGAGCGAAGCAAGGACGCGATCCTGGTCGACGAGCCGATCGGGGATGATATCGACACGAAAGTCGGTGCGGTTGTTCGCGATCGGCACGCCGTGGCGATCGATCAGCCACCCGCGCCGCGGCGGCATCAGCGTCATGTTGACGCGATTGCTTTCCGACAGATCCGAATATTTGCGGTTCTGTGCGACCGCGATCCAGCCCATCCGCCCGGCGAGCACGAGCCCGAACCCCGCCTGTGCGGTGCCGAGCAACCACGCCCGGCGCGAGAAGGTGTAGGATTGCATCGCCTCGGTGACGGGGCGCGGGGTGCCCTTCACGTCGCGGACCCACGCTTGCGGTCGATCCAGGCAACCAGCCTAGCGGCGAGGGGGAAGAGCAGGATCGACATCGCGATCTGAGCCAATAGCACGCTATCGACGTGCGCGCCCAAGGGAAGTGCGACGAGTCGACCCACCGTCAGGCAAAATATGATCGCCGCGGCCGCGATCAGCCAATCCTGCCAGAAATCGCGAAAGATCAGGCGCTGTTCGACCAAGTCGATGCCGATCATCACGACCGACCAGAGCAGCATCGATGCACCGATCGGCTGGCCACTGACGACGTCGTCGAACAGCCCGAGCGGCGCCCCCGCCCACGGGCGCAGCGAGAAGCGCGCGAGCAAGCGCCACGTCAGCAATATGATCAGCCCCATCGGGGGCAGGAGCGGCAAGCTGGCGACGACCGGGACGATGGTGACGAGTGATCCCGCCATCACGGTCGCCCATGGCACCACCCGTGCGCGGCCCGGCGGCAGCGGCGGAGCGAACGGGCGGAAATCGATCTGGCTTTCGTCGCTCTGTCTCATGGCGCGGCGCGGAGCGCGGGGGGCGGGGGCGGCAACGGCATATAGGGCCGCTGAACCAGCGCGAAGTCGAGCGAATCGGGCGCGGCGAAGGGGATCGCGATCGCCTGATCAATTCCGGCATGGTCGATCCGCGCGACCGGGACCCCCGGTGGGTAGAGACCCCCGGTACCCGAGGTCACGAACATGTCATGCGGGCCGAAGCGGACGTTGGTGCGTTCGGCGGAGCGAATGTCGAGGCGGCCGTCGCCGCGCCCCGAGGCGATCGCGGGCATGCCATCGCCGATCCGCCGAACTGGGACGACGCTTTCGGGATCGGTCAGCAACAGCACGCGCGCGGCGATCGGCCCGACCTCGGTGACGCGCCCGACCAGACCGTTGGGGCCGCGCACCGGCATCCCCGACCCGACGCGTTGGAGCGTACCCGCGTTGAGCAGCGCGAAACGGCGACCGCTCGACGGGGTCGAACTCACCAGCCGCGCCACGACGACCGTCGTATCGTCGCGGTCGCGCACCGCGAGCAACTGGCGCAGGCGGTGGTTGTCGTAGACGATCGTGCGGGCCTGCATCAGCGCGACGCGCGATCGTTTCAGTTCGGCGCGCAATGCCGCGTTTTCGCCATGAACCTGAAAATAGCTGCCGATCGCGGTCGGGATCGCGCCGAACCACCGCGCGACCGCGTCGAGCCCCGACGACACCGGCGCGGTCACGCTGGCGGCGGACATCCTGACCGGCGCGAAGGTGGCGGGGTGGAGCGTCGAGATGACGAGCAGCACCGCACCGACCACTGCGCCCGCCACCGCGACCACATAGCCCAGAAAAGCTCCATATTGCCGTCGCCGCGAGAACCCGGTGCGGCGGTCGCGGGCTGCCATGCGCCGCTCCCTCGGTAAATGCAGAATGGCCCGATGGCGGAGGACCCCTGCGTAAAACGGAAAGACCGAACCCTATTAACGCCGCCGTCGCGCCGCGTCAGCCGCTCTGCAACACCCCGCGATACATCGGATCTTCGAGCGCGCGCCCGGTGCCGAGCGCGACGCAGGTCAGCGGATCCTCGGCGACCGTTACCGGCAGCCCGGTCTCGTCGCGGAGGACCTCGTCGAGCCCCTCGAGCAGCGCGCCGCCGCCGGTAAGCACGATACCCTGGTCGACGATGTCGGCGGCGAGTTCGGGCGCGGTATTTTCCAGCGCGACGCGGACGCCCTCGACGATCGTCGCAACGGGTTCGCTCAGCGCCTCGGCGATCTGGCCCTGATTGATCTGGATTTCCTTGGGGACGCCGTTGACGAGGTCGCGGCCCTTGATGAAGATCGTCTTGCCGATGCCATCGGCGGGGGGCCGCGCGATGCCGACATCCTGCTTGATGCGTTCGGCGGTGGCTTCGCCGATCAGCAGGTTATGGTTGCGGCGGACGTAGCTGACGATCGCTTCGTCCATCTTGTCGCCGCCGACGCGGACGCTGGTGGTGTAGGCGAGCCCCCGCAAGGAGAGCACCGCGACCTCAGTGGTGCCGCCGCCGATGTCGACGACCATGCTGCCGATCGGTTCGGTCACGGGCATGTCCGCACCGATTGCGGCCGCCATCGGTTCCTCGATCAACCACACCGTCGAGGCACCCGCGTTGCTCGCGGCGTCGCGGATCGCGCGGCGTTCGACCTTGGTCGATCCCGATGGCACGCAGATCACGATCTCTGGCCAGCGCGCGAAGCGGCGGGGGCCGTGGACCTTCTGGATGAAGTGTTTGATCATCTGCTCGGCGACATCGATGTCGGCGATGACGCCGTCGCGAAGCGGGCGGATCGCCTCGATCGAGCCGGGGGTCTTGCCCATCATCAGCTTGGCGTCGTCACCGACCGCCTTGACGCGCTTGACGCCGTTGATCGTCTCGACCGCGACGACCGAGGGTTCGTTGAGCACGATGCCGCGACCGCGGACATACACCACGGTATTCGCGGTGCCGAGGTCGATCGCCATGTCGTGCGACATGAATTTGAAGAAGCGGTTGAAGAAGGCCATGGGAGAGCGTCGTTTCCGTGTCATGCCGTCCGGTCCTCCGGCCAGCGATTCGCTTGTATCTCGCGAGGACCGCCGCAGAGCCAGATCAGCTTCGGTTCCTGAGCGTTTGCGGGTCGCGGGATAACGCCGATTGGTCTAGGGGATGCTCCGTGTCAATACGCCGTCTCCCCGAACATCTGGTCAACCGTATCGCGGCGGGTGAAGTGGTGGAAAGACCCGCCAGCGCGTTGAAGGAACTCGTCGAAAATTCGATCGATGCGGGCGCCACGCGAATTGCGGTGGGGCTGGGCGAAGGCGGGCTGGCGCGGATCGAGGTCGCCGACGATGGTGGCGGGATGACGCGCGCCGACATGGCGCTGGCGCTCGAGCGCCACGCGACCTCGAAACTGCCAGACGAGGCGATCGAATCGGTGTCGACGTTGGGGTTCCGCGGCGAGGCGCTGCCCTCGATCGCGAGCGTTGCGCGGCTGACGATCGAAAGCCGCGTCGCGGGTGCGGAGGGCTGGGCGCGGACGGTCGATAACGGCGAGGTCGTCCGCGACGCGCCCGCGGCGCTGCCGCCGGGGACGCGGATCGTCGTCGAGCAATTGTTCGCGCGGGTGCCCGCGCGGCGCAAGTTCCTCCGCTCGGCGCGCGCAGAATATGGCGCGTGTCTCGATGCGGTCCGCCGCCTCGCGATGGCGCGCCCCGATATCGGGTTCAGCGTCGAGCATGACGGACGCCGGGCGCTCCAAGTCGCCGGGGGGCAGGACCGCCCGACGCGGGTCGCCGCGCTCACCGATCGCGCGTTCGCCGACAACGCGGTGCCGATCGATTTCGACCGCGCCATCGATTCGGGGGCATATGTCCTCGGCGGGGTCGCAAGCGTCCCCACCTATAATCGCGGGATCGCGGACCACCAGTATCTGGTCGTCAACGGCAGGCCGGTGAAGGACCGGCTGCTGATGGGCGCGATCCGCGGGGCCTATGCCGAAATGCTGCCGCGCGACCGCCACGCGGTGGTCGCGCTGTTTCTCGACGTGCCGATGGGCGAGGTGGATATCAACGTGCATCCCGCCAAGACCGAGGTGCGGTTCCGCGATCCGCAACTGGTCCGCGGGCTGATCGTGTCGGGGTTGCGCCGCGCGCTCGACGAGGCGGGACTGCGCGTGGTCCGGCATGCACCGGTCGATCTGGCCCAGCGATGGACCAGCGAGCCGATCCCCGCCGACAGCGCGATGCGGTACGAGCCGTCTCCGCACCAGGGCACCGCGGTAATGGATCGGCGCCCGACCTTCTTTTCCCCTCCACCGCAAGCGCGCGCGGAACCTGCCTGGACGCCGCCCGCGCCGCAGGCGGACCACCCGCTCGGCGTCGCGCGCGGGCAGGTTGCCAAGACCTATATCGTCGCCGAGACCGAGGACGGGCTGATCCTGGTCGACCAGCATGCCGCGCACGAACGCCTCGTCCTCGAACGGATGCGCGCGGCGCTGGTCGGCGGGCGGGTTGCGGCGCAGGCGCTGTTGATCCCCGAAGTGGTCGAACTCGACGAGCCCGCGTGCGACCGGCTTGAGGCTCGAGGCGCCGAACTCGCCGAATTCGGGCTGGAGATCGAACGCTTCGGCGCGCGCGCGGTGCTGGTCCGCGCGACCCCGGCACTGCTCGGCCAGGCCGATCCGACCGGGCTGGTCACCGATCTCGCCGACGAACTCGCCGCCTATAACGAGGCGCTGTCGCTCAAGGAGCGGCTCGATGCGGTCGCGGGAACGATGGCGTGCCACGGATCGGTTCGCGCGGGGCGGGTGCTGTCGGTCGCGGAAATGAACGCGCTGCTCCGCGAGATGGAGGTCACCCCGCATTCGGGGCAGTGCAATCATGGTCGCCCGACGTGGATCAAGCTGGCGCATGGCGATATCGAGAAGCTGTTCGGGCGGCGGTGAGCCGCGCGGAAGTTTACGAAAGGTCACGCCGCGACGTATCTATTGGCACTCTTCGGGCGGCGATGACGGGTGGAAAGGTCACGAAAGGTCACGCCACGGCGGATTATCGGCGTCACTCCCGCTTGCGACGTTGACGAAGTTTACACGGAATCGCCGTTTTGCCGTGGCGTCCACTTCGAATGAGCGGGCGGGCGGCGACATTCGCCACGCGACGATCCATCGACGATGTCAAACAGTCAGCCGCGACGATATAGGATGGGCGGGCTGTAGGACAGCGATCGATGATCCGATCCGCGGACGCGAGCCCGACGTGGGGGAGTGCGAAGAGCGACGAGACGCGGTTGAGGATCGATCTGGCCACGGTGATCGGGTTCGGGCTGCTGCTGATGCCGTTGTCGACGATGTGGCACGAGATCGGGGGGCATGCGGCGACGTGTGTCGCGCTCGGCGGGCGGGTGACCGAGCTGGGCGCGTTCTATGTCGAGTGCATGACACTTGGGCGCGGCGGCAATATCGCGGTCGCGTTGGCGGGAGCGACGATGGATGCGATCGGCGCGGCGGTGGCATTCCAGCTGTGGCGGCGGATGCGTGGCGATCTGGCGCGGCTGGCGTGGTGGTATGTCTGGCTGAGCCACGCGATGACCGCGGCGGGGTATCTGTGTTTTCGGGGGCGATCGGGATTGGCGACCTGGGGCCGGGCAGGGACGGCGGGATCGGGCCGCTGCCGATGCCGCTGGCGTGGCGCGCAGGCGAATTCATCGTCGGGGTGGCGATTTATATCTGGGTGGTGCGCAAGGGCATCGCGACACTGACCGAGATGATCGGCGGCGGCGCGGCGACGCAAGGTGCGCGGCGGCGGATCGCGCACGGCTATTATCTGGCGGTGGGCGCGGCGGCGGCGTTCGTCGGGCTGTTCAACCCGGTCGGTATCGTAATCATGTTGACATCGGCAATCGCGTCGTCGTTCGGGGGGCTGGCGGGGATGATCTCGATCGGCTTTGCGGTGCCGGAGACGGGAACGCCGCGCGGCTTCGTGATTGGGCGGCTGTGGGGCGTGATCGCGGCCGGGCTGATCGTGACCGGCGTGTTTGCGGCGGTGCTGGGACCAACGCTGCGATGGTGATTGGACAGCAATTTACCCGGCGTTAACTTTTTAGTTCATCGGCCCGCGACCTTTGCCGATCGTGCGCATTCTAGTCGGCAACTCACCGCTGAACAGAGAATGGCCATGAAGCAGATATTCCCCCTCATCTTTGCGCTTATCCCGCTCGCGGCGGTGATCGGGGCGTGCATCACCTGCCCGTGAAGACGGTCGTCATATACTGACGAGAAAAAGGCCGCCCGGATCGCTCCGGACGGCCTTTTTTCTATGTGGCTAGCCGCAACGCCTTACGCGTCGCGCTGCTCGGCTGCATCGACCGCGGCCTCGGCGCGGTCTTCGCGGGTGTTTTCCGCGTCGAGGATCGTGCCGGGTTCGGCGTTGGCGTCGTAGCTTTCGACGAAGCCGCTTTCATCACGGCTTTCCTCGAACATCGCCGCCATGACGTCGACGCCCTCGGCCTGCATCTCGGCCTCTTCGGGCGAGCGCGCGACGTTGACCTTGACGTTGACCGAGACCTCGGGGTGAAGCGAGACCTTCACGTCGTACAACCCGATCGCCTTGATCGGCTTGTTGAGCACGATTGCGGATTTGCCGACCTTGTGACCATCGGCGACGAGCGCCTCGATCAGGTCACGCACCGCGACCGAGCCGTACAGCTGACCGGCGTTCGATGCCTGGCGGATGAGCGTGATGCTGGCATCCTTGAAGCTGCCCGCTTCCTTTTCGGCTTCGGCGCGCTTGGTCGCGTTGTCCGATTCGATCCGCGCGCGGTTCGATTCAAACACCTTGCGGTTGGCTTCGTTCGAGCGAAGCGCCTTTTTGTTCGGCAGCAGGAAGTTGCGGGCGTAACCGTCCTTGACCTTCACCACGTCGCCGATGGCGCCGAGCTTCTCGACGCGTTCCAGCAGAATGACGTCCATTATTCGGACTCCTTACTTAACGACGTAGGGCAGCAGGCCCAGATGACGCGCACGCTTGATCGCCTGGGCGAGTTCGCGCTGCTTCTTCGCGCTCACCGAGGTGATGCGCGAGGGGACGATCTTGCCGCGTTCGGACACGAAGCCCTGAAGCAACCGGACATCCTTATAGTCGATCCGGGGGGCATCCTTGGCCGAGAACGGGCAAGACTTGCGGCGGCGGAAAAACGGACGAGCCATTAGTTGTTGTCTCCATCATCGCGGTCGCGGCGCGGCGCGCGATCGGGGCGGTCGCCACGATCGCCGCGCGGGCCACCGTCACGGCTGCCGCCTTCACGGTCGCTGCGGCGTTCGCGGTCGCGTTCCTGCTTGCGCATCATCACGGTCGGGCCGTCTTCCAGCTCATCGACCTTGACGGTCATGTAGCGGATCACGTCCTCGTTGATCTGGGTCTGGCGTTCGAGCTCGGCGACGACCGTGCCCGGTGCGTCGATTTCGAGCATGACGTAATGCGCCTTGCGATTCTTGGCGATCTTGTACGCGAGGCTGCGCAGTCCCCAGGTTTCGGTCTTGACGACCTTGCCGTGGTTGTCCTCGATGATCTTGGTCGCGGCTTCCGCCAGCGCGTCCACCTGCGCCTGTGCCAGATCCTGGCGCGCAAGGAACGTGTGCTCGTAAAGAGCCATGCCTTGTCCTTCATTGGCCGATCGCTGACATGGCCCCATGCCATGCCCCTCCGGCTGTCGTCTCGTATCAATAGCGTAAGGGGCGGAAAGCTCGCGCCTTCCGCCCCTGCTGCAGGATCTTCTACCGGAATTCCGGTGAAATGCAATCCTTACCGGATCGCGCCACCGATCACCGCGGCGATGAGGCCGCTGGTAATGCCGACCAGAACCGCGTCGTTGCCCGAGCGGACATAATGGTAGCCGCGCGGCGGAGCGCGAAGCCCACGATAGCGGTGATAGTCGATCACATGGTAATTCTGCGCGTAGCGACGGTCGAACCGCTCACCCTTGCGCCAGTTGCGATACTGGTTGTTCAGCACCTGGGGCTGACGATATGGGGACTGGCGCTGGACGGTGCGGGTGGTGACGACCTTGCGACCGTTGTTCTTGTACTTCACCGTCGTGGTCTGGCGGTGCTGCGGCGCGGCGTCAGCAGCCGACACGGCGAGCGGGCTCAGGACCATCGTCGCGGCGACCGCGCTCATGATGAACTTCTTCACTGTCTTAACTCCCAAAATCCGGCGCCACGCTGCGGCGTCGAGACCAGATCTAGGGCCTGGTTGTCGCGCGCGATTGTCGCGAAACCGGGTAATTGGTCGCGGTGTGTCGCAACGTCGCACGGTTCGTTCAGGTTGCATCGGGGGAGCGAGGTTTCTACGCCCGCCAGCAACATAGGAGAGAAACATGCGTGCCTTCATCTTCCCCGGCCAGGGGAGCCAGTCGGTTGGGATGGGCACCGCGCTCGCCGCCGCGACGCCGCTCGCGCGCGAGGTGTTCGACGAGGTCGACGACGCGCTGGGGCAGGCGCTGTATCGGATCATGGCGGACGGCCCCGCCGAGGCGCTGACGCTGACCGAGAATGCACAGCCCGCGATCATGGCGAACGCGATCGCGACGCTCAGGGTATTCGAGAAGGAAGGCGGGGTGCGGCTCGCCGACGCCTGCGATTACGTCGCGGGGCACAGCCTGGGTGAATATAGCGCGCTGTGTGCGGCAGGCGCGTTCGACCTCGCCACCACCGCGCGGCTGCTGAAACTGCGCGGGCGCGCGATGCAGGCGGCAGTGCCGGTGGGTGAGGGCGCGATGGCGGCACTGCTTGGCACCGACCTCGCCACTGCGGAGGTCATCGCGGGAGCGGCGCGCGATTCGATCCTGGCGGAGGGTGGCGAAGAGCTCGTCTGCACGGTCGCGAACGACAATGATCCCTCGCAGGTCGTCATCTCGGGGCATCGCGCCGCGATCGAGCGCGCGATCGCGCTCGCCAAGGATCTGGGCGCGAAGCGCGCGGTGCTGCTGCCGGTATCGGCGCCGTTCCACTGTTCGCTGATGCAGGATGCCGCCGATGCGATGGAGAACGCGCTGCTCGATGCCGATATCGCCGCGCCGCTGGTGCCGCTCTATTGCAATGTCGATGCGGCCCCGATCGCCAACCCCGGCGCGATCCGCGTCGCGCTGGTCGCCCAGGTGACGGGCATGGTGCGGTGGCGCGAATCGGTCGCGGCGATGGCGGCGGCGGGGGTGACGCAGTTCGTCGAATTCGGCGGCAAGGTGCTCGGCCCGATGGTCAAGCGCATCGCGCCCGAGGTCGAGGTGACGAGCGTAGTGTCGATGGACGATATCGAGGCGTTGCTCGCGAGATTGTAGTTTTCGCGCGAAGCCGCGAAACAGAAGGGATTTTCGCGCAGAGGCGCAGAGAACGCAGAGGAGTTGCGATGCGGGATATCGATGCGATCAGTGGCGACGTATTGGACGTGGCGCTGCGGTTGCATCGGGATTTGGGGCCGGGGTTGCTGGAAAGCGTCTACGAGACGGTGTTGGCGGCGCGGCTTTTGGCAATGGGCTATGTGGTGGAGCGGCAGCGTTCGATCGCGATCGAATTCGAAGGCATATCGATCGACCATGCTTTCAAGATCGACCTACTGGTCGATCGGCGTTTGGTCGTGGAGATCAAATCGGTCGAGCGCCTTTTGCCTGTTCACGCCAAGCAAGTGCTGACGTACCTTCGATTATCAAAACAGCCTGTCGGGCTGCTCATCAATTTCGGCGGCGAAACGCTTAGGGAAGGCGTGCGACGGCTCGTCAATAACCATCGCCCCTCTGCGTCCTCTGCGCCTCTGCGCGAAATCAATTCCAACGGAGAATAGCATGTTCGACCTCACAGGCATGACCGCGCTCGTTACCGGGGCGTCGGGGGGGATCGGGTCCGCGATTGCGGCGGCGTTGGCGGGGCAGGGGGCTCGGCTGGCGGTGTCGGGGTCGAATGCGGAGAAACTCGGCGCGTTTCGGGATAGCCTGGGGGGCGAGCATGTCGCGGTGCCGTGCGATCTGTCGGATGCCGCGGCGGTCGACGCGCTGGTGCCGCAGGCGGTCGCGGCGCTGGGCGGACGGCTCGATATCCTGGTCAACAATGCCGGGGTGACGCGCGACAATCTGGCGATGCGGATGAAGGATGAGGAGTGGGACACCGTCATCCGCGTCAATCTGGAGGCGGCGTTCCGGCTGATGCGCGCGGCCGCCAAGCCGATGATGAAGGCACGCTATGGGCGGATGATCTCGATCACCTCGGTGGTCGGGCAGACCGGCAATCCGGGGCAGGTCAATTATGCCGCGTCGAAGGCGGGGCTGGTCGGGATGTCGAAGGCGTTGGCGCAGGAACTGGCGAGCCGCAACGTGACCGTCAATTGCGTCGCGCCGGGGTTCATCCGCTCGGCGATGACCGACGGGCTGCCCGAGGCGCAGAAGGCGGCGCTGCTGACGAAGATTCCCGCGGGTGACCTTGGCAGCGGCGAGGATATCGGCGCGGCGGTGGTGTATCTGGCGAGCCGCGAGGCGGGGTATGTCACCGGGCAGACGATCCACGTCAACGGCGGGATGGCAATGATCTGACGCGCAACGAACTGGCCCGCTGCCCTTGCGCGGGCGGCGACCCCGTTCTACGTGCGTTCAGGAACCACCAACCCCCCACCTTAGAGAGGGAAACATCATGAGCGAGACCGCAGACCGCGTGAAGAAGATCGTCGTCGAGCATCTCGGCGTCGAAGCCGACAAGGTCACCGAGGACGCGAGCTTCATCGACGATCTGGGTGCCGACAGCCTCGACATCGTCGAGCTCGTCATGGCGTTCGAAGAAGAATTCGGCGTCGAGATTCCCGACGATGCCGCCGAGAAGATCACGACCGTCAAGGACGCGATCACCTATATCGACGAGCATAAGGCCTGAGCCTTTTGCCCGTAACCCATCGCGGGTGCGGATTTGAACGGCTCCCCGTCCCCGGGCTAAGCGGGCGGGGAGCCGTTTTGGTGTGAAGACAAGTTGGAGAAGGCCATGCGGCGCGTCGTCGTAACCGGATTGGGGCTCGTGACGCCGCTCGGCGCGGACGTCGAGACCGCGTGGGCGAACATCCTGGCGAGCAAATCGGGCGCAGGCCCGATCACGCGCTTCGACGCGAGCGACCAGAAGTGCCGGATCGCGTGCGAGGTGAAGCCCAAGGACCACGAATACGGCTTCGACCCCGACAAGCGCGTCGACCACAAGGTGCAGCGCCAGGTCGATCCGTTCATCATCTATGGCATCGACGCCGCGGGTCAGGCGATCGAGGACGCGGGCCTCGAGCATATGAGCGACGAACTCAAGCTGCGCGCCGGGGTCTCGATCGGATCGGGGATCGGCGGCCTGCCGGGGATCGAGATCGAATCGATCAACCTGCATGAGCGCGGCCCCGGCCGGGTCAGCCCGCATTTCGTCCACGGCCGACTGATCAACCTGATCAGCGGTCAGGTATCGATCAAATACGGCCTGATGGGCCCCAATCATGCGGTCGTCACCGCGTGTTCGACCGGTGCGCATTCGATCGGCGATGCCGCGCGGATGATCAAGGACGACGATGCCGACGTGATGCTGGCGGGCGGTGCGGAGGGCACGATCAACCCGCTCGGCGTGGCCGGTTTCGCGCAGGCGCGCGCGCTCAACATGAGCATGAACGATCGCCCGACCGAGGCGAGCCGCCCCTATGACAAGGATCGCGACGGCTTCGTGATGGGCGAGGGCGCCGGCGTCGTCGTGCTCGAGGAATATGAGCACGCCAAGGCGCGCGGCGCGAAAATCTATGCCGAGGTCGTCGGCTACGGCCTGTCGGGCGATGCCTATCACGTCACCGCGCCACATCCCGAGGGCAAGGGTGCCGAACTCGCGATGCGGATGGCGCTGCGCAAGGCGGGGATGGAGCCGTCGGACATCGATTACATCAACGCGCACGGTACCTCGACGATGGCCGACACGATCGAACTGGCGGCGGCGAAGCGCGTGTTCGGCGACGACCTGTCGGGCGCGTCGATGTCGAGTACCAAATCGGCGATCGGGCATCTGCTCGGCGGCGCGGGCGCGGTCGAGAGCATCTTTTGCATCCTGGCGATCCGCGACCAGATCGTGCCGCCGACGCTCAATCTCGACAATCCCGACGAGGGGACCGAGGGGGTCGACCTGGTGCCGCACGTCGCCAAGAAGCGCGAGGTGAAGGCGGTGCTCAACAACAGCTTCGGGTTCGGCGGCACCAACGCGTCGCTGGTGATGAAGGCGGTCTGACGACCCAAACTTCCGTTCGCGCTGAGCCTGTCGAAGCGCGTTGGACGACCTTTGTGATCGTGCCCTTCGACAGGCTCAGGGCGAACGGAAGGGTTGCTGGATGCGTAAGGCGGGTTGTCTGGTTCTGCTGATCGGCCTTGCGGCGATCGCGGTGCTGTTCGGCGTCGTTCAGAGTTGGGGCGGCAGCGGCCCTGCGCCCCGGACACTGACGGTGCAGATCAAGGACGGCACGACGCTCGGCGGCGCGGCGAAGCAGCTTGCGGCGGCGGGCGCTGTCCCGTCCGCGACGCGCTTCCGTATCTATGCGCGGCTGTTCGGGTCTGGCGAGCCGATCAAGACCGGCGAATATCGCCTGCCCGCGCACATCAGCCAGTCCGACATCCTCAAGCTGCTCCAGGGCGGCAAGACGCTCCAGCGGCTCGTCGTGGTGCCCGAAGGCTATCCGTCGGTGATGGTCCACGATGCGCTGATGAAGGCCGACGGACTGACCGGATCGGTCGCGGTGCCCGTCGAAGGATCGATCCTGCCCGACAGCTATGCCTTCCAGCGCGGCGATACGCGCGCGTCGGTGGTGGCACGGATGCAGCAGGCGATGCGCGGGTATCTCGCCGCCGCCTGGGCAAAGCGCAAGCCGGGGATCGCGGTGTCGACCCCCGAACAGGCAATCATCCTCGCCTCGATCGTCGAGAAGGAAACCGGCAAGCCGTCCGAGCGGCGGACGGTCGCCGCGGTCTATGGCAACCGGCTGAAGCGCGGGATGCCATTGCAGGCCGATCCGACGGTAATCTATCCGATCACCAAGGGGAGGCCGCTCGGGCGCCGTATCTTGCGGTCGGAATTGCAGGCGAAGAACGGCTACAACACCTATGCGAGCCCCGGCCTGCCGGTCGGTCCGATCGCCAATCCGGGGCGCGCGAGCATCGATGCGGTGCTCGACCCGGGATCGTCGCAGGCGCTGTATTTCGTCGCGGATGGGACGGGCGGGCACGTGTTCGCGGACACGCTGGCGCAGCATAATGCGAATGTGCAGAAATGGTATGCGATTAGAAAAGCGCGGGGGGAGATGTAGGCGACTTAATCCTCCCCGTTAACGGGGAGGGGAACCAGCCGGAGGCTGGTGGAGGGGGCGGGCCAACAGCGCGGCGATTGTGGAACTCCCCCTCCACCACGCTCTGCGAGCGCGGTCCCCCTCCCCGTGCCGGGGAGGAATTTCAATCCCGCAACGCGCTCGCGGCCCGCGCCTTCGCTTCGATTTCGGCCATCGTGCCGCCGGTGACCCAGCTGCCGCCGACGCACAACACGGGGTCGAATGCGAGCCAGCCGGGCGCGCTCGCGGCGGTGATCCCGCCGGTGGGGCAGAAGCGGCACTGGTAGAAGGGCGCGGCGAGCGCTTTCAGCGCGGGCAGGCCGCCGCTGGTTTCGGCGGGAAAGAACTTGAAATGCGTCAGCCCCAGGTCGAGCCCGCGCATGATGTCGCCCGCGGTCGCGACACCGGGCAAGAACGGTACCCCGCTCGCGACGATCCGCTCGCCGAGCCGCTGCGACAGCCCGGGAGAGACGATGAATTCGGCGCCCGCCGCCATCACCTGGTCGAACTGGTCGGGCGTCACCACCGTACCCGCGCCGACGATCGCGCCCTCGACCTGTTTCATCGCCCGGATCGCATCGAGCGCGGCGGGGGTGCGCATCGTCACCTCGAGCACGCGCAAGCCACCTGCGACCAGCGCCTCGGCGAGCGGGCGGGCGGTGGCGGCATCATCGATGACGAGGACGGGAATTACCGCGCTGGTCTGCATGATGGTGGCGATATCGGTCATGAGCAATGTTCCTGGGCGAAAGCGGCGGCGGCGCCGAACAGGCCGGGTTGGGGGTGGGTGATGAGCTTGACCGGGATTCCCCCCATCATCGACTGAAACCGGCCCTTGGCGATGAACCGCTGGTCGAACCCCGAGCGGATCAGGCGGTCCTTGATCCGTAAGCCCAGCCCGCCCGCGATCACGACCCCCGTCGCGCCGTGCGCCAGCGCGAGATCGCCCGCGACCGCGCCGAGCGACAGGCAGAAGCGATCGAGCGCGGCGAGCGCGATCGAATCGGTGCCTTCGAGCGCCTCGGTCCAGATCGCCCGGTCGTCGCGGCTCGGGACCGCGCGGCCCTCCAACTCGGCGAGCGTCTCGTAGATTGCGACGATCGCAGGCCCCGCGACGACGCGCTCGGTCGAGACGCGCGTGAATTTGGCGCGGAGGCGCTTGAGCAACGCGTCCTCGATGGCGTCGAGCGGCGCGAAATCGACATGGCCGCCCTCGGTCGAAAGGACGTGATAGCGCGTGGGCGTGCGGAAGACCTGCGCGACGCCGAGGCCCGTGCCGGGGCCGCAGACGGTGGTGATGCCGAGCGCGGGCAAGGGCGTGTCGGGGCCGCACAGATGATCGAAATCGGTTTCGGGCAATTGCGCCACCGCATGGCCGACCGCGCCGAAATCGTTGATGATCGTGTAGGTGTCGGCGCCAAGCCGCTCGGGAATGAGCGAGGGGCGGATGATCCACGGGTTGTTGGTAAGGCGAATGACGTCGCCGGTGATCGGCGAGGCGACCGAAATCGCTGCGGCCTTGGGGAGCGGCTGGCCATGGGTCGCCTCGAACGCCTGCCATGCGGTCTGCAGGCTGGCGTGTTCGGCGGTCTGTTGCGTGACCGGATCGCCGAGCGAGACGACGCGACCGTTCTCGACCTCGGCGATCGCGAAGCGGGCGTGGGTGCCACCAATGTCGACTGCTACTACTTCCATCGTCATTCCTCTTGGCTTGTCCTCACCCTTCCGGCGCGTTCCGCGCCTCCCTCCCTCTCCCGACGGGAGAGGGAAGGGGCCCGCCAGCGTCAGCTGGTGGGAAGGGTGAGGACAGTCCGTCCTATAACCCCGCGCCCGCCAGCACCGCCGACGCGCCTTTTTCGGCCTCGTCAGTCGCGCTGCGGAACAGACCGAACAATTCACGCCCCATGCCAGTTGCGGGCGGCGGCGCGGTGGCGAACTGGCGGTTCGCCCACTCGTCCACCTCCACCAGCGCTTCGAGCGTGCCCGCCACCGCATCGACCCGGATCAGATCGCCATCGCGAATCCGCCCGATCGCGCCGCCCACCCCTTCACTGGTTGGCAGCGCTTCGGGCGAGCAGTGGATCGCGCACGGCACCTTGCCGCTCGCCCCTGACATGCGCCCGTCGGTGACCAGCGCGACCCGGTACCCGCGGTTCTGGAGCACGCCGAGCGGCGGGGTCAGTTTGTGAAGTTCTGGCATGCCGTTGGCGCGCGGCCCCTGGAAGCGGACGACGACGACGACATCGCGGTCGAGTTCGCCGCGCCGGAACGCCTCGATCACGTCGAGCTGGTCCTGGAAGACGCGCGCGGGTGCTTCGATGACCCAGCGGTCGCGTTCCACCGCGGAGACCTTGATGCAGGCGCGGCCGATATTGCCGCTGAGAATCCTCATCCCGCCGTCGGGAGAAAACGGCGCGGTCGTTGGCTTCAGAATCGTGTCGTCGCCGCTGTCGCCGACCGACTGCCAGGCGAGCGCGTCGTTCTCGATCACGGGCTTGCGCGCATAGGCATTCAGGTCGTCACCACCGATCGTGCGGATATCGCCGTGGAGATGCCCGCTCGCGATCAGTTCGCGGATGACATAGGGCATGCCGCCCGCCGCCTCGAACGCGTTCACGTCGGCACTGCCGTTGGGATAGACCCGTGCGATCAGCGGCACCGCGCGGCTCAGGCGGTCGAAATCATCCCAGTCAATAACAATGCCGGCTGCGCGCGCGATCGCGGGGACGTGGAGCAAATGGTTGGTCGACCCCCCGGTCGCGAGCAGCCCGACCGCGGCGTTGACGATCGCGCGTTCGTCGACGCAGTGGCCGAGCGGGCGGTAATCGTCACCGCGCCAGCCGAGCCCCGCGACCCGATGCACCGCGGCGCGGGTCAGTTCCTGACGCAGCTTGGTGCCCGGATTGACGAAGGCGCTGCCGGGCATGTGGAGCCCCATCACCTCCATCATCATCTGGTTGGTGTTGGCGGTGCCGTAGAAGGTGCAGGTGCCCTTGCCGTGATACGCGCCGATCTCCGCCTCGAGCAATTCCTCGCGATCCGCCTTGCCGATCGCGGCGCGTTCGCGGACCGCGGCCTTTTCCTTGTTGGAGAGGCCGGTCGGCATCGGTCCGCCGGGGATCAGCACCATCGGCAGATGTCCGAAGCGCAGCGCGCCCATCAACAGGCCGGGGACGATCTTGTCGCAGATGCCGAGCAGCGCCGCGCCCTCGAACGTGCCGTGGCTGAGCGCGATCACGGTGCTGAGCGCGATCGTGTCGCGGCTGAACAGCGACAGCTCCATCCCCGGATAGCCCTGCGTCACGCCGTCGCACATCGCGGGGACACCACCCGCGACCTGCGCGGTGGCGCCGACCTCGCGCGCCCAGACTTTCATGAGTTCGGGGTAGCGGTAATAGACCGCGTGGGCGGACAGCATGTCGTTGTACGCGGTGACGATACCGATGTTCATGCCACCGTCGGCCTTCATCGCGTCGCGGTCTTCGGCGGTGCCGGCATAGGCGTGGGCGAGGTTGGCGCAGCCGAGCGACGGGCGCCCGATCCAGGTGTCGCGCTCGCGCTCGATCAACGCGAGGTACCCGGCGCGGCTGGCGCGCGAGCGGGTGATGATCCGGTCGGTGACCGCGGATATTTCGGGGTTCATGGCCTACTCCGTCTTGTGCTCCCGCGAAGGCGGGAGCCCAGTCTGGGTCCCCGCCTTCGCGGGGACACAAAACTCACCCCGCCCAGTGAATATCCACCGGCAATTCCACATCCGCCAGCACCCGGCCGATCGGCAGCGGCGACCCTGCGCCCTCGGCGATCGCCTGTTCGAGCACCTTCCTCTTCGCATCGCCGGTGATCGCGATCATCAGTGCGCGCGCGGTGACGATTCCCTGGCGGCTGAGCGACACGCGCGCGACGGGGGCTTCGGGGGGCAGCGGATCGGGCATGACGCCGAGCGCGCGGCGTTCCTTGGGGCCGTTGAGCGCCTCGTCAAAATCGGGGCCGGGGAAGATCGAGGCGGTATGCCCGTCGCCGCCCATCCCGAGCACGCACAAATCGAGCGGCCAGTGGAGATCCTGCATCAGCGCATCTGCCGACCGTCCCGCGGCCTTGTAGTCGTCGTTCGCGCCCGGCACGATCGGCATCACCCGCGCGCCCTTGGGCAGGAAGATCTTGGCGAGCGCGGTGACGTTCGACAGGTCGTCGCCCAATGGCACGATGCGTTCGTCGGTCGGGACGATCGTCACCTTCTTCCAGTCCAGCTTGGCCTGGCTGAGCTTCTGATAGGCGGGCAGGGGGGTCTTGCCCCCCGCCAGCGCGACCACCGCGGAGCCGCGCGCGTCGAGCGCGCTTTCGATGACGAACTGGATGTCGCCCGCGACGGCGGCGGCGAATTCGTCCGCGTCGTCATATTCCCACCATTCGATCTCGGTCATGTCATTCTTTCGATTATGGAATTCAGTCGTCCATCCACGTCACGCCATCGCGTTCGGTCAGCGCGATCGCGGCGCTCGGGCCCCAGGTGCCCGCGGGATAGTGTTTCGGCTTGGTCGCGTTGGCGGCCCAGCCCGCGCGGATCGCGTCGATCCACCGCCATTGCGCCTCGACCTCATCGCGGCGGACGAACAAGGTCTGGTCGCCCTCGATCAGGTCGAGCAGCAGCCGTTCATACGCGATCCGCCGCCGCGTTCCCGCATATTCGGCGTCGAGGCTGAGTTTCAAGGGGAGTTCGCGCAGCTTGACGCCCTCGCGGTCGAGCCCCGGCTGTTTCGACATCACGAGCAGCTCGATATATTCCTCGGGCTGGAGGCGGATGACGAGGGTGTTGGGCTGGAGCAGCCCGCCACGCCCCGAAAACATTGAATGCGGGACGGGCTTGAACTGGATCGCGATCTCGCTGCGACGGACGGGAAGGCGCTTGCCGGTGCGCAGGTAGAAGGGGACGCCCTGCCAGCGCCAATTGTCGACATGCGCCTTGATCGCGACGAAGGTTTCAACGTTCGAATCATAGCCCAGTTCGCCGTCATAGCCCTTGACGACCTCGCCCTTCACCGCGCCTTCGACATATTGGCCGGTGACGGTGTTGGCGGGCACTTCCTCGGGCGCCATGTGGCGCAGCGCGCGGAAAATCTTCGATTTCTCGTCGCGGATTTCGGTGGGATCGTAGTTGGCGGGGGGTTCCATCGCGATCAACGCCAGCAACTGGAGCATGTGGTTGGCGACCATGTCGCGCAGCGCGCCCGCAGTCTCGTAATAGCCCGCGCGATCCTCGAGCCCGACGGTCTCGGCGATCGTGATCTGGACGTTGTCGATCCCCTGCGCGTTCCAGATCGGTTCGAAGAAGGTGTTGCCGAAGCGCAGCGCGAGGATGTTCTGGACCGTCTCCTTGCCGAGATAATGGTCGATCCGGAAGATCCGGTCCTCGCTGAACGCCGCGGCGACGGTGTCGTTGATCTCGATCGACGAGGCGAGGTCGTAGCCCAGCGGTTTTTCGAGCCCGATCCGCACGGTGGGACCGGCGAGCCCGACCTTTTCGAGGCCCTTGACCGCGGGTTCGAACAGCGAGGGTGCGGTGGACAGAAAGATCGCGAGCCCGCCCGAGACGTCGCCGATTTTTTCCGCGAGCGCGGGGAAAGTCTTCTGGTCGGACAGGTCGCACGGCTGGAAGAACAGGCGTTCGAGGAACGCGTCGATCCCCTTCTTGTCCTTCAATTCCTTGGGAAGGAATTCATCAAGCGCCTTGCGCGCGAATTCGCGATATTCCTTGTCGGCGAAGTCGGACCGTGCCGATCCGGTGATCGTCAGCCCGTCGGGGAGCAGCCCGTCGGTGTGGAGCCCGAACAGCGAGGGCAGCAGCATCCGCTGCGCGAGATCGCCCGTCGCGCCGAAGAGAAGAACCTTGCCGACCGGTGTGCGCTCCATCGCGAACTCCTTTAGAGGACGAGGCCGGTGAGCGGATCGGCCCCGGCCATGATATTGAGGTTCTGGACCGCGGCGCCGCTGGCGCCCTTGCCCAGATTGTCGAGCGTCGCGACGAGGCGGGCCTGGTCGCCAGCCTCGTTCGTGAAAACGTAGAGGTCGAGCCGGTCGGTCGGCGCGGCGTCGACCGCGATCAGCAGCTCGTCGGGCCGGTCACGGTGGACGGAGACGACCGCGCAGCCGGCGAACGCGACCTCGATCGCGCCCAGGATAGCCTGCGGCGACGGCTTGCCGGGCATCGCGCCGAGCGGCAGCGGCACCTCGACGATCATGCCGCGAAACGCGCGCGCGACCATCGGCGCGAAGACGGGAGGATGCGCGAGCCCGGCGTGGCGCTGCATCTCGGGCACGTGCTTGTGCGCGAGCGAAAAGCCGTAATCCCGAAAGCCGAGGGTGGCATCGCGCTCGACCCGCTCGATCAGCGCCTTGCCGCCCCCCGAATAGCCCGACACCGCATTGACGGTGAGCGGCCATGCCGCAGGAATCAGCCCGGCGCGCACCAGTGGCGCGACCAGCGCGAGGAAGCCGGTGGGGTAGCAGCCAGGGTTCGACACGCGCAGCGCGCCTGCAACGTCATGCCCGAGTTCGGGAAAGCCGTAGGTCCAGCCGTCCGCGACCCGGTGCGCGCTGGACGCGTCGATGACGCGGGTGTGCGGGTTGTCGATCAGTGCGACCGCCTCGACCGCGGCATCGTCGGGGAGGCAGAGGATAGCGATATCGGCATCGTTCAACGCGTCACGCCGCGCCGCGCTATCCTTGCGGCGGGCCTCGTCGAGCGTGATCAGCGTCAGATCTGCGCGCCCGACAAGCCGATCGCGAATTTCGAGGCCGGTAGTGCCGACCGCACCGTCGATGAAGACCGAAACGGTCACGCCGCCGCCGACGCGACCTGATCGAGCGCGGTGCGTTCGACATAGCCGACCAGCCCGCGTTCGGGTGCGATTCCCCATGCGTTGGCGCCGGCGAGTTCAAGCACCTCGAACTGTTCGGCAATCGTCAGTTCGGCGAGAATCTCGCCGCCGACCCGTTGGGCGCGGAGCGGTGCGACGCGGTTGGCGACACACACCATCGGTGCGGCATAATGCGGAGCGAAGACATATTCAGCGAGGCGGACGTCGGCAAGATCGCCGCGCACCGCGTGCGTCGTCGGATTGAGGACGACCGATGGCCCCGTCAACGCGAACGCCTTACGCGAAGGCCTGCTGCCGACCGGGAGCGCCGGATTCGCCGATGAAATGCCCGAACTCTTCAAGGAAATCTGCCCCTTCGGTGGTGCGCGCGACGAAAATGTTGCGCTTGTCGCTATCGTCGCGCTGGCGGCGCAGATAGCCGAGGCCACCCAGCCTGTTCAAGGCGCGCGTCACGACGGGCTTTGAGACGTTGAGCGCGCGGGCAAGACCACGGACGGTGTGCGGGCCGGGGCGAAGGTAGACCAAGAGCAGCAACGCCATCTGGCGATTGGTGAGATCTGGCTCCCCCGAACGGACATAGTCAACCAAGGCCGTCATCCAGGTCGATAGCGATGCCAGGGCGTTGGACACGATAGGGGTTTTCCGATTTATGACGTCGAAGGGGGTGTCGTTACGCAGTCATAACGCACGCAAATGCGGCTTGTTTCCGTGGTTGCCGCGCGAATTTTCGCATTTTCGACACGAGCCGCCCGATGCGCGCTGCGGTTGATCGCTTTCGGGGCCTCGCCTATGTGCGCGGCTTCGCGCCGGTGTCGGCGTGTGCAATCGGGATTTCTGTTCGCATGTTCACCTTCCTCCTTGCCATCCATGCCATCATCGCCGCGGCGCTGGTGACGGTGATCCTGATGCAGCGATCGGAAGGTGGCGGGCTCGGGATGGGCGGCAGCCCGTCGGGGCTGATGTCGGCGCGCGGCGCAGCGGATTTCCTGACCCGTGCCACCGCGACGCTCGCGGCGCTGTTCGTCGGCATGTCGATCGTCCTCGCCTTCTACGCGGCGAGTCGGAAATCGCAGACCATTGATACCTCGCTGGTGCGCAGCGCGCCCGCGCCGCGGCAGGACGCGGTGCCCAACGCGCCCGCCGACGCCGCGCCGTTCCAGGGCGCTGCGGCGGCCGCTGCGGCCGGCAATGGCGCCGCGCCCGCAGACGGTTCGTCGGTTCCGCTGCAACGCTGATCGTTTATATTCGGCGAGAAATCGCGCGGGTCATCGCCCGCGCGCCCTTGCCGCTTGCCCCCCTCACACGCTAGGCGGTTCTTCCCATGGCACGGTTCATTTTCATAACCGGCGGCGTGGTCTCGTCGCTGGGCAAAGGCCTGATGGCGGCCTCGCTCGCCGCGCTCCTGCAGGCGCGCGGCTACCGGGTCCGGATCAGGAAGTTCGATCCCTATCTCAACGTCGATCCGGGCACGATGAGCCCGTATCAGCACGGCGAGGTGTACGTCACCGACGATGGCGCGGAGACCGACCTCGACCTTGGCCATTACGAACGCTTCACCGGGGTAGCGAGTCGCCAGTCGGACAACATCACGTCGGGGCGCATCTATCAGCAGATCATCACCCGCGAGCGCCGCGGTGACTATCTGGGCGCGACCGTCCAGGTGATCCCGCACGTCACCGACGCGATCAAGACGTTCGCGCGCGCCGAGACCGATGACCTCGATTTCGTGCTGTGCGAGATCGGCGGGACGGTCGGCGACATCGAATCGCTCCCCTTCATCGAGGCGATTCGCCAGCTGCGGAACGAGGAGGGCCGCGGCAACGCGATCAGCATCCACGTCACGCTGGTCCCCTATATCGCTGCGGCGGGAGAGCTGAAGACCAAGCCGACGCAGCATTCGGTCCGCGAACTTGCCGCGCTGGGGGTCCAACCCGACGTGCTGGTATGCCGGTGCGAACATCCGTTGCCTGCATCCGAGCGCGCGAAGATCGCGCTGTTCTGCAACGTCCCCGAAAGCGCTGTCATCCCCGCGCTCGACGCCAAGAGCATCTATGCAGTGCCGCTGCAATATCACGGCGAGGGGCTGGATTCGGAAGTGCTGCGCGCGTTCGGGATCACGCCGTCGTCGTCGCCCGACCTGTCGCGCTGGGCCGAGATCGTCGATCGGCTGACGAACCCCGAAGGCGAGGTGACGGTCGGCGTCGTCGGCAAATATGTCGGGCTGCAGGACGCGTACAAGTCGCTTAACGAGGCGCTGGTTCATGGCGGGATCGCCAACAAGGTGAAGGTCAACGTCCGCTGGATCGACGCCGAACTGTTCGAGCAGGACGACAGCGACATCGCCGCGCACCTCGAACCGTGCGACGCGATCCTGGTCCCCGGCGCGTTCGGCGAGCGCGGCGCGGAGGGCAAGATCAAGTCGGTCAAGTTCGCGCGGACCCGCGACATTCCCTATTTCGGGATTTGCTTCGGGATGCAGATGGCGTGCGTCGAGGGCGCGCGCGATCTCGCCGGAATCGCCGCCGCCAGCTCGACCGAATTCGGCCCGACCGACGAACCCGTCGTGGGCATGATCACCGAATGGATGGGCAAGGACGGGCTCGAACAGCGCGAGGCCGAGGGCGATCTGGGCGGAACGATGCGGCTCGGTGCCTATGACGCGACGCTGGCCGGCAACAGCGTCGTCGCGTCGATCTATGGCGGCACGCATATCTCCGAACGTCATCGCCACCGCTACGAGGTCAACACCGGGTACAAGGACGCGCTCGAGCGCGGCGGACTGGTGTTCAGCGGGATGAGCCCCGACGGGATGCTGCCCGAGATTGTCGAGCGCCCCGATCATCCGTGGTTCGTCGGTGTCCAGTTCCACCCCGAACTCAAGAGCAAGCCGTTCGATCCGCATCCGCTGTTCGCGAGCTTCATCGAGGCCGCGGTGAAGCAGAGTCGGTTGGTCTAACGCGGCGCGCCGGGGCGATCGGCGATCCGGATCACGCCGCCAGGCGCTTGCGCCCGATCGGCTCGACCGGGTGAAGATCCAATGCGCGGACCGCGTCGGCTTCCTCACCGAGGCTTTTGCGGGTTTCGGTCATGATTGCCAGCGCCGACAGGCGAAAGCCGTGCCAGTTCGCGGCGACCGCGGCGGTATCCCAGGCGCGATAATGCGCGATATATTTCTCGCCGAGCATGATGCAGCCGATCTTCAGTTCCTGCACCGCGCGCCGATGCGGCGAGCCGCTCGCGATGTGCGGATCATAGAGTCGCGCGTGTTTGTAGATCTGACATTCCTGCATCGCGCCGACGATCTCCTGGCGCATCGCGGGCAATCGATCGCGCGCGTGGTCGAGCGACCCGCTCAGCAGCGGTCGCACGCCGTTAAACAGCGCGAGAATACGGGTCTGTTGCCTGATGAATTCGTCGAGTGGCCGTTCGGTCATGATCGCTCTCCAGCCGTCACCCTGCCGGACATCGGTAAAACCTTCGCTAATCATCGGCGGCCGCCCCGCTACATCTTTTCCTTGAAACCTGCGCTGATCAGCCACCAGTTGACGGGATAGGCGGTCGCGAAGCCGGCGAGCATCGCGAGTTGCATCAGGAACCAGAATTCGGGGGTGTCGACTGCCGCGGTGCCGCCGTAAGCCTGGCTGAACCAGACGAACTGCCCGATCGCCATCATCCCGTACATGCCGACCTGCCAGCTGGTGATCGACAGCGTATCGGCCTTGATCGCCGCCCAGATGCCTTCGCCGACCGACAGGTCGCGCATCGGCACGATCGTGAAATACTGGAAGACAATCCCGATCAGAAAGGCGAGCAGGTAATCGGGGATCCAGACCGCGATGATCTTGTCGTGAAATATCGATTGCCAGCCAAACCATATCGCGATTCCCGGAACCGCGAAGACCAGCCATTCGACGATCAAGTCGCCGAGCGCGCAGCCTGCGCCGCAGTGCGAGGCACCCTTGGCGACCGCGATGGGCATCGGCGGATCGTCGGGCATTTCGCCCGCGTTACGCCCGAAACTGTAGTAGAAACCGAGCCAGACCACGCTGCCGAACAGCGCGGTGAGCGGCCAGACCAGATTCATGATCCACATCTTTTGCGGATGGCGCCACTCGTCCAAGGCGATGACGATCGCGCAGGTCACGCCGACCATGAGCGACGCGACCGCGAGCAGGTGTAGCCAGTCGGGAACGAGGGGCATTCGGTCTCCTTTCTCGTTGGCGAACGCAACGGCTGCGGATTTCGATCCGCTGGCTCGATCGCCTGTCAGAGGTGGCTCGGGAAATCTGAACAGCGGGGATAAGTGGATTGCCGATCTGACCGCGGCCATGTTGGCCGCCCCAGGAGGCAAGATGAGCAAGCGACCCCGCCGGAATCACAGCCCGGCGTTTAAGGCCAAGGTAGCTCTGGCTGCCGTGAAGGGTGAGAAGACGCTGGCCGAGTTGGCGCAGCAGTATGACGTGCATCCAAACCTCATCAACCAGTGGCGATCCCGGCTGCTGGAGGGCGCGGCGGACGTATTCGGATCGGAGCCGGCCGCGAGCGAACCGGCGATCGACGTGAC
>NZ_RCZK01000013.1 GCF_006438955.1 Sphingomonas oligophenolica | reverse complement strand
GGCCGGCGCCTATGTCGATCACTTGGCCGCGATCGGCGCGACGCCCTCAATGAGCCGCACCGGCAATTGCTACGATAATGCCCCGATGGAGAGCTTCTTTCACACCCTCAAGGTCGAACTCGTCCATCAGTGCCGATGGGCGACACAGGCCGAAGCGCGGCACGCGCTGTTCGGATACATCGAGGGCTACTATAACCGGCACCGCATGCACTCGGCCCTCGGATATCTAACCCCCGAGCAAGCCGAGCGGAGCATGACCGGCTAACCCTGCGTGTCCGCCGAACCGGGGGAATATCACGGGCGCGAGTGTGATCTTGCGATAGGCCTTGAGTTGGCGAACCGGCCTGGTGATGCTCGCGGCGACGTCGTGGATATAGAGCTGCGCGACTTCCTCGGCGGGGTGCGCGCCGTTGTTCGTCACGGTCGCCCGGATCGCGATCGCGCCGTCCCACCCCACTGTCGCCGGATCTGCGGCGAAGCCCGAGTAAGCTATCTTGCCATAGGTCAGTCCGTGGCCGAACGCGAAGCGCGCAGCATTGGGATAGTCGCGATAATGCGCTTTGTATTCGGTCAGCGGCCCCGGCGGATTGGGGCGCCCGGTCGACTTGTGCGTCGCGGCGGACGGCACGACCTTCGATTGGGCGAACGTCCGGACCACGCAGTCGTTGCGCGACGGCGATCTGCCGATGCCCGGCGTGACCTGGCGCGGGCCGGACTGGCATCTGGAGACGACGCTGGTCGCGGACGAGACTGCGCCGCGTCTGCTCGCGCGATGGCGATTGGTGAACGACGCGGCGGTCACGAAGCGGTTGCGCCTCGTGCTGGCGATGCGGCCGTTCCAGGTCAATCCGCCCGCGCAGTTCCTGAGCCAGCAGGGCGGCATCGCACAGATTTCGGCGATCGCGTGGCGGGAGCGGCAGCTTGCGGTCACCAGCCCGCCCGCGATCGAGGGTGACGCGCCGGTCGCCCGCGTGCTCGCCCCGCTCGTAGCACCCACTATGGTGGCGACCGCAGGGTTCGACCAAGGCGCGCTGATGCACCCCGCGGCGCGGTACGGCGGCAAGCTGTTCGCGAACGGCAAGGTACCGTGCTGCGTCGATGATCGCGGTCCCGATCCGGTGCCCGAAAACGATGCGCAGGGGGAGTTCATCCACCTGCTGGTCCAGCTTTATCGCTTCACGGGGAATCGCGATCTGCTGGACCGCGAATGGCCGCGGATCGAGGCCGCGCTGGGCTATATGGAGGCGCAGCGCCAATCGGAACGCACGCCCGACAATCGGGTGGGGGATCGCGCGGTCGGCTATGGCCTGATGCCGCCGTCGATCAGCCACGAAGGCTATTCCTCCGCGCCTCAGTATAGCTTGTGGGATGATTTCTGGGCGCTGACCGGATACAAGGACGCCGCCTTCGCCGCGACCATGCTCGGCAGGCCTGAGGCGGGCACCATCGCGCGACATCGCGATGAATTCGCCGGCGATATCCGCGCCGCGATCCACGCCTCGACGACGGGATTCGGAATTGATTTCATTCCTGGCGCGACCAGCCTGGGTGATTTCGACGCGACTTCGACGACGATCGCGCTCGATCCCGCGGGCGAACTCACCGGGCTCGACCGGGCGTTGCTCACCAGCACCTTCGAGCGGCAGTGGCAGCGCGTGTCCGCACGGCGCTCGCCACATGCGGACTGGACCGACTATACGCCGTATGAATTGCGCAACGTGTCGGCGTTCGTCCGGCTGGGCTGGCGGACGCGCGCGAACGCGCTGCTCGACTTCTACATGCGCGACCGCCGCCCCGCCGCCTGGAACGGCTGGGCGGAGGTGGTCGGCCGAAGCCCGCGCGCCATTCGCTTTATCGGCGACATGCCGCATGCCTGGGTCGCGTCCGACTTCGTCAGGGCGGCGCTCGACCTGTTCGCCTATGAACCCGGCAGCGACGGCGCGATCGTGCTGGGCGCGGGGCTCGATCGCGACTGGCTGGCGGATGGTGGCGTGGCGATCGCAGGGCTGCGGACCACCAGCGGTACGCTCGATTTTGCGATGCGCACCGAGGGTGATGGAATCGTCGCGACGATCGGCGGCAACGCGCGTCCGCACGCAGGGTTCGCGCTGTCGTGGCCGCTCGAGGGCGAACCGGGCACGGCCACGATCGACGGCCGTCGGGCGAGCTTCATCAACGGTGCGCTCGCCATCGCTGCGAGCGGTAGAACCGTTCACATCGTCATGAAACCCGCGCGTGCCACGCCGCGGCCCCTGTAGCGGAACGTCACGCCGGTCTGGTCGAACCGCAGGAGGCGGCTGTTCGAGATCGCGACCGCGCCAGATAGGCGAGCACGGCTTGAAATGTTGGCGACCTTTGCGTGCAGCGTGATCACGACGTGGAAGTAGCCGATCGGGAGCAGTTGGCTTCGCGTTCAGCGAGCCGAGCGCGCGCGGCCCCCCTGGCACCGCCGACAATGCCGGTTATGGGCCACCAGCAGTGCCAGCAGTCGGTTCAGGCCGCGAGGTGGCCGTCAATGCCTCGTTGACGATCGAGCCCGATCTGTTTGCCGCGCTCAGGTGCGACTCTTAACGTGAAAATCATGAAATGCTGGCAGGCTCAACATGATGACGCTTCAGCTCGATCCCGGTTTTGATCCGACGGCATATGCCATGGCCTATGCGGCGCACGGCCGGGTGCGTATCTCGGGCCTGCTCGACGAGGATTCGGCGGAGGCACTCTATTACGGGCTCAAGGAACGGCAGGATTGGTGGCACCTCACCAATACCGTCGACGGCGTCCTCAAAATGCCAGTCAGCGAGCGCGCGACGATGAAGCGGAAGAGGCGTCGCCGCCTCGACCAGGAGGCGTTCGAGCGAGCCCGTCGGGATTTCCAGTATCGCTACGAAAGCCTGCACGTGCCGACGGATATATCCGACCGCGAGCGTGACGCCGACGTGCTCCACCGATTCGCCGCGCTGATGGCGAGCGACGCCATGGCCGCGGTGCTGCGGACGATCACCGGGGTAGCGGCACCGGTGTTCAGCGACGGCCATGCCACCGCTTATGGGCCAGGCGATTTCCTGACGGTGCATGACGACGACGTGCCCGGGAAGAATCGGGTTGCGGCGTACGTCTATGGGCTTACGCCGCTGTGGCGGCCCGAATGGGGCGGGATATTGTTCTTTCACGGCGACGACGACGCGAGCGTCAGCGGGCTCGTGCCGCGGTTCAACACGCTCGACCTGTTTGCCGTACCGCAACGACACAGCGTATCGCTCGTCACCCCGTCGGCGGTGGACCGTCGTTACGCGATCACCGGGTGGCTCAGCTGAGCGCCGTGCCGCGCGCCGCGTGGGTATCTAACGAAAAAGGGGTGGGTGCCGTCTGGCCCCACCCCTGGTTCAGCTTGCGCCGAGCGCGTTCAGCGGATCAGTAGCAGCCCTTGCTGCCCTTGTTCCGGCTGCCCTTGTGCTTGCTGCCCTTGTTCTTGCTACCCTTGTTCTTGCTACCCTTGTTCTTGCTGCCCTTGTTCTTACTGCCCTTGCCGGGGCCCTGGGGCGAGCTGCCGCAACCGCAGCCGCCGGCACCATAGACACTGTTGAGTTCGCTGAGACGAAGATCGCGCATGAAATTTCTCCTGTCGGGTCGCTGCACCACCGTCAGTGCATGTCCAGAAGAATACGCAGACCTAGCAGGTTAGTCTTTGATTAACTTACGCAATCCATGTCCCATGATGAAACGGTTGTTAACCATGGTCGACAAGCATCATGCGGTGAGCGATATACGATTGTCGCTCGATTCCAGCGGCTTGTTCGACATCGCGGTCGCGCGCGATCGCGTTTAGCGGTATCGCAACCCCTCGACGTTACGATCGACTCACCAAGCGGAGCATCGTTTCTTGACCTCATCACCATTGGCAGCCCCCTCGGCTGCATCCGACCTGATCTGGCTGCTCGGCCAGCCGCACCTCAACGACTATCTGCGGTTCGTCGAGACCAAGGTGATCGGCGGCGATACGATCGCGGTGGGCGCGCTCGTCGAGGAATGGCGGCGCGCCAACGATTGCTATTATGATCTCGAATCGCAAGAGGCGGGACTGGCCGACACGATCGGCGTCGTCGCGATCGAGCCATCGCTCGCATCGCGGGCCGCGGCGGTGATGGCGACCTCGGCGTTCCGCGAAACCTTCAACGGCCTGCCGGCGTCGATCGCCAAGGTGGAACTCGACAAGCTCGTCGTTGCGCAAATCCATGTCGAACACGGCCACCGGTTCGAGGACGTCGCGGCGCGGGGGCTGCGCGACGATGCCGTGGCGCTGTTCGATCTGTGCCTCCCGATCGACGCCGCGCTGCCCGAGGTGACGATCGCGCGGCTGGGCGAACACCATTACCGCTTCAGTTCGCCGTCGACCGATCTGCGCGCGCACAAGCTGCGGCTGCTGCCGCCGCTGCCGATCGGCGACACGGGGGATTTCGGGCCGTGGGCGGCGATGCTGGGATTGGGGATCGGCTATAGCGCGAATTTGTTGAGCGGGGTCCGGAGCGGATCGCGCATCCTGCTGCAGAACGGCTACCACCGTGCCTATGCGCTCCGCGCGATGGGCGTGACCCACGCCTATTGCGTGATCGAGGAGGTCACCCGCAAGGACGAACTGGCGATGATCGCGTCGTCGCGGGTGACCGACGATCCCGAATTCTATTTCGCCGCCAAACGCCCGCCGTTGTTGCGTGACTTTTTCGATCCGATCTTCGCCAAGCGGCTGGCGGTCTTGCCGATCGTCAACGAGATCGAGGTGACCGTGAACGTAACCGAGACGATGGCGACGCGGCGACGCTGACACCCCGGCAGCGCCCGTCCAACCCGTGCTCAAGCGGAGGCGGAGGCGGTGATCTGCTTCATCTGGGGGCCGGAGACGACACGCAGCCGCCCCTCCTCGATCGTCACGACATAGTCTGCGCGTTCGACCAGCGCGGGGCGATGCGCGATGACGAAGCGGGTGATCGGCATCGCTGCGATCATGTCCGCGATCGCGATCTCGGTCGGCGGATCGAGGTTGGCGGTACCTTCGTCGAGGATCAGCACGTCGGGGTCGCGATACAGCGCGCGCGCGAGCAGGATGCGCTGGCGCTGACCCGACGACAGCGCCGACCCCATGTCGGCGATCAGCGTGTCATAGCCCATCGGCATCTTCATGATGTCGTCATGGACATAGGCACAGCGCGCCGCGGTCTCGATCTGGCGCATGTCGACGCGGCTGGCGAAGAACGCGATATTGTCGGCGAGCGTCCCGGTCAGCAGGCAATCGTCCTGCAGCACTGCGCCGGTGCGCGCGCGCCACGACGACATCGTCGCGCTGCCGAGCACCACGCCATCGATCACGATTTGCCCCGCATCGGGCTGCAACAACCCTAGCATGATTCGCATCAACGTCGTCTTGCCCGCGCCGCTCGACCCGGTCAGCGCGACGAACGAGCCCGCCGGCACGGTGAACGCGATCTGTTCCAGTACCGGCGGTCGGGTCGGGTCATAGCCGAGGCGGACGTTATCGAAGCGGATTTCGGGTCCGGCGAGTAGCGCCTTGCGATGGTGCGGCGCCAGTTGCTCCTTCTCGACCCCGACGATGTCCGAGAGGCGTTCGAGGTGGAGCCCGAGCAACCGCCAGCGCTGGACCTGATCGACCAGTGAGGTGGCGCTGGTCACGAAGCTGCCGCGATAGGCAAGGAAGGCGAGCAGCACGCCTATCGTCATGCTGCCCGACAGCACCTGCGACGCGCCGAAATAGACGCACAGCAGGAAGGCCAGGCCGAACAACGCGTTCTCGGCGAAACTGACCCGAATCTCGAGCACCCGCGAGCGGAACGAGGCGGTCATGACGTCGGCATAGAGGTTGCGCCAGCCGCTTTCGCGCTGCGCCTCATGGCCATGAAGCTTTACCGCGCGCACCGCGCGGATGGTTTCCATCAAATAGGTTTCCTCGCCCGCGCGCGCGAGGATTTCCTCCTCGTTGCGACGACGCAACGCGGGATAGGCGATCAGATCGCACACGATGTACGCGAGCGTGCACACCAGGACGATCAGCGCCAGCCACGGGCTGATCAGCATCATGACGATCAACGTGGTGCACACCAATGTGCCGTCGATCACGATATTGACGAGCCCGCGGGTCAGCAGCGATTGGATGGGATTGATCGACCCGATCCGCGACAGCAGATCGCCAACGTGACGCCGTTCGAAATAGGCGAGCGGCAGCCGGATGAGGTGGCGGACGACATTGCCCCCAAGGTCGAACGACAGCGACTGGCCGAGCGTCAGCAGCACCCAATCGCGCACCGATTTGGTCACCGCGTTCAACAGATAGATCGCGCTGAAGCCCAACAGCAGCAACAGCAACAGATTGGCGTCCGCCTGCGCGATCGCATCGTCGATCACGATCTGGATATAAAAGGGGATGAGCAGCGCGGTGATCTGCAACGCGATCGACAGCATCAGCACCTGGAGCATCGCGCCGCGGAAATTGGCGATGTTGCTCCACAGGTCCGACAATCGGGTCCGTGGTTGCGCGATCACCGGCTCGAACGCCGCGGTCGGCATCAATTCCAGCGCGACCCCGCTGAAATGCCGGGTCACGGTGTCGAGCGGCATCACGCTGCGGCCCTTGGCGGGATCGAGGATCACGACCTTGGCACCGCCGCGGACGATCGATTCGAGCACGACGTAGTGGCTGAGATCCCAGTGCAGGATCGCGGGCAGCTTGAGCTGTCCCAGTTCATCGAGGTCGAGCCGCACCGCACGCGGCGCCAGCCCCATGTCCGCCGCGGTCGCCATCAAGGCTTCGAGCGTCATCCCGCCGAGCGAGGTGGGGTAACGTTGGCGCATCCCGGCAAGGTTGACCTTATGCCCGTGATGACGCGCGATCATCGTCAGGCTGGCCAGCCCGCATTCGGCCGCTTCCGCCTGGAGCACGGGCTTCAGCCGCGCATAGGGGCTCCAGCGTTCGGTCACAACGCGACCGAGCCCGAGATCGGGCCGACGATCAGCGCCCAGAGCGGGCGTCGCTGCTGAAACAGGTCGGCGGTCAGCGTCATGCCGGGACGCAATGCGGCGTCATCGACCTTCATCCCGCGCAACGTGTCGACCCGCACGCGGACGCGAAACACGGGCTCGACCGGCTTGGTGGTGTCGACCGTGGGCGCATCGACCGCGACCCGCGAAATCTCGGTCACTGCGCCCTCGGCCCAGCCATATTTGCGATAGGGAAACGCGTCGAACCGGAGCCTGACCCGCTGACCGCGGCGGACGAACCCGATCGCGCTGGAGGGCGCGAACAGCCGCACCTCGAGCTTGCTGTCGGACGGTACGATCGTGACCAGCGATTGGGCGCTGGTGGCGCGCTGGCCGAGTTCGACCGCGATGTCGCCGATCCTGCCCGAGATCGGTGCGGACACGACGAGATGATCCTGGCGCTGCAGATCGGCGCGCTGGGCGGTCAGCGCGGCGCGCTGCGCTTGGAGTAGCGAGCGGGCCTTCGACGCGTCGAGCGCGACTTGCGATGACTGGATCGACAGCGCCGCGACGCTGTTGCGGGCGACCGAAAGCCGCTCCTCGAGCGCTTCGACATCGGCGCGGCGGGTGAGCGCGTCGCGCTGCGCGTCGTCGACCTGGGCCTGGCTGCCCGCACCTTGTTTGGACAATCGCTCGCGCCGCGCCACGGTGGATCCGGCGAGCGCGATCTGGCTGCGACCGATCGCGATCTGCCGCTCGAGCGATTGGATCGTGTCCTCCAGCCCGGCGCGTTGACGCGCGAGCCCTGCGGTGCCGACCGAGCCGGTCGACTGCGCGATGCCCAGCTGGCTATCGATTTCGGCCAACTGGCGGTCGATTTCGGCGATCTGCCTGGAGAGTCCGCCCTTGCCCTGCGCCATCGACAGCGCGACCAGCGGCTGGCCTGCGACGACGCGATCGCCGACTGCGACCACGATCTGGCGAACTTCCCCCGCCGACGCTGGAAAGACCCGGGTGATGCCCTTGTCGACCGCTACCACCCCGCGCGCGGTCGCGCTGCTCGCGTAGCTGCCGAACGCAAGGAACGCGATCATCACGAGCACGACCCCGCCGATCATCGCGGTGTAAAGTTGCGACTGCGGTGGCGTGGCGGCGATCACGGTCCCGGTAAGCCGTTGCCGCTTCGCCTCGATCGCTTCCAACCGAAACAAGGTCTCTGTCATGCATGGTCCTCAGCGTTACCCCCCGCAGGTAGCGCGAGATGCTGAAGGACGCGTTAAGCGGCGCGCGCGGCCCAGGTGGCCAGGCGCGGGCGGGTTCCCCGCCGCAGCCATCGCGGGTCGGCTCAGCAAATCTTAAACCGGTCGGGTTACCACGCGGGGATGACGACTCGCCGCTCTTCCCGTCGCGCGATCGGCGCGACCATCCTGATGCTGGGCGGGTGCGCGCCGCATCCGTGGTTGACCGTACCGCCCGCGATCCTGTCCGAGGACTGGAGCCCGCTGCCGACGACGCCCGATCGCGCCAGCGTGACCAGCGATGCCGCGTCCGGGACGATCGATCTCGGATCGCCGCGGCTGCGCGCGCTGATCGCGGAGGCACTGCGGGAGAGCCCGACGCTGATTGGCGCGCAAGCCCGGATCGATCAGGCGCGGGCGTTGCTGAAAAGCGCGCGCGGGGCGACGCTGCCGGTGGTGACGGCGTCGGGATCGCCGTTGCTCAGCCAGTCGCGGCGCGGCGGACCGCTTGATTTCAGAAACAGTTTTGCGAGCCTTGACGCCGGATTGACGGTCGATGTGGGGGGGCGGCTGAAGGCTGGAAAGCGTGCGGCGGCCGACCGGCTGCGCGCGAGCGCCTACGACCGCGATGCGTTGACGATCGCGGTAGCCGCGGAGATCGCGCGCGCGTTCGTGACGCAGGCCGCGATCGATGCCCGGCTGTCGCTGCTCGCGCGCAACATCGTGCAGGCGGACGAACTGCTGCGGATCATCACGGTGCGCCAACACGAAGGCAGCGCCACGCTGATCGACGTCGGCCTGCAGGACAATCGCGTCCAAAATCTGCGAACCGAGCAGGAACGGCTGCGGCAGTCGCTCGACCAAAGCCGCACCGCGCTGGCGTTGCTGGTCGGCAGCGAGGCTCCGTCGTTCCGCTCGATGCCCGGCGATCTAGACGCGCTGGTCGGGCCCACCATAGCGTTGCCAAGCCCTGCCCAGCTGGTCCGCCATCGGCCCGATATCCAGGCCGCCGAGGCCCGGCTCGCGGCGGCGGGGGGCGACGTGACGCGTGCGCGCGCGGCGTTCATTCCCCCGATCGAACTGGCGCTCGGGCGCGCCGCGCAGGCCTCGCTCGGCACGCCGTTGCTCTCGTCGATCGTGCTCAGCGCCAACATGCTCGCGCCGATCTTCAATCGCGGCCAGTTGAAGGCCGATCTCGACCTCGCGTCGGCGCGTCAGCGAGAGGCGGTGCAATTGTACCGTCAGGCGATCCTCCAGTCGTTCGTCGAGGTCGAGAACGCGCGATCCGCGGTCGATCATGCCCAAGCGCGCGCAGTGTTGCTCGATCGGATGGTCGCTACTGCGGAGCGCACCGTGCGGCTCGATCGCCAACGGTATCTGGAGGGCGATGCCGACCTGCGGGATCTGCTCATCACCCAGGACGAAATCATCGCGGCGCAGGACGCCCGATTGATCAATCTACAAGAGCGGATCGAAGCCCAGATCGACCTCTACCGAGCAAGCGGCTCCTATCAGCGCGATCGATCGGATGCTTTGCGCTGAGCGCGAACCGGGCGATGAGCATCCGCGACATCGGGCGCGAACGCGTGCGCAGCCTTCTCGATGCGGGTGAAGCGCGAAGTGGGTTGACGAGGCCGCAGATTCAGCAGCATTGATAGCAGGTTAGTGCGCGCCTACCTGTAGCCTCCCGCACGTCCCGTTCCCGTCGCAAGGCTGCTTTTCATGAAAATCCGATATTCGAGCGCCTTTGTGGTGCTGATCGCGCTGGCGGGGTGCGCGAAGCAGGCGCCGTCGAACGAGGCGCAGCCCGATCCACAGACCACCGCCGCGGACGAGACAACGCTCGATGCGACGCCGCCGTCGATCGCCGCGGATGCGCTCAAGGCGGCGGCGTCGGATTCGGCGGTCAAGGATTTCTACGCCAAGGTCGGGTGGCACGGTCTGTGGTCCGATGCCGCCACCGCCGCGCTCGACCAGACGATCGGTTCGCGCGTGCTCAACGGGCTCGACCGGATCGATTTCGGCAAGGTCGATGCCTCGATGAGCCCCGCGCAGCGCGATGTGGCGCGGACCAAGGCGGCGCTGGGCTACGCCTCGGCGCTGGCGGGCGGCGCGGTCGATCCGACCACGCTCCATGAGGTATATACGATCCGCGCCGCCAAGACCGACGTGGCGGCTGGTCTTCAGCAGGCGCTGCAACAGAACCAAGTAGCACAGTATTTCGCGGGTCTCGCGCCACAGGATGACGATTATCGGCGGCTGGCGAAGGCGTATGTCGGCTACAGCCGCGCCGCCGCGCAGGCCAAGACGCCGACGATCGCCGACCAGGATACCATCCACGTCGGCGACCATGATTCACGGGTCGACGAGATCGCGACCCAGCTTGCCGCCAACGGCTATCTCGCCCGCGATGCGGTTCCCGCCGCCGGCGATGGCCAAGCGCCGCCATATACGCCCGTGCTGGCGGCAACGGTGAAGCGGTTGCAGGCGGATTATGGCATCAAGACCGATGGCGTGATCGGCGGCGACACGCTGGCGGTGATCAACATCGGCCCGGCGGACAAGGCGCGCGCGCTCGCGGTCGCGCTCGAGCGGCGGCGGTGGTTGTCGCGGACCCCGCCGGCGACGCGGATCGACGTCAACGCCGCGGCGGCGACGCTCGATTATTATCGCGACGGCAAGCTCGTCGATCAGCGTAGGGTCATCGTCGGTCAGCCGGGGCGCGAGACCCCGCCGCTCCAGGCGCCGCTGTACCGGCTGGTTGCGAACCCGACCTGGACGATCCCGAAGTCCATCCCGGTCTCCTCGTCCACGGTGCGCGCGAAGAACATGCATCGGGTCAATGGTTTCTGGGTCCAGCCATCGGGGCCGGATAACGCGCTCGGGCTCGTCAAGTTCGACATGCAGGACGACCAGGCGATCTACCTCCACGATACCAGCAATCGATCGCTGTTCGATCAAACCCAGCGCGACCTCAGCCACGGCTGCATCCGCGTCCAAGACGCGCTGGGGTTCGCCAAGATGATCGCGCAGCAGGAAGGGGTGGAGAGCGAATGGCAGCAGGCGCGCCAGGCGGGCGACCAGAGCTTCGTCCCGCTGCCGCAGCCGATCGCGGTGCGGTTGCTCTATCGTAACGCCTTCGTCGACGCGAAGGGCCAAGTGGCCTTCCGCACCGATCCTTATGGTTGGAACGGTGCGGTCGCCAAGCAATTGGGCTTCGGCAGCGGTTCTTCGCGCAAGGCCAACGCCAAAGACATCGATCTGGGGCCATGACCGCCCGCGCGATCAATAGGCCAGGAGGCTTCGGACACGCTGCGTAATCTGTCCTCCAAATACACCGATGCAATCCGCGTGCCGCTGTCGAACGCCAGCGGCGATTGACGCGCCGGGCGGGATCGCGACAAGGTGGCGGCTGGACGGGGGGTGACGGCATGGAGTTGCAGGATTTCGCCCGCGCCGCGAATCGGCGGGATCGACCGGCAGGGCGGGGCGATCGAGACATCGGCCTATGGGCGGATCGACTATCTCGCCGCGCGGCTCGATCGCTATACCGAAGTGGGGGGCGATATCTATGGGCTCACCTTCGGGCTGCGCGACCTGCAATCGGTGGCTAGCGTGCTCGGGGCGCGGTTTGCCTTCCCGATGGCGGGGTGGACCCCGCGGGTGCGCGGCGAATGGCGGCACGAGTTCGGCGATGCAGACGCCCAGTTGGTCGACCTATGCCGATATCGCTGATCTCCGCTATACCACGCGGGGTGATTACTGGCTGCGCGACACGTTCACAGCCGACCTGGGCGCCGATATCGAGTTGGGGCGTGGTTGGAAATTCGGGGCCGATATTGGTGGCGGCGTGGGATCGGGCGCCAGATTCGGGACGGGCAAGCTGTCGATCCGCAAGGAGTTCTGAACGGCTGGCCGGAAGCGCGCCGAACCGGCGGTAGGCCGGCGTCCTAGAAGTCTAATGCCGTCGCGGCAGCAGTCCCAATATCCGGGCCATCCACGTCGCGCGCACTGGCCCCGCGCCCGCCTCGGCAATGCGCGGCGCGACGGGCGGCTCGACCCGCGCCAGATCGAGCATCAACCCCGTCGCTACCGGATCCAGGCTGTCGTGGTTGTCCGCGTCATAGGTCGCTCGCAACGCCCGACCGACCGTAAACAGCCGGGGGTCCTGCCGCGTCGCCAATTCGTCCTCGGGGGTCTCGCCGGTCATGTTCCACCTCGCAGGGCTCAACGAGCGGGACCGGCGCTGGTTCATCCGGCGATGCGTTTCAGCGTTCCGCCGTCGCGCAAAGGTCACACAAGGTCACGCCACGCGCGCCGCCTCCGCCACTGCCGCCCATGCCGCGATCTCGTCGTTGAAATGCCGCGTCACCGTCAGCGCGCCCGCGATTTCGCGCGCCAGGTCGACCTCGATCGATCCCTGCCATTCCCAGGTCGCGTTGCCGACGATCGTCACCATCGCTTCCGCGCTCGCCGATGCCTTCACCAGTCCGCCACGGTTCAGCACCATCAGCTCGTCGCCGAAGGCCATGCGACCGGACAGGCACGCCGCATAGGTCGACGCCGCCATCGCGCTGCCGCAACTGTCGGTCAGCCCGACCCCGCGCTCGAACGTCCGCACGAACAACCGCCCGGATCCCAGCACCCGGACGAACGACACGTTGGCGCGGCGCGGCAGCCAGGGGGGTGCGGCTTCGCACCGTTCGCCCAGCGCGACCAGTTCGTGCTCGTCGATCGCGTCGACGAACGTCACCAGATGCGGGTTGGGCATCGCCACCGCGGTGAACCGCCGGTCGCTGTGCATCGCCGGAATCACCGCGTCGATCACGGGTGCGTCGGTGCCCAGGTCGGCGGGCCACGCAGCGCTGTCGAGCGACGCCGGCCCCGCGGTCTCGCGCACGCCATAAACACCCGCGGCGACATCGTCGGCGCGCTCGACCCGCGCGATCGATGTCTTCAGCGTGACTACGGCCGCCGCGACCCCGGTCGCCGCGAATCCCATCCGCGCGACGCAGCGCAGCCCGTTGAGGCACGTCTCCGCTTCGGATCCATCGCTGTTGCGCATCGACATCGCGAAGGCCGCGTCGTCGCTACCCGGCAGCAACAGCAACAGGCCATCGCCGCCGACCGGCCCGCGGCGATCGGCGAGCGCGCGCGCGACCGCGGCCCACTCATCGTCGCTCAGCACGATCCCGCGGGCATCGATCAGCGGGAAGTCGTTTCCCGACCCGTGGCATTTTACGATCTCGAACCGCATGACATATCCTCTGGCCGCGATGCCGCTTCCTACCGCAACCGGTAATGATCCGCGAGCCGGTCGAGCGCCAGCGTCAACACCAGCCGCCCCGACCGCGTCGGCCAGCCCAGCCCCTTCTCCGCGACGGGAAGGGCTTCGCCCGCGCACACCACCCGCCATGAAATATCCGACAGCCCCGGCCCGACCGCGGCGATCGCGGCATCGAATCGCCGTTTTGCCGCGATCTGCGCGAGGCCGGGATCGAGCCCGTCACCCCCGCCGCCGTCGACCCGGACGACATCCCAGCGCATCGTCGTTCCCGGCGCGATCTGCGCGGTTTCGTAATCGCCGCGCAGCCGTTCGCCCGCCTCGACCTGCCGCGGGTCGACCAGCCCGCGGGCGGCGAGCCAGCCGAGCGGCGATTCGCGCAGGTTTACCGTCACGCTGCGTCCCAGGCCGACCTGCCGTTCCACCAGTTCGCGCATCGCCTTCTCCTTACCCCGTCGCGGACGTACTTGCCAGGAGCGGATCGTTGTAGGACAGAGAAATAACCAGATAGGAGAATCCGGATGATCACCGCGATCCGCGAAGTCCGCCGCGCCAAGGGGCTGACGCTGGAGCATGTCGCGCGCGCCTGCGATCCGCCGACGACCGCGCAGACCATCGGTCGGCTCGAAACCGGCACCCGCACCGTGTCGGTCGCGTGGCTCAACCGGATCGCGGCGGCGCTCGGGGTCGCGGCGGGCGATCTCGTCACACTGCCCGATCGCACGACGCTGCCCGTCGCGGCGCTGCTCGACGGCGACGGCGCGCACGCCCCCCGCAGCCCGCTTCATGCGACGCCGCCGGTTGCGGCTCCCGGCGCGGTAGCGGTCACCGTCGTCGCGAGTGTCGGCGATTACCGCACGGACGACCGGATCTGGTGCGCGATGCTCGCCCCCGACGCGTTTGCGCGCGCGCTTAACCGTGACGTGCTGGTGCCGCGCCCCGGCGGGCGGTTCGTGTTCGGTCGCCTGATCGGGCGCGAAGCGGGCGACCGGCTCCACCTGTTGCCCCCCGGTCCCGGCGCGCGCCAATTGGTCGTCGCCGATCCGCCCTGGATCGCGGTCGCGACGATGCTGGTCCGCACGCTGTAGAAATGGTGGGCGCTGACGGGTTCGAACCGCCGACCTACTCGGTGTAAACGAGCCGCTCTACCAGCTGAGCTAAGCGCCCGACCCGCCGCGTTGCTCCGCGACGGTCGATGGGATGCCAATGCCCGCAGCGCATGGTTTCTGCAAGCCCGCCGCGTCACCCCAGCTTGAGATCGGCGCGTTGCAATGCGCGCCAATAGCCACGCATCGCTTCGCTCACCGACGGCGCCAGCGTCATGAAGGCCCGGCGGCGATCGACGGTGTCGGCGTGCCGCACCAGCAGGCCGCTGTCGGTCAGCTTGGAAATCCACCGCAGCGCAGTCGTCGGCGCGACCGCGGAGGCGATGCACAGGCTCGACACCGATACCTGGGAGCCCTCGAGTTCGGCGGCATAGAGGTCGAGCAGCATGTCCCACGCCGGGTCTTCGAACAGTCCCTCGCCGAAGAACTGATCGCGCAATCGCCGGCCGCGGATCGCGCGCCGAACATCTTGCGCGGCGATATCACCCGCGTCGATCGGCCCCGCATCGTACCCGCGCCGTCGATCCTCGATGTCGGCCTTGAACGGCTGGTCGATTCGCGTCAGCTGGGTGAGGATTTCCGCGATCCGCGCGACCTCATCATGCAGCCGCCGGAGCCGCGCGGTCTCGGTTTCGCGCCAGCTGTCGTGGAGGACGGTGCCGTGGCTGGCCTCGATCGCAATCGTCAGCGCGACGATGCGATCGGCGACCGTCGGTTCACACAGCATCTGCGCCCGCCCGCCCATGAGATGCGCGGTGACCAAGTCGATTTGCGATGTCGCCAGCGCCACGACGATTTGGAGGTCGAGTGCCTGGACGGACGCGGCGATGGCGGGGAGCGCCGCCTCGACGATGTGGTCGGGCGTGCCCTCGATCTCGAGCAGCAGCACCGGGCGCGCCGCGTGCCGCCCGATCGATCGCGGCGCATCCACCCAGTCGATCCGCTCGAGCAGCCGCGCCCCGACCATGCGGATCGCCGCGATCGGGTCAGCCGCGGTCGCCGCGTCGCCAACCAGCACGACGGGCGGCGCCGCGGTGTCGGCGTAGCTCGTCATCGGGTCCGGTTCGCGCGTCATGACTGCCCCCCATCGAACGATCGCGATGCGCCACCGCCGATCGACGGACGTGCGCAATCAAAATCGATCTACCCGGGTCGCGCGGATAGTCGTCCTACGCCATTATTCCATCATGACGCGGTCGCTGTCCAGTCTAGTCGAGCGACTTGACGATCTCTTCGACCATCTTCTTGGCATCGGAGAGCAGCATCATCGTGTTGTCCATATAGAACACATCATTGTCGACTCCGGCGTAACCGACACCGCCCATGCTGCGTTTGATGAACAGGACGGTCTTCGCCTTTTCGACATCCAGGACGGGCATGCCGTAGATCGGCGAGGTCTTGTCGGTCTTCGCCGCCGGATTGGTGACATCGTTGGCGCCGATGACGAACGCGACGTCGGTCTGCGCGAATTCCGAATTGATGTCCTCCAGTTCGAACACGTCGTCATACGGCACGTTGGCCTCTGCGAGCAGCACGTTCATGTGCCCCGGCATCCGCCCCGCGACCGGGTGGATCGCGTATTTGATGCGGACGCCATGTTCTTTCAGCTTGTCTCCCATTTCGCGCAGCACATGTTGCGCCTGCGCCACCGCCATGCCGTAGCCGGGGACGATGATGACCTGTTCGGCCTGGCTGAGCAGGAATGCCGCATCTTCGGCGGAGCCGCGCTTCCACGGCCGGTCGGTCGCCGCCGCGGCACCGCCGCCGCCGGTATCGGCACCAAAGCCACCCGCGATGACGCTGATGAAGCTGCGGTTCATCGCGCGGCACATGATGTACGACAGGATCGCGCCCGACGATCCGACCAGCGCGCCGGTGATGATCATCGCGCTGTTGTGGAGCGTGAACCCCATCGCGGCGGCCGCCCAGCCCGAATAGCTGTTGAGCATCGAGACGACGACCGGCATATCCGCGCCGCCGATCGGGATGATCAGCAGGAACCCGATCGCGAAACTGAGCGCGGTGATCGTCCAGAATACCCAGGCGCTCTGGTCGGTTGTGAAATAGGCGATCAGCCCTAGGATTCCGGCGAGCACCGCGAGGTTGATGACGTGGCGCCCGGGCAGCATGATCGGCTTGCCGCCCATGTTGCCGTTGAGTTTCAGGAACGCGATTACGCTGCCCGAAAAGGTAATCGCGCCGATCGCGACGCCGAGGCCCATTTCGACGCGGCTAACCTGGTGGATCACCGCGAACGGCTGCCCGATCATCGGGATCACCATGTCGGCGATCCCGAACGCCTGCGGGTTGAGATAGGCGGCGGCGGCGACCAGCACCGCGGCGAGCCCGACCAAGCTGTGGAACGCGGCGACGAGCTGCGGCATGTCGGTCATCGCGATCCGCCGCGCGGTGACGAGACCGATCGCCGCGCCGATGCCGATCGCGGCGAGGATTTCGGCGACGGTGACCCAATCGATCCCCGCGCGGAACGTCGGCACATGCGTCACCAGCGTCGTCACGACCGCGATCGTCATGCCGATAATGCCGAAGCGGTTGCCGCGCTGGCTCGACGCCGGGCTCGACAGCCCGCGCAGCGCGAGGATGAAGCACACCCCCGCGACCAGATACGCGAGCGACGCCCAGGGATTCACCGAAATCGCGTGTTCCATTCCACTCCCCTTGTCGTCACCCCGGCGAAGGCCGGGGCCCATCTTTCCACCAATACCGCAGGCACGATGGATCCCGGTCTGCGCCGGGATGACGAACTATTTGGATACGACCGCCGGTCGTTCCTTTTTCTTGTACATCGCGAGCATCCGCGCGGTAACCGCGAAGCCGCCGAAGATGTTGACGCTCGCCAGCGCGACCGCGACCAGCCCGAGGCCCTTCGACACCGCGCCGCTGCCGCCGAGCCCGACCGCCGCCGCGGCGATCAGCGCGCCGACGATGATGACGCTGGAGATCGCGTTGGTCACCGCCATCAGCGGGGTGTGGAGCGCGGGCGTCACCGCCCAGACGACGAAATAGCCGACGAAACACGCCAGCACAAAAATCGACAGGATCGAGATGAAGTCCATGAATTCCCCTTTCAAGCCGCGGCGCGGCGCGGCGATGGCACGGCCCGACCGAGTTCCTCGGCACCTTCGATCCAGCAGGCGATCGCATCATAGGCGTTGGTGAGCGCCTCGTGCGGGGTCGCGCCGTCGGACCGGCAACCGGGAAGGTCGGGCACGGTCGCGACGAATCCGCCGCCGTCCTTCTCCGCGAGCGGCCGGATATCGACCTCATAGTCCTGCGGGTTCATGCGCTTTGCTCCCGAACGGCATCGACGAACGCGACGAGATCGCGAACATAGACCGGTTTGATCGGACGATGCGCGGGGATCGTCAGGATCATCGGCATCGTTCCATGCGATACCTTGTAATGTGACCCCTTGCGCGGTGGGCTGCAAGTGACGCCAAACGCGTCGCAAAGACGCTTGATATCGCCGATCCGCCAGTCGCGCGGATTCGCGCGCATCGCCTCGAGAAGCTTGTCGGCACCTGCCAACTAACTCAGCAACCGTGGGTTCACGATCTTGCCACCCTGCGTCAGCCGCACCGCGTCGCCGATTTCCTCGTCGAGGACGGGTCGCCCCGCGTCCTTGTCCCAGAAGGTCGACAGGAAATTGAAGAGGTTGCGCGCGAATAGTGCGGAGGTGTCGGCGGCGAGGCGGCTGGGTACGTTGCGGTGGCCGACGATCTTGACGCCGTGGACCGTGATGACCTCGCCCGCGACCGCGCCCTCGACATTGCCGCCCGCTTCGACCGCGAGATCGACGATCACGCTGCCGGCCCGCATCGTCGCGATCTGCGCATCGCTGATGAGGCGCGGGGCGGGGCGGCCGGGGATCAGCGCGGTGGTGATGACGATATCCTGCTTGGCGATATGCGACGACACCAGCTTGGCCTGCGCGGCCTTGTATTCGTCGCTCATCTCGCCGGCGTAGCCGCCCGAGCCTTCGCCCTCGATCCCTGCGACATTCTCGACGAAGATCGGCTTCGCGCCGAGGCTCTGGATCTGTTCCTTGGTCGCCGAGCGGACGTCGGTGGCGGAAACCTGCGCGCCGAGCCGCCGCGCGGTCGCGATCGCCTGGAGCCCGGCCACCCCGACCCCCATCACGAACACCTTGGCGGCGCTGACCGTCCCCGCCGCGGTCATCATCATCGGGAAGGCGCGGCCATATTCGGCCGCGGCGTCGAGCACCGCCTTGTAGCCCGACAGGTTCGACTGCGACGACAATATGTCCATCGACTGCGCGCGGGTGATCCGCGGCATGAATTCCATCGCGAGCGCTTCGTAGCCCGCGTTGGCATAGGCATCGATCGTCGCGCGACCGCCGCCCGGACCGGTACCGAACGGGTTCATCGCCGCGACGATCCACGCCCCCGATGCCGCGCCGCGCAGGTTGGCAGGATCGGGTGCCTGGACCCCCAGCACGATGCCCGCATCCGCGAGCGTCGCCGCGCGATCCGCCACCGTCGCGCCTGCCGCCGCATAGGCCGCATCGTCGATCGACGCGGTCAGCCCCGCGCCGCCCTCGACCCCGATCTCAGCGCCGAGCGCGATGAATTTCTTGACGGTTTCGGGGGTCGCGGCGACGCGCTGTTCGCCGTCCACCTGCTCCTTGAGGACGGCGATCTTCAACGATTTACGCGATCAGCCAGATGACGATCGCTGCAATGAATGCGCAGCCGACCGTACCCCATTTCAGCATCGCCATGACGCGGTCATAGGTCGAGGCATGCGCCTTGATGTTCATGTCGCCGTGTGCAGCCATCGAGATCGATCCCTGAATTGAACGTTTGCGGCGACGATCCTTAACGCTCGCAACCGTCAGCCTCAAGCCCCGCCGCGCGCGGCCGCCGCCGGTTCGCTTAATCCCGCCTTTACCGGCGCGCGCTACATCAGGTCCCGAACCGGGACGGGATGAATAATGACGCGCAACGGACAGCGCCTGCTTCTGTTGATCGACGACGAGCCCGCCCAGCGCCGCCTGGTTGCGGCGCTCGCCGCGCGGGGTGGGTGGCGTTCGATCTTCGCGTCGGACGCCGAAATGGGCATCGCGACGCTGGGGACGCAGGACGGGATGCAGCTCGATGCGATCCTGATCGATCATTGGTCACCGCAGGAGGACGCCACCCGGCTGATCGCGGAATTGCGCGAGCGCCGCCCCGCGCTCCCCATCCTGGTGCTCACCGCCAACGGTTCGGTCGCGCAGGCGGTCGAGGCCATGCGCGCGGGTGCGACCGATTTCCTGGTCAAGCCGCTCGCCCCCGAACGGCTGCTCGCCGCGCTCGATGCGGCGGTGTCGGGCGAGGACCATGGCGAATTGCGCCCGCTGACCGAGAAAATTCCCGCGCTGCTCGCGTTCGACGAGATCGTCGGTTCGTCGCCCGATTTCCGCGCCGCGCTCGCCATCGCAGCCAAGGCCGCGCGCGCGCGCGTGCCGGTGCTGATCGAGGGCGAGAGCGGGGTCGGCAAGGAAGTCGTCGCCGAAGCGATCCTCGCCGCCTCGCCGCGCGCGAAGAAGCCGATGATCACGCTCAACTGCGGTGCGATCCCCGCCAACCTCGTCGAAAGCGAGCTGTTTGGCCACGAGAAGGGCGCATTCACCGGCGCGTTCGAACGCAAGATCGGGAAGTTCCAGGACGCCGACGGCGGCACGCTGTTTCTCGACGAGGTCGGCGAGATGCCGCTCGACGCGCAGGTCAAGCTGCTCCGGGTCCTCCAGTCGGGCGAGGTCCAGCCAATCGGTGCGCGGCATCCCCGCCACGTCGATGTCCGCGTCATCGCGGCGACCAACAAACGCCTGCTCGACGAGGTCGAGGCGGGCAATTTCCGCGAAGACCTCTATTATCGGCTCAACGTCGTCCAGGTGACGATCCCGCCGCTGCGCGAACGCACCGGGGATGTCCCCGCGCTTGCGCGCCATTTGCTCGCGCGGATCGCGCAGCAGCCGGGGCTCACCTCGCTGGGAATCACCGACGACGCGCTCGCGTTGCTCGTAGAATATGACTGGCCGGGCAATGTCCGCCAGCTCCAGAATGCGCTGTTTCGCGCCGCGGTGCTGTGCGAAGGCGCCGCGCTGACCCGCGCCGACTTCCCCCAGATCGCTGCGCTCGGCCATCGCCGCACCGGGCCAGCGGCCAGCGTCAATGGCGGCGGGGTCACGCTGTTCCGCGCCGACGGCAATCTGCGCCCGCTCGAGGATATCGAGGCCGACGTCATCCGCCTCGCGATCGGCCATTACCGCGGGCGCATGACCGAGGTGGCGCGACGGCTGGGGATCGGGCGCTCGACGCTCTACCGCAAGCTCGGCGAACTCGGGATCGACAACGCCGCCTGACGCGAAGCGCTCGATCAACCGGGGGAGGGGAACCGTTCGCCGAGTGCCGTCACCATGTCGGCGGCGAGCAGGCTGAGCGTGTCGTCGCGCGCGCCCATCACGACGATGCGGTCACCGCCACGCGCTTCGGCAATCAGCGTCGCGGCGGCGGCAGACCGGTCGGCGATATGGCGCGCATCATGGCCAAGTGCGGCGATGTCGCCGATCAGGTCCGCGCTCGTCACCTCGCGCGCGACGGTGCCACCGAAATAGGCGGGATCGGCGAGGATCAGTACGTCGCCGGCGCGCATCCGCGCGGCGAAGGCGTCGACGAGTTCGCGGCGCATCTGCTTCAGCGGACCGAACCCGTGCGGCTGGAACAGCATCAGCAACCGGCCCGGAAACGCATGGAGGGTGTCGAGCGTCGCGGCGATCTTGTCGGGGTTGTGCGCGAAATCGTCGATCACCGCGATCGGTTCCGCGCCCTCGCCGACGAGACCGACGAGGTCGAAGCGGCGGCGCAATCCCGTAAAGCCTGCGATGGCGGCGACCGCATCGGCGAGCGACACGCCTGCCGCGACGCTTGCCGCGATCGCCGCCAAGGCATTCGCCACATTATGCCGCCCCGGCACCTGGAGCCTGACGGCAACGCGATTGCCCCCGACGCACAGCGTGAAGCCGCTACTGAACGGCGCTTCCTCGATATCGCGCGCGGCGAAATCGGCGTCGCGGTCGAGCGCGAAGCCATGAACGCGTTCGGGCGGCAACGCGGCGGCGAGCGCGGCGGCCTCGACATTGTCGAGATTGACGATCGCGGTCTCGGCTTTGCCGATGAAACCGGCGAACAGCGTGCGGAGTTCGTCGATCGATTTGTGATCGAGGCTGAGGTTGTTGAGCACCGCGATCCGCGGGACATAGCGCGCGATCGATCCGTCGCTTTCGTCGACCTCGCTGACGAACGCCGCGCCCTGACCGACCAACGAGCTCGCAAACGGCGAATCGGCGCGCGCAAAATTCTTCATGACCGCACCGTTCATGACCGTGGGATCGCGCCCGCAGGTATGGAGGATCCAGCCGATCATCCCGGTCACGGTCGATTTGCCGCTCGTCCCCGCGACGCCGATCGGCAGCGATGCGTCGTTGAACAGGTCGCTCAACATCTCGGCGCGGGTCGCGCGCGGGCATCCGAGGCGGTTCGCTGCGACGATGTCCGCGACCGTCTCCTCGACCGCGGCCGAGGCGATGACGAGCTGGTCGGCGGAGTGGATGCCGCTGCCGTCCTGCTTGAACAGCGCAACGCCCTTGGCGCGAAGATCGTCGAACTTGGCGGGGACGCGGCCCTGGTCGAGGCTGCGATCGGAGCCCGCGACGTGCGCGCCGCGGCCCGCGAGGATCATCGCGAGCGGCATCATCCCCGACCCGCCGATACCAACGAAGAAACAGGAATCGGGGAAACAGGATTTGCCGTGTCGCATCGCGGCGGGCTATCGGCGGTTTGATGGATCGGGGCAAGCGGGGAGACGCGCTATGAAAATCGGCGTTCTCGCGCCCGCAAGTCGCGCGAACGATACCGCGGTGGCGCCGATCACCGCCTATTGCGCGGCGGCGTTTCCCGAGGTCGAGCTGGTGTTTCACCCGCAATGTTTCACCACCGACGGGCATTTTGCCGGATCCGATTTCGCGCGCGCCGCGGCGCTGGTCGAATATGCCAACGATCCCGCGATCGATGCGATCTGGTTCTATCGCGGCGGCTACGGGTCGAACCGCCTTCTCAAGCTTGCGATGCCCGAACTGAAGGAGCCCGCGCGGCGCAAGAAATATTGCGGCTATTCCGACATGGGGTTCCTGCTGGGCGCGCTTTATGCGCGGCGGATCGGGCATCCCGTCCACGGCCCGATGGTCAGCGACATCAATCGCACCGACGGCGACCAGAGCGTCGCGCGCGCGCTGGGCTGGCTGGCGCGCGGTGACCGGGCGGGGTTCGAACCGGGGCTGGACGGCCAGCCGTCGGTGGCGTTCAACCTGGCGATCCTGGGGTCGCTGATCGGCACGCCGTGGATGCCCGACCTGACCGATCATGTGCTGATCGTCGAGGAGGTGTCGGAGCCGATGTACAATATCGATCGGCTGCTGTTCACGCTTGCCAACGCGACGCAACTGAAGGGGATCGCGGGGCTGCGGCTGGGCGCGGTGACCGATGTCCAGGAAAACACGCCCCCTTGGGGCGAGACGCTGGATTATATGATGATCCGGTGGAGCCGCGACATGGGCGTGCCGTATCTCGGCCGCGCGCGGGTCGGGCATACGCAGGACAATCATGTGGTACCGTTCGGGGTGGTCTGAGGCGCGTCGACTGGCGCGACCCGACGTCGATCGCTATATACCGTCCGATGATGCACGCCGTAATCTTGATGACTACCACCACCTCGGTCGCCCGGGGGCTCCGCGCGCGCGTCTAGCCGACGTAGTACCGCGGCGCTCACCCGGATCGGGTGAGAATGAGCGTCCATCACCCCATCCTGCCACCACCGGACGCTCTTTTCTCGGACCGCGCGCTTGTCTAAGCGCGCGCAGACAAGCAGGAACCCGGCCATGAACATGTATTCGATCACGCTTCCCGATGGTTCGGTGCGCGACGTCGCGCCGGGCTCGACTCCAGCGGATGTCGCCGCGGCGATCGGCCCCGGCCTCGCCAAAGCCGCGATCGCCGCGCGGGTCGATGGCGAATTGCGCGACATTATGCGCCCGTTCGAGGGCGATACCCGCCTGGCGCTGGTGACCAATCGCGACGAGGCCGACGCGCTCGAACTTGCGCGCCACGATTATGCGCATGTCCTTGCCGAGGCGGTGCAGAACCTGTTCCCGGGGACGCAGATAACCTTTGGCCCGTCGACCGACGACGGTTTCTACTATGACTTCGCGCCGAGCGCCGACCACGGTCCCTTCACCGAGGAGGACCTGCCCGCGATCGAGGCGGAGATGCGCAAGGTGATCGCCGCCGACCAGCCGCTGATCCGCGAGGTCTGGACGCGCGAACGGTTGATCGAACGGTGGCGCGCGAAGGGTGAGACGTTCAAGGCCGAATGGGCCGCCGAACTCCCCGACGACGAGGAACTGACGGTCTACAAGGCGGGTACGGGGGAGGGCGCATGGCTCGACATGTGTCGCGGGCCACACTTGGCCTCGACGGGCAAACTCGACCCGCAGGCGTTCAAGCTGACGCGGGTGTCGGGCGCCTATTGGCGCGGCGATCAGCAGAATGCGATGCTCAGCCGGATCTACGGGACGGGTTGGCTCAACAAGAAGCAGCTCGACGCGCATCTGTTGATGCTCGAGGAAGCGGGCAAGCGCGACCATCGCAAGATCGGCCAGGAGATGGACCTGTTCCACCTCCAGCCCGAAGCGCAGGGGTCGGTATTCTGGCATCCCAAGGGCTATATTCTGTGGCGGCAGCTCGAGGCGTATATGCGCCGCCGCCTCGACGCGGCTGGCTATGAAGAGGTAAAGACGCCCCAGCTGATGGACGCGCGCCAATGGGAGCAATCGGGCCATTGGGGCAAGTATCGCGAGAACATGTTCGTCGTCCCCGACGAGATTCCCAATGCCGAGGACGAAGGCGAAATATTCTCGGGCACCGCCGATCTGATGGCGCTAAAGCCGATGAACTGCCCCGCGCACGTGCTGATTTTCCGTCAGGGGATCAAATCCTATCGTGACCTGCCGATCCGGATGGCCGAATTCGGCTGCTGCCATCGCAACGAGCCGCATGGCGCGCTCCACGGGATCATGCGCGTGCGCCAGTTCACGCAGGACGACGCACATATCTTCGTGCGCGAGGATCAGTTGACCGACGAAATCAAGGGGTTCTGCGACCTGCTCGACAGCGTCTATCGCGACCTCGGCTTCGAGAGTTACGCAATCAAGCTCGCGTTGCGCCCCGATAAGCGCTTCGGCGACGATGCGATGTGGGACAAGGCCGAACAGACGTTGCGCGACGGGGTGATCGCGAGCGGTCGGGCAACGCCCGAATACGGCTGGGAGGAATTGCCGGGTGAGGGCGCGTTCTACGCTCCCAAGCTTGAATTCCATCTGACCGACGCGATCGGGCGGACGTGGCAGGTCGGCACGATCCAGGCTGATACGGTGCTCCCCGAGCGGCTCGATGCGAGCTATGTCGGCGAGGACGGCAATCGGCACCGCCCGATCATGCTCCACCGCGCGATCCTCGGCACGTTCGAACGCTTCATTGGCATCCTGATCGAACATCACGCGGGGCGTTTTCCGCTGTGGCTCAGCCCGGTCCAGGCGGTGGTCGCGACGATCGTCAGCGATGCCGACGATTATGCCGAACAGGTCGCCGCCGAATTGCGCAAGGCGGGGCTTCGCGTCGACACCGACCTGCGCAACGAAAAGATCAACTACAAGGTCCGCGAACACAGCCTGGCGAAGGTTCCCAACCTGCTCGTCGTCGGTAAGCGCGAGGCGGAGGAGGGCACGATCGCGCTGCGGCGGCTCGGCAGCCAGGGCCAGGACATCCTGACCCTCGCCGCCGCGATCGAGATGCTGAGCGCGGAGGCAACTCCGCCCGATCTCGTCGCGTGACGCTGCGCTGCTTGTCGCAAAGGCGGAGCACGAGGGTCGGGCGACGCACCGTCGTGCGCAACGACGCCTTTAAATCGCCGCGCAAATCGCCTACATTGGATCACTGTCAGTATTAAGGAGCAATACCCATACGTCCTCCCATGATGCGCCGGCCGATGCAGCCCGCAATGAACGGCCCGCGCTACAACGAATTCATCCAGAGCCAGAAAGTTCGCGTGATCGATCACGAGGGCGAGAATCTCGGTGTGATGTTCACCCGCGAAGCGATGGAGCAGGCGCAGGAGCTGGGCCTCGATCTGGTCGAGGTATCCCCCAACGCGGATCCGCCCGTCGCCAAGTTCCTCGATGTCGGCAAGTTCAAGTACGAGGCGCAAAAAAAGGCGAACCTCGCACGCAAGAGCCAGAAGACGCAGGAGATCAAAGAGATCAAGATGCGTCCCAACATCGACGACCACGATTATGACACCAAGATGAAGAAGGTCGTCGAGTTCATCGGCGACGGCGACAAGGTCAAGGTGACGATGCGATTCCGCGGTCGCGAGCTCAGCCACGGCCAGCTCGGCATGGCGGTACTCCAGCGCGTCGCCGAGGAAACCAACGAGGTCGCCAAGGTCGAGGCGTATCCCCGGATGGAAGGGCGCCAGATGCTGATGGTCCTCTCCCCTAAATAAGGCGATGTCGGCGCGAGACTTTCGCGCGACCCGTCGTTCGCCCTATCTGATGTGCGGCTGCGGTGATGGCGTGGACACGGCCACGCCGTAGCGTCACGCCGTTACAAGAGACATGGCCGGGTCGGCCAAGGTGTGGCGTGCGGGCGACACCGGGTTCGAAAACGCGAGTCGCGCGGATAATTTCCTAGACGCTCTCACCTAAGGGAGACTAGGCGGCGCCAAACCGCATATTCGAATCAGGAGAGAATGTCCCATGCGCACCACCGCGTATCTGCTGTCTGCCGCTGTTATCGCGATCGCCGCCCCCGCCGCGGCGCAGAACAACTCCCCTGACACCGCCGCGACCCAGCAGAGCGGTCAGACCCCGACCCCGGACACCGATGCGGCAGCGGTAACGCAAGCCCCGGCCCCCGCGGTCGACGACGGCTATGCGGGTGACATCGTCATCACCGCACAGGGCCGCGCGCAACAGCTGTCCGACGTGCCGGTCGCGGTTTCGGCGATCAGCGCCGCGACGCTCCAGAATTCGGGTGCCAACGACATCCGCCAGCTCAACCAGCTCGCGCCGTCACTGTTGGTGTCGTCGACTGGCTCGGAAGCCAACGGCTCGGCACGCATCCGCGGCATCGGTACCGTCGGCGACAATCCCGGCCTCGAAAGCTCGGTCGCGGTGTTCATCGATGGCGTCTATCGTTCGCGCTCGGGCATCGGGCTCAACGAACTCGGCGAGATCGATCGGGTCGAGGTGTTGCGCGGGCCACAGGGCACGCTCGGCGGGCGCAATTCGTCGGCCGGCCTCATCAGCATCATCAGCAAGGCCCCGAGCCTCGACCGGATCAGCGCGGGCGGCGAAGTGACCTATGGCAATTACGATTACTGGCGCCTCGCCGGGAACGTGAACGTGCCGCTAACCTCCACGATCGCGGCGCGCGTCGACGGTGTGTACGTCAAGCGCGACGGTTTCTATTATGACCCCACCAACAAGACCGACGTCAACAATCGCGATCGCTATTTCGTCCGCGGCTCGGTGCTGTTCGAACCGTCGAGCGACCTGTCGGTCCGGTTGATCGCGGATTACACCTATCGCGACGAGAATTGCTGCGGCGCCATCTACGTCGGGCGGACGACCAACCCGTCGGTCGGCAACCTCAACAACCCGGTCACCTCGGTCAACGCCGGGCTCGGCGCGGGCGACAATGGCAACAACATCGTCAACGTGCTGCGCGATCTCGGCCAGCCGCTCGGCCGCGTGACCAACCCCGGTTACGACCGTACGCTGTCGGTCAGCCCCGGGCGCAGCTACGAAGGCGTGACCAAGGATTACGGCTTCTCGGGCCAGATCGACTATAATCTGGGGGGGGTGAAGCTCACCTCGATCACCGGGTATCGCGAATACCGGTCGGACCAGGGGTCGGACACCGATTACAGCACGGTCGACATCCTGTACCGTGCAGCCGACGGCAATTCGGCGCGCCAATTCCACACCTTCACGCAGGAAGTGCGGCTGAACGGCACGTTGTTCAACGGCAAGCTGGACTGGCTGGTTGGCGGGTTCTTCGCCAACGAGGATTTGAGGGTCACCGACAATCTGCGCTTCGGCAACCAATATGGCCGGTTCGCGACGTGCCGCCTGATTTCGGGCACCGCGCTCGCCGGTCTGTACAATCCCGCGGCGGCGGGTTGCGTTGCCTCGCAGGCCGCATTTTCGGGCGCGTTCGGGCCGGTCGGGCCGACCGTTCTCGCATCGCTGCTGCGTCTCGACGGAATCAACGACAAGGGATCGACGCTCGACGTCTACAACCAGAACAGCCGCAACTATGCGATCTTCACCCACAATATCTTCCACGTCACTTCGACGGTCGATCTGACGCTGGGCGTGCGCTACACCAACGAACGCAAGAGGTTCGACGCGAGGTTTGGGAACGACAACACCGCCTGCGTCGCCAACCAGAATGCGCTCGTGCCGCTGCTGGCCAACCCCGGGCTCGCCGCGGTCGCTGGCGGACTCATCGGGTTGTCGTGCCAGGGCAATTCGACGTCGGAGCTGAACGGCGTCAGCATCAACGATCGTCGTAACGAGGATCAGTTCACCGGCACCGCGATCCTGTCCTGGAAGCCGATCGACGACCTGCTCCTCTACGGCAGCTATTCGCGTGGTTATAAGGCGGGCGGGTTCAACCTCGATCGGTCGGCGCTGAAATCTCCGATCCTGCCGTTCGCGGCGGCGGGTGGTGCGCAGGCGCTGGTGAAGGGGCTGCAGTTCACCCCGGAAACCGTGAACGCGTATGAAGTCGGCGCGAAATACGCGACCGGGCCGTTCTCGCTCAGCGCGACCGCGTTCGTCCAGGATTTCAAGAATTTCCAGCTGAACACCTTCAACGGCAGTGTCTTCCTGGTCCAGAATATCAACGGCTGTTCATCCAACTTGAACGGCGGCGATCGCGATCTGAGCGCAACGACGGGCCGCTGCCCGGCGGGCGATGTCGGCTACGGCGTCCGCGCCAAGGGTATCGAACTCGAAGCGGCGATCGTCCCGGTGCGCGATTTCCGCGTGGCGCTCGGCATGACGCTGACCGACACGCGCTATCGTGATCAGCTCGCCGGCAACCTGAACGGCGGGCCGCTCGATCCCGCGCTCCGCGTCCTGCCGGGCAGCACGCTGTCGAATTCGGCGGACATCGTCGCGACGACGTCGGTATCGTGGACTCCACAGATCGGCGACAGCGGCTATTCGGCGCTGTTCTATGTCGATAGTCGCACGACCAGCGACTATAACACCGGCTCCGATCTCTTCCCGCAAAAGGGCCAGGATGGCTACACGCTGGTTAACGCGCGGATCGGCATCCGAGCGCCGGACGACCGCTTTGCGATCGAGCTGTGGGGCCAGAACCTGACCAACCAGAATTATGCGCAGGTCGCGTTCAACTCGCCGTTCCAGGCGGGCGGCACCAGCGCGGCGTTCCAGGACCCGCAGTATCCGGGTGGTCGCCAGATCTTCTCGCAGTTCCTTTCGGAGCCGCGCACCTACGGCGTGACGCTTCGCGGCAAGTTCTGATCTAGTCGTACCGACCAGTGAGGGCCGGTCCGCGTATCGCGCGGATCGGCCCTTGCCATGTCAGGCGTCGGCGGGGGGTTCCCACAGCTCGATCGCGTTGCCGTCGGGATCGTGGAGGCGTGCGAAGCGTCCCGTCTCTGGTGAATCCCATTCCGCGCGGCGTTCGGTCGCGACGCCCTTGGTGGCGAGGCTATCGACCAGCGCGTCGAGCCCGCTGACCCGCAAATTCAGCATCCATTGCTTGTCGGCGGCGAAATAGTCGGTGTCCGCCTTGAACGGCGCGAAGACGACGGGGCCGCCCTCGGTCCGCCAGCTCCACGGGTCGCTGTCACCGCCATCGGGCGTGCAGCCAGCGCCGATGCCGAGATGATCGCGATACCAGGTACTGAGCGCGTCGGGGTCGCGCGCGCGAAAGAACAAGCCACCGATGCCGTGTACGGGCATATCCACGCTCCTTTGCGCCGCGATCATGGCGTGGAACCGCCGATCCGGCAAATGGTTGATCGCGACACGCCATCGGGGGACGGCCGCTGCTATTCGATTCGCTTATCGTCAAACTCGCGCTCATCGGCATCCTGGGAATCGGGGCGCAGTGGATCGCGTGGCGAATCAACCGGCCCGCCATCGCGTTGATGCTGATCGCGGGAATCATCGCCGGGCCGGTGACGGGGCTGATCGATCCGCAGCGCGACTTCGGGGCGCTTCAGCAGCCGATCATCAAGCTGGCGGTCGCGGTGATCCTGTTCGAAGGCGGGCTCAGCCTCAATTTTCGTGAACTGCGCCATGCGGGCGGTGCGGTGCTGCGGCTGGTGCTGGTCGGCGTGCCGATCGGCTGGGGGCTCGGCACGATGGCGGCGCATTACGCCGCGGGGCTGCCGCTCGGCATCTCTGCGCTGTTCGGCGGGATTCTGGTCGTCACCGGGCCGACCGTGATCGGGCCGATGCTGCGCACGCTGCGCGTGCCCAACACGGTGCGCGACACGCTGAAATGGGAAGGCATCGTCAACGACCCGATCGGCGCGCTGCTCGCGGTCGCGATTTTCGCGTATATTTCGTACATCGGGCCGGATCGCGATGCGGTCGCGATCGGGTTCGATGTCGCCGCCGCGACGCTGGCCGCGGGCGGGCTGGGGGCGCTGCTGGGGTTCGCGATGACCAGCGCGTTCCGGCGTGGCTATATTCCGGAATATCTCAAGGTTCCGGTCGTGCTGGTCGCCGTGATCGCGGGCTTCGTCGCGGCGGATCTGATCAAGCACGAGACCGGACTGATCACCGTCACGATCATGGGGGTCGTAATGGCGAACCGCCCGACCCAGTCGACCGCCGCACTGAAGCATTTCAAGGAGGATCTCGCGGTCCTGCTGATCTCGGGCGTCTTCATCATCCTGTCGGCGACGCTCGACTGGAGCGTGATCGAGCGGTTCCAGGCGCGGTTCGTGATCTTCCTGCTGCTCATCCTGTTCGTCGTCCGGCCCGTGACCGTGCTCGTCAGCCTGATGTTCAGCGCGATGCCGTGGCGCGAGCGGTTGTTCATCGCCTGGATCGCGCCGCGCGGGATCGTGGCGATCGCGGTGACCGGGCTGTTCGCGCTCCGGCTCGAGGATTTCGGGATGCGCGATGCCGATACGCTGGTGCCGCTGGTGTTCGCGGTCGTGATCACGACGATCTTCGCGCACGGGTTTTCGGCGACCTGGCTCGCGCGGTGGCTGGGGATCGACAAGGGCAAGGGCGATGGCGTGCTGCTGGTCGGCGCGAATTCGTTCACCACCGCGCTCGGCGTCGCGCTGCGCGACCTGGGGCTGAGCGTTACCGTCGCGGACACCGCCAAATTCGCGTTGCGCGCGGTGCGCAAGAAGGAGCTGGAGGTCCATCACGGCGATATCCTCGACGAGGCGATGCAAGACAGCATCGACATGCTTCAGTTCCAGCAGGTGATCGCGGCGACCGACAGCGATTCGTACAACGCGCTGGTGTGTGCCGACCTGGGACCGGAGATGGGGACCGACAAGCTGACCCAGACCGGGCTGGACGAGGTGCGGTTGAGCCGGGGCAGGGGCCATGTCCTGTTCAACGACGGGCCGACGATCGACGAACTACAGACCCGCGTCGCGGCGGGTTGGACCTTCGCCAAGACCAAGCTGTCCGACGTCTATGGATACGAGCAATATCGCGAGCGGCTGTCCGACGGCGGCACCCCGCTGGGCGTGCTGAAACCCGGCAACCGGCTGTTGTTGTTCTCGGTCACCTCGCGGCCCACCGCCGAGGCGGGGGACACGATCCTGAGCTTTCTGCCGCCCGAGCCCCCGCCGGTTACAGCGCCGAAGGCAGCCGACCCGGCGCCGCAACCCGCCTGACGCTCAGGCGGCGAGGTCGATCTTCTTCCCCGCCGCCGCCGCGAGCAACCGTTTCTCGAGCGCCTTGAGACGCGTCGCCGACAGGATGCGGTCGCCGGTCAGGTCGGTGAGGTAGAAGGTGTCGACCGCGCGCTCGCCATAGGTGGCGACATGCGCCGAATGGAGCATCACCTTCGACTGGAACAGCGCCTGCGCAAGCTGGTTGAGCAGCGCGGGGCGATCGCGCGCGTTGACCTCGACCACGGTGAAGCGGTTCGACGCGCGATTGTCGATCAGCACATTGGGTTCGACGGTAAAGGCGTCGGCGCGGGTCCGCGGCGCGGGTTTGTCACGGAGCCGGTCGTCGAGTTTGCCGCGGTTGGCGAGCGCATCCTCGATCGCGACGCGCAGCCGCTGGAGCTGGGCGGCCTCGTCGAAGGTCCCGCCGAACGGATCCTGGACGAGGAAATTGTCGATTGCCATGCCGTCGCGCGTGGTGTGGATGCGCGCGTCGATGATGTTGCCGCCCGCGACGTGGATCGCGCCCGCGATGCGATAGAACAGCCCCGGGTGATCGGTCGCGTAGATCGTGACCAGTGTCGCGCCGCGTTCGGGATAGACCTGCGCATCGATCGCCAGCGGCGCGTGCCCGTTGCGCGCGACGAACCGCGCGTTGTGGAGCAGCACGTCGTCAGGCTCGGCGATCCAATAGGCTTCAGGAAAACGTTGGACATAAACGACCAGCGCGGCGGGGCTCCAATCGAGCGCGTCGGCGAGCGCGGCCTGTTTGGCGGTGATCCGCTCCTCGCGCCCGCGCTCCTTGTGGCCGAGCCGCAACACTTCCTCGGCGGCTTCGTACAGGTCGGACAGCAATTGCCGCTTCCAGCCGTTCCACGTGGTCGGGCCGACCGCGCGGATGTCGACGACCGTCAGCAGCAGCAACAGGCGCAGTCGTTCGTGGCTCTGGACGATATCGGTGAAATCGAGAATCGTCTTGAAATCGCTGAGGTCGCGCTTGAACGCGGTCGCCGACATCAGCAAATGGTAACGGACCAGCCATTGCACCGTCTCGGTCTCCGCCGCGCTCAGCCCCAGCCGCGGGCACAGCTTTTTCGCGACCCCAGCGCCCAGGATCGAATGATCGCCGCCGCGGCCCTTGGCGATGTCGTGGAGCAGGACCGCGACATACAGCACCCGCCGCGACACGATCTGGTCGAAGATCGCGGTGCTGATCGGGTGATCCGCCTTCAACTCGCCGCGCTCGATCCGCGCGAGCAGCCCGATCGCGCGGATGGTGTGTTCGTCGACGGTGTAATGGTGGTACATGTCGAACTGCATCTGCGCGACGACGCGGCCGAAATCGGGAATGAAGCGCCCGAATACCCCCGCCTCGTTCATCCAGCGCAGCACCAGCGCGGGGTCGCGCGGCGAGGTCAGCACGTCGAGGAACAGCGCGTTGGCGCGCGCATCCTTGCGGTGATCGTCGATCAGCTTCGCATCGCGCGACGCGGCGCGCATCGCGAGCGGGTGGATTTCGAGCCCGTGGAGGTCGGCGAGCTGGAAAATCTCGACCAGCCGGACCGGGTCCTGCGCGAAAAAATCGTCCGACGGCAGCGCGAGGCGCCCGCGATCGAGCACGAAACCGTTGAGCTTGCCCGGTCGCCGCCGGATCCCCGTCAGCATTTGGGGCAGCCCGAAGCGGCGGCCACGCGCCGCGAACCGTTCGTCGAGATGCGCCAGGAATACGCCGGTCAGATCGCCGACCGCTTTTGCCTGGATGAAGTAGTAATGCATGAACCGTTCGACTGCGGATTTGCCGGGCCGGTCCGAAAACCGCATCCGCGCGGCGATTTCGCTCTGGACGTCGAAGGTCAGCCGGTCCTCGGCGCGCCCGGTGATCATGTGGAGATGGCAACGGACCGCGATCAGCCAGCTGTCGGCGCGGTGGAACTGGCGATATTCCTGCGGCGTGAACAGGCCGACCTCGACGAGATCGGCGGCGCGCTGGACGTTGTAGACGTATTTACCGATCCAGAAGAGCGCGTGGAGATCGCGCATCCCGCCCTTGCCCTCCTTGACATTAGGTTCGACGACGTAGCGGCTGTCGCCCATCTTGACGTGGCGCGCGTCGCGTTCAGCGAGCTTGTCGGCGATGAACTGGCGTTCGGTACCGCGCTGGACCTCGGCGGCGAAGCGGCGCCCGGCCTCGTCGTACAGATCATGATCGCCGCCGATATAGCGTGCCTCGAGCAGCGCGGTGCGGATCGTGACGTCGGCCTTCGCCTGGCGGACCATCTCGGTCAGGCTGCGGCTCGAATGGCCGACTTTCACTCCCATGTCCCACAATACGTAGAGCATCGATTCGATGACCTGTTCGGCCCAGGGCGTCTGCGGGCCGGGGGTCAGGAACCCGATGTCGACGTCGGAATAGGGCGCCATTTCGCCGCGGCCATAGCCGCCGACCGCGATCAGCGTCAGCCGTTCGCCGGTGGTGCGGTTGGCGAGCGGGTGGAGCCGATCGGTCACCGTGTCGAACGCGACGTGGATGATCTGGTCCATCAGGTACGCGCCCGCGTTCCCGGCCTCGAGCCCGCGCGAGGGATGGGCGAGCAGCCGCCGGTCGATCTCTTCGCGCCCCGCGATCAGCGCATCCTTCAACACCATGGTCAGCGCCTGGCGAAACGCGGCGTCGCGCCCGTCGAGCGCCGCGACTCGGTCGGCCAGCACGCGTCGGTCGACGATCGCGCGGCGATGGGGCAGGTGATCGAACCGCCCGATCATGCCCGCTGCGCCTCGCCGACATTGACGACATTTACACGGAATCGGGTTTTTGCGCGGCCCTCGCGCAAGCGGGGACGGCGCGCGGATTCGTGAAGGGCGAGACGGCGATTCATGCGCCCAGGTTCGCTGCGCTGTTGGGGGGTGAAACGACGGCAGTCATTCCGGGTGCATAAGCATAAACGCGGCGTGTAGGACAGCGGGGCGAAGCGTTGCCGCTGGGCTATCCCCGTTCCAGCATCGCCTCAACGCGCGGCGCAGTTGGTTCCCGCCCACATGTCGGTGATCTTCGACGCGGCCGTCGATCCGTCGATCACGCCTGAAAAGCCGCCCGCGGTAAATTCATTCCCCAACGATGTCCGGTTCACGTCGACATTGGCATATGTCGATTCGAGTTCAGCGCGCGTGGACCCCGGACCGATGCCGCTAGCGGTAGCGATCGTCCCCGCAGCGCGATGATCCAGACCCCAGCCAACGAACCGATGCTGCTGGAACACCAGGCTGAGCCCGTCGGACCAGCTGGCGTAGTCGACTGGGCCCGCCCCGCAATCCTGGTTGACGCCCTGGTCGGATGGGCCGCGGAACCGTTCGATCGCCGCGATCACCGCCGCTTGCGGACGACCGAAGGGGATCGGTGAGGCGGAGGTTGTCGTCGGGTCGAACAGCCGGAGGCCTTCGCCATCGACCGCAAGGCGCGGGGCGAGCTTGGCGAGCTGCGGCGAGGTCGAATGCTGCGGTTCCCCGGCGGGCTTCGGTACGGGCGCGCTGGCTGATGGACCCGGTTCGATTCGGTTGGTGTGCGTAGCGACGGCAATCGCGTCGCCAGAAGCCAAGTTGGTGGTCGATGATTCGCGGTTACAACCCGCCGTTGCCAAGCCAAGCGTCAGCGTCATCGCGGTCAAAACGGGGTGGCGGTGGAACATTGATCGATCCGATTACTGTCTCTGCTGGTGGGCTAACCGTCGACCGGCAGAAGAGTTGCAGAAAAGCCGCCGCCCGGCATCCCGGACGGCGGCGTTCCTGTAGCTTCGAGCGCGAGCCCGAACGAGGGCTTATTCGGCCTCGTTCAGATACTCGCCCGCGTCGGCATCGGTGCCGGTGCCCGACGGCACGACCGCAGCCAGCGCGTCGTCGCCGGTCCCTGCCGCGTCGCGCGGGGTGCGCGCGAGTTCGGCGTCGTGCTCCTCTTCCGCGCTGTCGGGGGCGACAATCACCGCCGCCGCCTTCGCCGCTTCCATCGCCGCGGTCAGCTTCTTCTGCTGCGCACGGAGCGCCGCATCCTTGCTGGTGGCCGCGACGCGCAGGCGGTTCATCCCCGCGCCGGTACCCGCCGGGATCAAGCGCCCGACGATGACGTTCTCCTTCAGGCCCATCAGCGTATCCTGCTTCCCCTCGACCGCCGCCTGCGTGAGCACGCGGGTGGTTTCCTGGAACGACGCCGCCGAGATGAAGCTGCGAGTCTGCAAGCTTGCCTTGGTGATGCCGAGCAGGACGGGCTTGCCCTGCGCATGGGTCTGCTTCTTGGTCAGCTTGGCGTTGGTCGCGTCCATCTCCTCGCGATCGACCTGTTCGCCCTTCAGCAGCGTGGTGTCGCCGCCGTCGGTGATCTCGACCTTTTGCAGCATCTGACGAACGATCGTCTCGATGTGCTTGTCGTTGATCTTCACGCCCTGGAGTCGATAGACTTCCTGGATTTCCGAGACGAGATATTCCGCGAGCGGCTCGATCCCCATCGTTTCCAAGATGTCGTGCGGATCGGGCGACCCGCCGATCAGGTTATCGCCGCGCTTGACGTAATCGCCTTCCTGGACGTCGATGACCTTCGACTTGGGCACCAGATACTCGACGACCTCGCCGCCATCCTCGGGCTGGATGCCGATCTTGCGCTTCGCCTTGTAATCCTTGCCGAACACGACCCGGCCGGAGACCTTGGCGATGATCGCCGAATCCTTGGGGATGCGTGCTTCGAACAATTCGGCGACGCGTGGCAGACCACCGGTGATGTCGCGGGTCTTGGCGCTCTCACGCGAAACACGCGCGATCACGTCGCCGCCCTGGACCTGCTGGCCGTCCTCGACCGACAGCGTCGCACCGGCCGCGAGCATGTAACGTCCCGCTTCGCCGCTGCTGTCGTCGAGCAGGGTCAGGCGCGGACGCAGATCCTCCTTCGACTTGGCCGAGGTGCGGTATTCGATGACGACGCGCTGGGCGATGCCGGTCGCTTCGTCGGTCTGTTCGACCAGCGTCTTGCCCTCGATCAAGTCCTGGAACTTGATGACGCCGGGGTTCTCGGTGATCATCGGCATGGTGAACGGGTCCCATTCGGCCATCCGATCGCCCTTGGTCAGGATATGACCGTCGTCGAACAGGACGTACGCGCCGTACGGGATCCGGTGGGTCGACAACTCACGACCGTCCATGTCGACGATCGCCATCTCGCCCGAGCGGCTGAGCGTGACCCGACGGCCACGCTGATCGGTGATCACGCGCAGGTCGCGATATTCGATTTTGCCGTCGACCGGGGCTTCCAGATTCGACTGTTCGTTGAGCTGCGCCGCGCCGCCGATGTGGAAGGTCCGCATCGTCAGCTGGGTGCCGGGCTCGCCGATCGATTGCGCCGCGATGACGCCGACCGCTTCGCCGATGTTGACCGGCGTGCCGCGGGCGAGATCGCGCCCGTAGCATTTGCCGCAGACGCCGATCTTCGATTCGCAGACCAGCGGCGAACGAATCTTCATCCCCTGCAGCCCGATCGCCTCGATCTGGACGATCATCGCCTCGTCGAGCAGCGTCCCCGACGGGATGACGACCTCACCGGTCTTCGCATCGACCACGTCCTCCGCGGTCGTGCGACCGAGGATCCGTTCGCCGAGCGAGGCGATGGTGCTGCCGCCCTGAACGATCGCCTTCATCTCAAGCGCGCGTTCGGTGCCGCAATCCTCCTCGACGATCGTGCAATCCTGGCTGACGTCGACCAGGCGCCGCGTCAGATAGCCCGAGTTTGCAGTCTTCAACGCGGTATCCGCGAGGCCCTTGCGCGCGCCGTGGGTGGAGTTGAAATATTCGAGGACGGTCAGGCCTTCCTTGAAGTTCGAGATGATCGGGGTCTCGATGATCTCGCCCGACGGCTTGGCCATCAGCCCGCGCATCCCGGCGAGCTGCTTGATCTGCGCCTGCGAACCACGCGCACCGGAGTGCGCCATCATGTAGATCGAGTTGATGTCGCGCTCGCGGCCCTTCATCGGCCCGTCTTCGTAATGACGGACCGCCTTGATCTCGTTCATCATCGAATTGGCGACCTGGTCACCGCAGCGTGACCACGCGTCGATCACCTTGTTGTACTTCTCCTGCTGCGTGATCAGGCCGTCCTGATACTGCTGCTCGAAATCCTTCACCTGATCGCGCGCCTCGTCGACCAGCTTGTCCTTGTCGGGTGCGACGAGCATGTCGTCCTTGCCGAACGAGATGCCCGCGCGAAACGCGTGACGGAAACCGAGCGTCATGATCGCGTCGGCGAACAGCACGGTCTCCTTCTGGCCGGTGTGGCGATAGACTTCGTCGATCACGTCGCCGACGTCCTTCTTGGTCAGCAGGCGGTTTACGGTGTCGAACGGCACCTTGTGGCTATGCGGCAGACATTCGCCGAGCAGCATCCGGCCGGGCGTCGTCTCGTAGCGCTTGAGGTAGCTATTACCCTGTTCGTCGGTCTGCGGCACGCGGCTGGTGATCTTGGTATGCAGCGTCACCGCCTTCGCCTCGAGCGCCTGGTGCACCTCGGCCATGTCGCCGAGCAGCATGCCCTCGCCGGGCTCCTTTTCTTTCATCATCGACAGGTAATAGAGGCCGAGCACCATGTCCTGCGACGGTACGATGATCGGCTTGCCGCTCGCGGGCGAGAGGATGTTGTTGGTCGACATCATCAGCACGCGCGCTTCGAGCTGCGCCTCGAGCGACAAGGGGACGTGGACCGCCATCTGATCGCCGTCGAAATCGGCGTTGAAGGCCGAGCAGACGAGCGGATGGAGCTGGATTGCCTTGCCCTCGATCAGAACCGGCTCGAACGCCTGGATGCCCAGACGGTGAAGCGTCGGCGCGCGGTTGAGCATCACGGGATGTTCGCGGATCACCTCGTCGAGGATGTCCCAGACTTCCTTGCGCTCCTTCTCGACCCACTTCTTCGCCTGCTTCAGCGTCATGCTGAGGCCCTTGGCGTCGAGGCGGGCGTAGATGAACGGCTTGAACAGCTCGAGCGCCATCTTCTTCGGCAGGCCGCACTGATGCAGCTTGAGTTCAGGACCGGTCACGATGACCGAACGGCCCGAATAATCGACGCGCTTGCCGAGCAGATTCTGACGGAAACGGCCCTGCTTGCCCTTGAGCATGTCGGACAGCGACTTCAGCGGACGCTTGTTGGCGCCCGTGATCGTGCGGCCGCGGCGGCCGTTGTCGAACAGTGCGTCGACCGCTTCCTGAAGCATGCGCTTTTCGTTGCGGACGATGATGTCCGGCGCGCGCAGCTCCATCAGCCGCTTGAGGCGGTTGTTGCGGTTGATCACGCGGCGATACAGGTCGTTGAGATCCGACGTCGCGAAGCGGCCGCCGTCGAGCGGCACCAGCGGGCGCAGCTCGGGCGGGATGACCGGCACGACATCGAGGATCATCCATTCGGGGCGATTGCCCGATTCGATGAAGCTTTCGACGACCTTGAGCCGCTTGATGATCTTCTTGGGCTTCAGTTCCGACTTGGTGGTCGCGAGCTCTTCCAGCAGCTGGACCTTCTCGCCTTCGAGATCGAGATCGCGCAGCATGTCCTGAACCGCTTCGGCACCGATCTTTGCGGTGAACGCGTCCTCGCCATATTCATCCTGCGCCTCGAGCAGCTCATCCTCGGTCAACAGGCCGTATTTCTCGAGCGGGGTGATGCCCGGCTCGATCACGATATACGCCTCGAAATACAGCACACGCTCGAGCTGCTTCAACTGCATGTCGAGCAGCAGGCCGATGCGGCTCGGCAGCGACTTCAGGAACCAGATGTGCGCGACCGGCGCGGCGAGCTCGATATGGCCCATCCGCTCACGGCGGACCTTCGAGACGGTGACCTCGACGCCGCACTTCTCGCAGACGATGCCCTTGTACTTCATCCGCTTGTACTTGCCGCACAGGCATTCGTAATCCTTGATCGGACCGAAGATGCGCGCGCAGAACAGGCCGTCACGCTCGGGCTTGAACGTGCGATAGTTGATGGTTTCGGGCTTCTTGATCTCGCCGAACGACCACGACCGGATCTTGTCCGGGGACGCGATGCCGATCTGGATCTGGTCGAAGGTCTCCGGCTTGGCGACGGGATTGGCGAAGGGGGTCATCTCGTTCATGAGCTGTCCTTGTAAAACTTTTGGCCTTCTCCCCTTGTGGAAGAAGGAGGGGACCCGCCCGCGTCAGCGGAAGGGGAGGATGAGGGGGACGGTTGCGACCGTCACTCCCCCCCATCCCAAACCCTTCTCCCACAAGGGGAGAAGGGCTTCAGAAGCTATTCCGCGGCGATCGCGATGCCGTCCTCGTCGACCTCGTCGGACTTCAACTCGACGTTGAGGCCCAGCGAGCGCATTTCCTTGACGAGCACGTTGAAGCTCTCGGGGATGCCGGCCTCGAAGGTGTCGTCACCCTTGACGATCGCCTCATAGACCTTGGTACGCCCGACGACGTCATCGGACTTCACCGTCAGCATCTCCTGCAGCGTATAAGCGGCGCCGTAGGCCTGGAGCGCCCAGACCTCCATTTCACCGAACCGCTGCCCGCCGAACTGCGCCTTGCCGCCCAACGGCTGTTGGGTGACCAACGAGTACGGCCCGATCGAGCGTGCGTGGATCTTGTCGTCGACCAGATGGTGGAGCTTGAGCATGTAGATGATGCCCACCGTCACCTGGCGATCGAACTTGTCGCCGGTACGCCCGTCGAACAGGTCCGACTGGCCCGACGAATCGAACCCCGCCAGTTCGAGCATGTCGGACACGTCCTTTTCGACCGCGCCGTCGAACACCGGGGTGCCCATCGGGACGCCGGGCTTCAGGTTCTGCGCCAGCTCCATGATCTCGTCGGCTGACCGCGCCTCGATCTCTGTGGCATAATGATCGCCGTAGATCGTGAGCAGCCGCTGCTTCACCGCTTCGGGCATCGTGCCCGATTTGACATCGGGATTGGCCTCGCGCCAATCCTCGAGCTGCTGCGCGATCTGCTGACCCAGCCCGCGCGCGGCCCAGCCCAGATGCGTTTCGAAGATCTGCCCGACGTTCATCCGGCTCGGCACGCCCAATGGGTTGAGCACGAGGTCGACCGGCGTCCCGTCGGCGAGGAACGGCATGTCCTCCGCTGGCAGAATGCGGCTGATCACGCCCTTGTTGCCGTGGCGCCCGGCCATCTTGTCGCCCGGCTGCAGCTTGCGCTTCACCGCGACGAACACCTTGACCATCTTGAGCACGCCCGGCGGCAGCTCGTCGCCCCGTTCCAGCTTCTCACGGCGATCGTGGAACTTGTCGGTGATCAGCTTGGCGGCATCGTCATACTGCTGCTTGACCGCTTCCAGATTGGCCTGGATCGCATCGTCGGCCACCGCGAACTTCCACCATTCGTGGCGGTCGACGCTGTCGAGCATGTCCATATCGACGGTCGCGCCCTTCTTCGGCCCGCCCTTCGGCACCGCGGTGGCGGTCTGGTCGAGCAGCATCTCGCGCAACCGGCTCCACGTCGCGCGGTTGAGGATCGAACGCTCGTCGTCGCTGTCCTTCTTCAGCCGCTCGATCTCCTCGCGCTCGATCGCCATCGCGCGCTCGTCCTTGTCGATGCCATGGCGGTTGAACACGCGCACGTCGACGACGGTGCCCGCGACGCCCGGGGGCAAGCGGAGCGAGGTGTCGCGGACGTCGGACGCCTTTTCGCCGAAGATCGCGCGGAGCAGCTTCTCTTCCGGCGTCATCGGCGATTCACCCTTGGGGGTGATCTTGCCCGCCAGGATGTCACCCGGCTCCACTTCGGCACCGATGTAGACGATCCCTGCTTCGTCGAGGTTGCGGAGCGCTTCCTCGCCGACGTTGGGGATGTCGCGGGTGATGTCCTCCGGCCCCAGCTTGGTGTCGCGGGCCATCACCTCGAACTCGTCGATATGGATCGACGTGAATACGTCGTCCTTCACGATCCGTTCGCTGATGAGGATCGAATCCTCGTAGTTGTAGCCGTTCCACGGCATGAACGCGACGAGCGCGTTGCGCCCCAGCGCCAGCTCGCCGAACTCGGTCGACGGGCCGTCGGCGATGATGTCGCCCTGGTCGACGACATCGCCCACCTTCACCAGCGGCCGCTGGTTGATGCAGGTCGACTGGTTCGAGCGCTGGAACTTCATCAGCGTGTAGATGTCGACGCCCGACTTGCCCGCATCGACTTCGCCCGTGGCACGAACCACGATGCGCGCGGCGTCGACCTGGTCGACGATCCCCGCACGCTTGGCGGAAATCGCCGCACCGGAGTCACGCGCGACGGTTTCTTCCATGCCGGTGCCGACGAACGGCGCTTCGGCCTGAACCAGCGGCACCGCCTGGCGCTGCATGTTCGAGCCCATCAGCGCGCGGTTGGCGTCATCGTTTTCCAGGAACGGAATGAGCGACGCCGCGACCGACACCAGCTGCTTGGGGCTGACGTCCATCAACGTGATCGTCTCGCGCAGCGCCATCAGGAACTCGCCGGCCTGACGCGCCGAGACCAGTTCCTCGGCGAAGCTGCCGTTCTCGGTCAGCTGCGCCGACGCCTGTGCGATCGTGTGCTTGGCCTCTTCCATCGCCGACAGATAGACGACGTCGTCGGTGACCTTGCCGTCGACGATCTTGCGATACGGGGTTTCGATGAAGCCGTATTTGTTGACCCGGCTGAAGCTCGCGAGGCTGTTGATCAGGCCGATGTTCGGGCCTTCCGGCGTCTCGATCGGGCAGATCCGGCCGTAGTGGGTCGGGTGAACGTCGCGGACTTCGAAGCCCGCGCGTTCGCGCGTCAGGCCGCCTGGCCCGAGCGCCGACACGCGACGCTTGTGCGTCACTTCGGACAGCGGATTGGTCTGATCCATGAACTGCGACAGCTGCGAGCTGCCGAAGAATTCGCGCACCGCGGCGACCGCTGGCTTGGCGTTGATCAGGTCGTTCGGCATCACCGTCGACACATCGACCGACGACATGCGCTCCTTGACCGCGCGCTCCATGCGCAACAGCCCGACGCGATACTGGTTTTCGAGCAGCTCGCCGACCGATCGAACGCGGCGGTTGCCGAGATTGTCGATATCGTCGATTTCGCCGCGGCCGTCCTTCAGGTCGACCAGCGTCTTGATCACCGCGAGGATATCCTCGGTGCGCAGCGTCGTGACGGTGTCCTCGGCATCGAGGTCGAGGCGCATGTTGAGCTTGACGCGACCGACCGCCGACAGGTCGTAGCGGTCGGGATCGAAGAACAAGCCGCTGAACAGCGATTCGGCGGTTTCGAGCGTCGGCGGTTCACCGGGGCGCATCACGCGATAGATGTCGCTCAAGGCCTGCTCGCGCTCTTCGGCCTTGTCGGCCTTCAGCGTGTTGCGGATCCACGGACCGACCGAGACATGATCGATGTCGAGCAGTTCGACGCGGTCGATCCCCGCCTTGTCGAGCAGTTCGAGATTCTCCGCGCCGATCTCGTCACCCGCCTCGATATAGATCTGGCCGGTGGTTTCGTTGATCAGGTCGTACGCCGAATAGCGGCCGTAGATTTCCTCGGTCGGGATCAGCAGGCTGGTGAGCCCGTCCTTGGCCGACTTGTTCGCGGCGCGCGGGGAAATCTTCTGCTGCGCGGCGAACACGACCTCGCCCGACTTCGCATCGACGATGTCGAACAGCGGCTTCACGCCGCGCCAGTTGGCGGGATCGAACGGGATTTCCCAGCCGCCCTGGCCGCGGACATAGGTGACGCGGTTGTAGAAGTGATTGAGGATGTCCTCGCTCGTCATGCCCAGCGCATAAAGCAGCGCGGTGACCGGCAGCTTGCGCTTGCGATCGATCCGGACGTTGACGATGTCCTTGGCGTCGAATTCGAAATCGAGCCACGACCCGCGATACGGGATGACGCGCGCGGCGAAAAGATACTTGCCCGATGCGTGGGTCTTGCCGCGATCATGGTCGAACAGCACGCCCGGGCTGCGGTGCATCTGGCTGACGATCACGCGCTCGGTGCCGTTGATGAAGAAGGTGCCGTTGCCCGTCATCAGGGGCATGTCGCCCATATAGACGTCCTGCTCCTTGATATCGATGACCGACTTGGCCTCGGTATCGGGATCGACCTCGAACGCGGTCAGGCGGAGGGTAACGCGCATCGGCGCGGCATAGGTGATCCCGCGCTGGCGGCATTCCTCGACGTCGAACTTGGGCGGTTCGAGGACGTAATCGTCGAAATCGAGATAGGCGGTCCCTGCGAAATCCTGGATCGGGAACACGCTGCGCAGCGTCTTCTCGAGCCCCGAGATATGGCCGATCGACTTGTCGGAGCGCAGGAACTGTTCGTAGCTCTCGCGCTGAACCTCGATCAGGTTCGGCATCTGCACGACTTCGTGGATGTTGCCGAACACCTTGCGGATGCGCCGCTTGGCGGTGCTGCCGGTCTCGATCGCTTTGGTTGCCATGGGTGGATTTCGCCTCAATCAGCCAGAATATTGACACGCAAACGGACGCAAAAAAGCCGATCGCAAACCTTGCGTCGGCTTTCAGCGTCCATTAAACCGCCCCGTTCCTATTCGTCCGATGCGCTGCGCGACGGCGCATCATGTCCCGGAAAAGGGGGTAGACAGCGGATATAGGAGGCCACCGCCAGCAAGTCAAACCGGCGCGATATTTCGGCTTGGCGACGCGTCGCCACGGTTCGTCCACAAATTTCGGTCGTTTCGGGTCCGAATCCACGCGTGGGATCGTTGTAGCCCCGTTATGAGAGAGGACAAATGCCCCATGAAACAGCATGATCTCCGTACGCGCGCGCTCGTCGCCTCGCTGATGGCCGCCAGCGCGGTCGTCGCGTCCCCCGCAGTGGCGCAGGACATGGCGCCCGCCCCGACGGCGCAGGCGGTCCCGGCTCAATCAGCCCCGGCGCAGACGCCGCCGGTGATCGCCGCGCCGCGCTTCCCGCAGAACGACAGCGTCGCCACCCCCGCGGCGGCTCGGTCGACGCCGCGCGGCGCGTCGGCGATCGGCGATCCCGCCAGCGCCACTCCGGTCAACCCCGCCGCGATCGCCGCCGCGCAGGAGGAGGCAGCGCAGCGCCGCGGCGTCGCCGCGCGCCCCGCGCCGCGCGCGGCGACGCCGCGGCCCGAACCCCGCCGCGCCGCACCCGTCGCGCGTCGCACGGCGGTCGCTCCACCGGCGACGGCCCGGATCGCCGCCCCAGCGCCAGCGGCGGTCGCGCCTGCGCCGACGCCGGTCGAGCCCGCGCCGGTTGCGGTGACGCCCGGACCCGCGCCGTCGGCTGCCGCGCCCGCACCCATCGCCGATCCGCCCCCCGCGGCACCGGTCGAGACCGCCAACCGCGGCGGCATCCCGACGTGGCCGCTCGCGATTCTGGCGTTACTCGTCCTCGCCGCGGGCGCGTTCTTCCTGATGCGGCGTCGCACAGTCGACGATGTGGTCTATGATGAGCCGGTCGACGCGTCTGCGTTGCCGATCGAGCCGGTCCCGGTCGATCCGGTGATCGCCCCCGCAGCGGCGGTTGCCGCGCCCGTGTTCTTCGCTGCCGCCGCCGATGACGATGCGCCTGCAGCCCCCGCGGTTCCCGACGATGTGAACCACATCGCCGTCGAGGAAGGCGAACTCGCCGCGCTGACCGCCGCCGCGCCGGTCGGCGATCGCCCGTGGCTCGAATTCGCGCTGCGTCCGGTGCGCGCGGGCAGCAACGTCGACGAGGCGCTGGTCGAGATCGACTTGACCGTCGGCAACGCCGGGCAGGTCGCCGCGCATGACGTGCGGATCGCCACCTTCATGCTCGCGACGCGCCAGGATGACGAACTGCGGCGGCTGCTCGCCGATCCGCCCACCAACGCCGAGATCGAGCCGGTCACGATCGAGCCCGGCGCAGGAACCCGGGTCGCGGCGACGCTCGCGGTGCTCAAGGCGGACCTAGCGGGGCGGTTCGATCCGATCGTCGTGGTCGACGCGCGCTACACGCTCGCCGACGGCAGCGAGGGGCGGACCAGCGCGGCTTTCACGGTCGGGGTCGTCGATCCGGCCACGGGTGCGACGGGCGCGATCGATATCGCGCGTCCCGAATTGTTCGACGATGTCGAGGCCACGCTGTATCGCGAGCCCGAGCACGCCTGACCAAGTCGCGGGATCGCGATTTCCGCGGCTGCGATCGTCGGTCCGCCATCGCCGTTTGCGGCATGGCGGGCCGATTGCGTTCGGTCCGCCGACGGGGCAGGGCGGTTCGCCGCACGCCGGTTTGCGGCGCGGCGGCGTTCACCAACGGCACCCCGGACATGACCATGACCCGTCCTTCCCCGCGCGCGATGCGCCACACCGTCGCGGCGCTGCTGTCGCTGGCGATGGCCGCCCCGGTCGCGGCGCAGAATCAGGCGACCCCGGCGTCGACGCCCACCCCCACGCCACTTCAGCGCCTCAACGGGTACAGCTTGCCGCCATCGTCGGGCGCCACGCCGAGGCCGACGCCGGGCGCGACCCCGGTGCCGGTTCCCGCACCCCCGGTCGTCGCGCTGCCAACCGTGCAGTCGACCCCGACGCCCGCGCCGACCCCGATCGCCACCCCGGTTCCTCGCGTCGCGCCGTCGCGACGCCCCGCGGTGGTCGCGACCCCGGCCCCGTCACCAACGCCCGCGCCGACCCCGGGCGCTACGGCGAATCCCGCCGTGGAACCCGCACCTGCACCCGTCGCCCCCGAAACGACGGTGGCGGCGCCGCCGACTCCTGTCGCCACGCCCGCGGCGCAGCCCGATCTCGCCGCCGCCGATCAGGGCAGCGCGTGGCGCTGGTGGCTGGCGGCGCTGATCGTCGCGGCGCTGGCGTTTGCCGCGATCATGGTGGGGCATCGTCGTCGCGCTGCGACCCGGATCGAGGCGGAGCCGCCGGTATTGGTGGAGCCTGCGCCCATGCCCGTGAACGAGCCCGCGCCGATCGCCCCCATGCCGCTGCCGCCCGCGGTCACGCCGGTCGGCCCCGCCACCCGCGCGTCCCCCGCGATCGACATGGTGTTGCGCCCCGGTCGCGCCGGGCTGAACCTGCTCAGCGCGCTCGTCGAGGGCGAGCTTGTCGTCACCAACCATGGCCCCGACGCGATCGACCAGGTCCAGATCGGGGTTGGGCTGCTGAGCGCGCACCGGGGTCAGGACGCCGATCTCGCCGCGTTCTTCGCGGCACCCCCCAGCCGTCCCGCGGTCCCCGCCTTCTCGCTGGCACCCGGCGAATCGCGCGCAGTGCGGGTCGTCGCCGCGACGTCGCGCACCGCGGTCCAGGTCATGCATGCAGGCAACCGGCCGATCTTCGTCCCGATCGTCGCGTGCCTGTGCCGCTTCGTTACGCAGGGCGATCCTTATCGCGCCGCCCGCGCGTTCGCGGTCGGGATCGAGCGCGTCGATTCCGCCAAGCTCGCGCCGATCTGGCTCGATGTGCCCGCCCGGATGTACGACACCGTCGCGGCCCGCCCCCACGCGCTGCCCGCGGGGGTCGTCTGATCAGCCTGATTGAGACGCCGCACCGCGAATGAGGGCGACGGGCGTCCGGTCAGGTTCCCGCGGTGGCGGCGGGCCGGGCACGCATCGCGTCGATCCAGCGGCCAAGATGCGCGAGATCGTCGGCGGGGGCGAACTTCACCATCCGCGCGAAATCGATTGCGGTGAACGCGATGATGTCGGCCATCGTCACGCGATCGGCGGCGATGAACGCGCTCTCGCCGAGGCGGCGATCGAGGACTTTCAAGCCACGCTCGGCGGTGGCGCGCTGGGTGGTCGCGATCTCGGGCACCTGCTTCTCCAGCGCGGCGAGCGCGGGGTGGCCATGGCGGACGGTGAGCATCAGCGGGGTCGCGACCATCATTTCCGCGCGGCGGGTCCACATTTCGATGATCGCGGTTTCGCGCGGGTCGGTGCCGAACAGATTGGGTTCGGGATAGAGGCTTTCGAGATAGCGGCAGATCGCGATCGATTCAGTGATCCCGGTGCCGTCGTCGAGTTCGAGCGCGGGGACGTTGGGGAGCCCCGCCATGCTCAGATAACCGGGCTGGCGATGATCGCCGCCGAAGATATCGACCTCGACGATCTCGATATCCTCGATGCCCTTCTCGGCCATGAACCAGCGGACCCGGCGCGGATTGGGCGCGCGCTTGCTGTCGTAGAGCTTCACCCGCTCAGGCTTCTGCGGTCGCGGGTTCGAGCTTGTCCTGCGTCTTCGTCTCGAAATCGCTCGCGTCGTGGCGCTCGTGGAGCTGGCTGGCGGGATCGCCCATGACGCGATTGACCATCCGCCCGCGCTTCACCGCGGCGCGCGCGCCGATCTGGTCGGTCCAGCGCATCACGTTTTTGTAGTCTTGGACCTGGAGGAATTCGCCCGCCTCATAGACGATGCCCTTCACCAGCGCGCCGTACCAGGGCCACACCGCCATGTCGGCGATCGTATACTCGTCGCCGCCGAGATATTCACTGTCGGCGAGGCGCCGATCGAGCACGTCGAGCTGACGCTTCACCTCCATCGCGAATCGGTCGATCGCATATTCGATCTTGGTCGGCGCATAGGCGTAGAAATGGCCGAAGCCGCCGCCGAGCATCGGGCCGGCACCCATCTGCCAGAACAGCCACGACATCGCCTCGGCGCGCTTGGCGGGGTCGGTCGGCAGGAACGCGCCGAACTTCTCGGCGAGGTAAACCAGGATCGATCCCGATTCGAACACGCGTACCGGCTTGGGGCCGCTATGATCGACGAGCGCGGGGATTTTCGAATTGGGGTTGGCGGCGACGAAGCCGCTACCGAACTGGTCACCGTCCATGATCTTGATCAGCCATGCGTCATATTCGGCGCCGGTGTGGCCCGCGGCAAGCAGTTCCTCGAGCATCACGGTCACCTTCACCCCGTTGGGGGTGGCGAGCGAATAGAGCTGGAGCGGGTGCTTGCCGACCGGCAGATCCTTGTCGTGGGTCGCGCCCGCGATCGGGCGGTTGATGCTGGCGAAGCGCCCGCCGCTCTCCTTGTCCCAGGTCCAGACCTTGGGGGGCGTGTAGTCGCCGGTGTCGGTCGCGGTGTCGGTCATGCGGGCGCTCCAGTGATAGGGACTGACCCAGAAGCTGGGCGTTCGGACCGCCGGGTGCAAGGGCGGCTTGCGCGCGTGCCGCAACTGCACAATGATGCGGCGATGACCGAGCCCGCCGTCGTCGACCATCGCCCCGAGAACGCCCCCGGCACGATCGTGCTATCCGCGCGCCCCGAACCGATCCGGGTGTCGCCGCACGACACCGCAGTGGTCGTGATCGACATGCAGAATGCGTATGCGACCGAGGGTGGCTACGTCGATCTCGCCGGGTTCGATATCGCGGGATCGGCGGGCGTGATCGGGCGGATCGGGCAGGTGCTGGAGACCGCACGCGGCGCGGGGATGCCGGTGATCTTCCTCCAGAACGGGTGGGACCCCGATTATGTCGAGGCGGGGACGCGCGCGTCGCCGAACTGGCACAAATCGAACGCGTTGAAGACGATGCGCGACCGGCCCGAGCTCGACGGACAACTGCTGGCCCGCGGCGGATGGGACTACGAACTGGTCGACGCGCTGACGCCGAAGCCCGGCGACATCCGCGTCCACAAAACGCGCTATTCGGCGTTCTTCAATTCGCAACTCGACAGCATCCTGCGCAGTCGCGGGATCCGGACGATCGTGTTCGTCGGGATCGCGAGCAACGTATGCGTCGAATCGACGCTGCGCGACGGCTTTCACCTCGAATATTTCGGGGTGATGCTCGAGGATGCGACGCATCACCTCGGCCCCGATTTCATCCAGGCGGCGACGGTCTACAATGTCGAGAAATTCTTCGGCTGGGTCTCCACCGTCGCCGATTTCTGCGGCGCGGTCGGCCAGCTGCCACACCCCGAAAAGGAAGCGTGATGCCGTTCGAACCGATCAACCCGCCGCAATTTCCGACCCCGATCGCGCCCTATTCGGCGGGCGCGAAGGCGGGGAATACGGTTTATGTCTCCGGCGTGCTGGCGCTCGGTGAGGGCGGCGCCGTACTCCATGTCGGCGATGCCGCGGCGCAGACCCGGCATGTGCTCGAGGTAATCAAGACCACACTCGCCGCGGCAGGGGCGACGATGGCGGATGTCGCGATGAACCACATTTTCCTCAAGGACCTGGGCGATTACGCCGCGTTCAACACGGTGTACGCCGAGTATTTTCCGGGCGCGAAGCCCGCGCGCTATTGCATCAAGTGCGAGCTGGTGAAGCCCGATTGCCTCGTCGAGATCGCCAGCGTGGCGCATGTTTGATGCGTTAAATCCTCCCCGGGACGGGGAGGGGGACCGCTCGCTGCAAGCGAGTGGTGGAGGGGGTGCGCCTCATCATGGACATTCGCTTGTGGAGATCCCCCTCCACCAGCTTCGCTGGTCCCCCTCCCCGTGCCGGGGAGGAATGTAGATGTCGGTCGCCGCTGGGCTCTATCACGAACTCCACGGACCGGACGGCGCGCCGCCGCTGATCCTGTCGGCGGGGCTGGGTGGATCGGCGCAGTATTGGCAGCCCAACCTGGCCGCGCTGGCCGCGCATTTCCGGGTGCTGGTCTATGATCATCGCGGCACCGGACGCAGCGACCGGGCGCTGCCCGACACCGTCACCGTCGATGATTTCGCGGACGACATGCTGGCGTTGATGGACGCGGTCGGCTGGCCGCGCGCGCGCATCGTCGGCCACGCCGCGGGGGGTGTCGCGGCGCTGGCGCTCGCGCTCAAGGCGCCCGAGCGCGTCGAGCGGCTTGTCGTCGTCAACGGCTGGGCCAAGGCCGAACCGCATTTCTTGCGCTGTTTCGCGGCGCGGCTTGCGCTGCTGCAGGCGAGCGGTGCGGAAGCCTATGTCCGCGCGCAACCGATCTTCCTCTATCCGGCCAATTGGAGTTCGGCGCACGATGCCGAGATCGAGGCCGACATCCCCGCGCAGCTTGCGCATTTTCCCGGTGCGGAGACGATGGAAAAGCGGATCGCGGCGCTCGCGGGCTTCGATATCGTCGCGCGGCTGAGCGAGATCGTCGCGCCGGTGCTGATGGTCGCGGCGAGCGACGACGTGCTGGTGCCGTCGCGCGCGTCGGAGCGGCTTGCGGCGGGCCTGCCCCACGGCGAACTCGCGCTCGCCGAGAGCGGCGGCCACGCCTACAACATCACCGAGGCGGACGATTTCAACGACTTCGTGCTCGGCTGGCTGTCCGGGGATCAGGAGAAATAACATGCAGGTCGGCGTCTTCGTCCCCATCAACAACAACGGCTGGCTGATCAGCGAAAACGCGCCGCAGTACATGCCCTCGTTCGACCTCAACAAGGCGATCGCGCAGAAGGCGGAGGCGCATGGGCTCGATTTCCTGCTGTCGATGATCAAGCTGCGCGGGTTCGGCGGCAAGACCGAATTCTGGGAATATGGCCTCGAAAGCTTCACGCTGATGGCGGGGCTCGCCGCCGTCACCGAGAAGATCAAGATCTACGCGACCTGCCCGACATTGGTGATCCCGCCCGCGTTCGCGGCGCGGATGTGCAACACGATCGATTCGATCAGCCACGGGCGGTTCGGGTTGAACCTCATCACCGGATGGCAGAAGCCCGAATACAGCCAGATGGGGCTGTGGCCGGGTGAGGAGCATTTCCGCGACCGCTACCAGATGCTCGACGAATATGCCCACATCCTGCGCGACCTGTGGGAGACGGGGCGGTCGGACCTGAAGGGCGATTACTACCAGATGGACGATTGCCGGGTCCGCCCGCAGCCGACCGGCGACATGAAGATCATCTGTGCGGGCTCGTCGGACGAGGGCCTCGCCTTCTCCGCCAAATGGGCGGATTACGCCTTCTGCCTCGGCAAGGGCGTCAATACTCCGACCGCGTTTGCGTTCAACAACGAACGGCTCGCGGTCGCGACCGAAAAATCGGGTCGCGACGTCAGCATGTTCGTCCTCGTCATGATCATCGCCGCCGACACCGACGAGGCGGCGATGGCGAAGTGGAAACACTATAACGCCGGGGTCGATGTCGACGCGATCGCGTGGCTCAAGGACCAGGGCGCCGCCGACAAGGTCAACGCGACGACCAACGTCCGCCAACTCGCCGCGCCCGAAGGCGCGGTCAACATCAATATGGGAACGCTGGTCGGCAGCTACGCAAGCGTCGCGCGGATGCTCGATGAGATGGCGGCGGTGCCCAACACGGGCGGGGTGCTGCTGACGTTCGACGATTTTCTCGAAGGGGTCGAGGCGTTCGGGACGAAGATCCAGCCGCTGATGAAAAGCCGCGCGCATATCGGGTAGCACGTAACCAATCGGCGGGGGGCAGCGAATAACCCGGTATGAAGCGTCGGCGTCATCCCCGCCGGCACGCGCCGAGGAAGCCATTGTCATGCCGATCCAATTCGCCATCCCCGCCCATCTCGCCACGCTCGCGGGCGCGATCCTGATCGCCGGATGCGGCAGTTCGCAGGCCACCAGCAGCGCCGCCGAGGCCCCCGCTGCCGCCACCGGCGCGACCGCCGCGCAGCCGACCGTGGTCGAGCTGTTCCAGAGCCAGGGCTGTTCGTCGTGCCCGCCCGCCAACGCCGCGGTCAATGCGATCACGGATCGCCCCGACGTGCTCGCGCTGTCGTTCGGAGTCACCTATTGGGATCAGCTCGGGTGGAAGGATACCTTTGCCTCGCCGCGATATACCGCGCGCCAGTGGGATTACGCGCATCACGCCGGCCGCGCGCAGGTCGCAACACCCCAGGTCATCGTCAACGGGGGCACCGCGATCGTCGGCAGCAACCGCCAGCAACTCGCGCAGACGATCGCCAGCGCGGGTTCGCCCAAGGGTGGCCCCGCGCTCGAGGCGGCGGGCGATGCGGTCAAGGTCGGCGCGCTGACCAATGCCAAGCCGTCGACGGTGTGGCTGGTCCGCTACGATCCCAAATCGCGCGAAGTGCCGATCCGCGCGGGCGAGAATGGCGGCAAGACGCTGCCGCATCGCGACATCGTGCGCCAGCTCGTCAAGCTGGGCGACTGGCGCGGCGCGGCGGTACGCTATCCGCTGCCCGCGCCGAGCGAATCGGGACTGCGCACCGCGGTGCTCGTCCAGCAAGGCACCGGCGGCGCGATCACCGCGGCCCGCCGCCTGTAATCCGGATACCGCCCGCCGAGGCGCCGCGGCGGGCGGATGTACCAACTGGCGCCGATCACCCAAGGAGAATTGCCATGCGTGTTACCACGCTCTTATCATGCTGTGCCCTGTCGTTCGCCGTTGCCGCCCCCGCGCCCGCGCAGGATGCGATGGCGTCGCACGACATGATGACGTCCAAAATGTCGGCCGCCGAGATGAAGACAATGAAGGCGTGCCACGCGATGTCGCCCGCCAAGGCCGCGAAGAACACACGCTGCAAGAAGATGATGGCGATGCATCCCGACATGATGAAGCACGACGATATGATGAAGCACGACGCCATGATGAAGAAGGGCGGCTGATGACGGCGGTGGCGGGCGCGGACATCGTGGCGCGCCCGCCGTCGCGCGGGTGCCGCGCCGCGCCGTCGTGCAGGGCCGTGACGCGCGGCGACCGAAGGGGAGTTATGCCGCCGCGCGGTGACGACAGATCCGGATGGATCGGATCACCCACGCTATTCGTGGGGCCGCAATCGGCGGTTACATCGTTGCGTCATGCTTTTTCGGATGACGCCGGGCGGTTCGTCGCGGTAACCAGCAATGCCGTCACGACGAATGACGAGCCGGGAGTGCATGGGTGCGGGCGAGCGAACAGGAACTGCGGGCGTGGATGCTCGGCGGTCTCGATGGAGACGCGGGCGCCTATCGCTGCCTGCTCGACGCGCTGGCCACGCTGTTACGGACATTTTTCGGCCGCCGCCTGCGCGGGGCCGATGCTGCGGTCGAGGATCTCGTGCAGGACAGTTTGATCGCCATCCACACGCGCCGGGCGAGCTACGACACCGAGCGGCCGTTCACCGCGTGGGCCTATGCGATCGCGCGCTACAAGCTGATCGATCATTTCCGGCGGCAGCGGATCACCGTACCCGTCGAAGGGCTCGAGGATCTGCTCGCGGTCGAGGGGTTCGAGGATGCGGTGGCGGCGAAGATGGATGTCGCCGACCTGCTCGCGACCTTGCCCCCCAAACAGGCTGCGGCGATCCATGACACCCGGATTGCGGGGCTGAGCATCGCCGAGGCAGCCGTACGCCACGGGATCAGCGAATCCGACGTCAAGATATCGGTTCACCGCGGGCTGAAGACGCTCGCGGCGCGGTTGGAGGGCGAGCGATGACCGGATCGACCGACCTGCTGATCGCCTCGCTGAGCGCCAACCCCGCGCGGGTCGGGCGGCGCGATGTGCCACGCCGCCTTGCGATCACGGTCGCGGTCGCGGGGGTCGTGACGTTCGCGATCATCGTCGCGTGGCTGGGGTTCCGCCCCGACCTGGCCGGGGCGATCCATCGCCCGACGATCTGGATGAAATGGGCCTATACCGGCTCGATCGCCGCGGTCGCGCTGATCGTGCTGAGGCAGCTCGCGCGGCCCGAGGCGGCGCGCGCGCGGGGCATCAGACTGGCGGCGGTGCCGCTGGCGCTGCTCGCCGCGGTCGCGCTCATTCAGCTGGCGCTGACGCCGCCGGGCGAGATGATGCCCACGTGGCTTGGCCATAGCTGGCGCGATTGCGGGATGCGGATCGTAGCGTTGTCGCTGCCGATCTTTGCGGGGCTGATGATCGCGTTCCGCCGGTTCGCGCCGACCCGGCCACGGCTGACCGGGGCGGTCGCGGGGCTCGCGGCGGGTGGGGTCGGGGCGACGCTGTACGGCTTCGCGTGTCCCGAAACCTCGGCGATGTTCGTCGTCACTTTCTATACGTTGGGATTGGCGATGGCGACGCTGGTCGGGCTGATCGTCGGCCCGCGGTTCCTGCGCTGGTAGGGCATCGAATCGCATCGTCGAGGGTTGGGGGAGCGATGGACCGGCTGATCTTCACCCCCGACGATGTCGACCTGACCCGGTCGCCGCTGCGCCGCGGGATCGCCGAGCCGACCTATGTGCTGGGTGCGTTCAATCCCGGCTTCACGCGGCTGGCGAACGGCAATTTGCTGCTGATGGTGCGCATCGCCGAGGCGTTGGCGGAACCGGTGCGCGGCGATGCGGTGCGCGCGATCCGCTGGACCGCCGACGGCTATGTGCTCGACGCCTACCCGTTGGCCGCGGTCGATCTGCGTGACCCGCGACAGTTCGCGATGAAGGCGCGGCACCATCGCATCCTCGCGCTCACTTCGCTGTCGTGGCTGCTGCCGGTCGAGCTCGACGCGGCGGGAGAGGCGATCGTCGCGGTGCATTACGACCATGCGATCGAGCCGGTCGCGACGTATCAGGACTATGGCGTCGAGGATGCGCGGATCAGCCGCATCGGCGACGACTGGTATATGACCACCTGCTCGGTAAGCGCGGAGCGGCACGGCACGACGCTCCACCGCTCGCGCGACGGGCTGCGGTATGAGTTGCTCGGGATCGTGCTCGATCACCAGAACAAGGACATGCTGTTGTTCGAGGGGCTGGTCGGCGGGCGGTTCATGGCGATGACGCGCCCGCTGGGCGAATGCTATTTTGCCTATCCGCCCGACAGCCCGTTCGTCGGCGGGCCGTCGATCAACTTCGCGGTGTCGCCCGATGCGCTCCACTGGCGCCCGCTCGAGGCGCTTGGGCTGAGAGCGCGGAAGGGGTCGGTGTCGGCGATGAAAATGGGGGGCGGATCGCCGCCGATCCTGACCGAGGCGGGATGGCTGACGATCTGGCACGGGGTCGAGGCGCGCAAGAGCGTCGGCATCTATCGCAGCTTCTGGGCGCTGATGGACGCGCATGACCCGACGCACTTCCTGCGGGTCGAGGACGCGGTGCCGCTGATCGAGGCGGACCCCGCGCTGACCGCGGCCATCGCGCACCAGATGTACCTGCCGACCCCGGTGGTGTTCACGACCGGGATGATCGACCTGGGCGATCATTATCTGGTCGCGAGTGGTGAGGCGGATCTGGCGTGCCGGCTGACCCGGATCGACAAGGCGCGGTTCGCATGACGACATGGTGGCAATCGGGGACGATTTATCAGGTCTATCCGCGGTCATTCCAGGACAGCGACGGCGACGGGGTCGGCGACCTCAAGGGGATCGCGGCGCGGCTCGATCATCTCGTCGCGCTGGGGGTCGATGCGGTATGGCTATCGCCGATCTTCCCATCGCCGATGGCCGATTTCGGTTATGACGTCGCCGATTATTGCGATGTCGACCCGCGGTTCGGGACGCTCGCCGATTTCGATGCGCTGCTCGCCGCGGCGCATGATCGCGGCCTCAAGCTGCTGCTCGATTTCGTGCCGAATCATTCGTCGGACCAGCACCCGTGGTTCGTCGAGAGCCGGTCGTCGCGGACCAATCCCAAGCGCGACTGGTATATCTGGCGTGACGCCAGGCCCGACGGGTCGCCGCCCAACAACTGGATCAGCGATTTCGGTGGATCGGCATGGCAATGGGAAGAAGCCACCGGTCAATATTATTACCACGCGTTCCTGAAGGAGCAGCCCGACCTCAACTGGCGCAACCCCGACGTGCGGCAGGCGATGATGGACGTGCTGCGATTCTGGCTCGATCGCGGCGTCGACGGGTTTCGGATCGATGTGCTATGGCACATGATCAAGCACGCCGATTTCCCCGACAACCCCGCGAATCCGGCGTATGCGCCTGCGATGGGCGAGATGCACCGCGTCCTCCAGCATCATTCGACCGACCAGCCCGAGGTTCACGGCATCGCCGCCGAGATGCGCGGAATTGCCGACGGCTATGCGGGCGACCGGGTGCTGATCGGCGAGATCTACCTGCCGGTCGAGCGACTGATGGATTATTACGGGCTTGGCGCGCCGGGTGTGCATTTGCCGTTCAATTTCCAACTGATCGACGCAGCGTGGGATGCGCGCAGTTTGGCGACGATGATCGCCGAGTATGAGGCGGCATTGCCAGCGGGCGGGTGGCCGAATTGGGTGCTCGGCAACCACGATCGCCCGCGGATCGCGACGCGGGTAGGGGAGGCACAGGCGCGGGTCGCAGCGGTGCTGTTGCTGACGCTGCGCGGTACGCCGACGATTTATTATGGCGACGAAATCGGGATGACCGATGGTGCGATCCCCGCGAACCGCGCGGTTGACCCGCGCGAATTGCGCGAACCGGGATTGGGGCTCGGGCGCGATCCGGTGCGGACCCCGATGCCGTGGAATGCGAGCGCGCACGCCGGGTTCTCCACCGCCGAACCGTGGTTGCCGATGGGCGAGGACTGGCCGACGCGGAATGTGGCAGCGCAGGCGGCGGACGCGGCGTCGATGCTGGCGCTGAATCGCGACCTGCTGGCGTTGCGGCGCAAACATGCGGCGCTGGCGGTGGGGAATTTCGTGCTGATCGCGACTGTAGGCGACGTGCTGGCGTATGAGCGGCGACTGGGGGACGAGCGGATCGTGGTGGCGCTCAATCTGGGGACCAGCGAGCAGCAGGTTGCGCTGCCGACCGGAGAGGTGATGCTGTCGAGCGTGGTCGGTCCTGCGTCGATCGGCACGCTGCGCGCCAACGAAGCTATCATCCTGCGTGTGACCGGCTAAGCGGTCGCCATGAAAATCGCGATGCTCGCCCCGATCGCGTGGCACACCCCGCCGCGCCACTACGGTCCCTGGGAACTGGTGACGAGCCTGCTCACCGAGGCGCTGGTCGCGCGCGGGGTCGATGTCACGCTGTTCGCGACGCTCGACAGCCACACCAGCGGGACGCTGGCAGGCGTGGTGCCCGCGCCCTATTCGGAAGACCCGTCGATCGATGCGAAGGTGTGGGAGTTTCGCCATCTGGCGCACCTGTTCGAGCGCGCAGGCGAGTTCGACCTGATCCACAACCAGGCCGATTTCCCCGCGCACGCGTTTTCGCGGCTGGTCGATACCCCGATGGTGACGACGATCCACGGCTTCTCGTCGGACCGGATCATGCCGATGTACCAGCCCTATGAGGATCGCGTGCACTATGTCGCGATCAGCGAGGCCGATCGCGCCGCGGGGCTGCGCTACGCCGCGACGATCCATCACGGCATCGTCCTCGACGATTTTCCGTTCGATGCGGGCGGCAGTGACGACCTGCTGTTCTTCGGGCGGATCCACCCCGACAAGGGCGCGGCTGAAGCGATCGCGGTGGCGCAGGCGACCGGGCGGCGGCTCCACATGGCCGGGATCGTCCAGGACCAGGGCTATCACGAGCGCGCGGTCGCGCCGCATGTCGATGGGGAACGCGTGGTCTACGACGGCGCGGTCGGCGGCGTGGCGCGGACGCGGATGCTGGGGCAGGCGGCGGCGTTGCTCCACCTGATCAATTTCGACGAGCCGTTCGGCCTGTCGGTGATCGAGGCGATGGCGTGCGGGACGCCGGTAATCGCGGTTCGCCGCGGATCGATGCCCGAGCTGATCGACGACGGCGTCACCGGCTTTCTGGTCGACAGCGTCGACGAGGCGATCGCCGCGGTCGCGCGGATCGGCGAGATCGACCGCGCCGCGTGCCGCGCGGCGGTCGCGGCGCGGTTCACGGTCGAGCGGATGGCGGACCGGTATCTGGCACTGTATCGCGGAATTCTCGGCGAATAGCGCGGACCGCAACCTCGTCCGCCGGTGCCTGCTCTGGCGGGTTACGCCGCCTTCGCCAGCGTCTTTCCCTTGATCAGGTCGGCGGCGCGTTCGGCGATCATGATCGTCGGGGCATTGGTGTTCGACGAGACCAGCGTCGGCATCACCGATGCGTCGATCACCCGCAGCCCCGCAATCCCGCGCACACGCAGATCGGGGTCGACCACCGCGCCGGGGTCGTCGGCGGTGCCCATCTTGCAGGTGCCGATCGGGTGGTAGATCGTTTCCGCGGTCGCACGGACCCAGGCGTCGATCTGGGCGTCGGTCCTGACGTCCGGCCCCGGCGCGAGCTCGGCGTCGCGATAGGGGTCGAGCGCAGCCTGCGCGGCGACGTCGCGCCCCACCTTGACGCATTCGCGCATCACCCGGCGATCCTCCGCGGTGGCGAGATAGTTCGCCTCGATCAGCGGGTCGGCGAACGGGTCCGCGCTGGCGATGCCGATCCGCCCGCGGCTTTCGGGGCGAAGCTGGCACAGGTGGAGCGAGAAGCCGTCTTCGGTCGCCGCTTCGCGGCCATGGTCGCGCATCAGCGCCAGCACCGCGTGGATCTGGATATCGGGGCGCGACAGCCCTTCGCGCGATGACACGAACGCGCCCGATTCGAGGAATTGCTGGCGACCGAGGCCGGTGCCGCGCAGCATATATTCGACGCCGACCGCCAGTTGGCGCAGTCCCTTGGTCGTCGAAAAGGCGGTGACGAGGTTCCTGGTGCGCCAGTTCATCAGCACGTCGAGGTGATCCTGGAGGTTCTCGCCGACCCCGGGGAGTGCGTGCACCGTCTTCACGCCGGCGGTGGCGAGCCGGTCGGGATCGCCGACCCCCGACAATTGCAGGATCTGCGGCGACTGGACCGCGCCCGCGCACAGCAGCACTTCGCGATCCGCGACGACGCTGGCGGGCTGCGCCTTCTTGCCGGTGACATAATCGACCCCGGTGGCGCGACCGTTGGCGATCGCGATCCGCGTCGTGCGTGCGCCGGTGACGACGGTGAGGTTCGCGCGCCCCCGCGCCATCGACAGATACGCCGCCGCGGCGCTCCAGCGCTGGCCGTTCGAGACGGTGAGGTCGTAGGGGCCGAAGCCTTCCTGGCGCTCACCGTTGAAGTCGGTCGTGACCGGATAACCCGCCTGTCGCCCCGCCTCGATCAACGCGGCGTTGAACGGGGTGTCGTTCTCGCCGGGTGAGATGTGGAGCGGACCATCGCTGCCGTGGAGGTCGCCACCGCGGTGATGGCGCTCGAGCCGCTTGAAATAGGGCAGCACGCTGTCCCACGACCAGCCGGGCAGCCCGCGCTGCGCCCAGTCGTCGTAATCGCCGGGGTTGCCGCGCGCGTAGATCATGCCGTTGATCGCCGAGCTGCCGCCGAGACCCTTGCCGCGCGGCCACCACAGGCGGCGGTTGTCGAGATGCGACTCGGGCTCGGTCCAGAACCCCCAGTTGTGGACGCTCTTTTGCTTGATGAGCGTGCCGACTCCGGCGGGCATCCGGACGAGGACGTTGTCGTTGCGCCCCCCGGCTTCGAGCAGACACACGGTGACCGATGGGTCTTCGCTCAGCCGCGCCGCCAGCGTGCACCCTGCCGATCCACCACCGACGATCACGTAATCATAAGCCTGGGTCATATTCTCTCCTTCAAGGTTCGATCACCAGTTTGCCGATCATGTCGCTCGCGGCCATTGCCACGAACGCGCTGCGCCAGTCGGCCAAGGGATAGCGTCGATCGACCCGCGGACGGATCCGGCGATCCGCCGCCAGCGCCCAGACCGCGTCGAGATTTTCTGCGCCGCGATCGGGGAATTGCCGCGCGTATTCGCCCGCGCGGACGCCGATGATCGAGAAGCCCTTGATCAGCGGGATGTTGGTTGGGATGCTTGCGATCCGCCCCGAGGTGAAGCCGACGACCAGCAACCGCCCGCCGAACGCGATGCAGCGCGTGCTTTCGTCGAATATGTCGCCGCCGACCGGATCGACGATCACGTCCGCGCCGCCGCCGGTGATGTCCTTCACCGCCTCGCGAAAGCCGGGTGCGGTCAACGTCGCGTCGAGCGCGTAGTTGTCGGCGACGACCGTGAGTTTGTCGGCCGACCGCGAGGTCGCGATGACGCGCGCGCCGAGCGTCCTGGCCAGATCGACCGCGGCGAGCCCGACCCCGCCGGTCGCGCCGTGAACGACGACCCATTCGCCGGGTTCGACCCGCGCAAGGCGGACGAGCGCGACATAGGCGGTGAGATAGGCGGTGCCGATCGACGCGGCCTCGGCGAAATCGAGATGATCGGGAATCGCGCGCGCCGCCCGCGCCTCGCACGCCACGAGCTCGGCGAAGGCACCGAGCCGCGTTCCGCACACGACGCGGTCGCCGGGTGCGAAACCGCTGTCGGAGTCGGCTTCGACGACCTCCCCGGCCATTTCCATGCCTGGCGTGAAGGGGAGGGGTGGCTTGAGCTGATACGCGCCGCGGGTCATCAGCAGGTCGGGATAGTTGAGCGAGGCGGCGCGGACCCGGACGAGGAACTGCCCCGCGCGGCGCACCGGATCGGGCCGCTCCTCGACGCCGCATCCCGACAGGTCGGTCGACAGCGCGGAGACCATCAGCGCCTTCATGCCGGGATACAGAGGATGCGGATCATATCCTCCATGAGTGTTTCGGGGTCGAGTTCGGGCGCGTGGATCTTGCTGAGTCCAAGCGAGATCAGCGCATAGCCGCGGACCATCGCATCATGGTGCGAGAAACCGACGGTCTCGAGGCAATCGGTCAGGAAGCCGAGCACGATCTCGTCGTGGCGCTCGACCGAGGCACGCGCGCGCGGATCGCTCTCCGCCCAGGCGCGCATCGCGATCGACAGCCGTGACATCCCGCGCCGCCGGACGATCTGTGCGAGCAGCCTGATCCGCGCGACCGGTTCGGATTCGCTGCGCCGGATCGCCGCGACCATGTCGCCGATCTGCTGTTCGGCGAAATAGGTCGCGAGCCGTCCCTGATACGCGTCGAAATCGGTGAAGTGATGGTAGAAGCTGCCGGTCGATACGCGCAGCTCGTCGGCGAGCGGGCGGAGTTTCAGCGCGCGCAGGCCGCCGCGGCGAAGCAGCGACTGCCCCGCCTCGAGCCAGTCGCGCGGCGTCAGGTCGGTCGCTCGCGGTGCGGGGACGGGCGGTGGGGTGACTGGCAAGGGGGGACCCATAACGAATGTTATGTCGCAATCGGCCGGGGGTAAAGGCCGATGGCGGTCGACCACGGCGACGTTGATCGAGACGCTTTGAACCGTTCGCCCTGAGCTTGTCGAAGGGCTTGAGCCTCACCGTGCTTCGACAAGCTCAGCACGAACGGTTCTAGGTGGAGTCATCGCCTTAGGTTACGACGTCGGGCGCGGCGCGGCCGGTATGGCGTTCGATTCGGGCGATCGCGTCCGCCGCGGCGACGATGGTCGCGAGCATCGCGCCGGTTTCGCCGTCGATCGTGTCCGGCTCGAAGCGTTCGAGGTACACGCGTAACGTCGCGCCGCTGGTGCCGGTCCCCGACAGGCGGAAGACGACGCGGCTGCCGCCGACGAACAGGATGCGGATGCCCTGGTGCTCGCTGACCGATCCGTCGGTGGGGTCGGTATAGGCGAAATCGTCGGCGGTCTCGACGACGAGATCGCCGAAGCGCTGGCCGGGCAAGGCGGCGAGCTTGGCGCGCAGGTCGGCCACCAGCGCGTCGGTCTTGGCGCTGTCGACGCCCTCGTAATCGTGGCGCGCGTAATAGTTGCGGCCATAGGTCGCCCAGTGGCCGCGCGCGATGGCCGCGAGCGATTGGCGGCGCCGCGCGAGGATGGTGAGCCACAGCAGCACCGCCCACACGCCGTCCTTTTCGCGGACATGATCGGAGCCGGTGCCCGCGCTTTCCTCGCCGCAGATCGTCGCCATCCCCGCATCGAGCAAGTTGCCGAAGAATTTCCACCCGGTCGGCGTCTCGTAGAGCGGCACGCCGAGCCGCGCCGCAACCCGGTCGGCAGCCGCGCTGGTCGGCATCGAGCGCGCGATGCCCTTCAGGCCTTCGGCATAGCCCGGCGCGAGATGCGCGTTGGCGGCTAGCATCGCGAGGCTGTCCGACGGCGTTACGAACAGCCCGCGCCCTATGATCAGGTTTCGATCACCATCGCCATCGGACGCCGCGCCGAAATCGGGGGCGTCGGGGGCCATCATCGTGGCGTGGAGCGCGTGGGCATGAACCAAATTGGGATCGGGATGGTGGCCACCGAAATCGGGCAGGGGGGTGCCGTTGCGGACCGTGCCCGGCGCGAAACCCAGCCGATTCTCGAAAATCTCGATCGCATAGGGCCCGGTGACCGCGTGCATCGCATCGAACGCCATCGTCAGTCCGGCGGCGCGGATCGCGGCGAAGTCGAACAGCGTCTCCATCAGCGCGGCATAGTCGGCGACGGGATCGACCACCTCGACCGGCATGCCGCCGACGCTGGCCTCGTCGTTCGAGTCGAGATCGATGTCCGCCGCCTCAACGGTCAGCCACCGGTCGATCGTCGTGGTCCGCGCATAGATCGCGTCGGTGACCTGTTCGGGCGCGGAGCCGCCATTGGCGATGTTGTATTTGATCCCGAAATCCTCGGTCGGGCCGCCGGGATTGTGGCTTGCCGAGAGGATCAGCCCGCCGATCGCGCCGCGCTGGCGGATCAGATGGCTCGCGGCGGGGGTCGAGAGGATGCCACCGCGTCCGACGACGACGCGCCCGACACCGTTCGCCGCCGCCATCCGGATCGCGATCTGGATCACCTCACGGTTGAGGAACCGCCCGTCGCCGCCGATCACCAGCGTCGCGCCAACCTTGTCCGCCACGACATCGAACACCGACTGGATGAAATTTTCGACGTAATGCGGCTGTTGGAAGATCACGACCTTCTTGCGGAGCCCCGACGTGCCCGGCTTCTGACCGGTAAAGGCTTGGGTAGGGACGGTGAGGATCATGCGGTGTTCCGTGAGGTTGGACAGCGATCGGCGCGGTTGTGGGCGGGGTGGTATGCGATCCTATGCGGGGGTCGGCAAAGCGCCGATGGGTCCCGTTAGCCAAGCGTTAAATCTTGTCGTCCATTATTCCCTTATCATGAATGCACCCGTCGACATCGCCCGCTCGCCTCGCACCAGCGTGATGCTGCGTGCCAGCATCTTTCGCAACGGCGATTCCGACGCCAGCGACCACCGTGTCGTCAACGTGTCGGAAACCGGGCTGTGTGTCGCGCAGGTGTTGAACCTGGCGGTCAATACGATCGTCGTGGTCACGATCGGTCTGGTCGAACATGCCCCTGCGGACGTGGTCTGGGTCGAAGCGGGACTGGCGGGCCTGAGCTTTCACGCGCCGATCGATCTGGCCGCCGCGCGGAGGCGCAACGCCCGATCGGGCACGCCCGCCGCGCCCGCTTCGGGATGGATGGCCGAACTCAGCAGCCCCTATCGTCACGACTAGGCGATCGGCGGCGGGTCAGACCGGCGCCGCGTCCGCCCCCGCGCCATAGTGATGCCAGGCGAAGATCGCTGCCGCGCCGCGGTGCGGGCGCCATGCTTCGGCGAGCTCGCGCGTCAGCTTCTCGGACGGGCGCGCGTCATGCCCCAGGATCCGCCCGACCTCGATCTGCACCGCGAGATCGCCCGCGGGCCAGATGTCGGCGCGCCCCTCCGCGAACAACAGGTAGATTTCCGCCGACCAGCGCCCGATTCCCTTGACCCGGGTCAGCGCTGCGATCGCCTCCTCGTCGTCGCACGGCAGGTTGGCGAGGTCGAGCCGCCCGCTCGTCACCTCGTCGGCGAGGCTCTTCGCATAGCCCGATTTCTGGCGTGAAAAGCCGCAGGCGCGCAGCGCCTCGTCGCTCGCCGCGGTGATCGCGTGCGGGTCGGTCGGGTCGCCGACCGCGGCCTCGAGCTTGCGCCACACCGAATCCGCCGCCTTCACGCTGACCTGCTGGCCAACGATGGTGCGCAGCAGCGTCGCATAGCCGCGGTCGCGCAGGCGCGGCGCGGGATAGCCGACGCGCGCCAGCGCCGCGGCGAACGCGGGTTCGAGGATCGCCAGCGCGTCGATCGCGGGGTTTAGCCGTTCGGCGGTCAGCCCCATGCTTGATCGCGGCGAAGAGGCGCGGCATGGCCGGCGCGACACTGGATGGAGAATGACATGCCCAAGCTTATCGTCGTGACGCGCGAAGGGGAAGAACGCGAGATCATCGGCGAGGCGGGCCTTTCGGTGATGGAAGTGATCCGCGACAACGGCATCGACGAGATTCTAGCGCTGTGCGGTGGCTGCTGCAGTTGCGCCACCTGCCACGTCCATGTCGACCCGGAATTTGCGGCCAAACTGCCGCCGATGGGCGAAGACGAGAACGACCTGCTCGATTCGACCAGCGACCGCGACGAATTTTCGCGGCTATCGTGCCAGATCGAATTCGGCGACGCGCTCGACGGGCTGAAGGTGCGGATCGCCGAAGAGGATTGAGCGGCGGCGGTCGATCGCTGCGCCGCGGACGTTCACAGAGGGTCACGCCACGGCGCTGCCGAACGCGGTCGGGCGAACCCGCCAGGCGATCGTAGTTGACCCGGCAAAGGTAACGAAGTTCACGCGACGTCAGGCGAAAAATGCGACGAACCGAGTGCGAGCGTTCGATCGCGCAGGCTGGCGGCGGGGGTGGGGAGTCGAATGTGCGAAAGAGCGAGTAGGCGGAATATGCCAGCCCGGTCGCCTGTAGGACAGCGGTCGATTGCATGAGAGACCGCGGCAATGGTGGGGCACGTCCAGTGCCGGTCATCAAGGACCGGTTCCCACGAACCTAATAGCTGCCGGATATGACACGCGATTTCGACATCTGCGGACGCGCGGAAAACCGGGCTTCGAACATCTGGGTCAAAACCGACCGAGGCTGTTGAAAAAGGCCGTGCAGTTGGCGGCTGACGCCACGACCGGCATTGGCAGCGAGCGGGCGAGCGACCTTCGCTGCTCAGGCTGGTGCGGCCCGATTGGCGAGCAGCTGGAGGTTGTAGGCGGCGGCTGCCATGGTAAACTCTTCGGCGGCTCCGTTCAGGCCTCTCAGCTTCAAAGATCTGAGGTTAAGGTTGCGTTTTAGGTGGCCGAACACGCGCTCGATCCGCTTTCGTCGCTGACGCGCGCGGATTGAGGCTTCGGTGCCGCTGAGGGCACGGACCTGATCGAGGCTGTTGAAAAAGGCCGTGCAGTTGGCGGCTGACGCCACGACCGGCATTGGCAGCGAGCGGGCGAGCGACCTTCGCTGCTCAGGCTGGTGCGGCCCGATTGGCGAGCAGCTGGAGGTTGTAGGCGGCGGCTGCCATGGTAAACTCTTCGGCGGCTCCGTTCAGGCCTCTCAGCTTCAAAGATCTGAGGTTAAGGTTGCGTTTTAGGTGGCCGAACACGCGCTCGATCCGCTTTCGTCGCTGACGCGCGCGGATTGAGGCTTCGGTGCCGCTGAGGGCACGGACCTGATCACGTGCATCTTCGGTGACGAGGCGGGTAACGGCGCGCTGCCTGGCCGTCGTGCACTGCGGCTTGAGCGCGCACGCGGCGCAGTCGGCGGGACGGCTGCGATAAGCGCGGACCTGGCTTGCCTGCACGGTGCCCCGGTACGTCAGGAGCTTGTCGTTCGGGCAGTGGTAGACGTTGGCGTTGCGATCGTACCGGAAGGCGTCGCGGGTGAAGAAGTCGTCACGCTGTCGCGTTCGGTCGATCACCGGCACATGCGGCGTGATGTCCTGATCGATCAGCCACCCGAGCAACGGACCGTTGCCATAGGCTTTGTCAGCCGCAAGNGGGTAACGGCGCGCTGCCTGGCCGTCGTGCACTGCGGCTTGAGCGCGCACGCGGCGCAGTCGGCGGGACGGCTGCGATAAGCGCGGACCTGGCTTGCCTGCACGGTGCCCCGGTACGTCAGGAGCTTGTCGTTCGGGCAGTGGTAGACGTTGGCGTTGCGATCGTACCGGAAGGCGTCGCGGGTGAAGAAGTCGTCACGCTGTCGCGTTCGGTCGATCACCGGCACATGCGGCGTGATGTCCTGATCGATCAGCCACCCGAGCAACGGACCGTTGCCATAGGCTTTGTCAGCCGCAAGCTGGACGGGTGCGATACCGAGCTTCGCCTTGGCTCGCGTGATGAGGGTTCGGGCTGCCGCGACCTCCGCTGAGAAGCGCGCGGGCGTGGCCTCGACATCGAGGATGCAGTCGGTATCGAGGTCGAGCAGCGGGTTGATCGCATAGGCATAGCGCGCCGGACCGTGCTTGCGCGTCAATGCCGCCTGCGGGTCGGTCGGCGAGATATGCTTTGGCTCGATCGGCTCCGGCTCGTTGGACGCGACCGGAAGCGCGGCATCGAGCGCGGCGAGGTATTCGGCAACGGGTCGGGACACCGTATCGCGCGCGCGCAGCTCGTCAGCGGCGGTCGCCCCTGACAGCTTCTTCTCCCAGCTGGCGTCCGCCATGATCGTGCTGCCATCCACGGCAAGCTCGCGGCCCGCGACCAGTCCGACTTCGGCGCATCGCGCGACCACCTGCTCGAACAGCAGGCGATACAGATCGCACGCGCGGAAGCGACCATGACGATTCTTCGAGAAGGTCGAGTGGTCGGGGACTGCGTCGCCGAGATCGAGGCGACAGAACCAGCGATAGGCAAGGTTGAGGTGCACCTCCTGGCACAGCCGACGCTCGGACCGAATGCCGAACAGGTAACCGACCAGCAGCATCCGCAGCATCAGCTCGGGGTCGATCGACGGCCGCCCGGC
>NZ_RCZK01000012.1 GCF_006438955.1 Sphingomonas oligophenolica | reverse complement strand
TCCGTGCCCTCAGCGGCACCGAAGCCTCAATCCGCGCGCGTCAGCGACGAAAGCGGATCGAGCGCGTGTTCGGCCACCTAAAACGCAACCTTAACCTCAGATCTTTGAAGCTGAGAGGCCTGAACGGAGCCGCCGAAGAGTTTACCATGGCAGCCGCCGCCTACAACCTCCAGCTGCTCGCCAATCGGGCCGCACCAGCCTGAGCAGCGAAGGTCGCTCGCCCGCTCGCTGCCAATGCCGGTCGTGGCGTCAGCCGCCAACTGCACGGCCTTTTTCAACAGCCTCGAACGGTTATGACACCAGTTTGAATGTCTGCTTTATACCTGCCGCCACCCAGAACCTGCCTGTCGGCAACCGGCCCAGTTTCGGCCGCTCAGTGCTGCCCTGCTTCATGCCCGTCGCAAACCAGAACCTGCCTGTCCGCTACCGGCCCAGTTCCGGTCGCCCGGCAGCACCTGAACGAACGACCGGTTTCGGGCAGCGCACGAGCCGCCGTGAACGTCGGAATCTGGGTCGTCGCGGCGGCGATAGGGTCGTGGACGGATGTTCGCGTCTCGTTCCTTGTTGGACGAAAGTCGCAAGTAAGCGATCGGCGCACGTTCGATCCAAGCGCACGGCGTTTTACGCAGCCTCACGGAGCGACCTAGGCAGCAGATAAATGGCACGCAGTAATTCTTCGCCTCCGATCGCCGTCTTCGGCGAGTTCGATTCGACCGAACTTGCCGACGCCGCCGGCCGGGGCGCGGAGGCGACGACGCGCGCGGCCGCAACGCTCGGGCGTTTGCGCGAGGTCTTCCACGGCGCCGATCAGATTGATCTCCTCTCTCGGATCGCCTTCCGATAAATGGTTCCCGGTGGTCGCTGGGTGCAAACCAGTTTTACTTGCAGATCATAGGCCGCGACAACCGCGGGCCGAATATCCGTAGTCCGCCGCTTTCCAGTGCTTCGCAAAAGCTGCTGCTCGGTCATGCGATTTTTATGCCTTTTTTATTCAGGGGGTTCAAAAATCCCCTCGATCTATAACGGCGATCTGCGCTGTTTAGTGGCCTTCACCAAGGAGGCGACGCGTGCAGGATCTGATGTGGCTGGCGGTCGGGCTGGGCCTGTTCGCGATCGGCTTTGCCGCCGTCGCCTTGCTGGGCAAGGTCTGATGGAGTTCGATCTGTGGCTCGCCGGCATCGCCGCGCTGGGCGTGCTCGGCTATCTGATCGCCGTCCTCTTCGTCCCCGAAAAGTTTTGAGGAGGGCCTTGCGATGACCTTCCAGGGTTGGGCGCTGATCGCGCTGTTCGTCGCCGCTACCGCCGCCATGGCGCGGCCGATGGGAACGTGGCTGTTCGCGCTATATGATGGTCGCGTCGGGCGACTGGCCCGCGTCGAGCGCGGGCTTTACCGCGTCGCGGGCATCGATCCGCAGCGCGACCAGCAGTGGGCGGGTTATGCGGCCGCGGTGCTGGCGTTCAATCTTGTCGGCTTCCTGTTTCTGTATGCGATCCTGCGGCTGCAATATTATTTGCCGCTCAACCCCCAAGGGTTTGCCGGCATGCCGTCGGGCTTAGCGTTCAACACCGCGATCAGCTTCGTCACCAACACCAACTGGCAGAATTACGGCGGCGAGACGACGCTGTCGCAATTTGCGCAGATGATCGGGCTGATGGTGCAGAACTTCCTGTCGGCCGCGACGGGCATCGCGGTCGCGTTTGCGCTGATCCGCGGGTTCGCGCAGCGCCCGACCCCCGATCAGGCTGCGAGCGGCATCGGCAATTTCTGGGTCGACGTGACGCGGATCACCTTGTGGCTGCTGCTGCCCGCCAGCATCGTCCTGACCATCGTCTATGTTGCGCTTGGGGTGCCGCAGACGCTGGCGGCCGCGGTCGATGCGACGACGCTGGAGGGCGCGCGCCAGACGATCGCGCTGGGGCCGGTCGCCTCGCAATTGTCGATCAAGATGCTCGGCACCAACGGCGGCGGTTTCTTCAACGTCAACTCCGCTCACCCGTTCGAAAACCCGGGCGCGGTCAGCAACCTGATCCAGATGCTGTCGATCTTCGCGATCGGCGCGGGGCTGACCTGGACCTTCGGCAAGGCGGTCGGCAACACGCGCCAGGGTTGGGCGATCCTCAGCGCGATGCTGGTGCTGTTCGTGCTCGGGGTTTCGCTGCTCTACTGGGCGGACGCCGCCGGCAACCCGATCCTGTCCGCGCATGGCGTCTCCGCGGCGCTCGGCAATATGGAGGGCAAGGAAGTTCGCTTCGGCATCGCCGCGAGCGCGTTGTTCGCAGCGGTGACCACTTCGGCATCGTGCGGTGCGGTGATCGCGATGCACGACAGCCTGATGCCGCTCGCTGGGATCACGCCGCTCGCCAACATGCAGGTCGGCGAGGTCGTCATCGGCGGCGTTGGTGCGGGCTTCTACGGCATGATGTTGTTCGCGCTGCTCGCGGTGTTCGTTGCGGGCCTGATGGTCGGGCGTACGCCCGAATATGTCGGCAAGAAGATCGAGGCGCGTGAGGTGAAGCTCGCGATGTTCGCGGTTGCCGCACTGCCGCTGCTGATTCTCGGCCTGACCGCGCTCGCCAGCGTCGTGCCCGCGGGGCTCGCAGGACCGCTCGCCAAGGGGCCGCACGGGTTCAGCGAGATCCTCTACGCCTTCTCCAGCGCGGTCGCGAACAACGGCAGTGCGTTCGGCGGCCTCACCGGCAATACCGATTTCTACAATTCGCTGCTGGCGATCGGCATGTTCGGCGGGCGCTTCTTCGTGATCCTGCCGGTGCTGGCGATCGCTGGGAGCCTCGCTGGCAAACGCTATGTGCCGGAGGGTGCGGGGTCGTTTCCGACGACCGGGCTGCTCTGGATCGGCCTGTTGGCAGCGATCGTCCTGATCGTTGGCGGGCTCACCTTCATGCCGTCGCTCGTCCTCGGGCCGGGTGCCGAACAGGCCGCGCTCGTCGCCGGCACGACCTTTTAGGAACCGATCATGGCTGCTGTCGCTCCCTCGCTCTTCAACCGCGCGCTCGTCCTGGATGCGATCCTGGGCGCGCTCATCAAGCTCGATCCGCGCACGCTGGTGCGCAACCCGGTGATGTTCGTCACGGGCATCGCCGCGACCGTCTCGACGATCCTGTGGATCAAGCACCAGACCGCGTTCGAAGGCCAGATCGTGTTCTGGCTGTGGCTGACCGTGATCTTCGGCAATTTTGCCGAGGCGTTGGCGGAGGGGCGCGGCAAGGCGCAGGCCGCATCGTTGCGCGCGACCAAGGCGGATCTGCAGGCCAAGCTGTTGAGCGGCGTCGGCAAGACGTGGGAGAAGGTCGGCGCGTCGCGGTTGACGGTCGGCGACCTCGTGCTGGTCGAGACCGGCGATCTGATCCCCGCCGATGGCGAAATCATCGCTGGCGTCGCCTCGGTCAACGAGGCCGCGATCACCGGCGAGAGCGCGCCGGTGATCCGCGAGGCGGGGGGCGACCGGTCGGCGGTAACCGCGGGCACGCGCGTCATCTCCGACGAGATCACCGTGCGCGTTACCGCCGCGGCGGGGCAGGGCTTTCTCGATCGGATGATCGCGCTGGTCGAAGGGGCGAGCCGGCAAAAGACGCCCAACGAGATCGCGCTGACCATCTTGCTGGTCGGGCTGACGATCATCTTTGTCATTGCGGTGGGGACGTTGCCCGCCTTCGCTTCCTATGCCGGCGGATCGATCCCGGTACCGGTGCTCGTCGCGCTGTTCATCACGCTGATCCCGACGACGATCTCCGCGCTGCTGTCCGCGATCGGGATCGCGGGGATGGACCGGCTGGTGCGGTTCAACGTGCTCGCCAAATCGGGGCGCGCGGTCGAGGCGGCGGGCGATATCGATACGCTGCTGCTCGATAAGACCGGCACGATCACGATCGGCGATCGCCAGGCGAGCGAGTTCGTTGCGCTGGCCGGGGTGCCGCAGGAGGCATTGATCGATGTTGCGCGGCTCGCAAGCCTGGCCGATGAGACGCCTGAGGGGCGATCGGTCGTCGTGCTGGCCGGCGGCGCGGTGCAGATGCCCAAGGGCGCGGTGGTCATCCCGTTCACCGCGCAGAGCCGCGTGAGCGGGCTAGACATCGGCACCGGAGAAGAGGCGCGCAGGATCCGCAAGGGCGCGGTCGATGCGCTGATCCGCCAGATCGGCGACGGACTGGATGCGGAGGCGGTGACCGAACTGCGCCGGATCACCGACGAGATCGCGCGATCGGGGGGCACGCCGCTCGCCGTGTCGGATGGCACGCGCCTGCTCGGCGCGGTGCATCTGAAGGACGTGGTCAAGACCGGGGTGCGCGAACGCTTCGCCGAACTGCGCCGGATGGGCATCCGTACCGTAATGATCACCGGCGACAACCCGCTCACCGCCGCCTCGATCGCCGCCGAAGCAGGCGTCGACGATTTCCTCGCCGAGGCTACCCCTGAGGACAAGCTCGAACTGATCCGCAAGGAGCAGCAGGGCGGCAAGCTGGTCGCGATGTGCGGCGATGGCACCAACGATGCGCCCGCGCTCGCGCAATCCGACGTCGGCGTCGCGATGAACACCGGCACCCAGGCCGCGCGCGAGGCGGGCAATATGGTCGATCTCGACAGCGATCCGACCAAGCTGATCGAGATCGTCGGGCTGGGCAAACAGCTGCTGATGACGCGCGGCGCGCTAACGACCTTCTCGATCGCCAACGATGTCGCCAAATATTTCGCGATCCTGCCCGCAATCTTCGTCGTGCTTTATCCCGGTCTCGGCGCGATGAATCTGATGCACCTTGCCACGCCCCAGAGCGCGATTCTGTCGGCGATCATCTTCAACGCTTTGATCATCCCGGCACTGGTGCCGCTGGCCCTGAAGGGCGTCAAATACCGCGCCGCGCCCGCGGGCGATCTGCTCGCGCGCAACCTGTCGGTCTACGGCGTGGGCGGGCTGATCGCGCCGTTTGTCGGGATCAAGATCATCGACCTGCTGGTCAGCGGGCTCGGGCTCGCCTGAGCCGAAAGGACATTTCCCATGCGCATTATCGACACCCTTCGCCCCGCCTTCGTCCTGCTCGTCGCGCTCGCCCTGCTCACCGGCATCGCCTTCCCGCTGACGATGACAGGCCTCGCGCAGGTCATCCTGCCCGACCAGGCCAACGGCAGCCTGATCCGCGAGCAGGGCCGCGTCGTCGGCTCCGCTCTGATCGGCCAGTCGTTCACGACCCCGCGCTATTTCAACGGTCGCCCCTCGGCGGCGGGCAAGGGTTATGACGCCGGTTCCTCTGCCGCCTCGAACCTCGCCCCCACCGCCGCGGCGCTGGTGGCCCGCGTCGATGCAGATGTTTCCCGGATCCGCGCAAGCGGTGTGACGACACCAACGGTTCCCGCCGATCTCGTCACCACTTCCGCCTCGGGGCTGGATCCCGATCTCAGCCCCGAGGCGGCGTTTATCCAGGTGCCACGCGTCGCGACCGCACGAGGGTTGTCGGCGGATGGCGTCCGCGCCTTGGTGACTCGATCGATCGACCACCCGCTGCTGGGGGTGGTCGGTGAGCCGCGGGTCAATGTGCTCTTGCTCAATCGACAGCTCGACCGGCTTTCCGCTACTCGGGTGCCGTGACCAGCCGCGAGCCTGCCCGACCTTCGCCCGACGCGCTGCTGCGGCAAGCCGCGCTGGAAGCGCGCGGCCGGCTCAAGATTTTCCTCGGCGCCTCCCCTGGGGTCGGCAAAACCTATGAGATGCTGCTCCAGGGCGCGGCGCGGCTGAACGACGGGATCGACACCGTCATCGGGGTCGTGGAGACGCACGGCCGCGCCGAAACCGAACAGCTCGTCGCCCCATTCGAGGTGATTCCGCGCTCCGCGATCGCCTATCACGGGCGTATCCTGTCGGAGATGGACCTCGACGCGGTCATTGCCCGCGCGCCAGCGCTGGTGCTGGTCGATGAGCTTGCGCACAGCAACGCGCCTGACGCGCGTCATCCCAAGCGCTGGCAGGATATCGAGGAGTTGCGCGACGCCGGGATCGACGTGTTCACGACGGTCAACATCCAGCATATCGAGAGCCTGACCGACGTCGTCGCGGGTTTCACCCATGTCCGGGTGCGCGAAACCGTGCCCGACCACGTCCTCGAAAGCGCGGAGATCGAAATCGTCGATCTGCCGCCTGATGAACTGATCGAGCGGCTCAAGGCGGGCAAGGTCTATATCCGCGAGGAGGCGGCGCGCGCGCTCCATCATTTCTTCTCGAAATCGAATCTGTCGGCGCTGCGCGAACTGGCGTTGCGTCGCGCGGCGCAGACCGTCGATGCGCAAATGCTCGATCACCTGAAGGCGCATGCGCTCGGGGGCACCTACGCCGGGAGCGAGCGCATTCTGGTCGCGGTAAGCGAGCTTCCCGGATCGGACGCGCTGGTACGCACCGCGAAGCGATTGTCCGACGCGCTGCGCGCCCCGTGGACCGCGCTGCACGTCGAGACCCCACGCGATGCGCGACTGTCGCTGGCCGATCGCGAACGGCTCAGCGCCACCCTGTCGCTCGCCGCGAGCCTGGGCGCGACGATCGTCACTATCCCGGCGGCGTCGGTGATCGAGGGGATGCGCGACCAGCTCGCCGCGATGCATGCGACGCAGGTCGTGATTGGCAAATCGCAACGCAGCTGGTGGTTCGAACTGCGCCATGGATCGGTCGTCGACCGGCTCGTCCGCGCCTCGCCGGGCTTGGCAATCCACGTCATCCCGGCGGCAGGCGAAGTGCGCGCGGCAAAACCCGCTGTCACCCAGCCGCTCGATTGGGCGAGCTGGGGCAGCTATGCGATCACGATCGCCGCGGTCGCTGCGCTGACGCTGGTCGCGCTGCTGCTCAACCCGTGGATCGGCTATCAGAGCATCGACCTGCTCTATCTGCTCCCCGTGGTCGCCTGTGCCAGCACGCTCGGGCTGCGACCGGGTATCCTCGCGGGCGTGCTCGCCGGGCTGGCGTATAATTGGTTTTTCCTGCCTCCGATCCACACCTTCACGATCTACGATCCGCAGAATGTCATCACCGTCGCGGTGCTGATCGGGGTCGGCGTGCTGGTCAGCCAGCTCGCCGGGCGCGTTCGCGCGCAGGCGTTGCTCGGCGGGCGCAGCGCGCGCGAAAATGCCGCGATCGCCGGCTTCGCCAAGACGCTGGGCGCGCTGTCCGACGAGGCCGAGACCGCACATGCGATCTGCGCCGAAGTCTCGCGCATCCTGGAGGTCGATACCGTCCTGCTGCTGCGCGATGGGCGTACGACACGGCTCGTCGCTGCCTGTCCGCCGGAAAACAGGCTGAGCGCGATCGAGAACGCGGCGGTTGATTGGGTGTTCGATCGTGGCGAGCCCGCAGGGCGCGGTACGGGCACGCTGACCTCGTCCGAATGGCAGTTCCGCCCACTCGCGACTGCCTTGGGCGTACTCGCGGTGCTCGGCGTCGCGCGAGGCGACTCGAGCGAGCCTGTCCCAGCGGACCGGATGTTGCTGTTGATGAGCCTGATCGACCAGGCCGCACTTGCGCACGAGCGGTTGCGGCTGGAGGCGGAGATGCGCGATGTCGCCAGCATCCGCGAACGCGACGATCTGCGCGCGACGCTGTTGTCGTCGATCGGGCATGATTTGCGCACCCCGCTGACCGCGATCGGCGCGGCGGCGGACGCGCTCGCGGAAGACGGCCGCGACGCCGTGCTGGTCGCGACGATCCGCGATCAGGCGCAGCGGCTCGCGCGGTTCTTCGACGATCTGATCGAGATTACCCGGATCGAGGCCGGCGCGCTGGCGATTCGCACCGAGCCGATCGACCTGACCGATGCGGTTGCCAGCGCCGTCCACGACATGCGGATCGCGCTGACCGGCCGTGCGATCGAGCTCGACGTGCCGCCCAACCTCCCTTTGGTCCGCGCCGACCCGCGGCTGCTCGGCCATATCCTCATCAACCTGCTCGACAATGCCGCCAAGTTCGGCGCCGCCGGTTCCGCGATCCGGTTCGAGGGGCGCCGCGTTCCCGATGGGGTGACGCTCGCGGTGATCGACTACGGACCGGGTCTGCCACCCGGCATGGAACTGCGCGCGTTCGATCGCTTCCACCGGTTGAAAGGGTCGGACCGCACCGGGGGCACCGGCCTCGGCCTCGCGATCGTCAAGGGGTTCGCGCAGGCGATGCATCTGTCGGTCAGCGCAATGAATCGGGCCGATGCCAGCGGCGCGCACTTCTCGATCCTGTTTCCCGCCGCGTTGCTGATCGACGAGGCGGCATGACCGGCGGCGATATCCTCGTCGTCGACGACGAGCCCGCGATCCGTACGCTGGTCACCCGCGCGCTGACCCGCCACGGCTACGGCGTGCGCGAGGCCGCCGACGCGCGGCAGCTGCTCCACGCGATCACGGTGAAGCGCCCGGACCTCGTCCTCCTCGATCTCGGCCTGCCCGATCGCGACGGTCTCGAACTCATCCCGCAGCTCCATGCCACCGGGGTGGCGATCCTGGTCTTGACCGCGCGCTACGACAGCGCCGAAAAGGTGACCGCGCTCGATCTGGGTGCCGACGATTACGTCACCAAGCCGTTCGACACCGAAGAGCTCCTCGCCCGCGTCCGCACCTGCCTGCGCCACCGCCATGTCGCCGCGGGCGAGGCGCGCCAGGTGACGATCGGCGACCGGACCATTGATCTCGATCTTCGCACCGTGACGCGCGCCGACGTGGATATCCATCTGACCCCGAAGGAGTTCGCGCTGTTGGCGATGCTCGCTAAGCATCAAGGCCGCGTTCTGACCCACGGCAACCTGCTACGCGAAGTCTGGGGTGAAGCGCACGTGGCCGACATCGAATATCTTCGCGTCACCATTCGAGCACTTCGCCTCAAGCTCGAACTTGACCCCGCCAATCCAGTTTTGTTGCGCAATGAACCCGGGGTTGGTTACCGGCTCAGCGTCGACCCATAGCCGTTCTCGGTCCACGATGACGGTGGGTTTTCGCCGTATGTTCGCCGAACTGGATCAACCACTTGCCGTCAGAACTGGTCAAAATCAGATATGAACAGGCGGCGGGTTTCGAGAATGCCCAGGGGCAGCACGAATGTCGCCTTTTGGGTCATTCGGTCGTCCATTTTTGTTCGAGCGACCATCGAAAGCAGGCGGATAAAATGTCCGTGATCAATCTAGGGTGTGGCCATTTAATCGTCGGCGTACGGCCAGCGCCCGCAGACTTCAGCACGTCACGAGTTCGGTAGATTGACGTCCAGATCGGCGGGCAAGGCGAGCTCGAACACCGCGCAGGCCGAACGAATGATCGTCATCTTTTGCCGGTTGCTGATATTAAGACCGACAAACCATCCCGGTGCAAACTCGGCGGCTCTCGCAAGGTCCGGGCGACCAGGGTTGATATCGCTCGGCATGCGCGCGATTACATTCAGCTTCGGGGTCCGCACAGCCTCCGCCAGCGCGGGCAACTTCTCTGGATCACGAGCGGCCAGTTTGCCGAGGATCTCGACCAGCGCATCTTTAGCGGTCAGGCAGTGATGCTCTCGGCCGAAGAGCGTGAATGTCACCGAACGATCCGTCACGAGCGTCGCGTCAGCAGTTTTGGCGGACCCAACGTTCTGTCCCGAACTGGCCGGTGGTGATGGTGGTGTTGGTGGTGGTGCAACCGCATTGGCTGGACGGGAAGATCGCAACGTTTGGAGAAACGCGGCCACTTCGCCGAGTGCGGGCTGATAGCCAGACAATGCCTCGGCCTTGTCACTGACGATCTCGATCAACAGTTCGTGGGATTCTGCGACCAGTTCCTGCCATGCGCGCGGCAGGTTTGCGATCGCCTCGCGCTGACCCGCAGCATCGCGATAGTCGCGCTGCGCATCTTCAAATGCGCTCTGATCGCGTACTCGGTCCCGCGCGAGATACCGCGTGAGAATGCGCTCGCATTCGGCAGGCGCTCGGTCGTCGAGCTGGAGTCGGTAGACCCTTCGGTCTTCATAGCTCCCTTGCCCGCTCGGCAGGTAAAAGCTCCATTCTCGTCCATCGGTCAGCACGCACAGCGGCACACCCTGGTGAAAAGCATATTCGAACAGCTGCCGGTCTCCCTCAACCGCGCGCCCGACCTGTTTCACCTCGATAAACACGCTTGGGCGGTGGCCAAGACCAAACAGGGCAAAGTCCACCCGGCCACGCTGTAACGAATATTCAGGTACGATCTGATGGGGATCGGCAGTGTCCCATCCCAGCGCTGCAAGGATCGGCGTCACGATCCCATGGCTGACGGCCGCCTCGTTCGAATACGCCCCCTGCTGGAGCCGCTCGCGGATCCGCTCGATCAACGTCAGCATCGTGCCAGCTCCTCGTCGCCCTATGTCCACTCGGAGCGACGGCCGAAGCCGGATGTTGGAAACCCTGGCAATGCACAGAGCGCATGCGCCTTTACCGTTGCCGGCTGGACATGCGCGCATGCCACCCGGCCCCCAAATTGGCGACCGGCTGCATTGCGTTGAGGTTTCCATGCCCCGCTCCCATCTCCGGGAGTGGAGCTCTTCTGATTGTCCGGGCCGCTCGTGGCAAGAGGGACTGGACTTCAGGGGCACACCAAGCATGGGTGTTTCGCGTGCCGCCTAAGTCGCGACCCGTGCCCGAGCCTCCGCCGGGCTTGGCTCAGTGGGAGCGGCGCTAGTGCCTGTCCCGCTGGAGCACGCACGATGGCTATTCGCCGCACCACTACAGTTTTTACGATGCTCGCCATTGCATCCGCCCTATCCGCTTGCTCGGATCCGGTTGGCGATGCTGAACGACGGTTCGACAGGATCAATCGATCAAGCGCTTCTGCCGCTGAAATTTGCGCGGCCGGCCAAGCGGTTGTTGATGCACATCTCGATCATGGTGACGCTGCGGCCTATCGGGAAGCTCGGGTTCGCAATGACATCCTGTGCTCGACCGCCCGAGGGAACGAGGCATACGGGTTTTTGCGCGAAGCAAACGGCAATACATTCATGCCGCCCCCTGCGGACGATCTCAACCTACCGGTCGAAGATGTGGGCAACGCGGCCCCATGAGCGTCGGTCAATGGAACGGTCGCGCTCGTTCAGCTCGCTCCCCACGGATCACTGCTGTAATCGCCAACGTCATAATCATCGTCGCCTTCGCCGACGAACACGATTTCAGGTCCGGCGTTCCACGTCGTGAGATTCAGGGGCGGATGTGCCAGCATCTGGGCCAGCGCATCTGCCTGATCGTCATGTTTGCCGCCCGGAAATCGGGTCACTTCTGCAATGAAGTCGGCCAGCCACGGGGCGGTTTGCGGCAGCACCACTCGCCCAGCCTGAATCTGGCTAGCTTGCGCCTCGAAGCGCATCTGCTTGTCACCGGTCGGCGTGATCCCGATTGGCAAGGGAACCTGAGACATCGGCTCCTGCCTCAATTGCTGGATGAGCTGCTGCCCGCTGGCGGCGTCCTCGATCAGCAGATGGGTAACACCGAACCGGGCAGAGGAGGTCCTGATCACATCCAGCAGCTCGCCGAACTCGACGCGGCGTCGATAGACATCGACGATATAGAAACGCCCCTGAAAATATCGTGCGGTGATGCCGACCGACCAATCACTGCGCACCGTCGTCTTGATCGCGGTATCCCAGCTCTGGACCATCACACCTCCCGTGGGCTCAACCGCATAGTGGCCAAACCATTCAGGCTTAACGAACGCCGCAATGCGGCCCACTGGATCCTGCTGGTACTGCGCGGCAAACACATAAGGCTCTTCTGCCTGACGCTGTCTGAGATAAGCCAGCGACTGCCGCTCAGGGGTGAGTACACAGCCCTCGAAGCGCTGGTGAAACCGATCACCGGTCAAGGCGACCGGCTCATCCGCGGTCGCGATCGCGGGCAAGCGGAGTTCTTCCCAGCCCCCGCCCCGTAACAGGTGCCCGGCGAGATCGCCTTCATGCAGACGCTGCATCACAACGATGTAACGCGTCTTGTCGTCGTCAGCGCGGTTGCGCAGGGTGTTCAGAAACCAGTCCCGGACGGTTTCGCGCATGACCTCGGACAAGGCATCATCGGCTTTCATGGGATCATCGACGATGATCCAGTCGCCGCCCCGCCCGGTGAGCACCCCGCCGACCGAGGTCGAAAGCCGCCCCCCGCCCGCATAGGTTTCAAAATCGAGAACCGACCTTTTGGTCAACCGCATGTGGGGAAAGGCGTTACGGTACCAGGCCGAGTCCATGATCCGCAAACAGTCGCGGGCATGTTTCTCTGCAAGATCATACGAATAAGAGGCACAAGTAAACCGGGTCTGCGGCTCGCGGCCGAGCATCCAGGCGACCCAGGCGACCGAGACCGTGATCGATTTCAAATGACGCGGCGGGATCGTGACGATGAGCTGACTAATGTCATTCTCGCGCAATCGGTGGAGCTGCTGCTCGATTGCGTCGATGTGCCATCCGGCGGTGAACGGGCGGTTTCCTGCAATCTCGCGAAACGCGAACCGCAGGAAGATGTCGAACCGTTGACGAAGCAGTGCTGGCAACGCTTCCTGCGTGGTGACTTCGGCAATAGGTCGTTTAACCTTCATCGGGCGTCTCCCCGCTTCCCGCATCGATGACATGAGACGACCATGCGAGCTGATCGGAATCGTCGCTGTCCCCATCGTGCTGCAGCCCGGCGAACCAGGCCTCGATGATCGCCAGGTCATCTGCCTGGAGGCCGGGCTCGCGCTTCTCGCTGAGTGCGGCGAAACGCAAAGCCCCCTCGTTGGCCCGGTCGCTCTTCTTGATGCCACGGTCGATATTGGCCTTGATTAGGGCGCGCCGCTTCGTGATTTTCTTGGTCTTGCCGCCTTCGGTCAATGTGACCTTGGCATCGAGTTCCTCCCGCCACTCCGTCATAAGATTCTTCGTGCCCGCTGCGCGCTGGCCGCGCTTGCGGTTATCATTCTTGGCGAACCGCGAATGTTCGGGTGCACGACCATAGCCGGTCCTGTAGCTTCCATCCTCGCGGGTGTTGTCTTCGGCGTAAGGTTTGCCGTCCTTACGCCGACCGCCCCCGTTTTCCTGGTCGCTCATGCTCCGATCTCCGCGGTAGCGCGCTGCTCGGTAACGGCGCTTAAGGGCGTCACCCCATCAAGCATCGGCTCGCATCCCGTCTCGGCAGCAACTCGGGCGAGGATCACATCGACATATTTGGGGTCCAGTTCGATACCTCGGCCGAACCGACCGGTCATCGCGCAAGCGATGAGCGTCGTGCCTGATCCGAGGAAGGGATCGAGCACAATCCCGCCACGCTTCGAGCAATCCCGAATGGCATCGGCGACGAGCGCTTTGGGCTTCACCGTTGAATGCGCTTCGAGATCTTCCATTCGCCCCGCGCGGAACGTGTTGGCGCCCGCGTAAGTCCACACGTTTCCGCGGTGCCGGCCACCTTCTCCAAGGCCGAAATTGTTGATGTGCGTGCCGGGCGTGACCTTATAGGCAAAGATCAACTCGTGGCCCGAGCGGTAAAAAGTGCCCATCGAAAAGTTGGTCTTAACCCACACAATCAGGTTTTTCAGCTCGTGGAAAACACCCTGAGCTGCGTCCTGCAGATGCGGCGAGGCCCGCCAGTCGGTACAGATGAAGGCAATCGCGCCGGACGCAGCGCTCGCTGCCATGCAGCGGAACGCTGGCCGGAGCAGCGTCTGGGCAAACTCGGGTAGCGACTGTTCGCCAGCGCCCATGACGAAGTCGTCGTGCTTCACCTGTCCAAGCCCCGAGACGTTGCCAGCGATGGCGCAGCCATAGGGCGGATCGCTGAAGATGAGCTGCGCTCTCTCACCCGCAAGCAGCCGCTCATAACAAGCCATATCGCGCGCATCGCCGCAGAGGACACGATGCTGGCCGATGTGCCATAAATCTCCGACGCGCGAGACCGGCTGCCCGGTCGCTGGAGGGAGCTCGACATCGTCATCAGCTTTGGGAGTCGGCTCGTCGAACGACAGTGCCGTATCGATCTCCAACGTGTCGAAACCGGTCAGCTCGACGTCGTAACCCAGCTCGACCAACCCCGCGAGTTCGCCCCGCAGCAACTCCTTGTCCCAGGCTGCCTCGGTCGCGATCCTGTTATCGGCGATAATGTACGCGCGCTTCTGTTCCTCGCTCATATGGCTGAGGCGGATCACCGGCACCCTGTCGATGCCATGTGCTACGGCTGCTGCCAGCCGTCCGGCCCCGCAGAGCACCATGTTGTTTTCATCGATGATCAGCGGGTTGGTCCAGCCAAACTCGCTGATGCTGCGAAAGATTTTCTTCAGCTGCTTCTTGCTGTGCATGCGCGAGTTGCGCTCGTAAATGCTCAACGCATTGGCATCGATCCAGTCGATCGAACGTGTGTCAGTGAAGGAGAATGCCATGATAAACCACCGTCCTGTTCAAAGGTGGCAAATCATCTAGCAGGCAAAATACGGTCCAGGGTGTTCAACAATGCGTCGGTAAAATCACTCTCCAGATGGACGGATCGTGCGGGATATCTTTTCAAATGCACCGACCAATAGCTGTTCGTCGTTCAAGCCCACGGCACGAAAAAAATGCCCGACATATTGCCCCGCGCTATTTGTGAAGCGTTTTTGCGGATCCAAGCGCGTCCCCCTCGTCGATCCGGCCTTTTCGCCAGTCGCTTCCTCAGCCGCAGCGACAACCAGCGCGAGGGCGTAGTTCCGGCGAGCATCCGATTTTCGGCCGCCGTGAGGAGCTTTGCAGTGCTGGATTGCGCGGTTCGCGAAGACTGCGATCGACCCGCTGATCGTTGCAAATTGAGCAAAGTCGATATCGTCAGATGACCCATCATCGTCGGTCGCGATAAAATCACTTAGTTGTTCGATACCATCGAGATGCGTGAAGACCGTATCGTGCAGCACCTTCGCCGCTTTGGCGATCTTGCCCAGTGCCACCAGATCGTCGGATCGCGTCAAACCCAGGGCTGATCGTCGCGCCGGCAGCAAATACCAGGCTGCTATCAACTGGCTGTCTTCAATCAACTGCAGCCGCGTCTTCTCAGCAAGGTTGAGCGCATCTGCTGCGTCAACGAGCGCTTCGTGATTTACCCTGAGATGCTCACGCCCCAGATGAGGATCAGGCCTGTCAACGTATTGCTGGTCGAAGAGCAATGCCATCGCGCTTAGCTTTCCAGCATTCGCTCGCAGCGATTGCAAATCGAGGATTTTTTCCCATGGCTCTTCCCACGCCTTCAAAGATGGGAATCGAGCAGCGAGATGACTGGTCGGCCGCGCTTTTTTGGATACCTGACCAAGCAATTTAGGCATCAAATCGCTACTTTACCCACTAGTTTCCCATGAATATGCGAAACGGTACTACACGCCGACGCCGCGGAGAAGCGTGCCTAGAATGGACGGTTTATGCTGGGGAGACGGGTCTCTGCGGTACCGCGGCATGGGCCAGTGGCCCCGGAACTGCGCCAGTTTTCAAGCTGTTCAGACGCGTCGCAGGAATTTTCAGACTGAATGGCGGAGCGGGTGGGATTCGAACCCACGATACGCTTTTGACGTATACTCACTTTCCAGGCGAGCGCCTTCGACCACTCGGCCACCGCTCCGCATGCACCGGAAGTGTCGGGCGGGTAGCGTGTCGTGGCCCGCACCGCAAGCGTTGCGCTGCGCCTCGCGGTGCGGCACGTAGCGAGGATGATCGCCCTTGGCCTCGCCCTGCTCGCCGCAGCCGCTGTCCCGCAGGCCGCCACTCCCGCCGCCGCGCCCAAATCCTATGACCCGATCGAGGCGGATTGGCGCGCGATCCCCGACGATGAGTTGATGCTGATCGACCTCGCCGACGGCCATCGCGTCGCGGTGCGGCTGGCGGCGGCCTATGCGCCCGCTCATGTCGCCAATATCCGGCGGCTCGCGCGGGCGCGCTGGTGGGATGGCGAAAGCATCTATCGCGTCCAGGAAAACTGGGTTGCGCAATGGGGCGATCCGACCGAGCAGAAGCCGCTGCCGCCCGGCATCACCGATCATCCGCCCGCCGAGTTCGAGATCGCGGAGTTTGCGCCCGCGCAGCGGATGGCGAAGGCGGATGGCTATTCGACCGCAAGTGGCATCACCGCCGATGGCTGGCCGGTCGCGACCGACGACACGGCGGCGTGGCTGACGCATTGCTACGCCATGGTCGGGGTCGCGCGCGACGCCGCGCCGAGCACCGGATCGGGCAGCGAGTTGTTCACCCCGATCGGCCAGTCCGCGCGGCGGCTCGATCGCAACTATACCGTCGTCGGGCGGATCGTCGCGGGGATGGCGTATGTCTCGGCGCTGCCGAGGAGCGACGCGACGATGGGCGTCTATGCGACCGCCGCCGAGCGCACCGGAATCGCGCGGGTCCGGCTGGCGAGCGATCTGCCCGCCGCCGAGCGACCGCATTTCCAGTATCGCGCCGCCGACAACATCCGCTTCGCCGCCGCGATCGCGCACCGCGAACATCCCGATGCCCCGACGGTGCCGACCGGCGCCAACGTGTGCGACGTGCTTCCCGCGGTCAGGCCGACGCCGTAACCGGGCTTACCCCTCAGCGGGGGCGCCCGCGGCGGCGGCGATGACGCAGATGATACCGATCACCGCGAACCCGATCTGGCGTCCGACCCCGCCAGCCTGGGTCCGCCGCGACACCCACACCGCGAGCCCCGCCTGCATCGCGTAGAACAACGCGAATGCGCGCGACGACAGCGCGATGACCTGGAACGGATCGGTCAGCCACACCACCGCGATCGACAGGATCGCCGCAAAGATGAACGCGCCGCGCACGCCCAGTTTCTTGCGCGACACCTCGACCGCGATTCCCCCCGCGCCGATCGAATCCGCGATCGCCGCCGACAGCTGGCTCGATACGGCGCCGATCAGCACGAAGATGCCGAGGAACGGCGCGACCAGTTCCATGATATCGAGGATCCCCGCCACCCCCTCCGCATTCTGCGCACGCCCCAGGAACGGCGTCAGCAGCGCGAGGAACGCGAGGTAGATCGCCGACGAAATCCATTGCGACCAGCGCATCGTCCTGACGCGCGTCGCCTGGTCGTAGCTTTCGCCCATGTAGCGCGACGTCTCGAAACCCTGGACGGTGATCAGCAGCCCGAGCAGCATCGGGATACTGTGGAACGACAGCTTGGCCGCGGGCATCGGTTCGCCGCCCCCTGCAGGATGCGCCACCCACCAGATCGCCAGCGCGGCGAGCATCCCGGCGATGATCCCCAGCTTGATCGACACGCTGCCGTGCGCGGCGTGTTCGATCTTGCGGATATCGCCCGAAAAGGTGAGCGCGGTCAGCGCCAGGATGATGACGGTGACGAAGATGTTGGCGACCAGCGTGTGCGACGTCGCGGGCACGTCGAACGGCTTCATCAGGAATTCGGCGAGCAGCTTCAGATAATAGGCGACCGACACCGCATAGGCGATCGCCAGCGTTCCCTGCGCGACGCGCATTCCCCACGCGAACGGATCGTTGAGCGACAGCGTCTCGGCGAGGTTTTCGACATGGACGATGTTGAACCGGATCACCCAGCCGACCGCATAGGACAGCGTCAGCAGCACCGCCATCGCGGCCAGCGCCAGGCTGCCGAATTCCTTGGCCAGCAACGGTCCGCAGATCAGGAACCCCGATCCGATGATCGACGCGAGCGGGGTCACGGTCGCGCGCCAGCTGTCCGATCGCGCGAATTTTCCGAGCGTCAGGCCTGCGGCAATCGCAACCGCCATCAGGATGGCCACCGCCATGATCATGCGTGAATATCCGGAACAAGCGGCATGGATGGAACGCCTTTCGAGCGCGAAGGAAGGGGCGTCATGTCGGGACGAACGCTCAGGCGGTGCCGCCGAGCCAGGCGGTGCTGTCGCGTAAGTGGCGCTTATAATCGGGTTCGGCAAGCGCGCGCTGAAGCTCGGCGACCCGTACATGAACCCGGGTGCGGTTGAACCCGTGCAGCGCCTCGTCGGCCAGCCGGTCGAGCCGGTCGGCGTAGGTGGCGATCGTCACGAGCCGATCGGGATCGTCGCAATCGAGCGCGATCTCGCCGAGCGCGCGAATGAAGCGCAGTGACGCAACCATGTCGGCGGCACAATATTGCGCCAGCGCACCGAACGACCGGTCGACCAGCGTCTCGAAGCTGACCGGATGCGCGATCACGCGCAACGCGCCGTCCTTGTCGACGCGCAGGTGCGATGGTAGGTCGCGCCCCGCCAGATCGGACAGGCCCGCCGACAACCAGTCCATGCACGTCACCGCAGTAAACGGATCGTTAACCCCCGGCGATAGTGCGCGCGCCGCGATCTCGACGAGCTCGTCGATCAGGAACCGCAGGTCCTGTAGCGTTGACCGGCGCGAACTCATCGAAAAGGCGCTACGGATATCGCGCGCGGCGTCCTCGTCGCAATGCTCGCACGGACACACTTCCGCCAACGCCCGCCCGACATGCGCGAAATCGCCCGGCTGATACTGCAACCTGATCACCAGATCGTGCTTGCGCGCCGCCGCCATCAGCGCGCTGTCGTCGATCATGTCGACATAGCCAGTGTGGTGAGACCGGACCTGCTGGCGCGACGCCGCCTCCTCGACGGTGGCATCGTCACAAAAGATGGCAGGCACCCGCGCGCGGTCGGCCAGTTCTTGCTCTTCAGGCCGCGGCTCGCCCAGAAAGCGGGGGAATCGGTGGTTTATCGTGGCGAGCAGCCCGTCACCGATATCCTCGATCACGCTATTGATATGAATCTTGCTGGGCACGTGATGGATGAAGAAGATCAGCACCCCGATCGAACACAACGCTAGCCCCACCCCGATCAGCAAAGATAAATTGGGGACGAAACTATACCCCCCCGATTCGTCCGCCGACCGCACCGTGCGCAACACGAGCAGGCAATAGATGAAGGTCGCGATGAAGGTGCCGAGCGTCACCTGGTTGCCGCGATCGCGCATGAAATTGGTCAGCAACCGCGGGCCATATTGCCCCGATGCGTACACCACCGCCGCGATCGTCACCGAAAACACCGTACCCGCCACCGTGATCATCGATCCGCCGATCGACGACAGCATCTGCCGCGCACCGTTGGGCCGCGCCGCATAAAGCCACGGGATCGACTTGATCCACGTCGATCCGTGATAGACGTCGAGCATGATCATCCCCGTCGCCAGCACCATCGCGAGGAACGCCATGATGCTCGGGATGAACCAATAGGTGCTGCCCAGACGATCGGCGATGCGGAAGAACCACGCACGCACGATCGTCAGGCGCCCCGGACGCGGAAGGGAAGGGTCGGCATGCCAACGACAAACCCGGCGCGGCGCGGTTTCGTTCCGCCGGGCGTCCGCACCGATGGTCCTGCTGCGCCCTTCTGCGCGATTTCATCGGTGACTTTGAGCGCGATTCTGCCATCTTCCCCCCAATGCGCGCCGCCCCGCCCATGTCCGGTCACCCAGCGAGCGCGTCGCGATGACTGACTCCATATCGTCCGCCGCCGCGTGACCGCCACCGCGCTCGTCACGTCGCCGCTGGGCGTGCTCGCGATCCTGCTCGTGATCGTCGCGGTGTCGGACGCGCTCGGGCGGATCGGGCATTTGCGCAAGCTCGGCGCAGCGGTGATCGTCATCGTGCTGGGCGCGCTGCTCGCCAACCTGCGCGTCATCCCTCCCGCCGCAGCAGGTGGGCCGGTCTACGATCCGATCTTTACCAGCGTGATCCCCGGCGCGATCTTCCTCGTCCTGCTCGAAGTGAACCTCGCCGCGCTGCGCCGCGCGGGCGGCGCGATGCTGATCGCGTTCGCACTCGGCGCGGTCGGCACCGCGCTGGGGGTGCTCTGCGCGGCGTGGGCGACCCAGATCCATGCGATGCTCGGCACCCGCGATGCCGCCGCACTCGCGGGGATGTACACCGGGACCTACATCGGCGGCGGCGCGAACTTCAACGCGGTCGCGATCGGCTATGGCGTCGCGCGCGACGGGGGGCTCTACACCGCCGCGACGGTGGTCGACAATGTGATGACCGACATCTGGATTCTCGTCACGCTGGCGATGCCGATGCTTCTCGCGCGGACCGGCTGGTTCGCCCCCGCGACCCGCCCGCCCGAGATGGAAGCGCACCACGCGCGTCCCCGCCCGCTGCCCCCGACGCTCGCGATCGCGGTCCCGCTCGCGCTCGCCGCGGTCGCGCTGGTCGTGTCGGACGCCGCCTCGTCGTGGTTCGCCGCGGTCGGCGTTACCGTGCCTTCGATCCTGATCGTGACCACGCTGGCGTTGCTCGTCGCCCAGCTCCCCATCACCGCGCGGCTGACCCAGGCCGCGCCGATCGGGTTATGGGGGCTCTACCTGTTCCTCGCGGTCGTCGGCGCCAACGCCGATCTCGCCGCGCTGGGGGCCGCGGGCGCGCTCGCACCGGTCTTGTTCGGCTATGTCGGGATCGTGTTCGTCGTCCACGCGCTCGTCCTGCTCGGCGGCGGGCTTCTGTTCCGGATCGAACCCGTCGTCCTCGCGATCGCGTCGAGCGCCAACATCGGCGGCAGCACCACCGCCTTCGTGCTCGCCGAGGCGGAGAATCGCCACGACCTCGTCCTGCCCGCGCTCCTCATCGGCAGCCTCGGCACCGCGCTCGGCACCTACGCAGGCTTCGGAATGGCTGCCCTGCTGGGATAGCTGCGCGCGCTTAGATTACGACGGCTATCCCTAGAACCCTTCGTGCTGAGCCTGTCGACGCACGCTGAGTCTCAGGCCCTTCGACAAGCTCAGGGCGAATGGTTTGGGCGGTTCACTTTACTCGCATCGGGTTCTAACCGCCGCGCACCCCCGCCATCATCTCCTCGCCCAGATCGGTATGCGTCAGGATCGCGATATCGCCGGTGGTCTCGAGCACCATGAACGCGACCGCGCGCGGATCGGCGATGTTGGCCTGGCGCAGCTTGGCGCGCAGGTCCTCATGTGTCACCCGCCCCTTGCGCAGCGCGTCGTCGAGGAAGGCACCGTTGCGCATCAGCAACAGCGGCTCGTTCTCGATCATCCGCCGCACCGCGCGCGTGCGCCGCGCGAACGCCAGCCCGACCTGCGCCGCCATCAGCACCGTCAGCGCCGCGACCGACTGGACGAACGTGACCCAGCCCGATGCCGCACTGGCATTGGCGAGCAGCGATCCCGTCGCCAGCGTGACGACGAAATCGAACGCGGTCATCTTCGACAGCGATCGCACCCCCGCGACCCGGACGAGCGCGATGACCCAGACGAGCGCTACGAGCGAAAACACCACCGCGCGGATCAGCGCATCGGGCACGGTCATGTCGGTCATCGGCGTGGCCGCCGCCCGACCGCCACGATCAGCGCGCGCCGGCGACCCAGCTCGCGACCTCGCCCGCAACCTGGTTCGCCGCCTGGTTCAACGCGGTGCCCGATGTCGTCGCGTCGATCGCCGCGACCGGCACCCGCGCCTCGAACCGGCGTTTTTCAACGCTGGTCTCGCCGACGCGGGTCAGCGCCGCGTCATAGGTAACCACCGCCTGGCGCGTCGTCGAATCGATCCCGAACGCCCGCAATTCGCCCGCGAGCGAGGCGCTGGGCTCGCCGATCGATTCGATCGACGACAGCACCACCATTCGCGTCTGCGCGGTCAGCGTATCCGCGATCAGCCGCGCGAACAGCGTCGCAGGCGGTTCGGACCATAGCGCATCGGGGACGTAGGCGATCGTCGTCGGAGTCACCTGGACCGGGATCCGCGCGGTCGCCAGCGCCGCGGGGGTGGTCGGCACCTTGACCACGATCGACTTGGCGGTCGCCGAATCCTGTTGCGCACCCACCGTCGGCGCGGTCGCGGCCTCCAGCGTCAGCAACTGCGGCGGCGGCTTCGCGCCGAAGCTGATGCAGCCGGATAGCGACAGGCTGGCGCCGATGATCAGCGCGGGCACGAAAAACGGTGTCTTCATGGTCACTTGCCCTTGTAGTCGGGGAGTTTCGGCGAACCGATCAGCGAACTCGCACCCTGCTGGTCGACCTTCTGGGCGATCGACGATAGCGCGGTCGCGGTCGTGCGCAGGTCGCGGACCAGCCGGTTCGCCTCGGGGATCGTCTGGGTCGAGAAGGTCTTGAGCCCCGGCCGCGCATCCTGGATCGCACCGTTGAGCGTATCGGCGCTCTGCTGCGCCGACGCGATCGCCTTGTTCAAGTTCTGCATCGCAGGTTTGACGTCGTCGCTCAGCACCCCGTTGGTGGTATCCGCCAGCTGGCCGATCGATTGCGCGGCATCGCCCGCCTGTTGGATCGCGACCCGGGTCTGCGCCAGCGTCGCCGCGATCTCCGGCCCGCGATCCGCGAGCGCGTGGCTCAACCGGTCGGTATTCTCGAGGATCCCCGCGATCGAGGTCTGATTGCGATCCGACAACAGCCCGGTCAGCCGCTCCGTCAGCGTCGACAGCCGTTCGAGCAGCTGCGGCGCCGAATTCAGGATCGCGCCCAGCCCGCCCTGCTTGGTCGGAATCACCGGCACGCCATAGGGGCAGACCTGTGCATTGGGCGTATCGGGGCACGCGATCGGCTTCGCGCCCTTGCGCGCGCCGTCGAGCGAGACCTGGCTGACTCCGGTGAAGCCGACCCCGGCGACCGTCGCGGTCGTGCCCTCGAGCACCGGGGTCTTGTCGTTGACGCTGATCCGGACACGGACGAACTGCGGATCGTTCTTCCACAGCGCGATCTCCTTGACCTGCCCCGACGGCACGCCCGAAAACGTCACCGCGGAGCCCTTCGCCAGCCCGTCGACCGCCTGTTTGAAGAAGATGTCGTATTCCTTCTCCGACGATCCCCCCAGCCGCGCGATCCACACGGTGAAGATCGCGAGCACCGCGAGCAGGATCAGCACGATCGCGCCGACTAGCACATGGTTTGAACGGGTTTCCATCAGCGTGTCCCTGAATCTGTTTTGACGGCATCTGTAGCGACGGCGTCATCGCCCTGCTCGGCGTCGGCCTCGTTGGTGGCGGCGAGCGACGCGGCGGTCGGACGGCGCTTGATCTCGCCCTCGATATCGCGCTTGCCCGCCAGCGCCGCGCGTCCGCGCGGGCCGTTGAAATACTCCTGGATCCACGGATGATCCAGCGCGAGCAACTCGTCGATCGTGCCGACCGCGATCACCTTCTGGTCCGCGATCACCGCGACCCGGTCGCAGATCGCGTACAATGTGTCGAGGTCGTGGGTGATCAGGAACACGGTCAACCCCAACGTCCGCTGGAGCCCGCGGGTCAGTTCATCGAACGCCGCCGCGCCGATCGGATCGAGCCCCGCGGTGGGCTCGTCGAGGAACAACAGCTCGGGATCGAGCGCCAGCGCGCGCGCCAGGCCGGCGCGCTTCTTCATCCCGCCCGATAATTCGGAGGGGAATTTGGGGCCAGCGCTGGCGTCGAGCCCGGTCATCACGACCTTGTACGACGCAATCTCGTCGAGCAGCGCCTGGTCGAGATCGGGGTAGAATTCGCGCAACGGCACCTGGACATTTTCCGCGACGGTCAGCGTCGAAAACAGCGCGCCGCCCTGGAACAGGATGCCCCAGCGCTTGCGGATATTGGTCGCCTCGGTCGGATCGCGCCCGATCGTGGGTTCGCCGAACACCGTGATCTCGCCCTCGTCGGGGGTCTGCAATCCGATGATCGATCGCATCAGCACCGATTTGCCCGTCCCGGACCCGCCGACCACGCCCAGAATCTCGCCGCGCCTCACCTCCAGATCGAGCTGCTGATGAATCACCTGATCGCCGAAGCTGTTGGTCAGCCCCTTCACCTCGATGACGATATCGTCCGTCCGCCGCGGCATCAGTTCCACCCCAGCCAGGTGAAGAACATCGCGAAGAACGCATCGAGCACGATGACGAGGAAGATCGCCTGGACGACCGCGGCGGTGGTGCGCAGGCCCACCTGTTCGGCGTTCGCCTCGACCTGCATCCCCTGGAAACACCCCGCCACCGCGATGATCGCGCCGAACACCGGCGCCTTGATCAGCCCGATATACAGGTCGGTGATCGGCACGACCTCGCGAATCCGCTGGATGAAGGTGACCGGCGGAATCCCGAGCGTCAGCCATGTCAGCAACCCGCCGCCGATCAACGCGATCAGCGAGGAATAAAAGCCGAGCAGCGGCATCAGCAAGATCGCGGCCAGCGTCCGCGGCACGACCAGCGCCTCCATCGGCGACACCCCGATCGTCCGCATCGCGTCGATCTCCTCGGTCAGCTTCTGCGTCCCGATCTGCGCCGCGAACGCGCTGCCCGATCGCCCCGCGACCATGATCGCGGTCATCAGCACGCCCATTTCGCGCAGCGTCAGCCGTCCGACCAGGTTGATCGTGAACACCTCTGCGCCGAACTGGCGCAACTGCACCGCGCCCTGCTGCGCAATGACGATCCCGATCAGGAAGCTCATCAGCCCGACAATGCCGAGCGCGGCGACGCCGACATTGTTGAACTGCGTCACCACCGCGTTGAAGCGAAACCGGCGGGGATGCCGCGCCACCGCGCCGAACGCGATCGTCGTCGCGCCAAGGAAACCGAGCAACCCATAGAGCGTGTGGATCGTCATCGACATCGCGTCGCCGACCTCTTCTAGCAATCGCGTGAACGCCGAACCATGCTGGTCGCGCATCTTCACCGGCTCGGCCGAATCGACGACCTGGTCGAACAACTGCTGGTCATCGGGATCGAGTCCCTCGACCGTCGCATCGTGGCGCTCGGCGAAACGGTGGACAACCCATGCCCCGACGGTGTCGATTCGCTCGATCTGGCTCAGGTCGATCGCCGCGACCTTGCCATCGACAGCGTCGAGGCGATCGGGCAAGTCGCCGAGCAGCCGCAGCGACAGATCGCCGGTGAAGCGCAGCGTTCCGCCCGCGTCGCTGATCTGCTCGAAATCGGGCTTGGCGCTCATCGGTCGCACTCATGGTCTAAAGTCGTTGCAACGGCAAGACGAATGCCCGGTGCGACGAACCGATCGCCCCGCGCGACCCCGACCGGCGCGGTCACAACAGCACGTCGATCGCGTGGATCGCCAGCCCTACCAAGCCGCCCACGATCGTGCCGTTGACCCGGATATATTGCAGGTCGCGCCCGACCGCATTTTCCAACCGCCGGGTGATCGTATCGGCATCCCAGCTATGCACCGTTTCCGACACCAACCGGACGATGCCATCGCCATAATCGGCGGCGGTCCCGACCGCGGCGCGGCGCACGAAGCGGTTGATCGTGGTCGCCAGTCGCCGGTCGGTCAGCAGCGTATCGCCCAATTGGCGGAGCATATCGCCCAGCCGCCCCGCCATCGCCGCCTCCGGATCGCGCGCGATTCCGAGCAACATGCTGCGCGCCTGTTCCCATAGGCCGTCGAGCCAGCGCTGCATCGCGGGGTTATCGATCAGCTCGATCTTCAGCGCCTCGACCCGCGCGCGCATCGCGGGATCGTGGCGCAGGTCCCACGCGAACCGATCGAGCCCCTCTTCCGCCTTCAGCCGCAGCGGGTGCTGCGGATCGTCCGCCATGTCGGCGAGCAGCTTGTCGAGGCCGCCGATTAGCCGGTCCGCGACCGCCTCGTCGAGCCCGGTCCACCGCAGCAGCGACCCGGCGCGATCGTGGACGATCTGGCGGATCAGATAATCGTTGGTCGACAGCGCGCCCGACGCCCAGCGAATCGCCGACGCCAGCAGCGGGGTATGCCGCCCCTCCTTCATCGCCGCGTCGAGCAACTGGCCCGCGATCGGCGCGATCTCGGTCTCACGCAGCCGGTTGGCGACCGCGCCCTTCACCATCCCGCCGAGGCGCTGCGGGTCGAGCGCCTCGAGCATCTGCGCGACAAGCTTCGAGGCGCCCTGGCGGAACCGCCCGCCCGCGCTTTCGGGGGGATCGGTCAGCCAGCGCGCGATCGCGCCCGCCACGTCGAGCCGCCGCATCCGCCGCGCGACGACGCGCGGGATCAGGAAATTGTCGCGCAGGAATTGCGCGAGCTGATCGCCGATCCGGTCCTTGTTGCGCGGCACGATCGCGGTGTGCGGAATCGGCAGCCCCAACGGATGGCGGAACAGCGCGGTCACCGCGAACCAGTCGGCGAGGCCACCGACCATCGCGGCCTCGCTGAACGCCTGGACATATCCCCACCAGGAGGGTCCGTGCGAACCCTGATAACGGCTGAACAGGAACAACGCCGCCATCGCAACCAGCAGCGCGGCCGCGACCCGGCGCATCCGGACCAGCGCTGGCGGGGCCGCCTCGTGGGCAAGGCTGGCGCTGGTGGACGGTGTCATCCCGCTAACAAGCCCCAAGCGCGGGGAATGTTCAATCCTTGGGTAGGCGAACCGTCATTCGGCAGGTTGCACGCCCTCGTCATCGCCACCGCGGCCCAGTCGCGGCGCGACCGGCCCCAGCGCGGGACGGCGCGGGCCGGGCAGTTCGACCACATCGCTGCCATCGTCGCCCGGGCGATAGGTGATCAGGCGGCGTCCGATCCGCGATCCGATCGCGCGCTCGACACCCACCGCCAGACTGAAGCTCGACGGGACGATCAGCAGCGTCAGCGCGGTCGACAGGATCAGCCCGCCCATCACCGTCACGCTCATCGGCGCGCGGAACGATCCGTCGCCGGTCAGCGACAGCGCGGTCGGGATCATCCCCGCCACCATCGCCACCGTCGTCATCACGATCGGCTGCGCGCGCTTGTGGCCCGCATCCATGATCGCCTCGAACTTGGCAACGCCGTGCGCCATCTCCTCCAGCGCGAAATCGACCAGCAGGATCGAATTCTTGGCGACGATGCCGAGCAGCATCAGCAGGCCGATATACACCGGCAGCGACACCGACATCCCCGCGATCCACAGCGCGATGCACGCGCCCAGCGGGGCGAGGAACAGCGACCCCAAATTGACGAACGGCGGCAGGAACCGGCGATAGAGCAGCACCAGCACCGCAAAGAGAAGGAAGAACCCCGCGGCGACCGCGGTGATGATGTTGACGACCAGTTCCTGCTGCGCTTTCGACTGGCCGACCGCCAGCTTGCTGACCCCAAGCGGCATGTTCTGCAACGCGGGCAGCGCGTTGATCTGTTTCATCGCATCGCCCTCGATGACCCCAGGGGCGAGATCCGCCCCGACGGTCAGCTGGCGCTGCTGCGCAATTCGGTCGATCTGGGTCGGCCCCGCGCCGAATCCGATCGAGGCGACAACCTTGAGCGGCACCGATCCGCCCGACGCCGTCGGCACCGGCAGGTTCTCGATCGTCGACAGCTTCTGGCGCGCATTCTCGGCCAAGGCGACACGGATCGGGATCTGCCGGTCGGACAGCGAGAAGCGCGCGCTGTTCTGGTCGATGTCGCCCAGCGTCGCGACGCGGATCGCGTTCGACAGCGAACTCGTCGTCACGCCGAGATCGGCGGCGAGGTCGAGCCGCGGCTTGATGACGATCTCGGGCCGCTCGAGCCCGCCCTCGACCCGCGGTGCCTGGATCGATTTCAGCCGCGCCATCTGTGCGACGAGTGTATCCGCGGTCGCCTGGAGCGCGCGTGGGTCGTCACCGCCCAGCGTCAGGCTAAGGTCGCGCGAACTGCCGCCCCACCCGTTGTTGTTGCGGAACGACACCCGCGCATCGGGGAGTGCGGCGAGCCGCGGGGCGAGCCCGCGCTCGAACTGGATGCTCGTCTGTTCGCGGTCCTTGCGCAGCATCGCGGTTACCCGCCCCTTGGCGACAAAGGTGCGCTGATAGACCGAGTCGACGCTCGGTTGCGCCTTCAGGATCTGCGCGACCTCGTCGGTTACCCGTTTGGTTTGCTCCAGCGTCGATCCCGGCGGCAGGTCGATCAGCGCGGTGCTGCGATCGTTGTCGCGCGGCGGCTGGAACTCCTGGGGCAGCATCATGAAGATCGCGACGGTCAGCACCAGCGACAGAAACGCCATCCCCATCACCCAGACGCGGTGGTCGCGGACCATCGACGTCAGCCACCGCCACCCGCCGCGCGCCGCGGCGCGCTGCTGTGCGCTCTGGTCGAGCGTCCAGCGCAGGGTGCGCATATAGGTCCGCATGATCAGCCCATCGCGGCCCTCGACATGCCCGCTCGCTTTCAGGAAATACGCCGCGACCATCGGGGTGACGAGTCGCGCGACCCCCAGACTCATCAGCACCGCCGCGACGACGGTCAGCCCGAAATTCTTGAAATACTGGCCGGAAATGCCCGGCATCACCGACACCGGCATGAACACCGCGACGATCGACATCGTCGTCGCCAGCACCGCCAGCCCGATCTCGTCGGCGGCGTCGATCGATGCCTGATAGGCGGATTTGCCCATCCGCATATGGCGCACGATATTTTCGATCTCGACGATCGCATCGTCGACCAGCACACCCGCGACCAGGCTCAGCGCCAACAACGTCATGACGTTGAGGCTGAACCCCATCATGTCCATGAACCAGAAGGTCGGAATTGCGGACAAGGGGATCGCGAGCGCGGAGATCGCAGTCGCGCGCCAGTCGCGCAGGAACAGGAACACCACGACCACCGCGAGCACCGCACCCTCGATCATCGCTTCGATCGCGCCTTCATATTGCGCTTCGGTATCGTCAACCCCGGTCGAGAGTAGCTTGAAGCGCACATTGGGGTTGCGCTTCTCGAGCTCGGCGAGCTTCTTCTCGACCTCGTGGTACACCGTGACGTCGGACGCGCCCTTGGTCCGCTGGAAGTCGAAACTGATCACCTGGCGTCCGTTGATCGACGACAGCGAGGTCTGCTCGGCGTTCGAATCGCGCACGTCGGCGACGTCCGACAGCCGGACCGTGCGCCCGTTGCCCGCCGAAATCAGCGTCTCGCCCAGCGCGAAGGCGTCGGCGGCGTTGCCGAGCACGCGCACCGCCTGTTCGGACCCCGCGATCTCCGCTTTGCCACCGGTCGCGTTCACGTTGGTCGCACGCAGCTGCGCATTGATCGCGGTCGCGGTCAGGCCGTAGGCCTGGAGCTTCGCCGGATCGAGGATCACGCGGATTTCGCGGCTCACCCCACCGTTGCGCTGGACCCCGCCCATCCCGGGAATCGACAGCAGCGACTTGGTCACGGTGTCGTCGATATACCAGCTCAGCTGTTCGACGGTCATGTCGGTCGCGCTCGCCGAAAAGCTCGCGACGTCATTGTTGGTGGTGTCGACCCGGCCGATCTGCGGCTCCAAGATGCCATCGGGCAGGTTGCTGCGGATCTGCGTGATCTGGTCGCGCAGGTCGTTAACGACGCGGTCGATGTTGGTGCCGATCTGGAACTGGATCGAGGTCGTCGAATTCCCTTCGCGCACGGTGGAGCGGATCTCATCGATGCCCTGGATTCCCCGCGCGGCGGCCTCGACGCGTTTGGTGACTTGGGTCTCGAGTTCGCTCGGCGCGGCACCGGGCTGGCTGATCGTGACATAGGCGACCGGGAAGTCGATGTCGGGATCGGCGTTCACGTCCATCCGCATGAAGCTGACGATCCCCGCCAGCGTCAGTGCCAGGAAGATGACGATCGGCGGGACCGGGTTGCGGATCGACCAGGCCGAGATATTGCGAAAGCTCATGACACGTCAGCTCGCCTTGTTGATCGGTTTGACCTTCTGGCCGGGGCTCAGGAATGCGCCGGCCGACGAGACGACGCGCTCGCTGCCGGTGAGCCCGCCGGTCACCGACACGCCTTGATCGGTCACCTGCCCGACCGTCACGGCGCGGCGCGCGACCTTGTTGTCGGCACCGACGACATAGACGTAATTGCCCTTGCGATCGCTCTGCACCGCCGATTCGGGCAGTTGTGGCACGCTTGCCGCACCGCTGGTGATCTCGGCCTGCGCAAAGCCGCCTGGGCGCAGCGCGGTATCATATTTCAGCGCGACCCGCGCGATCCCCTGGCGCGATTGCGGATCGATCACGGGCGACACCTGCCACACCTCGCCCTTGAAGCTCTGGGTCGATCCCACCGGGGTCACCACCGCAGGGGCGCCGACATGCATCGTCGTCAGGTCCTGCTCGCTCATCTGCGCGCGCAATTCCATCTGACCACCCTTCGCCATCCGGAACAACATCCCCGATCCCGCACTCACGACCTGTCCCGGCTCGACGTTACGCGCCAGCACCAGCCCCGCGGCGGGCGCACGAATGTCGAGTCGCCCGGTACGCGCCTGCGCCTCGCGCAACGTCGCCTGCGCCACCTTGACCCGCGCCGCCGCCGAATTGAGCGTCGCCTGTTTGCGCTGCAGGTCGGCCTTCGAAATGAACCCACGATCGACCAGTTGCGCGGCGCGATCGAGCTCGGACTGCGCGATCGACTGGTCCGACCGTGCGACCGAAATCTGCGCCGCGAGCGACTGTGCGGTCTGGTTCTGGACCGACCGGTCGACGCTGGCGAGGACCTGTCCCGCATTCACCCACTGGCCCGGCTGGACTCGCACCGCGGTGACCATCCCGCCCTCGCCCGCCACGCCGACCGGCATGTCGACTCGTGCCGCGATCGTGCCGGTCGCGCTGATCGTGCGATCGACCGTGCTGCGGCCGGGCACGATGACGCTGACGCTCGGCACCTGTTCGACCGCCGCGCCCGCGGGGGCGGCGGCGGGCTTCTTGTGTCCGAAGACCGTCCAGGCGAGCGCCGCCACCAGCAGCGCGACGACGACCCCGACCACGATGTTGCGCTTCCGGCGACGGCCTTCGCCGTCATAGTCGGGCAACGCCGGGCGTTCGTCCTGCGCAATCGTCCGCGATTCGTAGTTCATGCGCGTCGCTCGTCCCCGTCTCGGCCATCTGGTCGGCATGTCATCGGTAACTTCCGACGCCTTCATCCCGGCTGTGTTATATGAATAGGTCACCGCACTCAAGCCCCAACGCGTGCGCGCCGGAGATATGCGCGAAAGCGATCCCATCCGCAACAATAAGCCGCTATGTTCAGCCAAGGTTGATGCAAACGAATCCAAGACTGCGACAGCAGAGCAACAGTAAAAGGACAATGGATCGATGGTGACGACGATGACGCGTAGGGCGATGGGTGTGGCGCTGGCCGTGACCCTGGCGATGCCCGCCGGGGCGATCGCGCAGGACGCGGGAACCTCGATTGCGCCGATGGTGCCCGCGACGGGGACCGTGCTCGATGTCACGGTCGAGGGCCGCACCACCCGCGTCCCCGATCTCGCGACGATACGCGCGGGCGTCGTCAGCCAGGACGCGACCGCTGCGGCGGCGCTCGCCGACAACGCCCGGCGGATGACCCGCGTCCTCGCCGCGCTGAAACAGGCGCGGGTCGCGGATCGCGATATCGCGACCTCCACCGTCGGCCTCGCCCCGCAATATCGCTACGCCGACAACCAGCCCCCGGTGATCACCGGGTACCAGGCGACCAACACCGTCACGGTCCGGTTCCGTGATGTCTCAACCTCGGGCACGATCCTTGATGCGCTGGTCGCGCAGGGCGCGAATCAGATCGACGGCCCCAATCTGTCGATCGACCGACCCGATGCCGCGCTGGACGAGGCGCGGACCGATGCGGTGAAGCGCGCCCGCGCGCGTGCCGATCTCTACGCCGCCGCCGCAGGCCTCCGCGTCGTGCGGCTCGTGACGATCGCCGAATCGGGGCAGAATAGCGGGGGCCAGCCGCCGCGACCGATGGCCTATGCCCGCGCCCAGATGGCCGATGCCAAGACCGAGATCGCGCCGGGCGAACAGGATGTCACCGTGACGCTGTCGATGCGCTTTCTGCTGCAATGACCCCGCGGCCGCGACAAAAAAAGGCCGCCCGGGATTGCCGGGCGGCCTCTCTATACCGTCATCGATCGGATCGCCGCGGTTAGCGGACGCTGCCCCGCCGAATGAGGTTGACGATCGCGAGCAGGATGACCGCACCGATCAGCGAATAAACGAAGCTCATGACGGTAATACCGGCGTTGATATTGGCACCGAAGATGAACGATGCGATGACCGCGCCCACGATCCCGACCACGATGTTCAGGATGATGCCCTGCTGCCCGTCGGTCCTCATGATCATGCTGGCCAGCCAGCCACAGATGCCGCCGACGATCAGCCAAATGATGATACCCATTACACGTCCCTCCGTTGCTCCCGTAACCGGGCGATGGAACCAAGACTCTCGATGCTAGGATATTGTTCCGCTCGCGTTTCGTTTTTCACATCGATCAATATTTTTGCTGGCGCTCGTAGAGCGACTTGTAGTGCTGGATGCGCGTGACGCGCAGCCCCGGCATCCCCGATCGGTCGATCGCGCGCTGCCACCCGGCGAATTCCTCGACGGTCAGGCCATAGCGCGCGCACACCTCGTCGACGGTCAGCAGCCCGCCGTTCACCGCGGCGACCACCTCGGCCTTGCGCCGCACCACCCACCGGGTCGTCGACGGCGGCGGCAGCGAATCCAGCGTCAGCGATTCGCCGAGCGGACCGATGACTTTGGCGGGCCTGATTTTCTGGTTCTCGATCATTCACTACCTCAAGTCGGGGCGGGGGGCCCCCTCACTGAACTACGGACACCCTGATAGGGCGCGGACAATAAGATCGGCTGAAACGCCTAGGTAAACGCGGTCTTCATTGGTCTTTCCATCGGATTAGCGCGCGGGCCATCGGGCCGTTGAACGCGCCATCGACCGGCTCGAGCAGACGGGTCGACGCGATCCCGGGCGCGAACCCCGCCTGGACATGCGCGGTGACGCTCGCCGCCTGCCGCGCGGCGATCCCGACCATCAGGACCGACAGATCGGCCGGCAAGGCGGTGACCTCGGTCCTGTCATCGAAACCGGTAAAACTAAGATCCAACGCCCAACTCGCCTGTGCAACCCTCTGGTCGAACCGGCCTAGGGCCAAGGCAGTGAAGGTCGGGTAAAGCCGCGTGCAATCAATCGTGAACTTTCGCGCGCGCGTCGCCGAATTTTGCACGGTGCGGCGCGGCCCGCTATGGGCCTGCGATCATGAACAGGACCGATTTTCAGCTCGGCGCCGATCTGGCGGGCAAGCGCATCGTCGTCGCGATGTCGGGCGGGGTCGACAGTTCGGTCGTCGCCGCGCTGGCGCACGCGACCGGCGCGGAGACGATCGGGGTCACGCTCCAGCTCTACGATCATGGCGAAGCGGTGGGCCGCGCAGGGTCGTGCTGCGCAGGGCGCGATATCCGCGACGCGCGCGCGGTCTGCGACCGGCTCGGCATCGCGCATTATGTGTTCGACCATGAATCGAGCTTTCGCGACCAGGTCATCGACCGGTTCGCCGACGAATATCTCGCCGGGCGCACCCCGATCCCGTGCGTCCAGTGCAACATGGGGCCGAAATTCACCGATCTGCTGAAGCTCGCGCGCGATCTCGGCGCGGATTGCCTCGCGACCGGCCATTATGTCCGCCGCGTCGAGGGTGCCCGCGGCGCGGAACTACACCGCGCCACCGATCCCGCGCGCGACCAGAGCTATTTCCTGTTCGCGACCACCCAGGCCCAGCTCGATTACCTGCGCTTTCCGCTTGGCGACTTGCCCAAGGCCCGGGTCCGCGAAATCGCCGCCGAACTCGGCCTCGGCGTCGCCGCCAAGCCCGACAGCCAGGACATCTGCTTCGTCCCCGACGGCGATTACGCCGGGCTCGTCAAAAAGCTGCGGCCCGAGGCCGACACCCGGGGCGACATCGTCGATCTAGCCGGGGCCAAGCTCGGCGAACACCGCGGGCTGATCCACTTCACCGTCGGTCAGCGCCGCGGGCTCGAGCTCGGCGGCACCCCCGAACCGCTCTACGTCGTCCGGCTCGATCCCGCCGCGAAGCGAGTCGTCGTCGGCCCCCGCGCCGCGCTCGCGGTGGCGGCGGCACGGCTTGACGGCATCAATCGGCTCGGCCCGTTCGACGGCGCGCTGACCGTAAAGGTGCGCTCGATGGCGCAGCCCGTCCCCGCCGCGATGATCGGTGACCGCGTCGTCTTCGACTCGCCCGAATATGGCGTCGCCCCCGGCCAGGCCGCGGTGCTCTACGCCGGCGACCGGGTGATGGGCGGCGGATGGATCGCCGAGACCGAGGGCGCGTTACAGGCGGCATGACGATCGCCGACCTCACCCGCCAGATGGACGCCGCCGCCGCTGCGCTCGATTTCGAAACCGCCCGGCGCCTGCGCGATCAGATCAGCCTGCTCCGCAGCGGCGCAGGTGCTGGCGACGGCGACACCGCGATCGACCCCACCGGCCTTACCCGCCAGCAACCCGGCGCGATGGGGCTCGGCACCAGCCAGCAACGTATGACCCCGCCCGACGGCTGGGTAAAACCGAAAAAGCCCGACCCGATGACCAAAGGGCGGAAGCGCTAAGCCCCATTCCCCACCAGCACCTCCCCGGCGAACGCCGGGGTCAAGTTAGTACACGAACCTTGGCTCACGCCGTCCCTCGTTACAGCAACCTTCCCACCTGGACCCCGGCCTTCGCCGAGGAGGTAATAGAGCGCGATGGCTTTACCTAAACCGTTCGTGCTGAGCCTCAGGCCTTTCGACCCGACCCCATGAAAATAGTATCTGCATGGAAGCCCCACAGGCTCGGGGCGAACGGTTGAAGGTTTGATTGATCTGGTGTCATACGCTCGACGAAGCCGCCTCACGGCAGCAGAAACGTCCCCTCGATCACGGTGACGCAATGCCCGCCCAGGATCACGCGATCGCCATCGTGACGACAAGTCAGCCGCCCGCCCCGCGCGCTCGCCTGATAGGCGGTGAAGTCATCGCGTCCCAGCCGCTTGGCCCAATAGGGCACCATCACCGCATGCGCCGATCCCGTCACCGGGTCCTCATCGATACCATAGGCGGGGGTAAACACGCGGCTGACAATATCGGTCGTGTCGCCAGGCGCTGTAACTATAACGACGGCCTGCCCCGCCGCCTTCACCGCGCGCTGATCGGGATCGAGCGCGCGAACGGTCGCAGCGTCGCCGACGACGATCAACGCATAGCCTTTTTCATGCCACAGCGTCGCCTCGACATCGGTGAGCGCCAGCGCGTCGACATAGGGCGTCAGATCGGCGGCGTCGGGTCCCCACGCGGGCAGCGCAAGCGCATAGCCGTCATCGACCCGCGCGACCTCGATCACGCCCGCCTGCCGCGTCGCGAAACGTACCCGCGACAGCGCGGTGTCCGACGACAGCACAACATGCCCGCTCGCCAGCGTCGCATGGCCGCATAGCGCGACCTCGGCGATGGGAGTGAACCAGCGCAAATCGAAATCGACGCCGTCCGTGGCACTGGGCACGATGAACGCGGTTTCGCTCAGGTTATTCTCTTCGGCGATCGCCTGGAGCACGTCGTCGGCCAGCCACGCCGACAGCGGCATCACCGCCGCGGGATTGCCCGCGAACGGCGCGTCGGCGAACGCATCGACCTGGATGAAGGGAATTCTCATACGCGTTTCCCAAACCTCCTGCGCGTCATACGCGCTTTCCAAACCAGTGCGGGGTCACGTCCGCCTCGACCAGCGGATTGTCGGTATCGACATGGCCTTCGGGATCGAGGTGGATCAGCACCTCGACCTTGGGGAACATGTCGCGCAAGCTATGCTCGACGCGCTCGACGATATCATGCGCCTGATGGACGGTCAGGTCGCGCGCCACCTCCATGTGGAATTGCGCGAAATCATGGCTGCCCGATCGGCGGGTGCGGAAATCGTGGATGCCCTTCAGCCCCGGCTGGCGCGCCGCGACTTCCAGGAACGCGGCACGCTGATCCTCGGGCCATTCCTTGTCCATCAGCTGGTCGATTGCGGTCGACGACGCCTTGAACGCCCCCCAGGCGAGCCACAGCGCGATCACGATCCCGAAGACCGGGTCGGCCTTGTGCCACCCGAAATACTGGTCGAGCACCAGCGCGACGATCACCGACCCGTTGAGCAGCACGTCGGACTGGTAATGAACATTGTCCGCCATGATCGCGACCGATCCGGTCTGGCGGATGATCCGGCGCTGATACCACAACAGCACCGCGGTCGCGAGAATCGCCACCACCGACACTCCGATTCCGAACCCAGCGTCGGTGGTCGGCGCGTCGCTGCCCAGCGCACGGATCGCGCGCCACGCGATTCCCACCGCCGACGCGGTGATCAGCGCAACCTGGAACAGCGCGGCGAGCGCCTCCGCCTTGCCGTGCCCGAACCGATGGTCGTGATCCGCCGGCGTCGCCGCGAGCCGCACCCCGTATAGCGTCACCAGGCTCGCGAGCAGGTCGAGCCCGGTATCGGCCAGGCTGCCGAGCATCGCGACCGAGCCGGTCTGCCACGCCGCGAAGCTCTTGAGCGCGAGCAGGCACCCCGCCATCGCCACGCTCGCGAGCGCAGCGCGCACCGCATAGGGCAGCACGCGGCGGCGTTCGTCTCTAGTCACGTGCGCCTCATGGGAACAGCAAGCCTTCGCGCCACCCGCTATCGGCGCGAGTAAAGACGCGGCGTTCGTGAAGCCGGTGCGCGCGGTCCTGCCAGAATTCGATTCGGTCGGGCGTCACCCGATACCCGCCCCAATGCGGCGGCCGCGGGACGTCGCAGCCCGCGAACCGCGCGGTCATCTCCGCGAACCGCGCCTCGAACGTCTCGCGCGAATCGAGGGGGCGCGACTGATCGGATCCCCAGGCGCCAAGCTGCGAATCGCGGCCCCGGCTCGCGAAATACGCATCGCTCTCGGCCTCGCTCGCCAGCGTCACCGCGCCCTCGATGCGGACCTGGCGGCGCAGCGACTTCCAGTGGAACAGCAACGCCGCCGCCATATTCTCGCGCAGGTCCGCCGCCTTGTTGCTCTCGCGATTGGTGTAGAACACGAAGCCGTCGGGACCGTGCCCCTTCAGCAGCACCATCCGCACCGCGGGACGCCCCGCCCCGTCCGCGGTGGCGAGCGCCATCGCGTTGGGGTCATTGGGTTCGGACGCCTTGGCTTCGGCGAACCAGGTGTCGAACAGCGCGAACGGATTGTCGGTCATCGCCGCCCATGTAGCGCAACATTCCGACGAGCGGAACGACTCTCGACGCCAGGGATTGGAACCGGGCGATTGAATCGACTTCGCAACGACTAAGGAACCGGGGATGGCCGCACGCGCCTATTGGCAGGGACAGATCAGGCTCGCGCTCGTCTCGATCCCGGTCGAAATCTATTCCGCCACCAAAAGCGGCGCGGGAATCTCGTTTCGCCAGATCCACGAACCCAGCGGCAAGCCGATCCATTACGACAAGGTCGTCACCGGGGTCGGCCCGGTCGACACCGACGAGATCATGAAGGGCTATGAGGTTGCGAAGGGCGAATATGTCCTGCTCGACCAGGAAGAGATCGACGCGGTAAAGCTCGAATCGAAAAAGACGCTCGAACTCACCCAATTCGTCGACGCACATGAGATCGACGTGTTGTATTACGAAAAACCCTATTTCGTCGTCCCCGCCGACGACCTCGCCGAAGAGGCGTTCATCGTGCTGCGCGAGGCGTTGAAGCGCACCAAGAAGGTCGGGCTCGGCCAACTCGCGCTGCGCGGCCGCGAATATGTCGTCAGCCTCAAACCGTGCGGACGCGGGATGGTGCTCGAAACGCTGCGCTACGCCGACGAGGTCCACCAGGCGCAGGGCTATTTCCGCGACATCCCCGACGACAAGCCCGACGACGATCTCCTCGATCTTGCCGAGGCGCTGATTGCCAAGAAGACCGCCGCCTTCCACCCCGACGAGTTCAAGGATCGCTATGTCGATGCGTTGAAGGACCTCGTCGAGCGCAAGCGCAAGGCGCACGGCAAGAAGATCATCGACGATAAGGGCGGCGAGGAAAAAACGAGCTCGAACGTCGTCGACCTGATGGCCGCGCTCAAGAAATCGATGGAGAAATCGGGGGGCACCACCAAGCCCGCGGCGAAAAAGGCCCCCGCGAAGAAATATCCCGCGAAGAAAACGGTGTCCAAGAAAAGTGCGTAAGCGCCCACCCTCCCCCGTTCATCCTGAGCCTGTCGAAGGACGGGTTCGGGCCACGTGCTTCGACAAGCTCAGCCCGAACGGCGCGGGAGCACAGCGGTGACTAAACCCGACCCCCTCGCGCTCTACAACGCCAAGCGCGACTTCACCAAAACCGCCGAACCCGCGGGCACGCTCGCGCCCGGCCACGGCAACAGCTTCATGGTCCAGAAGCACGACGCCACGCGGCTCCACTGGGACTTGCGGCTCGAGGTCGACGGCGTCCTCAAAAGCTGGGCGGTCACGCGCGGCCCCAGCCTCGATCCCGACGAAAAACGCCTCGCGGTCCGCACCGAGGATCACCCGCTGTCCTACGCGACGTTCGAAGGCACCATCCCCGCGGGTGAATATGGCGGCGGCACGGTGATGCTGTGGGACCGCGGCACCTGGTCCCCGATCAAGGGCAAGAGCGCCAAGGATCTCGACAAGGGCCATCTCCACTTCGTCCTCGACGGCGAGCGGATGAAGGGCGAATGGCTGCTGATTCGCCTCAAACGGCGCGGCAAGGAGAAGCGCGAAAACTGGCTGCTTCGCAAGCTCGACGACGCCGAGGCGGGCGGCACCGACGTGCTGGTCGAGGAAGCGTTGACCAGCGTCTCGACGGGGCGGACGATGGCGGAAATCGCCGAGGGCAAATCCTCCCCGGCACGGGGAGGGGGACCGGCGAAGCCGGTGGAGGGGGCAGGCCGCAAACGCAGCGCACGTGGCACCCCCCCTCCGTCTGCCGCTTCGCGTCAGCCACCTCCCCGCAAACGGGGAGGATTGCCACCCTTCGCCGACCCCCAACTCTGCACCCTCGTCGACAGCGTCCCCCCGGGATCGGGCTGGCTCCACGAGGTCAAATACGACGGCTACCGCGCGCTCGTCGCGGTCGGCGCGGGTAAGGCCAAGGTCTTCACCCGCTCCGGCCTCGACTGGACCGACAAATTCCAGGCCATCGCCGATGCCGCCGCCGACCTCCCCGTCGACACCGCGCTGATCGACGGCGAGATCGTCGCGTTCAAGGACGGTCGCCCCGATTTCTCGACGCTTAAGGACGCGATTTCGAACGCGGGTGCCATGACGCTCTTCGCATTCGACCTGCTGTCGCTCAACGGCGAGGACCTGACCGCGCTCGGCAATGCCGACCGTAAGGAGCGGTTGCGCGCGATCATCCCCGGCGGCGATCGCATCCAGTTCGCCGAACACGTCCTCGGTTCGGGCGAAGACCTGTTCGAGACGATGTGCCGCGAGGGCCTCGAAGGTGTTGTCTCGAAACGCGCCGACGCGCCCTATCGCGGCAGGCGGACCAAATCGTGGCTCAAGGCCAAATGCACGCATCGCCAGGAATTCGTGATCGTCGGCTGGCTACCGTCCGACAAGCAACGCGGGTTCAAGTCGCTGCTGCTCGGGGTCCATGAGGACGGTGCACTTCGCTATTCGGGCAAGGTCGGGACCGGGTTCGACGCCGACACGATGGACGACATCGCCGCCAAGCTCGTGCCGCTGTCGCGCAAGACTCCGACCGTCGAGGCCCCGCGTGCCGCAGTGCGCGGCGCGCACTGGGTGACCCCCACGCTCGTCGCCGAAATCGCCTATGCCGAGGTCACCCCCGACGGCGTGCTGCGCCATTCGAGCTTCCTCGGTCTGCGCACCGATAAAAGCGCGGTTGACGTGGTCGTCGAAACCCCCGAGGCCGCGCCCGCTCCCGCGGTCTCGCACGTCACGGTCAGCAGCCGCGACCGCGTGATCTTCCCCGATTCGAACGTCACCAAGGGCCAGCTCGCCGACTATTACCAGGCGATCGCGCCGATCATGCTCCCCTGGGTCGCGCGCCGCCCGGTCAGCCTCGTCCGCTGCCCGCAAGGCCGCGCCAAACAATGTTTCTTCCAGAAACACGACGCGGGCAGCTTCGGCGAATTCGTCCACCATGTCGACGTCACCGAAAAGGACGGCAGCGTCGAACCTTATCTCTATGTCGACGACGCCGACGGGCTGGTCGCGTGCGTCCAGATGGGGACGATCGAGTTCCACGGCTGGGGGTCGCAGATCGATCCGCTGGAAAAGCCCGATCGGCTGATCTTCGATCTTGATCCCGACGAGGGGCTCGACTTCGAGGATACGAAAAAGGCCGCCGAACACCTCAAGAACCAGCTCGCCGAACTCGGCCTCGTCAGCTTCCCTCTGCTGTCGGGGGGCAAGGGAGTCCACGTCGTCGTGCCGCTGACGCCTGAGGCGGAGTGGCCCGCGGTCAAGGATTTCGCGGATCGCTTTGCGCGCGCGCTCAGCGCCGCCGAGCCCGACCGTTTCGTCGCGGTGATGAGCAAGGCCAAGCGCAAGGGCAAGATATTCATCGACTATCTGCGCAACCAGCGCGGCGCGACCGCGATCATGCCGTTTTCCGCGCGCGCGCGCAGCGGCGCCCCCGTCGCCGCCCCGGTATCGTGGACCGAATTGCGCGACGTCAACACCGCCGCGCGCTGGCACGTCGGCGATCTCGACGAATTGCTCGCCCGCGCGGGAAGCCGCGCGCTCGCTGGCTGGGGGGTCGCGGATCAGCTATTGCCGGACCTATAAGGCTCGCCGTTCGCTGTGATGGTGCGCGGCAACATCGACGCGTGCAGAGCAACGACCGGTCAGACGAGGGGGACGACACACACGATCATGGCGAGCGAGCCCGCCCCCCTGTTCGACGCCGCCACCCATGCCGCGCGCTGGATTGCCGACTATCGCGCGCGGGGCACCGCGGGCGATGTCCTCGGTGATGATCCCGCCTGGACCGCGATGTTCGAGGAACTCGCCAGCGTCGCGGGCGACGACCTCACCCATGCGCGCGAGCGCGTCCAGCGCCACGCTGCCGACATCGGCACCGGCTTTCGCATCATCGGCGAGGCGGACGAGCGGCCCTGGCCCGTCTCTCCCGTTCCGCTGCTGATCGAAGCGGCCGAATGGGCAGAAATCGCCCGCGGCGTCGTCCAGCGCGCCGAGTTGATGGAGACCGTGATCGCCGATCTCTACGGCGAAGGGAAACTGGTCGAAACAGGTCTGATCCCCGCCGCGCTTGTGACGGGCAGTCCGTACTTCCTTCGCCCGATGGTCGGGCTCGATCCTCCCGGCGGCAAGCACCTCCATTTCATCGCGCTCGATCTCGGCCGCGGGCCGACCGGCGAATGGCGCGTCCTCGCGGATCACCTGCGTGCACCGGCGGGCGCAGGCTATGCGCTCGAGAACCGGCTCGCGGTCAGCCGGACGCTCGGGGGCTTGCAAGCGCGGCTCAATATCCAGCGCCACGCGCCGTTCTTTGCGGCGTTCCGCGCGGGCATCGCCGAACTCTGCCTACGCGTCGACCCCCGGATCGGGCTGATGACCCCGGGGCGGTTCAACCCCAGCTATCCCGAACAGGCGCATCTCGCGCGCTATCTCGGCTTCCTGCTGGTCGAGGGCGCCGATCTCGCCGCGCTCGAGGACGTGCTCTACGTCCGCACGATCGCGGGGCTGAAGCGCGTCGATGCGCTGTGGCGCCGCGTCGACCCGCGGCTGCTCGATCCGCTCGCGTTCGATTCGCATTCGCAGATCGGCGTTGCAGGCCTCATCGACGCCTATGCCGCGGGCAACGTCGTCCTCTCCAATTCGCCCGGCGCCGCGGTGCTCGAAGCCCGCGCCTTCGCGGCGTTCCTGCCCCAGCTCGCGGTGCGGCTCTGCGGCGAAAGCCTGCTGATCCCCAATATTGCGACCTGGTGGTGCGGCCAGCAGCGCGAACGCGACCGCGTGGTCGAGGATCTCGACAACCTGCTGATCGCGCCCGCCTTCGGTGCGCCGCCATTGGGCCTGCCCGGCGGCCGCGACATCGCCGGCGCGGACCTCACAGGCGCGGCGCGCGCCGCCTTCCTCGCCGATCTCGAACGCCGCCCACAGGATTATATCGCGCAGGAAATCGTCCGCCTGTCGACGATGCCCGTCGTGGTCGACGACACGCTCGTACCGCGCCCGTTCACGCTGCGCGTCTTCGCCGCACGCGACGCGGCGGGCGCATGGACCGTCTTGCCTGGCGGCTTCGCGCGGATCGGCGACACCCCCGATCCGCGCGCGATGGTGATGGGCGAAGGCGTCTTTTCCGCCGACGTTTGCGTCCACGGCGCCGACCCGATCGAGCCGCTGTCGTTGCTCGCCACCACCGACTCGCTCCAGATCCGCCGCAACCCCGGCACCTTGCCGAGCCGGGTCGCGGACAATTTCTTCTGGCTCGGCCGCTATCTCGAACGCGGTGAAGCGCTGCTCGCCGCGATCCGCGTGATGCTCGGCAACTCGATCGACGCCGATGGCGGTGCTGCGCTCGCCCCCCCAACCGTCGGCAAGCTCGTCGGGCTGATCGTCGGCAGCGGCGCGGCGGATCACCCCCCCTCGCTCCGCCGCGCCGACCTCACCGCCTTTGCGCGCGCCGCGATGGAGGACGAGGCGACGCAATCGGTCGCGACGATCAACCGCCATGCGCGCGACATTGCCGATGGCTCGCGCGACCGGCTGTCGGCGGACATGGTCCGGCTGCTCGACGCCCCCTTCCCGACGCATCGCGGCATGCTCGATCGCACCGGCTCGCTCCAGCGCCGCTACGCCGCGATCGCGGGGTTGAGCGCCGAACATATGGTCCGCACCGACGCATGGCGGTTCCACGATCTCGGTCGCCGGGTCGAACGCGCGCTCGCGATCGTCCGCGCGACGCGCCTCTTCGGGATGCCCGGCGCGACGATCGACGATCTGTCGACCTTGCTCGACCTCGCCGACAGCCAGATCAGCTACCGCCAGCGTTACCTCACCGGCATCGCGCGCGTCCCGGTCGTCGACCTCGTCGCGCTCGATCCAAACAACCCGCGTGGCGTCGCGTACCAGACCGAACGGATCGCCGAACGGCTGCGCGAACTCCCCGTCCTCGGCGACGACGGCATGGCCGAACCGCAACAGGCCGGCGCCGCCGCACTCGCCGCGATCCTCGCCACCGCTACCGCCGCAAGCGTCGCCCCCGACACGCTCGGCGATATCGAACGACGCATCGGCCAGGTCGCCGAGGCGATCGGCCACCGCTATTTTCTCCACGGCGCCGAGCCCTTGCGCGCCCACGGCCTGACGCTGGCATGACGATGATCTACGACATCCGCCACGTCACCCGCTTCGACTATGGCGGCCAGGTCAAGTTCGCGCGGTGCAACCTGCGCCTCAAGCCGATCGACTGGCCGGGCCAGCGCCTCGAATCCTACTCGCTCGGGGTCGAACCCGCGGGGCGGCTGTCGCCGGGGCGCGCCGAGGCAGGGCTCGCCAACGTCACCCGGCTGGTGGTCGATTCGCCGGTCCGGACGCTGACGATCGACAGCTGCGCGCGCGTCGTCGTCGACCGGCTGGTGCCGATCCCATCGCCGACCGACCCGACCTTGGCCGAGGTCGCGGCCTGGGCGCGCGACAGCCGCGACCTGTCGGCGATGGGGCCGGCCAACTATCTCTTCCCCTCGCCGCTGATCCCGCTCGACGCCGCGATCGCGGACTGGTGCGCGCGCGATCTCGATCCCGCGCGCGGCGCGCTCGACGCCGGGATCGCGCTCGCCCGCCGGATCGAGGCGGAGTTCACCTTCGACGCGACCGCCACGCTGGTCGACACGATCCCGCACCACGCATTCCTCCAGCGCAAGGGCGTATGCCAGGACTTCGCGCAGATCATGATCACCGGCCTGCGCGCCGCGGGCCTCCCCGCCGCCTATGCCTCGGGCTATATCCGCACCATCCCGCCGCCCGGAAAACCGCGGCTGGTCGGCGCCGACGCGACCCATGCCTGGGTACTGCTGTGGTGCGGCCCGCATCACGGCTGGGTTGGGCTAGACCCGACCAACGCGATCTGGATGGCGAGCGACCATATCGTCATGGCGGTGGGCCGCGACTATGCGGAAATCGCGCCGGTCGACGGCGTGGTGCTCGGATCGGGCGCGCAGGCGATGGACGTCAGCGTCGATGTCGCCCCGGTCGAGGACGTGGCGGCGTAGAAGGGCTGGGCATAATTGCGCTTTCGGGCCGCGTGCCCCACATAGCCGCCTAACACACCAACCGGGGACTCGATGGCCGATCCATATCAGACCTTGGGCGTCGCGAGGGGCGCGTCCGAGGCAGACATCAAGAAAGCGTATCGCAAGCTCGCCAAAGAGCTTCATCCCGATCGCAACAAGGACAACCCCAAGGCGTCCGAACGGTTCAGCCTGGTCACCAACGCGTACGACCTGCTCACCGACAAGGACAAGCGCGCGCGGTTCGACCGCGGCGAGATCGATGGCGACGGCAATCCCACCTCGCCGTTCGGTGGGGGCTATGGCGGCGCGCGCCCGCGTCCCGGCGGCCAGAGCGGCGGGTTTTCGAGCCAGGGATTCGAATTCGGCGGCGGCGGCGAGAATCCCGACATGTCCGACATCTTCGAGGGGCTGTTCGGCGGTCGCCAGGCGCGCGGCGGCGGTTTTTCGAGCGGCTTCGGGCGCCAGGCCGCGGCCAAGGGTGCGAACATCGACTATCGGCTCAAGGTGCCGTTCGTCGATGCCGCGACGCTCGCGCCGCAGCGGGTGACGCTGGCCGATGGCAAGACGATCGACCTGAAGCTGCCCGCAGGTGTCGACACCGGCACCCAGATGCGGCTTGCGGGCAAGGGCGAAACCGGCCCTGGCGGCGCTGGCGACGCGACCGTCACGATCGAGGTCCAGCCGCACCGCTTCTTCACCCGTGATGGCGACGACGTCCGGCTCGACCTGCCGATCACCCTCGCCGAAGCGGTGCTCGGCGGGTCGGTCCGCGCGCCGACAGTCGACAGCGCGGTGATGCTGACCATCCCGAAGGGCACCTCGTCGGGCAAGGTGCTGCGGCTCAAGGGCAAGGGATTCCACCGCAAAGCGGGCGCGGGCCATGGTACGCGCGGCGACCAGCTCGTCACGCTGATGGTCGATCTGCCCGCCGACGATGCGGCGTTGACCGCGTTCGTCGAAACCTGGACCGGTGCCGGGAACCCGCGTGCGTCCCTGGGAGTCTGATCCAGCGTGACCGACGAGCCTGTCGCCCCGACGCCCGAAGAACGCGGTCGCGACCCCAGTCGAGCACGCTCGCACTTCGATCGCCATCTCGCGAAGGTAAGGCCGGGCAGCTACGCCTTCGAAGTCCTCAAACGCACCTCGATCGGCGTCTATACCGACGGGTTCATCTATGCGGGCAACCTCGCCTATCTCGCGCTGATGACGGTGTTCCCGTTCTTCATCGTCGCCGCCGCGGTGCTGTCGCTGCTCGGCCAGAGCGAAGAGACCCAGCGCGCGGTCGTGAGTTTTCTTCGCCTCCTGCCCCCCAATGTCGGCGACATCCTGCGCAAGCCGATCGCCGACGTGCTAAGCGCGCGCCAGGGATCGCTGCTGTGGCTCGGTGCGCTGGTCGGTCTGTGGACCGTCGGCAGCTTCGTCGAAACCATCCGCGAAATCTTCCGCCGCGCTTATGGCACCACGGCCAGCGCCGCGATTTGGCGCGCACGGCTAGGCTTGAGCCTCGCGATCGTCGGCTCGGTGATCCTCGCGCTGATCTCGTTCCTGGTCCAGGGGCTGCTGACCGCCGCCGAACAGTTCATCTATCGCCTCCTCCCCTTCGCACAGGATGCCGCCGGGTGGCTCGGGATCGCCCGCATCGTCCCCGGGCTGGTGATGTTCGGCGCGTTGTTCCTGCTGTTCTATTCGGTCACGCCGTCGAAATATCGCTACACCTCGAGCCGCAAATGGCCCGGCGCGCTGTTCACGACCTTGTGGTGGATCAGCATGACCGCGGGGCTGCCGCTCGTCCTGTCGTCGCTCGGTGGCTACGACCTGACGTACGGCAGTTTGGCGGGGGTCGTGGTGATGCTGCTGTTCTTTTATCTGATCGGGCTCGGACTGGTATTCGGTGCGCATCTCAACGCGGCGCTGGCGGACCCCCCCGAAGCGGCGCTAGAGGATGACGATGCGACAGCGGAGGCGGTAACGGCGTGAACGGATTGATGGCGGGAAAACGCGGGCTCATCATGGGGCTCGCCAACGACAAGTCGCTGGCGTGGGGGATCGCGCAGAAACTGTCCGAAGCGGGCGCGGAACTCGCGTTCAGCTACCAGGGCGACACGATGGCGAAACGCGTCCGCCCGCTCGCCGAACAGCTCGGCACCGCGCGGCTCTACGATTGCGACGTCGGCGACATGGCGGCGCTCGACCGCACCTTCGCGGCATTGGCGCAGGATTGGCCGACGATCGACTTCGTCGTCCACGCGATCGGTTTCTCGGACAAGAACGAACTGCGCGGGCGGTTCGTCGATACCAGTCTCGACAATTTCCTGATGACGATGAACATCAGCGTCTATTCGTTCGTCGCGATCGCGCAGCGCGCCGCGGCGATGATGAATCCCGGCGGCAGCCTGCTGACGCTGAGCTATTACGGCGCCGAAAAGGTCATCCCGCATTACAACGTCATGGGCGTCGCCAAGGCCGCGCTCGAAACCAGCGTCCAGTATCTCAGCGTCGACCTCGGCCGCGACAACATCCGCGTCAACGCGATCTCGGCAGGCCCGATCAAGACATTGGCGGCGAGCGGGATCGGCGATTTCCGCCTGATCCTGAAATGGAACGAACTCAATTCGCCCTTGAAGCGCAACGTCACGATCGAGGACGTCGGCGGCGCCGCGCTCTACCTGCTCAGCGACCTCGCCAGCGGCGTGACCGGCGAAACCCACCACGTCGATGCGGGCTACAACGTGATCGGCATGAAGGCCGAAGACGCGCCCGACATCGCGCTGGCGTGACGAGGAGCGGGTGCCGGTCGTCTTCGTCGAGCGCGGCTTTCGCTTCCACTTCTACTCTAGCGAAGGAGATCCCCGCGAACCCGTCCACATCCACGTCGCCAGACGCGGCGTGGGCGACGCCAAGCTCTGGCTTTATCCCGAGGTGACCTTCGCCTATAACCACGGATTGGATGCCCGTACGCAGCGCTGGATCAGCGAGCAGGTCGGTCTCCGCAGGCAAGAGATCGTGAGTGCATGGCATGAGCATTTCGGTACGCGCGACGAGCGTTGAGTTCGACGAGGACCAGATGTGGGTGCGGCTCGACGACGGTCGCACGCTCGGCGTCCCGCTCGCCTGGTACCCACGGCTGCTCCTGGGCTCGCCCGCCGATCGCAACAAGGTCTGGATCAGCCCCAGCGGGCTCCACTGGGACGAACTCGACGAGGATATTTCGATCGAGGCGCTCATCGCCGGTCGCGGCGATATGAGCCGAACCGCGCGCGACGCTGCCTAGCCTCGCGGCGCTGTCCTACACGCCGTTGCTGTGGCAGGATGGCGTCATGCCAACGGTCCCCGCCAGCCCCCGCTCACGTCGTTCGGTCCCCATTACCGCAGAGGGCGTCAAAAACCCGATTCCGTGTAACAGTCGTCAATGTTGCCTAATTTTTAGGCAAATTGCGGCATGAGCCTCAACAGCTTCGGTCACCTGTTCCGCTTCACCACCTGGGGCGAATCGCACGGGCCCGCGATCGGCGCGGTGGTCGACGGCTGCCCTCCCGGAATCGCGCTGAGCGAAGCCGATCTCCAACCGTGGCTCGACAAGCGCCGCCCCGGCACGTCGCGCTTCACCACCCAGCGCCGCGAGCCCGATCAGGTCTGCATCCTGTCGGGCGTATTCGAGGGCCGGACCACCGGCACCCCGATCAGCCTGATGATCGAGAATGCCGACCAGCGCTCGAAGGATTATTCGGACGTCGCCAAGGCCTATCGCCCCGGCCATGCCGACTACGCCTATGACGCCAAATACGGCTTCCGTGACTATCGCGGTGGCGGTCGATCGAGCGCGCGCGAAACCGCCAGTCGCGTCGCCGCGGGCGGGGTCGCGCGGCTCGTCATCCCCAGTGTCCGCATCCGCGGCTGGGTCGAAGCGATCGGCGGCGACGGGATCGACTATGCCGCGTTCGACGACGCCGCGATCGACGCCAACCCGTTCTTCTGCCCCGACCCCGCCGCCGCGCTGCGCTGGGAAGCCGCGGTCGACGCCGCGCGCAAAGCCGGCTCGTCGCTCGGCGCGGTGATCGCGTGCGAGGCGGTGGGCGTCCCCGCGGGCTGGGGCGCGCCGCTCTATGCCAAGCTCGACGCCGAGCTCGCGCACGCATGCATGGGGATCAACGCGGTCAAGGGCGTCGAGATCGGCGACGGGTTCGCCGCGGCGGCGCTCACCGGCGAAGCGAATGCCGACGCGATGCGCCCCGGCGACGCGGACGGCCCCCAATTCCTCGCCAACCATGCCGGCGGGATCGCGGGCGGGATCGCGACCGGTCAGCCGATCCGCGTCCGCGTCGCGTTCAAGCCGACCAGTTCGATCCTGACCCCGGTCGAAACGATCACCCGCGACGGCGCGGCGACCGACCTCGCGACCAAGGGCCGCCACGACCCCTGCGTCGGCATCCGCGGGGTGCCCGTCGTCGAGGCGATGGTCGCACTGGTCCTCGCCGACCAGTTCCTGCTCCACCGCGGCCAGTGCGGCTAGCATTCGCGCTCAACTTTATTATTATTTTTTAGGGGCTTACTCGGTTCGCCGCAGCTCCGGCTCGACTCCGCGACGACCCGGTCGGAATGGGCGATCGATCCCGGAACGGACCTTTGTACCGGTGGGTTGATATCCCGTGACCCACAGGAGAAATACGATGCGTATGATGCTGACGATAGCTGCCGCCGCCGCGATGGCGACATCGGGTGCCGCCCTCGCGCAGATGAGCCCGCAGACCACCACCCCGCAAACAACGATGCCCGATACGACCCCGCCGATGACGACCGGCAAGGCCAAGAAGGCGAAGCGGACGACCGCGCCGACCTCGACGCCCAGCCCGTCCACATCGTCGACGATGACCCCCGATCCGACGATCCCCGATTCGGCGAAAATGCCATCTGCCGACGATACCTCGGCGGCACCTCCGGCCGGGGACGGATCGATGACCACCGATCCCGGCACGATGTCCGATCCTACCCCGACCACCCCGCCGAAATAATCAGCTGGTCATGACCGCGGGCGTTCCCACCGGAGCGCCCGCGCGTCGTCAGTCGGCGAACGGATCGCGTACCAAAATCGTGTCCGCGCGTTCGGGGCTGGTCGACACCAGCGCCACCGGGCAGCGGATCAGTTCCTCGATCCGCCGGATATATTTGATCGCCGCCGCGGGCAGGTCGGCCCAGCTCCGCGCCCCCGCGGTCGATTCCTGCCACCCCTCGACCTCTTCGAAAATCGGCTCGACCAGCGCCTGGTCGGCGGCATGGGCGGGGAAATAGTCGATCTCCTCCCCCCGCAACCGATAGCCGATGCAGATCTGCACCGTCTCGAACCCGTCGAGCACGTCGATCTTGGTCAGCGCGATTCCTGTGATTCCCCCGACCGCAGCCGATTGCCGGACCAGCACCGCATCGAACCAGCCGCACCGCCGCTTGCGCCCGGTGACGGTGCCGAATTCATGCCCCCGCTCGCCGAGCCGCTGCCCGGTCTCGTCCTCGAGCTCGGTCGGAAACGGCCCCGAACCGACGCGTGTGGTGTAGGCCTTGGCGATCCCGAGCACGAAGCCGACCCCCGATGGCCCGATCCCCGACCCCGCCGCCGCGGCACCCGCGACGGTGTTCGACGAGGTGACGAACGGATAGGTGCCGTGATCGACGTCGAGCAGTACCCCCTGCGCGCCCTCGAACAGGATCCGCTTGCCCGCCGCGCGCGCCGCGTTGAGGTCGCGCCATACCGGCTTGGCGAACGGCAGGACGAACCCCGCGATCGCAGCCAATTCGGCGACCAACGCAGCGCGGTCGATCGGCGGTTCGCCGAACCCGGCACGCAGTGCGTCGTGGTGCGCGGTCAGCCGGTCGAGCTGCGGCTCCAGCTCGTCGAGATGCGCCAGGTCGCAGACGCGGATCGCACGCCGCCCGACCTTGTCTTCATAAGCGGGGCCGATCCCGCGCCGCGTCGTCCCGATCTTGCCCGCGCCGCTCGCGTCCTCGCGCAGCGAATCGAGGTCGCGATGGAACGGCAGGATCAGCGCGCAATTGTCCGCGATCCGCAGCGTGTCGGGGGTCGCGACCACGCCCTGCTGCCCGAGCCGCTCGATCTCCGCCTTCAGCGCCCACGGATCGAGCACGACGCCATTGCCGATCACCGACGGCGTACCCCGCACGATCCCCGACGGCAGCAGCGACAGCTTGTACGTGACGTTGCCGACGACCAGCGTGTGCCCGGCGTTATGCCCGCCCTGGAACCGCACCACCATGTCGGCGCGCTCGGCGAGCCAGTCGACGATCTTGCCCTTGCCCTCGTCGCCCCATTGCGCGCCGATGACTGCTACGTTGGCCACCTGATTCTCCTCGGAATTGACGTGTTCGCCTACAGCGCGCGCGCCGCGCCATCCACCCATAGATGCGTCGCGAGCTGCGTTTGCGGCGTGTCCGCCGCGGTCAGCGCGGTCACCGTGACCCACCCCGCCGCGCGCATCGCCGCGCCGTCGCCGGCGGACGTGCCCAGCGGCAGGAACAGGCGGCGACGCTCGACCGAGGCCGCGCTCGCCACCAGCGCATCCGCGAACAGCGAAAAGCCCGTCGCGGTTTCCTCCGCGCCGTTCTCGTGCATCACCAGATAGGTGCCGCCGCGCCCAACCTCTCGCGCCGCGCCCGCGACGAACAGCGAAAAACCCAGCCAGCTCTGATATTCGAACCCGTGCCGCTCGGTCGGATCGAGCGTCAGCGCCGCGTGGTCTCCGAGTGACGCCGCAATCGTCGCCAGCCCGTCGAGCCGCGAGGCGAGGACGCCGCCCGAATCGAACGCGCGCAGCCGATCCATCGCGGTCGCGAACGGCCCCGCCGCATCGATCAACGGCAGGTACTCGGGCGCGATGGCCGCGACCGCCCCGGCGTCCTTCGCATCGAGCCGGTCGCGCAGCGCCGCGAGCCGATCAACGGGGACCGGCAGCGGCCCCGCCGCGAGCGTGTCGACCAGGTCGGGCAGCGTGAAATCGACCGAAATGCCGCTCGCGCCCGCCGCGTCGAGCCCCTCGACCGCGACCCCGACGATCTCACACGCCGCCGCGACCGAATCGAGCCCGACGAGCTCGCACCCGATCTGCCGCGATTCACGCGCCGGCGCGAGCTGCGAGGCGCGCAGCTTCATGACGCTGCCCGCATAACAGAGCCGCACGGGGCGCGGGTGGTGCCCCATCCGCGTCGCCGCGATGCGCGCGATCTGCGCGGTCAGATCGGGACGGATCGCAAGCGTGCGCTGCGACACCGGGTCGACGAAGCGCACCGCGTCGGTCAGCCCCCCCGCCTTCAATCGCGATCCCAAGCCGTCGGCGAATTCGGCAAGCGGCGGATCGGCGCGTTCATACCCATGGCTGTGCGCAACCGCCAGCACCCGCGCCTCGACCGCGCTCGCGGCGTCGGCAAACGGTGGCAGCGTGTCGCGAAACCCTTCGGGAAGCAGCGGTGTCATGGCGCGCGCCCTTAGCACTCCGTCATCAGAAGTTAAGCCCCATGGCGGTCTTCACCCCCGGCAGCGCGCGGACGGTCGAGAGCAGCTCCTTCGTCACCGGTTCGTCGACCGACAGCAGCAGCACCGCTTCGCCGCCCGCGTTCCGCCGACCCAGATGGAACGTCCCGATATTTACCCCTGCTTCGCCCAGCGTTGTCCCGAGCCGACCGATGAACCCGGGCGCATCTTCATTCACCACATACAGCATCGGACCGGCCAGATCGGCCTCGATCTTCACCCCGAACAGCTCGACGAGCCGCGGCGCGGCGTCGCCGAACAACGTCCCTGCGACCGATCGCTCGCCATCCGCGGTCGTCACCGCGACCCGGACGAGCGTGTGGTAATCGCCCTCGCGCTCGGTGCGGATTTCGCGCACCTCGATCCCGCGGTCGCGCGCCAGCAGCGGCGCGTTGACCATGTTGACCGTCGCGGTCTGCGTCGCGAGGAAGCCCGACAGCACCGCGCTCGTTATCGGCTTCTGGTTCAATTCTGCCGCCGCGCCCTGGGCATGGATCGAGATCCGCGTGATCGCCCCATGCGCAAGCTGGCCGACGAGGCTGCCGAGCTTTTCGGCGAGCGCCATATACGGCTTCAACCGCGGCGCTTCCTCGGCGCTCAGGCTTGGCATGTTGAGCGCGTTGGTGACGCCGCCCGACATCAGATAATCCGCCATCTGCTCGGCGACCTGGATCGCGACATTGACCTGCGCCTCGCTGGTCGACGCACCCAGATGCGGGGTCGAGACGAAATTCGGCGTCCCGAACAGTGGCGATGCCTTGGCGGGCTCCTCGACGAACACGTCGAGCGCGGCGCCGCCGATATGCCCTGAATCAAGGCCTTCCTTCAGCGCCGCCTCGTCGATCAGCCCGCCGCGCGCGCAATTGATGATGCGCACGCCCGGCTTGGTCTTGGCAAGATTCTCCTTCGACAGGATGTTGCGGGTCTGATCGGTCAGCGGCGTATGCAGCGTGATGAAGTCGGCACGCGCCAACAGCGTGTCGAGATCGACCTTCTCGACCCCCATCTCGAGCGCGCGTTCGGGGGTCAGGAACGGATCGTACGCGATCGCCTTCATCCTGAGGCCCAGCGCGCGATCGGCGACGATGCTGCCGATATTGCCCGCGCCGATCAGCCCCAGCGTCTTGCTGGTCAGTTCGACGCCCATGAACCGGTTCTTCTCCCACTTGCCCGCCTGGGTCGACGCATCCGCCTCGGGCAATTGCCGCGCCAGCGCGAACATCAGCGCGATCGCGTGTTCGGCAGTGGTGATCGAATTGCCGAACGGTGTGTTCATGACGACCACGCCCTTCGCCGACGCGGCGGGAATATCGACGTTGTCGACCCCGATCCCCGCGCGCCCGACGACCTTCAGGTTGGTCGCGGCATCGAGGATCGCCCGCGTCACCTTGGTCGACGACCGGATCGCGAGGCCATCATAGTCGCCGATCATCGCGGCGAGTTCGTCCGGGGTCTTGCCGGTGATCTCGTCGACCTCGACCCCGCGTTCGCGGAAAATCTGCGCGGCGCGAGGGTCCATTTTGTCGGAAATGAGGACTTTGGGCATGGTGATTCTTTCGAAAAAATTGTTCTCCCGCAAAGGCGGGAGCCCAGACAGGGTCCCCGCCTTCGCGGGGACACAAGGAATTAAGCGCCCGCGTTCGCGGTCGCGTACGCCCAGTCGAGCCACGGCCCGAGCGAAACGACATCGGCGGTATCCACCGTCGCCCCGCACCAGATCCTGAGCCCCGGCGGCGCATCGCGATACCCCGCGACGTCGTACGCAGCCTCCTCGCCCTCGAGCAGCGCGGCCATCTTCTTGATCAGCGCCTCGTCCGCGCCCGCGACCGTTAGGCACACGCTCGTCTTCGACCGCGACGCCGGATCGCTCGCGAGATGACCCAGCCAGTCACGCTCCGCCACGATCGTGCCTAGCGCCGCGGCATTCGCATCCGACCGCGCGATCAAACCGCCTTGGCCGAGCGACTTGCCCCATTCGAGCGCAAAGATCGCATCCTCGACCGCGAGCATCGAGGGGGTGTTGATCGTTTCGCCCTTGAACACGCCTTCCGCCAGCTTGCCCTTCGACACCAGGCGGAACACCTTCGGCAACGGCCACGCGGGCGTATAATTCTCCAGCCGTTCGACCGCGCGCGGCCCGAGGATGATCACGCCATGCGCGCCCTCGCCGCCCAGCACCTTCTGCCAGCTGAAGGTCGCGACATCGATCTTGTCCCACGGCAAATCGTACGCGAACACCCCGCTGGTCGCGTCGGCGAAGCTCAATCCCGCGCGATCGTCCGCGATCCAGTCACCATTCGGTACGCGCACGCCGCTAGTCGTCCCGTTCCAGGTGAACAGCACATCGTTCGACCAGTCGACCTGGGTCAGATCTGGCAGGTCGCCATAGTCGGCGCGGATGACGGTTGGTTCGATTTTGAGCTGTTTGACCGCATCGGTCACCCAGCCCTCACCGAAACTCTCCCAAGCCAGCGTCGTCACCGGCTTGGCGCCCAGCATCGTCCACATCGCCATCTCGAACGCGCCGGTGTCGGAACCGGGAACGATGCCGATGCGGTGGGTGTGGGGGAGGTTCAGCATCTCGCGCATCAGGTCGATGCAATAGGCGAGCCGCTGCTTGCCAATCTTCGACCGGTGCGACCGGCCAAGGCTCGCGATCGCGAGGTTGCCTGCATGCCAGCCCGGAGGCTTGGCGCAGGGACCACTAGAAAAATAGGGGCGCGCCGGCTTGATGGCGGGCTTTGCAGACGCACGGGTGGCGTCGGTAACGGTCGTTTCAGTCATGTCTGTCTCTCCTTACAGAGAGCACGCGCGGCGTTGGGACCGCGTGGCCCGTCGACGGCCCTAGGGATGCGACCGGGCTCTGTCCAACCCGAATTCAACTTCGTTCGTTACCCCGGACTTGTTCCGGAGCCCATCGTGCCGCACTTACGACCAATGTTGCGTGTAAGGAGCGATGGATGCCGGACCAAGTCCGGCATGACAGTGGTGCTAATGGCCCTCTCTCTCGCCGCCTGCGGCAGTCGCGAACGCATCCCCGAACCGCGGCCCTCGATCGCCACCGCATCGTCGCGCGACGCCGCGATCTGCTACGCCGACCTGCACCGCGACGGCGTCGATTTCCGCACGCTGCCCGACAAGGATTACGGCCATGGCTGCGGCCTGTCGGGGACGGTCCAATTGCTCGACATCGGCGTGCCGGTGAACAACCTCACCGCGGTCCGCTGCGGCGAGGCGCGGGCGTTCGCGACCTGGATCAGGAACGGCGTCGCACCCGCGGCGTACCAGATCCTCGGCAGCCAGCTCGTGCAGGTCGACAGCATGGGCAGCTATGCCTGTCGCAACGTGGTCGGCTCGGCGCGCAACAGCGACAAACGGTCCGGCCACGCGATCGCCAATGCGATCGACATCGGCAGTTTCGTTCTCAAGGACGGTCGCCGGATCAGCATCCTCGACGACTGGAATTCGCCCGACCCCGCGACCCGGCAATTCCTTCAGACGATCCACACTTCGGCCTGCAAGCGGTTCGGCACGGTGCTTTCGCCCGACTACAACGCCGCGCACCACAACCACCTCCACCTCGAGGACGATAGCGCGCGCTTCTGCCGCTAGCCTGTCCCCATCCGATGCTCTAAGCGCCCCGGATGACCGACACCCGCCCCCCCAGCCGCGTCTTCCGCCGCGCCAAGCAAGATGCCGACACCGCCAAGGGCGGGATCTCGACCCCCCAGACCGAAAATCCCGCTTATCGGCTGGCGTTCCAGGACATGGATTTCCTGCTCCGCGAGGATCTGCGCCCGGTCCGGTTCCAGCTCGAGCTCCTCAAGACCCAACTGGTGCTCGACGAGGCCAACATCGCCTCGACCTTCGTCATGTACGGGTCGGCACGCATTCCCGCGCCCGACAAGGCCGAGGAACTGCTGGCGCTGGCGACCGACGACCAGAGCCGCAAGATCGCCGAGCGGCTGGTCGCGAAGAGCAAATATTACGAGGTCGCGCGCGATCTCGCCAAGATCGTCAGCGTCCTGCCAAAGGATGAGGACGGCAAGCGCCAGTTCGTGGTGTGTTCGGGCGGCGGCCCGTCGATCATGGAAGCCGCGAACCGCGGCGCGACCGACGTCGGCGCCGAATCGATCGGGCTCAATATCGTGTTGCCGCACGAACAGGCTCCTAACCCCTATGTCACCCCATCGCTGTCGCTCCAGTTCCACTATTTCGCGCTGCGGAAAATGCACTTCCTGCTCCACGCCCGCGCGCTCGCGGCGTTCCCCGGCGGGTTCGGGACGTTCGACGAATTGTTCGAACTGCTGACGCTGATCCAGACCGGCAAGATCGATCCGATCCCGGTGCTTCTGGTCGGCCGCGAATTCTGGGACAAGGTCGTCAACTTCCAGGCGCTGGTCGACGAAGGCGTCGTCAGCGAGCGCGACCTGTCGATCTTCCATTATGTCGAAACCGCCGAGGAAGCGTGGGGGGTCGTCCAGCAATTCTACCGCGACCGTGAAGCCAAGCAGCAGGCGGCGCTCGCGCGTTAAAGCAGCGCGGTAAGCAGCGTCAGCAGCCCGAGTCCCAGCGACAGCGGCAGGCGCAGCCCGAGCCACCCCGGCGGCGCGAGATCGCGGCGGACCAGGGCGAGATCGACGCCCAGCGCGGCGATCAGCGCGACCCCCAACGCGACCAACGATGGTCCGGGCCACGGCAGCCCCACCATCCATGGCCACGCGCTCGCCAGCGCGACCAGTGCCGGTGCGACCGACGCGACCCAGATCCAGCGCGGCGGATCGTCGCTTTTGACCGCGATTCCCCACCACAGCCCGCCGAGAAAGCTGAGGATCAACGCGGCATAAGCATAGGCGAGTGCCAAGGCGGGAAAGCGCGTCGCTGGATCGTCGCCGAACAGCGTCAGCGCCACCAGGATTTGTGGAATCAGCCCCGCCAGCCCCAGCACCATCGCCATCCGGGGCACTCCGCCCCGCGCGTGATCGGTCACAAACGGATCGCGGCGTCGGTGCCCGGCACCGCCAGCGGTTCGCCGAACCGCACCGTTACGATCTCGGCGTAATCGCCCGCGACCGGATCGCGATAGACATGGACGACCGCGCGGGTGCCATCGACGACCCAGTAATGCGCGATTCCCGCCGCCGCATATTTACGCCGCTTGAGCCCAGTATCGCGATCGAGCGTCGTTTCCGCGATCTCGACGACCAGCAGCAGATCGGCGGGCACCAGCAGTCGGTTCGCATCGATCGGCGCGCAGAGCACCGCCACATCGCACGCGACGAATGTATCGTCGGCGAGGCCGATCCCGGTTTCGCCCAGCACCGTTTCGGCCCGCCCCTCGAAAACCGTCCAAAGCTTCCCCGTTACCGACGCCTGTCGTGCGCCATGATCGCTCATCGGTCGGTCCATCCGATGCAACTCCCCATCGATCAGTTCGACCGTCATGTCCGCAAACGCCCCGGACGCGACCATGGCGGCGAACTCCGCGGCGGTGAAGCGCGCGGGGTCGACCTCGACCGAACTCGGATGCGCGGGCTGATTCATCGGGCGATTCCTATCATGATCGAGGGCTGCGCGAAACGGTGGCAATCGCGACGCTGTGAGGGTAGAGAGCGCGGCATCCGCCAACCCCCGTCCTCGGGAGACCGCATGCGCGTCGCCATCGCCTCCGACCACGCCGCCGTCGCGCTGAAGACGGTGCTCGCCGACTGGCTGCGCGCGGCGGGGCATGACGTCGTCGATCTCGGCGCCGATGGCACCGCCAGCGTAGATTATCCCGATTACGGCTTCGCGATCGCCGAGGCAATTGCCGATGGCCGCGCCGACCGCGGCGTCGCGCTGTGCGGGTCCGGCATCGGGATCGCGATCGCCGCCAACCGCCACCCCGCCTGCCGCTGCGCGCTGGTCGCCGAGCCGCTATCGGCGCGACTCGCGCGCAGCCATAACGACGCCAACACGATCGCGATGGGCGCGCGGCTGATCGGCGAAGAAATGGCCAAGGCCTGCCTCGACGCGTTTCTCACCACCGACTTCGAAGGCGGTCGCCATCAGCACCGCGTCGATAAACTAGCGAAGGAGTTCGCATGAGCACCCAGCCCCAAACGCTGTCCGACGTTCAGCCCGATGGATTCTTTACGCGGGATCTCGCCGACGCGGACGCCGCCGTCTTCGCCGCGATCAGCCACGAACTGAAACGCGAACAGACCCAGATCGAACTGATCGCATCGGAGAACATCGTCTCGAAGGCGGTGCTCGCGGCCCAAGGTTCGGTGTTCACCAACAAATACGCCGAAGGCTATCCGGGCAAACGCTATTACCAGGGCTGCGCCCCGTCGGACGAGGTCGAGACGCTGGCGATCGATCGCGCCAAGCAACTCTTCGGCTGCGGATTCGTCAACGTCCAGCCGCATTCGGGCGCGCAGGCCAACGGCGCGGTTATGCTCGCGCTGGTCAAGCCGGGCGACACGATCCTGGGGATGAGCCTCGACGCGGGCGGCCACCTGACGCATGGTGCCAGGGCGGCGATGAGCGGCAAATGGTTCAACGCGGTCCAATACGGCGTCGATGCCGTCACGCATCTGATCGATTACGATCAGGTCGAGGCGCTGGCGGTCGAGCATCAGCCCAAGCTCATTATCGCGGGCGGCTCGGCCTATCCGCGCCAGATCGATTTCGCCAAGTTCCGCGCGATCGCGGACCAGGTCGGCGCGTATTTCATGGTCGACATGGCGCATTTTGCGGGGATCGTCGCGGCGGGGCTCCACCCAACGCCGTTCGGCCACGCGCATGTCGTGACCACGACGACGCACAAGACGCTGCGTGGCCCGCGTGGCGGCATGATCATGACCAACGACGAGGCACTGGCCAAGAAGATCAACTCGGCGGTGTTCCCTGGCCTGCAGGGTGGGCCGCTGATGCACGTCATCGCCGCGAAAGCGGTCGCGTTCGGCGAGGCGATCGAGCCCGGCTACAAGAGCTACATCGCCGCGGTCGTCGAGAATGCCAAGATCCTCGCCGCGACGCTGAAAGAACGTGGCGCGGACCTGGTCTCGGGGGGCACCGACACGCATCTCGCGCTCGTCGACCTCACCCCGCTCGGCGTCACCGGCCAGGACGCCGACGAGGCGCTCGAACGCGCCGGGATCACCTGTAACAAGAACGGCATCCCCAATGATCCGCTGCCCCCGGTGAAGACCAGCGGCATCCGCGTCGGCAGTCCCGCAGGCACGACGCGCGGCTTCGGCCCGGCCGAATTCCGTGAGATCGGCCATATGGTCGCCGATGTCCTCGACGGTCTCGCCAAGAACGGCGAGCAGGGCGATGCGCAGGTCGAGGCCAATGTCCGGGAACGAGTTGCCGCGCTGTGCGCTCGGTTCCCGATCTACGAAGGGTAAGCACATGGCATTCGACGATTTCCGCAACGAAGTGAAGAACGACCCCGCGCTCGGCAAGAGCATGGCGAAATGGGGAGCATTGGGCGCGGTCATCGCGATCCCGTTGCCGTTCGTCGGGCCGATCATCGGTGCCGCGGCGGGTGCGGGCTATGCCTATTTCAAGCGCAACAAGCAGGCCTGAATGCGCTGTCCTTTTTGCGGTCACGAAGACAGCCAGGTAAAGGATAGCCGTCCCACCGAAGACGGGGCGGCGATCCGCCGGCGCCGCCAGTGCGAAGGCTGCGCGGCGCGCTTCACGACGTTCGAGCGAATCCAGCTGCGCGACCTCACCGTCATCAAGAGCGAGGGCGGCGGCACCAAGCGCGAGGCGTTCGACCGCGACAAGCTGTTGCGGTCGGTCTCGATCGCGGCGCGCAAACGCCCGATCGACGCGGTGATGCTCGAAAAACTGGTGAGCGGGATCCAGCGCCGCCTCGAAACCACCGGCGAAACCGAAGTGTCGTCGAAGCGGATCGGCGAGATGGTGATGGACGGGTTGAAGGGCTTAGATTCAGTCGCCTATATCCGCTTCGCCAGCGTCTATCGCGATTTTAGCGAGGCCAAAGACTTCGAGGACTTCGCGGGCAGCGTCGAAGAGGTCGGGCGCGGGTGACGAGCGCGCCCGTCATCGTCCTCGTCCGCCCGCAGCTCGGCGAGAATATCGGCAAGGCGGCGCGCGCGATGCTCAATTTCGGGCTAACCGAAATGCGCCTCGTCGCGCCGCGCGATGGGTGGCCCAATCCCAGCGCGGGGCCTGCCGCAAGTGGTGCCGACATCGTCCTCGAACAGGCGCAGGTCTATGCCAGCGTCGCCGAGGCGGTCGCCGACTGCGCGCAGGTCTATGCCACCACAGTCCGCAAGCGCGGCGTGACCAAACCGGTCATGACGCCCGAGGCTGCCGCGACGACGATCCACCGCGATCCGGCGCGATCGGCGATCCTGTTCGGGCCTGAGCGATCGGGTCTCGAAACCGACGATGTCGCGCTCGCGCGCACCATCGTGACGGTGCCCATCAATCCCGAATTCGGCAGCCTCAACCTCGCCCAGGCAGTGATCCTGGTTGCCTATGAATGGTCGAAAGGCGTCGCGCTCGCGCAGCCTCCCGTGGTCGAGCTACCCGACCCTGCGTCGCAAGACGAACTCGACGGGATGATCGCGCAACTCGACGCGATGCTGGAGGCCGCGCATTTCTACTTCCCACCCGATCGCACGCCAACGACCCGGCGGGCGCTGCGCACGCTGCTGACCAAACCGGGCTGGTCGACCCAGGAAGTGCGCACGCTGCGCGGGGTTCTGTCCGCACTCGACGGGGCGAAACGACCCAAGATCGCCAAGGGTAACCCTGGCGGCGGCCTCCGTCAGCGGCGGTCGAACGCCGCGAACTCATAGGCGATCGAGGCCTCGACCAGCGCATCCCACAGGTCCGCGATCGCCTCGTGCGGCAATCCCGCTGCCTGCGCGCGCGCCTGCGCATTTGCGATCACCTCGGCCTTGCGCTTGCCATCGCGCACCTGTTCGCGCGAAGGTTTGATCCGCGCGGCGGCGTCCATATACGCGAAGCGGCGCGCAAGCAGCGCGATCAGCTCGGCATCGACGTGGTCGACGCCCGCGCGGACTTCCGCCATCGTGGTGCAGTCGGGGCCTGAAAGTGGTTCGGTCATGTCGGCCTCCTGCCCGCCCGGCAAAGGGGTGTCCAGCTTGACTCGCCGGGACACGGCGGCTAGGCGCCCGCCTTCGCAATGGCCCCGCACCCCGGTGAAGCGGTGGCCCCGCCCTGCCCGTCATAAGGCAGCCAGCAGGCGATACCGGGATAACGTCGTTAGCAATTGCCAAGGAAATATCATGTCGAAGCGCAACAGCGCCAAGTACAAGCTCGATCGGCGGATGGGCGAGAACATCTGGGGTCGCCCGAAATCCCCGGTCAACAAGCGTGAATATGGCCCCGGCCAACACGGCCAGCGCCGCAAGGGCAAGGTCAGCGATTTCGGTATTCAGCTGCGCGCCAAGCAGAAGCTCAAGGGCTATTATGGCGACGTGACCGAAAAACAGTTCCGTGCCTGCTATCACGAGGCCGCCCGGATGAAGGGGGACACCAGCCAGAACCTGATCGGCCTGCTCGAGCAGCGGCTCGACATGATCGTCTATCGCGCCAAGTTCGCGCCGACGATCTTTGCTGCACGCCAACTCGTCAGCCACGGCCACGTCAAGGTCAATGGCGTCAAGTGCAACATCGCCTCGCGCCGCTGCTTCATCGGCGACGAGATCACGCTGGGATCGAAGGCGCAGGAAATGGCGCTGGTGATGGAAGCGCAAAGCCTCGCCGAGCGCGAAATCCCCGACTATGTCGCCCCCGACGGCACCGCAAAGGTAACCTTCACGCGCGTCCCCGCGCTCGACGAGGTGCCCTACCCCGTGAAGATGGAGCCGAATCTGGTCGTCGAATTCTACTCGCGCTGATCCGAGGCGACTCGACAGCAAATAAGGGCGGTCCTGCGGGGCCGCCCTTTTCGTTTGGACAAGCGCGACCGAGCTTGCCACAAACCGGCACGAAGGAGTTCCCATGCGCCGTTTTATGCTCTCGCTGTTGTTCGTGACCACCACCGCCTCGGCACAAACCGATCCCGTGATCTCGGTCGACACGCTGAAATCGGTCACCAAGGAGCTGTCCTCCGACGCATACGAAGGCCGTGCGCCGACGACGCCTGCGGAGGACAAGACAGTCGCGTACATCGTCGAACGCTTTAAGGCGGCGGGCCTGAAGCCCGGAAATCCCCATGGCGACAAGGGGGCCAGCTGGTTCCAGGACGTGCCGATGGTCGAGATCACGGGCGAACACGTCGCGCCGCTTTCGTTCGCGGGGGGGAAGACCCCGATCAGCCTCGCCTACCGTACCGATATGGTCGCTGGCACCTATCGCGTCGTGCCGCGAATCGAACTGAAGGATAGCCCGGTCGTCTTCGTCGGCTATGGCATCAACGCGCCCGAAAAGGGCTGGAACGACTATGCCGGGATCGACGTGAAGGGGAAGACCGTCGTCATCCTGGTCAACGATCCCGACTGGCAGACGACGGCGCTGACCGGCCCGTTCGAAGGCCGCGCGATGACCTATTACGGGCGCTGGACATACAAATACGAAGAGGCGGCGCGGCAGGGCGCGGCCGCGGCGATCATCGTCCACGATACCGAACCAGCGGCGTATCCCTGGGCCGTCGTACAGTCATCATGGACCGGCCCGCAGCTCGAACTCGACGAGGCTGGCGATCACAAGGATCAAAGCCAGGTGATCGGCTGGATTCAGCGCCCCGCCGCCGAAAAGCTCTTCGCGAGCGCTGGGCAGGATTTCGCCGCGCTGTCCGCCGCCGCCAAGACGAAGGGGTTCAAGGCCGTCCCGCTCGACGTGAAAATGTCGACAAGCTTCGACAATAGGATCAAACGGCAAATGTCGAAGAACGTGATCGGCGTGCTGCCCGGAACGAAAGCACCGCAGGATTACGTGATGTACACCGCGCATTGGGACCATCTGGGCCGCTGCGACCCGGTCGACGGTGACGATATCTGCAACGGCGCGCTCGACAACGCGAGCGGCGTCGCGGGACTCGTCGCGCTCGCCGAAGCGCAGGCGAAGGCGGGGCCCGCCAAGCGATCGATCGCGTTCATGGCGGTGACCGCGGAGGAATCGGGGCTGCTCGGATCGCGCTATTATGCCGAACACCCGATCTATCCGCTGGCGCGCACCGTCGGCGGCGTCAACATGGATGTCCTGAATGTCGGCGGCAGGGCAAAGGATTTCGTGCTGACCGGTGCGGGCAAGAGCGAGATCGAGGATCTGGTGAAATCGTTCGTCCTCGCCGAGGAGCGCACGATCGGGATGGAAGAGCATCCAGAGGCGGGGGGCTATTACCGGTCGGATCATTTCAGCTTCGCCAAGCTCGGCGTGCCGATGCTCGACGGCGGATCGGGATCGGACCTCGTCAAGGGTGGCACCGTCGCAGGGGAGGCCGCGCGCGCGGATTATGTCGCGCACCGCTATCACAAGCCGCAGGACGAATATGACCCCAATTGGGACTGGTCGGGCGCGGTCGCGGACTTGAACATCTATTATGGGCTGGGGCGCAAGCTCGCCGACGATACGACGCTCTGGCCCAATTGGTACAAGACCGCCGAATTCCGCAACCTCCGCGACAAAAGCCGCGCGGGCGCGCAATGACGACGCCCCCGCCCGCCGAATGGGCGCCGCACGATGCGGTGTGGATCGGCTTCCCCAGCCATGCCACGCTGTGGGGCGACGACCTCGAACCGGCCCGCCACGAGGTCGCGGCGTTCGCCAAGGCAGTGCATGCGGACGGCAAGGGCGAAACGGTCATGCTGGTCGCCGCGGACGAAGAGGCGGCGGCCGCAGCGCGCAAGCTGGCGCCGTTCGCCGAAGTGCTGGTCGAGAAGTTCGGCGACATCTGGTTGCGCGATACCGGGCCGATCCTGCTCGGCGATGGCCGCGCGCGCGATTTCGAATTTAACGGTTGGGGCGCGAAATACGATCTGCCCGGCGACGATAGCGTCGGCGATCGCCTCGCCGCGACATGCGGGATCGACGCGGCGTTCTGCAATTGGGTACTCGAAGGCGGCGCGATCGACGGCGATGGCACCGGTACCGCGATCACGACCGAGCAATGCCTGCTCAACCGCAACCGCAACCCCGGCATGTCGCGCGCCGAGATCGAGGTAAGGCTCGCCGAGGATCTGGGGCTGACCCGGATCGTGTGGCTCGGCGAGGGGCTGCTCAACGACCATACCGATGGCCATGTCGACAATCTGGCGCGCTTTGTCGGTGAAGGCCGTGTCGCGATCCCCGAACCCTGCGAAAACGATCCCAATTGGATGGTCTATCAGCACGCCCGGCGCGATGCCGAGGCGGCGGGGCTGACGGTGGTGACGATCCCCTCGCCCGGTCGCGTGCTGCGCAACGAGGAAATCGCACCCGCGAGCTATATGAACTTCTACATCGGCAATGCCGCGGTCGTCGTTCCGCTCTATGGCGCTGCCAACGACGCGGCAGCGGTGGCGGCGATCCAGGCGCTGTTTCCGGAGCGCAAGGCGGTGGGCCTGCGCGCCGACAGCATCCTGACCGGGGGCGGCAGCTTCCACTGCATTTCGCAGCAAATCCCTTTGCGCGCACCCTCCCCCACCAAGGCCGGTTAACCCGATTCCAACCTCTGCCCGTTAGGTGCGGACGCTTCTGATAGCTGTCTGGCGGGGAAGATGATCGCACGGAGCGTCCTGGGGTTGGGTATCGTGGCGCTAACGACGTCGTGCGTCGGGACCACGCGGGCCGACCCATCGCTCGGCGCCGCAAGGCTTAGCCTCGTCGTACCGCCACCCACCCGAATCCGCGCGAGCGCCGCCGGCGGTCCCTCGGCGGCGTTGCTCGCTAAGGCCCCCGCCCCCGCGGTCGCCGACGCGCTGGTCGTCACCCCCGCAGCGCCCTTCGTCGAGAACGCAGCGGTGCCCGACGCGCAGCGCGCGCTCGATTGCCTGACCCAGGCGGTCTATTACGAGGCGCGATCCGAACCGGTCGACGGCCAGCGCGCGGTCGCACAGGTCGTCATCAACCGCGTCCACAATCCTGCTTATTCCAACAGTGTATGCGGCACCGTGTACGAAGGGTCGCGGCGATCGACCGGATGCCAGTTCAGCTTCACCTGCGACGGATCGCTCGCGCGCCGCCGCGAACCGAGCGCCTGGGCGCGCGCCGCGGAGGTCGCGGGCGCCGCATTGGCGGGCTTCGTCTATGCGCCGGTCGGCACCGCGACCTATTACCACACGACCGCGATCCACCCCTGGTGGGCCGCTAAGGTCACCCACGTCGCGACGATCGGCGCGCATATCTTCTATCGCCTGCCGGGCAGTTGGGGCGGGCTCGGTGCATTCAGCCAGCGCTACGCGGGGGCCGAACCCATCTTGACCGGCGGTCGCCACATCGCACCCAAATCGATCGACGCCATCGTCCAGACGATCGAGGCCGGGGTCACCGTCCATCGGGGGTCGTCGATCGCCGAGGCCACCACGCCTTCAAGCCCTTCCGATGCGGCGGAAACGACCGTACCGGTGGCGATACCGGCCGCGTTCGTCGCGGGGGTCGACATCCATCGCGGCACGCCGCCCACCGGCGCCGGGACTGGACACGGCGTGACGATCCATCGCAACGCTGGGGTCGGGCTCGCCAGTATCACGCGCTGACGCGGCCGCAGTCCGCCTTTCGTAACCTTGCCGCGGCGCCTACATGTCGCGGATGACCGAGATCACCGTCGCCGCGCTCCAGCTCGCGTTCACCGCCGACATCGACGCGAATATCGCCAACGTCTCCCGCCTCGCCCGCGACGCGGCAGGACAGGGCGCGCAGGTAATCCTGCCGCCCGAATTGTTCGAGGGCGAATATTTCTGCCGCGTCGAGGACGAATCGCTCTTCGCCAACGCCGCACCGGTCGGCGAGCATAAGGCGGTGCTCGCGATGCAGGCGCTCGCCGAGGCGCTCGAGGTCACGATCCCGACCAGCTTCTTCGAAGCGGACGGCCCGCATTATTACAACAGCCTCGCGATGATCGGCCCCGATGGCGAGATCCAGGGTGTCTATCGCAAGAGCCACATCCCCGACGGCCCCGGCTATGAAGAAAAATTCTATTTCCGCCCCGGCAATACCGGGTTCAAGGTCTGGCGCGGGCCGGATCGGACGACGCTCGGCGTCGGTGTGTGTTGGGACCAATGGTATCCGGAAACCGCGCGCGCGATGATGCTGATGGGGGCGGAACTGCTCTTCTATCCCACCGCGATCGGCAGCGAACCCCACGACACCAGCCTCGACACCGCGCGGCTGTGGCGGCGCGCGATGGTGGGCCATGCGGTGAGCAACGTCGTTCCGATCATCGCGGCCAACCGAGTCGGCACGGAGCACGGCCAAACCTTTTACGGCACCAGCTTCATCACCGACGAGCGCGGCGACATCCTCGCCGAACTCGGTCGCGAGGAGGAAGGCATGATCGTCGCGACGCTCGATCTCGATCGCGTCAAGCGCCACCGCGCCGCGTTCGGCTTCTTCCGCGACCGGCGGCCCGACCTTTACGGCAGGCTGGTCGAGGACGTTTGATCGCGTAGCTCGATCGCGCGCGCGAATACCGCCTCGAACATCTCGGGAGTCAGCCGACGCGTGTTCGTGTTGTAACGTGAGCAGTGATAGCTATCGATCAGGATGCGCCCGTCGGGCATCCGATGTTCGGCGAGGTGACCAAACGTGCACTTGGGCAATCGCCCACCCAAGGTCTTCACCGCCGACTGATGCGCGATCTGGCCGAGCGCGATGAAGATCCGCGCCTGGGGCAACGCCGCGACCGGCGCCTCCAGAAACGGGCGGCAGGTGCGGATTTCCTCGGGCGTCGGCTTGTTGGCGGGCGGCAGGCACCGCACCGCATTGATCAGGATCGCGCCGGTGAGCTTCAACCCGTCGTCGGGCTTCGCTGCATACACCCCCTCGCTCAGCCCGAACTTGGCGAGCGTCGCGAACAGCAGGTCGCCCGCATAATCGCCGGTAAAAGGTCGTCCCGTCCGGTTGGCGCCGTGTTTGCCCGGCGCCAAGCCAACGATGCCGAGCCACGCGTTGGGTTCGCCGAACGCGGGAACCGGCGCGTTCCACCAGCCTGGGAACTCACCGCGCAGTTCCTCGCGAAACGCGACGAGGCGTGGGCAACGCGGGCAATCGTGCGGGGGTTCGGTCGCGGGCAGCGGACTGGGTGCAAATTCCATCGCGACCGGGTAAGCGCCGCGCATGCCGAGGACAACCCGCACGCTGTACGCGATCGCGATCGGCTCCAACCGGCGCGGACGCCATGGTTCGCCCAGCCGCGAAGTCGCGGCGGCGATCGCGGCGTTGAAGCATGTCGTCGCCGCCTCTCCCATCGTCGCGAGCGATCCGGTCGGACCCTCGAACCGGCGCTTCGCCAACGCGGTCGCGCTGATCGAGAGCAAGCGTCGCCCGCCCGATGTGCTCGCCCGTCTCAAGGCGATCGAAGCCCGCTTCGGGCGCCGCCCCGGCAGGCGCTGGGGCGCGCGCGTGATCGACCTCGACATCATCTTGTGGTCGGGGGGGATCTGCGCGTCGCTGGGGCTCAGCGTGCCCCATCCGGCCTATCGCAACCGCCGCTTCGTCCTGGCCCCGCTCGCGCGCCTCGCGCCCGACTGGCGAGACCCGGTTGGGGGCAAGACCGTTCGCCAGTTGCTCCACGCGGTTGACCAGCCCCGCCCGCGTGCCTAGGGCGCCGGAGGCCCTGATTCCAAGGTGCCCGATGGCGGGGGTCCGTAGCTCAGTTGGTAGAGCAAGCGACTTTTAATCGAGAGGTCCCGGGTTCGAGCCCCGGCGGACCCACCATCGGACCCAATCGGAGAGTCCCAGAAAGCCCGGTCCCATTGCATTTTACGCAGAGTAATGCGTAACTTCTGCACCATCACGTTCCTGCCGTCTCCATCCGATCGCGTCAGCCACAGGGGCATGACCGGGGGCAGCGGAACTGGACATTGGGGGCATCAATGGCATTGACCGATATGCAGGCCAGGAAAGCCCTGCCGTCCGAGCGTGATTATAAACTCGCGGACTCAGGCGGACTCCACCTCTTCGTGACCAAAAAGGGTCATAAATCCTGGCGCCTGAAATACCGGTTCGCGGGCAAGGAGAAGCGGTTGTTGCTGGGACCCTATCCAGAGGTGACCCTCGCCCGTGCTCGCGAGCTGCGCGACGACGCCAAACGAATGCTCCGCGAATCGCTAGACCCAGCGATGGAGGCGCATAAACGGAAGATCGCGGCGTACGCGGCGGCCGGCGCGACACTCGAAAAATACGCATTGCTTTGGCATGAAGCGCAGCGTGGCCGCTGGTCGGCCGTGCACGTCAAAAAGGTGGAGCAAGCGCTTCGTCGCGACGTCTTTCCTCAACTGGGTCGACTGCCTCTAGCGCATATTGACGGGCCAATGATCCTCAAGGCGTTGCGGCAGGTCGAGCGTCGCGGTGCAATCGATACCGCCAAGCGAATTCGGCAGCATATCTCAGCTATTTTTCAATTCGCCATGGCTGAAGGCGTGGTCCGATCTGATCCAGCATCCAGCATCAGCAAGGCATTGCTCCCGACCCCCGTCGGGGGGCGCCAGCCGGCCGTGCGCACGCTCGGTGATGCTCGCGCACTGCTTGCGGCGATGGACGCCTCAACCTCAGAACCGGCAACGAAGCTCGCTTCGCGGCTATTAGCGTTGACAGTGGTGCGGCCAGGAATTGTACGGGCCGCGCAGTGGGAAGAATTCGAGAATATCGAATGGAATAACCCGGGGGCATCCGCCCCGGACGCTACCTGGCGCATCCCCGCCGCCAAAATGAAACTCGAGCTCGACGACAAGACGGACCAGGCCTTCGAGCACGTGGTCCCCCTTCCTAAAGCAGCCATCGCGGTACTACGGCAAATCCGCCGTTTGAGTGGGACATACCCTTATCTTTTCGGCAGCCGTCGCTCCCCCCGTCACCCGATGTCCGAAAACACGATTAGCTATATGTATGCGCGCAACGGTTATGCCGGTCGGCATGTCCCGCACGGCTGGCGATCAACCTTTTCCACCATTATGAATGAGCGCGCCGTTGCAGAACGGCGGCTTGAAGACCGCCAAATCATTGATGGCATGCTCGCCCATAAGCCAACGGGAATCTCCGGGTCCGAGATGGCGTACAATCGTGCGATCTATTGGGATCGGCGCAAGCAGATTGCGGGAGAGTGGGCCACGCTACTCATGGAAGGCCAGGTGCCCGCAGTTGAATTGCTGATCCCTCAGCGCTAGCGCGAGTCTTGTGTTGTGGAGGGCCTCGAAGCGAGACGCCGCTCTTGCGCTATGCAAACGCATGTAATCATCAAAGAAAGCGATGCTTGACGGGGTCCCGATCGGTGCCGAGCCGTCTGGCGCTCTGTGTCGATGCCGCACCGGTGTTCCTGCTCGAAATGGCTCAGGCCCGCACAATCATTGATGCCCAGATCGCGATCATTCGCGCCCGATTCGACGCGACCTGCGACGACGCAGGGATCAGCGCAGTCGATCGCGAACTGCTGCGTGACCGACAATTCCTCAATCTCTACGCCTTTGAAGGATACGTTTAGCGGCACGCTATAGGCACAGGTGCAGCCAGCGCTCGGTCGTATGTGTGATCGACGAGCGTCCCGTCCCGGATCAGGGCGACGGTCTCGTCGATCACAGGGTAGTTCAACCCCTCGAAGCGTTATCCGCCGCTCAGCTTGACCGCCATTCATACGACCGAGGTCGATCCGCCAGACGGGCGCAAGCCCACCGACTGGGAAGCTGCTCACCGACCTGCCGGTCGCATGCCCGCAGGACGTCGTCGAGAAAATGACCTGGTACTTGATACGCTGGAAGATAGAGGTGGCTCCGGTCGTCTGCACAGGCTCGCGGCTTGGATAAGTGGATCGCCGCTGGTTGATCATGCCGCTGCGAGAAGCGGCTGGTCGAAGTATATCTGGTCGGGCGTGCGGCCGCCAAGAGCTGAGTGCGGCCGGATGCCATTATAAAATGCGAAGTATCGGCCGATGCCGGCGCGGGCCTCGGGGACCGATGCGTAGGCGTGCAGATATACCTCCTCGTATTTCACCGAGCGCCAAAGGCGCTCAACGAACACGTTGTCGCGCCAGCAGCCCTTGCCGTCCATACTGATG
>NZ_RCZK01000011.1 GCF_006438955.1 Sphingomonas oligophenolica | reverse complement strand
AGTCACGTCGATCGCCGGTTCGCTCGCGGCCGGCTCCGATCCGAATACGTCCGCCGCGCCCTCCAGCAGCCGGGATCGCCACTGGTTGATGAGGTTTGGATGCACGTCATACTGCTGCGCCAACTCGGCCAGCGTCTTCTCACCCTTTACGGCAGCCAGAGCTACCTTGGCCTTAAACGCCGGGCTGTGATTCCGGCGGGGTCGCTTGCTCATCTTGCCTCCTGGGGCGGCCAACATGGCCGCGGTCAGATCGGCAATCCACTTATCCCCGCTGTTCAGATTTCCCGAGCCACCTCTCAACTTCGAGGAGGGTGCGGCCGAGTCGCTGTGTCACGCCGTCCAGGCGCCGGAAACCATCGCTCCGATCGTGGTCATGAAGACCGCGGACACGTGGCATGTGATCGACGGCTGGGCCCGGGTGATGGCGTTCCGGTTCCACTTCGGCAACACCGCAAATGTGATGGTCCGCGTGGTGGAATGGGACCGCACGCGCGACGACGCGCTCTACCAGCGCTTCGCCCAGACGTTCCTGACGCTCAAGTCGCGCAAGATCGACAAGTCGCTCCTCCTCTTCGAATTCTACATTACCTGGAATGTGCCGCAGCTCGTGCTCGCTGCACGGATCGGCTGGACCGAGAGCAGGGTCACGCGCGAACTGGCGGCCGCTGAAGCGATGCAAGAGGCACCGCGGTTCGCCGAACTTCACGTGAAGGCTGGCGACCCGCCGATCGACTATCTCTACCAGATTCAGCAAGCGCGGCACGCTGCAGCCGCGGATGACAAGGCGCATTCGAAGCGTGCTCCGGAAAAGAGCGCGGTTGGTCGGCTAGAAGCGAAGCTAGATGCATTGCTGGCGAAGTCGGAACGCTTCGCTACAGCCGAAGCGCTGGCGAAGCTCGGCATTGGTAAGCCCGCGAAGGAAAAGGCGACCGCGCAGACCGCTGATACCACCGGCATCATCTCCACTCTCGAAGCGCCCGAGATCATCGACTGCGTTGAGGATTCCGGCGGCGACGCCGTCGCCATGATCGAAATGGGCGCCGACCAGTTCCCCAGTATCCGCCTGCTGGTCGATACAGCCACGCTGGACGATCGCCGCAAGGCGGAAGTCCGCCATCTCGTCCACGAGGCGCTCGACCGACTCCTGGGCTTCTGAAGGCGACCGGCTGACCTTGGGCATCGGCAGTGGCCGACCATTCTCCTCTCACTTCCCCTTCACTCGGCTGCAACGCCGGGAGAAAGGGTGATTCGTTTTCGGACAGGGCCGCTGCGGCGGCTCCGTCTGACCGGCTTGACCGGGTCCATGCCATCGACTCTGATGTGACTGGTCGCGGCTTGCGACGCGCCGCGTCAGCGCGGGAAGTTGCACCTGCCTCACCGGCGCTTAGGAACGCGTCGCTGGCGCGGGCAAGGCTTCTCGCCCGCGACCTCGCGCTGATCGACCATCGCGGCGCCGCTGCTGCAAAACCGGATCATGAGTTATGAGAGTCGCAATCTACGCACGCTACTCGACCGACAAGCAGGAACGAGTGTCGATCGCAGTGCAGAACGAGAATATGCGCGCCTTCATCAGGAAGCAGGGCTGGACCGAGGTGGGCGCGTACGCCGACGAAGCAATCACCGGCGCCGTCATCGCGCTGCGTCCCGGGATGAAGGCGATGCTGGCGTCGGTCGAGCGGGGCGAGGTCGATCTTGTCCTGGGAGATGAACTGGACAGGCTGTCGCGCAGCCAGTCGCAGACCCCGATGATCTTCGAACGCTGCCTGTTCCTTGGGGTACGTCTTCACACGATCGCCGAGGGCGAGATCATCCGGCTTCACGTCGGCCTCAAGGGGACCATGAATGCCGAGCAGCTGGCGACAACCAGCCGCAAGACACGCGACGCCATCGCCAAGCGGTTTCGCGACGGCCAGAACCCGGGCGGCCTCGCCTATGGCTATGCTCTGGACTTCGTGCCCGACGCGCGGGGCGACCGGATCCCCGGTCATCGCCGGATCGTTCCCGAACAGGCTAAGACGGTCACATACATCTGCGAGGAATATGTCGGTGGTCGATCGCCACACAGTATCGCCATCGAACTGAACGACCGCAAAATATCCGGCCCGCGCGGCGGGCAATGGAGCGCCTCGACCATCAACGGAAACAAGGCTCGAGGCACCGGCATACTCAACAACCGGCTCTACATCGGCGAGCCCGAGCACCAACGGCAGACCTATCGCAAGGACCCGGAAACCGGGGTCCGTCGGGCGTTTGCCAACCCGGACGATCTCAAGCAGACCACCAGCGTGCCGCACCTGCGGATCCTGTCGGACGCGTTGTGGGAGCGCGTCAAGGCGCGGCAGGAGGCCGTTGCCCGCCCCAGTGCCGACCATGACGGGGATCAGCCCTTCTGGGCCAAGCAGCGGCCACGCTACCTACTGACGGGCAAGGTCCTCTGCGGAGTCTGCGGATCGAACTATTCAAAGAACGGGAAATACCGGTCCGCTTGCCATGCCGCGACCAAGAAGGGAGCGTCTGCCTGCACGAACCGGCTGACGGTGCGCATCGACGAACTTGAGGAGCAGGTGCTGACGGCGCTGCGCGACGACATGATGCAGCCGGACGTCGTCGAGGCGTTCGTCGCCGAATACATCATCGAGCGTAATCGGCTGTCGAAGCAGCGGGATTCTTCGCGCGATGAACGGAAGGCCGAGCTTCGCGACGTGACCGCGGGCGTCGACCGACTGAAGGCGGCCATCCTCAAAGGCGTCGACGCCTCGCTCGTTGCGGACGAACTCAATCGCATGGGTCGGCGCAAGGCTGATCTCGAGGCCGAGCTGGCAGCCGGCGCCGACGCAGTGCCCCCCGCCCTGCTGCACCCGCGTCTGGCGCAGGTTTACCGCGGCAAGATCGAGCGCCTGCTCGACGCCTTTGAGGCGGAGAGCGGGCGTAGCGAAGCACAAGAGCTCATCCGCAGCCTGATCGACGCGGTGGTGATGACACCTGTGGACGGCGTGCTCCACGCCGAGGTGCGGGGTGATCTGGCGACGATGCTCATTTTGGCGTCAGAAACAAAAAAAGCCCCGAAAGCGGATGCTTTCGAGGTTCGACAAGTCAAGATGGTTGCGGGGACAGGATTTGAACCTGTGACCTTCAGGTTATGAGCCTGACGAGCTACCGGGCTGCTCCACCCCGCGACAGCGCGATGAGAGCCGCGCGTAAAGGGTCTGACATGTAAATGGGTTCTGCTTTTCATCGTGCACATCGCGCACCAGCTACAATGCCTGGCGACGACCTACTCTTCCATCGCTTAAGCGATAGTACCATCGGCGCAGGCGGGTTTCACGGCCGAGTTCGGGATGGGATCGGGTGGGACACCGACGCTATAGCCACCAGGCAATGAAGCCGGTGCGCCATGCGCAACAATGAAAATGGTCCTTTTGATTGCGAAACCCACCGCAGCAACACTGCGATGGGTTCCTAAAATCGATGCACTCTTTATATTTATCTGGCGTCGAGCTGATCATCCACACATCGTCCGACGAATACTGGTTTGACCCAGAATTGTCATTGATGGTGGGACTCTCAAGCGCGAATAGGACAATTAGTATCGGTTAGCTCCATGGATTACTCCACTTCTACACCCGATCTATCAAGGTCGTGGTCTCCGACCGTCCTAAGAAATCTTATCTCGAGGGAGGCTTCCCGCTTAGATGCTTTCAGCGGTTATCCCGTCCATACATAGCTACCCTGCTGCGCTCTTGGCAGAACGACAGGTACACCAGAGGTATGTTCAACCCGGTCCTCTCGTACTAGGGTCAACTCCTCTCAAATTTCGACGCCCACGGCAGATAGGGACCAAACTGTCTCGCGACGTTCTGAACCCAGCTCACGTACCACTTTAATTGGCGAACAGCCAAACCCTTGGGACCTGCTCCAGCCCCAGGATGTGATGAGCCGACATCGAGGTGCCAAACAACCCCGTCGATATGAGCTCTTGGGGGTTATCAGCCTGTTATCCCCGGCGTACCTTTTATCCGTTGAGCGATGGCCCTTCCACGAGGGACCACCGGATCACTATGACCGACTTTCGTCTCTGCTCGACTTGTCAGTCTCGCAGTCAGGCGGGCTTATGCCATTGCACTCTAACAGACGGTTTCCAACCGTCCTGAGCCCACCATTGCGCGCCTCCGTTACTCTTTAGGAGGCGACCGCCCCAGTCAAACTACCCGCCACAGAGGGTCCCTGATCCCGCTTCAGGGATCGAGGTTAGACATCAGAAAACAACAGGGTGGTATTTCACCTATGGCTCGACATCAGCTGGCGCCAATGCTTCAAAGCCTCCCACCTATGCTACACAGTTCTTTCCTAATGCCACTCTGAAGCTGCAGTAAAGGTGCACGGGGTCTTTCCGTCTAACCGCGGGTACTCCGCATCTTCACGGAGAATTCAATTTCGCTGAGCATGTCCTGGAGACAGTGGGGAAGTCGTTACGCCATTCGTGCAGGTCGGAACTTACCCGACAAGGAATTTCGCTACCTTAGGACCGTTATAGTTACGGCCGCCGTTTACCTGGGCTTCATTTCAGAGCTTGCACCCCTCCACTTAACCTTCAGGCACCGGGCAGGCGTCAGGCCCTATACGTCGTCTTGAAGCCGACTTAGCAGAGCCCTGTGTTTTTGCTAAACAGTCGCTACCCCCTGGCCTGTGCCCCCTCAAATAGCTTGCGCTTAGTGAGGGCCTCCTTCTTCCGAAGGTACGGAGGCAATTTGCCGAGTTCCTTCAGGACACTTCTCTCAAGCGCCTTGGTATACTCTACCTGACCACCTGTGTCGGTTTCGGGTACGGTCTATACGGTGGGGCTATTTCCTGGGACCTCTTCGAAGCACGTCCAATCCAATAAGGACGTACAACACACAAGATCCGTCACACACCACCAGGTCACGGAATATTAACCGTGTTCCCATCGACTACCCCCTTCGGGCTCGTCTTAGGGGCCGACTCACCCTGCGCGGATTAGCCTTGCGCAGGAACCCTTGGTCTTTCGGCGAAAGGGCATCTCACCCTTTTTATCGCTACTCATGTCTGCATTCGCACTTCCGATACCTCCACGACCCATTACCAGATCGCTTCAACGGCTTACGGAACGCTCCGCTACCGCGTGATCAATGAAGATCACACCCTAAGCTTCGGTGCATCACTTTAGCCCCGTTACATCTTCGCCGCAGAATCTCTTGATTAGACCAGTGAGCTGTTACGCTTTCTTTAAAGGATGGCTGCTTCTAAGCCAACCTCCTGGTTGTTTTGGAAATTCCACATGCTTTCCCACTTAGTGATGACTTGGGGACCTTAGCTGTAGGTTAGGGCTGTTTCCCTTTTGACGACGGACCTTAGCACCCGCCGTCTGTCTCCCGGATATCACTCCTAGGTATTCGGAGTTTGGTTAGAGTTGGTAGATCTCGCGACCCCCGCATCCATCCAGTGCTCTACCCCCTAGGGTGTTCGTCCGAGGCACTACCTCAATAGTTTTCGCGGAGAACCAGCTATTTCCCGGCTTGATTGGCCTTTCACCCCTAAACACAACTCATCCGGTAACTTTTCAACGTTAATCGGTTCGGACCTCCAGTGAGTGTTACCTCACCTTCATCCTGGTCATGCCTAGATCGCCGGGTTTCGGGTCTAATACACCAAACTTAGTCGCCCTATTCAGACTCGCTTTCGCTGCGCCTACACCTAACGGCTTAAGCTTGCTTGGTACATTAAGTCACAGACCCATTATGCAAGAGGTACGCGGTCACCCCATAAAGAGGCTCCCACTGCTTGTAGGCAATCCGTTTCAGGTACTGTTTCACTCCCCTCATCGGGGTGCTTTTCACCTTTCCCTCACGGTACTAGTTCGCTATCGGTCATATACGAGTATTTAGGCTTAGAGGGTGGTCCCCCTATGTTCAGACAGGATTACACGTGTCCCGCCCTACTCAAGTCCTCGATCATCACTTTCGTATACGGGGCTGTCACCCGCTATGGCGCTACTTTCCAGAAGCTTCTACTAGTTGAAATCAAGGCACTGGCCTGGTCCGCGTTCGCTCGCCACTACTAACGGAATCTCGGTTGATGTCTTTTCCTCCGGCTACTGAGATGTTTCAGTTCACCGGGTTCGCTTCACGAAACCTATTTTATTCGGTTAAGTGATACCTTGCCCAATTAACCCCGCTCGTGAATTGCTTCACGGTCGAGATTAATCGGATAGGTGGGTTTCCCCATTCGGAAATCGTCGGGTCAAAGATTGCTCACATCTCACCGACGCTTATCGCAGCGTGCCACGTCCTTCATCGCCTGTATATGCCAAGGCATCCACGAATTGCCCTTACCTCACGCTTGAGAGTCCACACCACCAACGACAACACTGGATCGACCTCAGAAAGGCCGACACGAAACTCGGCAGAGCAGTGACGCGTGGTTTTACCAGGCCTCATCCCCAGCTTGCGCTAAGATTGAGACCTTCTCGGTGCGGATGATTAATAATCTCAGCCAGATTGTTGGAATACGCGCCAGGGCAAAACCCTGACCGCATCCATGTAGTAATGTCATGGCTTGAGCCGATCGAACAGCCCGTAGATCCGCCGCGCACCAAAGTGCTCCACGAACCGCCGAAGCAATCCTCAACGTCTCAAATCCATACCATCACGGCATCGATTTTAAGAACCCATTTACAATGTCAAAGAGGGGCGCGAACGCCCCAGATATCCGCGCAAGCGCGGAACTGGTGTCTTCATCAATCTGGAAAATCGAAGGGATGGTGGAGCCTATCGGGATCGAACCGATGACCTGATGCTTGCAAAGCAACCGCTCTCCCAGCTGAGCTAAGGCCCCCTACCAAACTTTTGACGATGGTGGGCCGAGTAGGAGTTGAACCTACGACCTCACGCTTATCAGGCGTGCGCTCTAACCACCTGAGCTACCGGCCCATCGCCAAATCCGTCGCTGACCCAAAGGGCCGCGAGGGGCGTGAGCCAGCTCAGGCAGCACTCCAGTTATGGAGTGTTTCCAGTTGATGAAGGGACATGAGGACGGCGGCAATGTTCTTTGGAATGGAGGAAGCTCTTCCCTTGGTCTAAACCAAAGGCGCTTTCCGCCGATATCCTTAGAAAGGAGGTGATCCAGCCGCAGGTTCCCCTACGGCTACCTTGTTACGACTTCACCCCAGTCGCTAAACCCACCGTGGTCGCCTGCCTCTCTTGCGAGTTAGCGCAACGCCTTCGGGTGAATCCAACTCCCATGGTGTGACGGGCGGTGTGTACAAGGCCTGGGAACGTATTCACCGCGGCATGCTGATCCGCGATTACTAGCGATTCCGCCTTCATGGACTCGAGTTGCAGAGTCCAATCCGAACTGAGACGGTTTTTGGAGATTAGCTCACCATCGCTGGTTTGCTGCCCACTGTCACCGCCATTGTAGCACGTGTGTAGCCCAGCGCGTAAGGGCCATGAGGACTTGACGTCATCCCCACCTTCCTCCGGCTTATCACCGGCGGTTACCTTAAAGTGCCCAACTAAATGATGGCAACTAAGGTCGAGGGTTGCGCTCGTTGCGGGACTTAACCCAACATCTCACGACACGAGCTGACGACAGCCATGCAGCACCTGTGTTCCAGTCCCCGAAGGGAAGAGATCCATCTCTGGAAATCGTCCGGACATGTCAAACGCTGGTAAGGTTCTGCGCGTTGCTTCGAATTAAACCACATGCTCCACCGCTTGTGCAGGCCCCCGTCAATTCATTTGAGTTTTAACCTTGCGGCCGTACTCCCCAGGCGGATAACTTAATGCGTTAGCTGCGCCACCCAAGCTCTAAGAGCCCGGACAGCTAGTTATCATCGTTTACGGCGTGGACTACCAGGGTATCTAATCCTGTTTGCTCCCCACGCTTTCGCACCTCAGCGTCAATACCAGTCCAGTGAGCCGCCTTCGCCACTGGTGTTCTTCCGAATATCTACGAATTTCACCTCTACACTCGGAATTCCACTCACCTCTCCTGGATTCAAGCGATGCAGTCTTAAAGGCAATTCCGGGGTTGAGCCCCGGGCTTTCACCTCTAACTTACAAAGCCGCCTACGTGCGCTTTACGCCCAGTAATTCCGAATAACGCTAGCTCCCTCCGTATTACCGCGGCTGCTGGCACGGAGTTAGCCGGAGCTTATTCTCCCGGTACTGTCATTATCATCCCGGGTAAAAGAGCTTTACAACCCTAAGGCCTTCATCACTCACGCGGCATTGCTGGATCAGGCTTTCGCCCATTGTCCAATATTCCCCACTGCTGCCTCCCGTAGGAGTCTGGGCCGTGTCTCAGTCCCAGTGTGGCTGATCATCCTCTCAGACCAGCTAAGGATCGTCGCCTTGGTGCGCCTTTACCACACCAACTAGCTAATCCTACGCGGGCTCATCCCTCGGCGATAAATCTTTGGACTTACGTCGTTATCCGGTATTAGCAGTCATTTCTAACTGTTATTCCGAACCAAGGGGCAGATTCCCACGCGTTACGCACCCGTGCGCCACTAAGGCCGAAGCCTTCGTTCGACTTGCATGTGTTAGGCATGCCGCCAGCGTTCATTCTGAGCCATGATCAAACTCTCAAGTTTATGTACGACAAGATCGCGGTGGAATTCCACGATCAGGCCGCTCATTTCAAGGAGCCGTTCCTGCACATCACATATTTTGTGGATATGTAACGAGACATATGAGGGTCCTGGCCCGAAGCCGAAGCTCCGATACCAGGACACTTTGAAACGGCTTATTGCTACCGAGCACCCAACGCCTTGAAAACGCTGGACCCGGAGCCGCCGCCCACATGTCCCTTCATCTTGAATTACAATGTCAAAGAGCGCAAAAGACCGACGCCTTGGTGTACCCTCTTGTTGGAGGGCGACCCTGGCGCCTGGCTATTTGGTGACCACCGCGGCGTCCCGTGTGGGCCACCGCTGCGGTGACACCCATCTAGGTGAGGGTGCCGGGGCCGTCAAACGCTTTTTTGCAGTTTTCTTTCAAAACTCCCCAAAACCCGCAGAAATACGTCGATTTTTGCGAGCCGCCGGGCCTTCCCGCCCGTGGAGGCCGAGAGATGATTTGGCCTGGGGCAACCAGAAACCGTCCGAATCACGTGGTCGAATCCCCGAATCCGACGCGAGTTCACCGCACAATCAGCGGAGAATCAGGTTCGTTACGTGATAATCCGGCATTCGGAGGCCAGATGATGGCCGCGTTCGACCGGCTGACCTCCCTCCACGCGATTCGGCTGCATGACTCGCGTCCTGGCCCGCCTACACCGATTGGATATAGTCGCGCATCGCCGCGGCATCGGCCTCGATCCCGTCGATCCGGTATTTGACGAGGTCGCCGATCGACACGAACCCGACGACCTTGCCCGCATCGATCACGGGCAAATGCCGGATGCGCCGCCGGGTCATCAGCGACAGCGCGCCGATTACCGGGGATCCGGGGGCGACGCTTTCGACCGGGCTGGTCATCGCATCGCCCACCGACCGGTCGAGCGCGGCGGCACCATCGGCCTTCAGGCAATGGATGACGTCGCGTTCGGAGAAGATCCCGACCACCGCGTCCCCTTCCATCACCGGTACCGCGCCGATGCGCTTTTCGGCGAGCAGCGCCACCGCCTCCGCCACGGTCGCGGTGCGCGCTACCGATACGACCTCGGTGCCCTTGCCCTGCAGGATGGACGCAATCGTCATGACATCGGCTCCTCGTCCGGGTTGGTCCGACGCAGCAAAGCACGATGCCGCGTCGATGGCAAAATCATCCGCGAGTCGCGCGGTTCAGCTTACCAGCGCGCGGTCGCGGAGCCCACGCCAGACACGGATCGCCTGGACGGTCTCGGCGACGTCGTGGACGCGGAGCAGCTGGACCCCCGCCTCGACCCCCTTCACCGCGAGCGCGATCGAACCGCCGAGCCGCGCCGCAACTGGCGCTTCGTTATCGAGCGCGCCGATCATCCGCTTGCGGCTCGCCCCCAACAGGATCGGGCAGCCGAGGCCGTGGAAGATCGCCAGGCCATTGATCAGCGCCAGATTGTCGGCGAGCGACTTGCCGAAGCCGATCCCCGGATCGACGATGACCCGCGACCGGTCGATCCCGCCCGCGACCACCCCGTCGATCCGCGCCTCGAGCCAGTCGAACACCTCGGTCACGACGTTGCCATATCGGCCCGCGCCATGCCCGCCCTGGTCAGGATCGGGCGAGTGCATCAGCACGACCGGGCAACCCGCCTTCGCCACCACCTCCAGCGCGCGCTCGTCCCAGAGCAGCGCCGACACATCGTTGACTATCCGCGCGCCCGCGCCGAGCGCGGCTTCGATCACCGCGGCCTTGCGGGTGTCGATCGATACCAGCGTACCGCTCCGCCCAAGCCGTTCGACGACCGGCACGACCCGCGCGATCTCGTCGCCTTCCCACACCGCGGTCGCGCCGGGGCGGGTCGATTCGCCGCCGACGTCGATGAGCGCCGCACCCTGTGTTGCCATGTCGACCCCCGCCGCGGCGATCGCGGCGGGGTCGTCGCCGTGCTGGCCGCCGTCGGAAAAACTGTCGGGGGTGGCGTTGAGGATGCCCATCACCTGCGGCTGGTCGAACCGCAGCGTGCGCTCCCCCAGCGTCAGCGCGGGCCGCGGCGCGACAATCCGTGCGTGCAGCGTCGCCGCGCGCTCGCCGAGCGTCGCGACCTCCGCGACGGGCACGTTCCGCCGCGCGCCCCGTTCGGTCACCTCATAGGCGGCGAACCACAGCATCCCGCCGGCAAGCCGCGCGACGCTGCCGTCGGGCAAACCGACCGGCGTGTCGACGAACTGGATCGGGCGGAGGTGGAAATCAGCCATGTACGACACCCCGGACTTGTTCCGGGGGCCATCGCTTCGCGAACCCCCATGGCCTCAATCTTGCGGCACGATCGATGCCGGAACAAGTCCGGCATGACGATGAAACGCTAGGGCTGGGTCGCGAGCAGATACGTCTGGCGGAGCGCATCGATCGGCTTCAGCCCGTCCGTCGCGTCGTGATGCCAGAAGGTCCAGCCGTTGCACGCGGGTGCATTCTGGAGTGTCGAACCCAGTTTGTGGATCGATCCACTCGCGCCGCAGGTCGACAACAGCGACCCGTCGGCGCGGACGGTTGCGCTCCAGCGGCGCTTGGCGTCGGTCAACACCGCGCCGGGCATCAGATAGCCGTTCTCGACCAGGACGCCGAACGCGACCTTGGGCTGCGAGCGCGGGCTCTGCATCGTCGCGAGCGCCGATTCGTCGAGCGGCAGCGCGGCGTCGATCCGCTGCTGCGCGGCGTCGATATACGCGTCTTCACGCTCGATCCCGATCCAGCGCCGCCCCAGCCGCTTGGCGACCGCGCCGGTCGTGCCGGTCCCGAAGAACGGGTCGAGCACGACGTCGCCCGGCTTCGTACACGCGAGCAGCACGCGATAGATCAATGCCTCGGGCTTCTGCGTCGGGTGGACCTTGTGGCCATCCTCCTTCTTCAACCGCTCCTGCCCGCCGCAGATCGGGAATTCCCAGTCGCTGCGCATCTGGAGTTCGTCATTCAGCGTCTTCATGCTGCGATAGTTGAAGGTATATTTGGCCTTCTCGCCGGTTGACGCCCAGATCAGCGTCTCGTGCGCGTTGGTGAAGCGGGTGCCGCGGAAATTGGGCATCGGGTTGGCCTTGCGCCACACGATGTCGTTCAAAATCCAGTAGCCAAGATCCTGAATCGCGGAGCCGACCTTGAAGATATTGTGATAGCTGCCGATCACCCAGATCGTGCCGTCGTCCTTCAGGATCCGGCGCGCCTCGGCGAGCCAGGCGCGGGTAAACCGATCATACGCGGCGAGGCTGTCGAACTTGTCCCATTCGTCGGTGACCGCGTCGACATGACTGCCGTCGGGACGGTTGAGGTCGCCGCCGAGCTGGAGATTATAGGGCGGATCGGCGAAGATCATGTCGACCGACTTCGCGGGCAGCGACCGCATCGCCGCGATACAGTCGCCGCGCACGATCTGATCCAGCGGCAGCATTGGCGTATCGAGCGGCAGCATCGCCACCCCCGCTTCCACGGCCGCCGCAAGCCGCGGACGCCTGACCTGTTCGATGACCCCCATCGTTCTCCCCTTGGCTTCCATTCGCGCCAACCAAGCGACTCCCGTCAAGCGAACATTGGTTAACGAAAAGCGCTGCGAAATCGTTAAGGCGGCGGAACATTTCGTGGCTCGCGCCACATCTTGGGGCCGGTTGCGGCTCCAGCATCAAGCCCTAGTGGTGTGACTCGAAAGACTCAGAGTGCCAAAACCGCTTGGGCGACGGGCGCGAAGCTGCGGCGGTGGAGCGGGCACGGCCCATGTTCGCGCAGCGCGGCGAGATGCTGGGGCGCGCCGTAGCCCTTGTTCGCGTGCCAGCCATAGTGCGGGTATGATTCGGCCGCCGCGATCATGATCGTGTCGCGGGTGTGCTTGGCGACGATGGATGCCGCGGCGATCGAGCGGCTGAGCGCATCGCCGCCGACGATCGGGGTCGCCGCATAGCCCCAGCGCGGCAGGCGGTTGCCGTCGACGAGCACATGGCCGGGCGCGCACCCCAGGATCGCGGCGACCGCATCGACCGCGAGCGTCATCGCCTTCATCGTCGCCCAATAGATGTTGAGCGTGTCGATCTCCCCCGGCTCGACGATCCCGACCCCGACGATCGCGCAGTCGTGGAGGCGGCGGCACAGATCGGCGCGGGTCGGCGCGGTCAGTTTTTTCGAATCGTCGATTCCCCGCGGCACGCCCCACGGCGGCAGGATCACCGCGGCGGCGACCACCGGCCCCGCGAGCGGCCCCCGCCCCGCCTCGTCGACCCCCGCGACGGGGGGCAGGCAGCGTTTTTCGTGGGTCAATCCGGGCATCGATGTTCCAACTCGTCGAACGGCGCGACGCCGAGCGCGTGCCCCATCGGGCCGTGGCCGTTGCCCAATCCCGGTGCCGCGATCAAGGCACATCGGACGAACCGCCGCGCGCGCGCGACCGCGTCGGGGAGCGGCATGCACTGCCCCAGCCCGGTCGCGATCGCGCTCGCCAGCGTGCAACCAGTGCCGTGAGTGTGGCGGGTGGCGATCCGCGTGCCGTGCCATTGCTGGCTGCCACCGTCCGCGGCGACGAGCGTATCGGTGATCGTCTCGCCCTCGGCATGGCCGCCCTTTGCGAGCACCGCCGTGCCGGAGCGAGATGCCAGCGCCCGCGCCAACTCCCCCGTTCGTGCTGAGCCTGCTTCGACAGGCTCGCCCCGAACGGATCGGGTCAGGGCCTCAAGTTCGGGAAGGTTCGGCGTCGTCAGCGTCGCGATCCGCATCAACCGGTCGAACGCGGCGATCGTATCTGCGTCGGCGAGCGTTGACCCGCTGGTCGCGACCATCACCGGATCGAACACGATCGGGATCGCCAGCGCCCCAAGCTCGTCCGCCACCGCATGCGCGGTTGCCGCCGATCCGATCATCCCGATCTTGACCGCATCGACGCCGATATCCCCGATAACCGAGGCGATCTGCGCCAACACCATGTCGGTCGGAACGACGTGCACCGCCTGCACCCCCAGCGTGTTCTGCGCGGTGATCGCGGTGACCGCGGTCATCGCGTGGCCACCGAGCATCGTCACGGTCTTGATGTCCGCCTGAATCCCCGCACCGCCGCCCGAATCGGAGCCCGCGATAATCAGGATGCGCGGCGTTTTCACGCGCTACGTTCACGAAAGTTCATGCCCGCGCGGCGATTTGATGGGGTCGAATCCGTCGGGGAAGTGCCAGCGTCTGCCATCACGGCGTTATGGCATGAAACCGCACCTGTGGGACAGCGTTCAGCCGCGGTGCCGCCGCTCGGTCGCGGCGGGGTTGGCGGCAAGCGCCTTGCCGAGGCGCGTCGGACGGTCGACCAGTTCGCCCCCGCACTTCGGGCAATGTTCGTCGAGCGCGTCGGCGCACGCCGCGCAGAAGGTGCATTCGAACGAACAGATGAACGCGCCCGGTGCGTCGGCGGGAAGGTCGACGCCGCAGCGTTCGCAGTCGGGGCGCATGGTGAGCATCGGATACCTAACCCGCCGCCACCCGCACCGCGTCGCAGATACGGGCAACCACCGCTTCAACCTGGGCAGCATCGTCGCCCTCGGCCATCACGCGGATGACGGGTTCGGTGCCCGAGGGGCGGATGACGAGGCGGCCGTTGGCGGCCAGTTCGACCTCGGCGGCGGCGATCACCGCCTTGACCGCGTCGGCCTCGAGCGGCTTGCCGCCCTTGAAACGGACGTTGCGGAGCAATTGCGGCAACGGCTCGAACCGGTGGAGCACCTCGCTCGCGGCGGCGCCCGCGCGCTTCACCTCGGCGAGGATCTGCAGCGCGGCGACCAGCCCGTCGCCGGTGGTCGCGTAATCGCTGAGGATGATGTGCCCCGATTGCTCGCCGCCGACATTATAGCCGCTGGTCCGCATCTTTTCGAGCACGTGCCGATCGCCGACCTTGGTGCGCACCAGCCCCAATCCCTGCGCCGCAAGATGGCGTTCGAGGCCAAGGTTGCTCATCACCGTCGCGACCAGCCCGCCGCCCGCGAGGCGCCCCGCGCGCGCCCAGCCGGTTGCGATCGTCGCCATCAACTGGTCGCCATCGACCACCGTGCCCGTCTCGTCGACGACGATCAGCCGGTCGGCGTCGCCGTCGAGCGCGATGCCGATGTCCGCGCCGGATGCGACCACGGTCTCGCCCAGCGCCTCGGGCGCGGTCGATCCGACGCCGTCGTTGATATTGGTGCCGTTGGGAGTCACCCCGATCGCGACGATATCCGCACCAAGCTCCCACAGTGCCGAGGGCGCGACCTTGTACGCCGCGCCGTTCGCGCAATCGACGACGATCCGCAGGCCGTCGAGCCGCATGTCGGCGGGAAAGGTCGATTTGGCGAAGTGGATATAGCGGCCCTGCGCATCCTCGACCCGGCGCGCGCGACCGATCTTGTCGGAGGCGACGAGAGGGATGTCGCCGTCGATCAATGCCTCGATCGCAGATTCGGCATCGTCAGATAGCTTGAAGCCATCGGGGCCGAACAGCTTGATGCCATTATCCGCGAACGGATTGTGGCTCGCCGAGATCATCACGCCGATGTCGGCGCGCATCGAGGTCGTCAGCATCGCGACCGCAGGCGTCGGCATCGGCCCGACCATGACGACGTCCATCCCGACGCTGGTGAACCCCGCGACGAGCGCGGATTCGAGCATATAGCCGCTCAGCCGGGTGTCCTTGCCGATCACGACGCGGTGGCGGTGATCGCCGCGCAGGAAATAGGCGCCCGCCGCCATCCCGACCTTCATCGCCATCGCGGCGGTCATCGCGCCCTGGTTGGTCGCACCGCGAATGCCGTCGGTGCCGAAATATTTTCTTGCCATGACGCCCCTGTTCGCTGCGCTATGTGATGAAGTGCAGCGGGGCATAGCGCCCCGACGGGGGAAGTGCGAGCATGTCGCAAGCGATGCGGATTTTGGTGGCGTTAATCGCCGGGCTGGTGATCGGGATCGCGGCGGCAGCGCTGGCGCCGGGCGCGGTGCCGCAGGCGATCGCGGTGGCCGAGCCGATCGGCGCGGCGTGGCTCGCGGGATTGCAGATGACGATCGTGCCGCTGGTGATCGCGCTGCTGGTCGTCGGCGTCGCCGCGACCGCGGAGGCGGCGCGCGCGGGGCGGATCGCGGGGATGACGCTGGCCATCTCATTCGGGTTCCTATGGTGTTCGGCGCTTGCGGCGGCGGTGCTGACCCCGTTGTTCCTCGATCTCGCGCCGTTGCCCGCGGCGTCGGCCGAGGCGCTGCGGACCGCTCTTGCGGGCACCGCCAAGATCAGCAGCGACGTGCCGACGCTCGCCGATTTCTTTTCCTCGATCGTGCCGACCAACGTCATCGCCGCCGCGGCGAACAACGCGTTCCTCTCGCTCATCGTCTTCACGCTCGTCTTCGCGTTCGCGATCACGCGGATCGAACCCGCGCGGCGCGTGCTGCTGACCGGGGTGTTCGAGGCGCTCAAGGACACGATGCTCGTCGTCATCAACTGGGTGTTGTGGCTCGCGCCGATCGGCGTCCTCGCGCTCGCCTTCACCGTCGGCGCGAAGACCGGAACCGCGGCGTTCGGCGCGCTGGTCCACTATATCCTCGTCGTGTCCGCGGTGGGCGTCGTGATCTGGGCGGCGGCCTATCCGCTCGCGCTGATCGGCGGGCGGGTGAAGCTCGGCGCGTTCGCGCGCGCCTCGCTCGCCAGCCAGGCGGTCGCGATCAGCACCGAATCCTCACTCGCCAGCCTGCCCGCGATGCTGAAGGGCGCCGAGCGGCTCGGTATCCCGACCAGCACCTCGGGCGTCGTGCTGCCGCTCGCTGTCGCGGTGTTCCGCTCGACCGGCCCCGCGATGAACCTGGCGGTCGCGATCTACGTCGCCAACTGGTTCGGGGTGCCGTTGACCGCGGGCAGCCTCGCCGCCGGGATCGCGGTGGCCGCGCTCACCTCGCTGGGCTCGGTCAGCCTGCCCGGCCAGATCAGCTACATCAGTTCGATCGCGCCGATCGCGATCACGATGGGGGTGCCGATCGCACCATTGGGGCTGCTCGTAGCGGTCGAGACGATTCCCGACATCATCCGGACGCTGGGTAATGTTACCAACGATCTTGCGCTGACCGCGACCGTCGCCGCGCGCAGCGGCGTCGCCCCGCGCGATGCAGGCGATGCGATATTGGAGGAGTGAACGCGATGAAATACCGTACGCTGGGGTCCAACCTTACGGTGTCCGCGCTCGGGGTCGGCTGCATGCCGATGGCGGGGATCGGCAAGGGCATGTACGGCGTGGCCGACGAGACCGAAAGCATCGCCACGATCCACCGCGCGATCGAGCTCGGCGCGACCTTCTTCGATACCGCCGAGGTCTATGGCCCGCACGTCGACGAGGACCTGCTCGGCCGCGCGATCGCAGGCAAGCGCGAGCGTCTGGTGATCGCGACCAAGTTCGGCTTCCGGATCGGCGACCAGGGCCCGGTCGGCGTCGACTCGTCGCCCGCCAACGTCCGCGCCGCGTGCGAAGGGAGCCTCAAGCGGCTCGGGATCGAGACCATCGACCTGTTCTACCAGCACCGCGTCGACCCGAATGTGCCGATCGAGGATACCGTCGGCGCGATGGCGGCGCTGGTAAAGGAGGGCAAGGCCCGCCACCTGGGCCTCAGCGAAGCCGGCGCCGACACGATCCGCCGCGCGCACGCGGTCCATCCGATCGCCGCGCTACAGAGCGAATATTCGCTCTGGGAACGCACCGTTGAGGACGAGATCCTGCCGCTATGCCGCGAACTCGGGATCGGGTTCGTGCCGTACAGCCCACTCGGGCGGGGATTCCTGACCGGCCAGATCAAGCGCCGCGACGACCTGCCCGAGGGCGATTATCGCCGCAACGACCCGCGCTATGCCGAGGAGAATTTCGCGCTCAACCTGAAGATGGTGGGCGTGGTCGAGGAAATCGCGGAGGCGCATCACGTCAGCGCCGCGCAGATCGCACTCGCGTGGCTGCTCGCGCAGGGCGACGACATCGTCCCGATCCCGGGGACCAAGCGCCGCAAGACGATGGAAGACAGCATGGCCGCGGTCGACGTGGTGCTGACCGACGACGATCTTGCCGAACTCGACGAAGCCGCACCCCGCGGCGAAACCGCGGGTCCGCGCTACGGCGAGCGGATGATGGCGATGGTGCGGCTATAGATCATTGAACCGGCACTAGCTCACACCCACCGCCAGATTCCTGCCGCCCACCCCGCAAGCGGCAGATGCGCCCAGGTCGCGGCGAGCCAGATCACGATCCCGCCCGCCCAGTCGTGCGGGCGGAATCCGCCGAGCCGCGCCCTGCCGCTGGCGACGGCGGCGAACGGCCAATAGCTGGTCTTGCGCTCCCAATCGGGCCAGACATGGGGCTGGAGCGCCTCCTTCTTCGCGTCCTGTGCTCGCGCACCGACCAGCGCGAGGACGACGACCGCGCCCGCGAGCACGATGTTCGCGGCGATCGGATAGACCGCGATGTGGCACAGCCCCCACAACGCGAACGCCCACATCATCGGATGGCGGGTGATCGTGAAGACGCCGCGAGCCGCGCCCGGTGCAGGCTGATCAGGGCCTGGGAGCGCGGGGTTGCCGATCAGCGAACCGACGAACAGGATGCTCGCAATCAGCATCACGATCGTCACCACCGCCCACAGCGCGTCGCCGACGGGCCAGAGCAGCGGGGTCATCGGTGCGGCGCGATACGCAATCACGAGCCACGCCAGCGTCGCGAGCGCGACGAGCGAGTACAGGCCCAGAAAGCCGTTGGCTCCGACCCGCGCCACCACCGGCACGCGGAGCGGATGCGACAGCAGGAAATGCGTTCCCACGAACGTCACCGCCGCCAGGATCACCATCGTCATGCCCGTCCTCCCCTCGTTCGAACCGGCCCTCGTTCGAACCGGCCCTCGTGCGAACCGGCCCCCTTGCGAACTGGCGACGCGTCAGCCGGTCAGCGCGTTTCCTCCGATGTTCGGAACCCCGCCGCCTCCGGCTCGCCGAGTTCGGCCTGTCCGGCGAGTTCAGCGCGGTCCTCGAGCGTGTCGACGTGCATCCAGCGCTTCACGATCGGCGACAACAACAGCACGACCGCGCTGATCACGATCGTGACGACGCCGATCTTCCAATAGATGTCGAGCGTCCCCGCCTGCGTCATCTCGCCATTCTCGCCCCCGGTCGCCTCGCCGATCTTGCCCGCGACGAAATTGCCGACCGCGGTCATGTAGAACCATGCGCCCATGATGAAGCTGGCCAGATGGAGCGGCGCGAGCCGGTTCATCGCCGACAGGCCCACCGGGCTGAGGCACAATTCGCCCATCGTGTGGAGCAGATAGATCAGGAACACGAAGAGCACCGGGGTCGCCGCCGCCGCCCCCGCGCCATTGGCACCGAGCACGAAGACGAGGAAACCCGCGCCGACGAACGCCAGCCCGAACGCGAACTTGGCGGGGGTCGACGGTTCCAGCCCCTTCTTGCCGAGCACGGTCCACAACGCCGCGAAAATCGGGCCGAGCAGAACGATGTAAATCGGGTTGATCGACTGGAAGAGGCTGGTCGGCACGCCGCCGCGATCGACGAACTTGTCGGTGTAGAGGCTCAAGCTGCCCCCCGCCTGTTCGAACAGGCCCCAGAACACCGGGTTGAGCGCGATCAGGAACAGGATCGCGAACATCCGCTCGCGCGGTTCCTTGGGCAGCTTGAACGCCTCGTAGAGCGTATAGCCGAGCATCGCGACACCCGATACGATCAGCAGGTTCTGGACCAGCGACTGATACTGGATCAGGAACCAGATCACTGCGGCCGACGCGGTACCGATGCCATAGAGCATGACTTCCTTGTTGCGCGCGAGCGGCTTGGGCGGCTCGCCGCGCCCACGCAGCGCGGGCTTGCCCGCGACGAAGATGATCATGCCGAGCACCATGCCGATCCCCGCGAGGCCGAAGCCGTACGACCAGCCGACCGTCTCGCCCAGATAGCCGACCAGGATCGTGCCGAGCGCGGCGCCGGTGTTCACCCCCATGTAGAAGATCGTGTACGCGCCATCCCGCCGGGTATCGGTCAGTTTGTAGAGCTGGCCGACGATCACCGAGATGTTGGCCTTCAGGAAGCCCGAGCCGACGATGATCAGCGCCAGCGCGAGCCAGAAGACGTTGATGACCGGATCGGCCTGTTTGACCGCGGGATCGACGACCCCCTTCATCCCCTCGAACGCCATGAAGCCATGGCCGATCGCGAGCAGGACGCCGCCGAAGAACACCGCCTTGCGCTGCCCCAGATAGCGATCCGCAAGATAGCCGCCGAGGACGGGAGTGATATACACCAGCGCGGTGTAGGCACCGTAGATCAGGTTCGACTTGCCGTCGTCGAACAACCAGAATTTGGTGAGATACAAGATCAGCAGCGCGCGCATGCCGTAATAGGAGAACCGCTCCCACATCTCGGCGTAGAACAGCACGAACAGGCCCTTGGGATGGCCGACGACCTGGTCCGACTTGCGCGAACTCAGCGACAGCCCGAACGCCAGCACCGCGAACAGCGCGATGGCGGCGATCGCGGCGATCCAGTCGCCCTCGTTCCACGTCGCGATTCCCTTGAAACCCACCTGCTGCTCCCCTCGATACGCCCACGGCCCGCGGTGTTGGTCCGCGGTTGATGGCGCGCAACCTAGCGGCGAATTCGGGGTTGGCAAATATTGTTGCGCGGGCGCGGCGCTGCTAGCGCGCGGTATGCTCAACGATCGCACCACCCCCCTCTCGCTCCTGGCCACCCGCCGTTCGGGAAAACCGCGCGATCTCGTCGCGCCGGGTCCCGACGCGGCCCAGCTCGCGCAGATCCTCGCGATCGCCGCGCGCGTGCCCGATCACGGCAAGCTCGCACCGTGGCGCTTCGTCACCGTTGCGGCGGACCAGCGCGATGCGCTCGCGACGCTGATCATCGACGCGTATCGCGCCGAGCGACCCGAGGCCAAGCGGCTCGAGATCGAGGCGTTCGACCAGTTCGCACACCAGGCGCCGGCGCTCGTCGTGGCGCTCTCATCCCCCCGCCCCGACAGCCACATACCGCGGTGGGAACAGGAGTTGTCGGTCGGCGCGGCGTGCATGAACCTGCTCCATGCGGTCCATGCGCTGGGCTATGCCGGGGGGTGGTTGACCGGCTGGGCGGCGTATTCCGATACGGTGCGCGACGCATTCGGCGCGAGCTCTGAACGGATCGCAGGGTTCTTGTTCATCGGCACCCCCGCCAAGCCGCTCGACGAACGCCCGCGCCCGGATATGGCACGGGTCGCCTCGGCGTGGCAGCAGTGAGGACTCGACTGACGCGTCAGTTGGTGTATTAAACCAGCATGACAGCACTCAGCAACCAGGACAGCCCGGTTTACATCCGGCTCCGCGCGACAATCGCGGCGGGGATCCTGCGCGGCGATTATCTCGCGGGCGACCAGCTCCCCTCGGTCCGCGCGTTCGCCGCCGAACACGGCGCCAACCCGCTGACGGTCGCCAAGGCGTATCAGAGCTTCCAGGACGACGGCCATGTCGAGGTCCGCCGCGGGGTGGGCATGTTCGTCCTGCCCGGCGCGGCAGAACGGCTGCGCGCCGCGGAGCGTGAGAATTTTGTGACCGAACATTGGCCGCGGATCATCGGCTATATCGACCTGCTCGGCCTCGACGCCGCCGACCTGCTCGAACGCGAACGCGCCTAGAATAACCCCAGCGCCGCGACCTCGTCTGGTGACAGGTCGATCCCGAACATTAGGCTCAGCCGCAGGCGATAAACCCGCGGGTCGGTGATCTCGGTCGCCTGTTCCTTGTCCCCCGCCTTGCGCCGATAGGCACGGTCGGTGAGGCTCGCGAAGCCGGTGGGCAGCGCGATGCTGACGACGGTGAGCGTCGTGAACCGCGTGCCCGGCGCGGTCGAGGTCCAGTGATTCGACAACGCGAGATCGGCGGGCATGACCTCGGCGAGCGTGAAACCGCACTGGCGCTGCCATCCTGCGCCGACCCCGCGCCCGTCGGTTGTGGCGGAATCGCCGTCGCGCAGCAGCATCCAGCCGTCGTCGCCGGCGCGTTCGAGGCGGAAGCGCGCGCCGTCGGGAGCGGCCACCTCCTCGCCGTCGATCAACCGCATCGGCGGGGAATAGCTGCCGCCAAAGCCCGCATCCGCGATCCAGGCATCGCCGTCGATCGTCACCAGCCCCAGGGTGTGGGTAAGCGGCGGTATCGCGCCGTCATCGGCCACCCCGAGCCACACCCGCGCGAGCAGCGGGCGCGCATCGAATCCCAAGGCATCGAGCGCGTCGAGGAACAGCCGGTTCTGTTCGAAACAATAGCCGCCACGCCGCGCGGTGACGAGCTTGGCGAACACCGCCGCGCTGTCGATCCGGATGCCGCGCCCGAGAACGACAGCGAGATTCTCGAACGGGATCGCAAGCCGGTGCGCAAGCTGCAGCCGCGCCAGCCCTGCGGCGTCGAGTGTCACGCGCGCAGGAAGGCCGATCCGCGCGAGATAGGCGTCGAGGTCGAAACTCACCGCGACCAGCGCGCCCAGATCGCGGTCGGCAACACCAGCCCGCGGGCTTCCTCGCGCACCCCGAGTTCGCCCGCCTCGACCGTGCCGGGCAGATCGGCGAACGCCTGTCTGAGCATTTCGCCGATCGCCAGCGCGCTCATCCGTACCGCGTAGACGGTGAGGAACAGGTAGCGCGAATCAGCATCGAGCAGCGCGCGGCACTCCGCGATCAGCCGCGGCAGATCCTCTTCCAGCCGCCACACCTCGCCCTCCGGCCCGCGGCCATATTTGGGGGGATCGAGCAGGATGCCATCGTAACGCCGCCCGCGCCGCCCCTCGCGCGCGACGAACTTCGACGCATCGTCGACCAGCCAGCGGACCGGCGCATCGGACAACCCCGACAGCGCGGCGTTGGCGCGCGCGGCGTCGACCGATTTCTTCGACGCATCGACATGGACCATCTTGGCGCCCTGGCTCGCCAACGCGAGCGTGCCGACCCCGGTATAGCCGAACAGGTTGAGGCATTCGGGCGCCTCGATCCCCGCCAGCCGGTCGCGCATCCACGTCCACACCGGCGCCATGTCGGGGAAGAAGCCGAGATGGCGGAACGGCGTCGTCTGCGCGGTGAACGACACGTTGTCCCACGTCAGCGTCCAGCCGTCACGCGGCGTCGGTTCGGCGAACTGCCAGCGCCCGCCGCCATCCTCGTCCGCGCCGGGCAGGAACTCGCCGGTCGCACGCCAGTCGTCGGACGCGGGCGTCCACAGCGCCTGCGGATCGGGGCGGATGAAGCGGAACCGGCCATAGCGTTCGAGCTTGCGGCCGTTGCCCGAGTCGACGAGGCCATAGCCGGCCCATGGTTCGCCGATAAGGGTGGCGAGGTCAGTTATCGACATCCCGTTCGCCCTGAGCTTGTCGAAGCCTTTCCTGAGCTTCGCCGAAGGGGGCATGGTCGGGATACGTACTTCGACAGGCTCAGCACGAACGGGGATTGGGCGGTTGTCATCCCCGCGGGCTCGCGCGTGCCGCGACATAATCGCTCACCGCGGCGAAGGTCGCATCGACGGTGTCGCAGCGTTCCTCGCGGTCGAACAGGTCGCCGACGCGGCGCGGCAATGCCGGGCGCATCCCGGTCGCGCGCTCGACGGTGTCGCCGAACTTCGCGGAGTGCGCGGTCGCGAGCGTCACGATCGGCGCATCGAGGTCGGCGCGGCGCGCGGCGGCGAGCGCAATCCCCGTGTGCGGATCGATCACCTGTCCCGCCTGGTCGTGCGCCCAACGCATCGCGATCGTCATGTCGTCGCGATCGACCCGATCGCTGGCGAAGAGCGCCGCCGCGCCCTCGCGCTGCGCATTGGTCAGCCGCATCGCGCCCGACCCCTCGAACCCGTGCATCTGCGCGGCGATCGCATGGCCATCGCGCGCGCCGAGATCGAACAACAGGCGTTCGAAATTGCTGCTGACCTGAATATCCATCGACGGCGTCGGGGTCTGCTCCACCGCGCGGCGCGCATAATCGCCGGTCGCCAGCGCGCGCGCGATGATGTCGTTGACGTTGGTCGCGACGATCAGCTTCGCGATCGGCAGCCCCATCCGCGCGGCGACATGGCCCGCGAACACATCGCCGAAATTCCCCGTCGGCACCGAAAACGCGATCGCGCGGTCGGGGCCGCCGAGCCGCACCGCGGCGTAGAAATAATAGACCACCTGCGCCATCAGCCGCGCCCAGTTGATCGAATTGACCGCGCTCAACTGGAATCGCGTCGAAAAATCTGCGTCGTTGAACATCGCCTTCACGATGCCCTGCGCGGTGTCGAAATCGCCGCGGATCGCGATATTGTGGACGTTGGGGCTGAGCACCGTCGTCATCTGCCGGCGCTGGACGTCGCTGACCCGTCCTTCGGGATGGAGCATGAAGATGTCGATGCCCTCGCGCCCCGCGACCGCATCGATCGCCGCCGACCCGGTATCGCCGCTGGTCGCGCCGATGATCGTCAGCCGCTGGTCGGTGCCCGTCAAGAATCGTTCGAACAACAGCCCGAGCAACTGGAGCGCGACGTCCTTGAACGCCAGCGTCGGCCCGTGGAACAGTTCGAGCAGCCACTGGTCGTGATCGAGCTGAACGAGCGGGGTGACAGCGGCGTGGCTGAAGCGGCCATAAGCGGTCTCGCACAGCGCGAGCAGTTCGCCCTCGGCCAGGCTGTCACCGACGAACGGCGCCATCACCCGCGCGGCGGTTTCGGCATAGGACAGCCCTGCGAGCCCCGCGATCGCGGCGCGCGACAGCGTTGGCCAGGTGTCGGGGAGGTACAGCCCGCCGTCGCTCGCCAGCCCGGCCAGCGTCGCACCGCGGAAATCGAGCGTGGGGGCGGCCCCGCGGGTGCTGACATAGCGCATGGGCTGCGCGGTTAGCGTGGCGGCGCGGCGAGGTCCATCCCGCGGCGGATTAGTCGTGCCACCGCCGGCGCAACGCCAACCCGTAGATCACGGTCGCGATGACAGCGAAGAAGAACCACTGCCACGCATAGGCGAGATGGTTGTTGGGTACGGTGCCCAGATCGGGTTCGCCATTCGCGGCCAGCCCCGGCGGCGGCGTATCGGCGACCAGCATCAGGGGCTTTGCTTCGCGGTGGAACACCGATCCGATCAGCGACTGGCTGCTCGGCGCGTGGTTGATATAGCCGGTGACGGGGCCGCCCGCCCAGGTCGATCGGAACGCGGGATCGCGCGTCGTGCCGAGCTGGACGGGCATCGTCGTGCCGACATCGGTCGAACACTGCGCGATCACGCGAAACCCCGCCTTCCCCGCGCCGACGAGCTGGCGTGAACGCACCGCGGCGCAATTGCCGGTGGCGCGGCGGAACAGCAGCGTGTCGTCGCCCGCCTGCGGGAAGGGAATTACCGGCCGCGCCGGGTTGGCGGCGAGTTGCGCGAGGAACGCCTCCTTCTGTGGCAACCGGTCGAGCAACTGCCACAGCCCCAGTGCGATCATCGCCGCCACCGCGAGCGCAACGACAATGGTCGCGACGATCGGAATCCGCTTCATGGTTCGGCGTGCGGGTCGATCCGCCCTTCTCGCGCCGCATTGCGGAATTCTGCCGCCATCAGCGCGCCCTTGGCGAGCCGCAGCGACCCTATCACCCCGATCGTGGTGAACGGGATCCAGATCAGCATGTGCACCCACAGCGGGGGATGAAAGGTGAGTTCGACCATGATCGCCAGCGCCACCACGATCGTGCCCAGGATCAGCGTCAGGAACGCCGCGGGTCCGTCGCCCACATTGAACGCCGCGAAATCGAGCCCGCAGACGGTGCAGACGGGCGCGAAGCTGAGGAACCCGCCGAACAGCGTCTTGCTGCCGCAGCGCGGGCACAGCCCCTTCAGTCCCGCATCGACGATCGACGGCGCGCTAACGGCAGGCGTAGGGCCGGAACCCGCGGAGTCGCGTTCGGAATCGGGGGCGGGGTCAGCCAAGGATCACCCGCCCCGGATCGGTCAACCGGCGTGGACCGGTGCGCCCCAGCCACCCCAGACATAGATCGATACGAACAGGAACAGCCACACGACGTCGACGAAATGCCAATACCAGGCCGCCGCCTCGAACCCGAAATGCGCGCGCGGGGTGAAGTCGCCCTTGTACGCGCGGATCAGGCAGACGGTCAGGAAGATTGTCCCGATCATGACGTGAAAGCCGTGAAAGCCCGTCGCCATGAAGAACGACGCGCCGTAATTCAGTCCCTTGAAGGGGAACGGCGCGTGCGCGTATTCGAACGCCTGAATGCTGCTGAACAGCACGCCGAGCACGATCGTCAGCCACAAACCCTTGAGCACGCCGTCGCGGTTGCCGACCCCGATCAGGCCCCACAGCCCGGTCTTCTCGCCGCCGCGCTGGCCGTGGATCAGCGCATGGTGCGCCCACGTCACGGTCGTGCCGCTGGTCAGCAGGATCAACGTGTTGAGCAGCGGGAATTCGAACGCGTCGATGACTTCGAGCCCCTGGGGGGGCCATTGCGCGATCACCCCGGCGGCGTCCTCGACGGCACGCGTCACCTGGCCATCGGCAAAGGTCATCGCGGTCGGGAACAGTGAAAAGTCGAAGAACGCCCAGAACCAGCCGACGAAGAACATCACCTCCGACGCGATGAACAGGATCATCCCGTAACGGAAATGGAGCTGCACCACCGGGGTATGATCGCCCGCCTTGCCCTCGGCGATGACATTCGACCACCAGCTGTACATCACGGTCAGCACCGCGACGACGCCCATCAGGAAGATCCAGCCGCCGCCGTTGGGCTTGCCGACATGGCCGCCGTGCATCCACATGATGCCCCCCACCGCCATCGCGAGCGCGGAAAACGCGCCGGTGATCGGCCAGATGTCGGGCGGAAGGATATGGTAGTCGTGGTTCTTGGCGCCGGCCATGGCGTGGTATCCCCATTGATGCTGTCGAAAGCGCTTTAACGCGATTTCGCCCTTCGTAAACCTACTCGCGCGTAAACCTATCCGGTCACGCTCTTGGTGCCCGCGTCTTGCATGATCGCCTTCTGCTGCGCGCTCGGCGGTGGCGCGGTGTCGCTGGGATAGAAAGTATAGCTGAGCGTGATCGTGTCGACGTCCTTGGCATCCTCGTCGGTCAGGATCGCGGGATCGACGTAGAAGATCACCGGCATCCGCGCGGTCTCACCCGGCTTCAGCGTCTGCTGGGTGAAGCAGAAACATTGGATTTTCTTGAAATACGCGCCTGCCACCGCGGGCTGGACGTTGAACGTTGCGGTCCCGGTGATCGGCTGGGTCGAAGTGTTGGTCGCGGTGAAGAACGCCATGTCGCGCGCGCCGATCGCGACGGTGTCGAACCGCGCCTCGGGCTTGAAGGTCCAGGCGAGCTTGGGCGAAACGTTGGTATCGAAATCGATCCGCATCTGTCGGTCGATCGCGCCCGGCGCGCTGATCCCGCGCCCGGTCGTGCCGTTCAGCCCGGTCGCCTGGCAGAACAAGCGGTAGAGCGGGACGCTGGCCCAGGCGAGCCCGGTCATGAAACAGATGCCCAGAACCGCGATGAACGCGGTGCGGTGGGTGCGGTTCATCATCATGGCTCAGGTCATCGCCAGCCGGATGCGCGACAGCGTGATCGCGAAGATCAGCACCACCAGCGCCGCGAGCAGCACCGCGACCACGATCGACCGCGACCGCTGGCGACGGCGGATCAGGTCCTCTTCCTCGGGCGTCATGCCAGCACCCAGCGATCGACGACCAGCGCGCCGAACATGCCGAACAGGTACAGTATCGAGAATTTGAACAACAGCTTCTCCGGCTTCATCGCATCGTCAGGCTGCTGGCGACGGGTCGCGACGACCACCGCCATCCACGCGAACGCCGCGGTCATCGCGATCGACACCGCGCCGTAGAACCAGCCGGTCAGCCCCAGCGGCCACGGCGCGACCGCGACGATCGCCATCGGGATCGTATAGAGCCCGATCTGCCGCCGCGTGACCCGCTCGCCCGCGACCACGGGGAGCATCGGCACGCCCGCATTGGCGTAATCGGTCTTCACGAACAGCGCGAGCGCCCAGAAATGCGGCGGGGTCCACAGAAATACGAGCAGGAACAGCAACAGCGGCAGCAGCGCGACACTACCAGTTGCCGCGGCCCAGCCGATCAGCGGCGGAAACGCCCCCGCCGCGCCGCCGATAACAATGTTCTGCGGGGTCCGCCGCTTGAGCCACACGGTATAGACCAGCACATAGAACAGGATCGAGGTCGCCAGGATCGCCGCCGAGACGAGGTTCACCGCGAGCCCCATCAGGATCACCGAAAATGCGCCGAGCCCGACCCCGAAATGGAGCGCCGACTGGCGGTCCATCCGCCCATCGGGCAGCGGCCGTTTCGCGGTGCGGCGCATCAGCGCGTCGATATCCGCCTCATACCATTGGTTGAGCGCGCCAGCCGCGCCAGCCGCGAGCGCGATGCACAGGATCGCGGTGAATCCGATGACGGGATCGATCCCGCGCCCGTCGACGGCAGGCGCCGCGAGCATCCCGCACAGCCCGGTGAAGACGACGAGCGTCATCACGCGTGGCTTGGTCAACGCCAGGAAATCGCGCCAGTCGGCAGGCGGCAACAGGGGAACGGCAGCGGTCATGAAGCGCGCGCTATAGGCTGGTTGCGGCGCGGCGGAAAGGGCGTGCGTCAGACCGCCTCACCGCGCGGCGCGGACGTCCGAATAGCTGGTGTGCGTCGTCAGCGTGCCCGATTTGCCAAGCAGCGACCCCGCCATCTCGCCCGTCGTCGCCTCGGGCACCGGACGCCCATCAGGCCCCGCGCCGAACGATTCGACGAACACATAACGGTCGACCTTGATAACCAGCGCCATCCGGAACGCGGTCGACGAGAGATAGCGCACCCGCGTCACCACCGGCACGCGCCCGCTGGTGTCGACCAGCGCCTCCGCCGCGGTGTCCGCCGACGCATCGTGCTTGCCGATCATGACGACCCCCTTGGGCAGCCGCGCGAAGCGATAGGTGACGCTCGATGGCCCCTGCGCGATTCGCGTCGCGGGTGCGCCGAACCATTTGGCGACGCTGCTGTACGACGGCACGGGCTGCCCGCGCGCCGCTTTGGCCGCGCCCGCCACCTGCTTGGCGCTCGGCGGCTTGCCGTCGACCGCCACCAGCGTCCACCGCTGCGCCACCGGCTGGGTGGGATCGTAGCGCGACACGAACATCTTGGTATCCGCCCCCGCCCGCTCGACGCGCGTCGTCTGGGTAAACGCGAATGCGGTCGGTGCGATCGCGCGCGCCTCCGCGACCACCTGCTCCTGAAGCGCATCGGCGTGCGCGGCGGTCGGCACGAGCGCGGCCATCAGCAGGAGCATGCGCATCACGCGCGCGCCACGCCATCCAGCGCGCGATCCACCGCCGATTCGGCATGGAGCGTCGTGGTGTCGAACAACGGTACCGCGCTGTCGCCCGGGCCGACCAGCAGCATGATCTCGGTGCACCCCAATACGATTCCCTCGGCCCCGCGCGCCACTAGACGCGCGATCACGCCGCGATACGCGTCGCGCGACGCGTCGTCGATCACGCCGCGCACCAGTTCGCGATAGATGATGTCGTGGACGGTACGGCGATCGTCGGCATCGGGCACGAGCACCTCGATCCCGAACCCCTCCAACCGCGCGCGATAGAAGCGCTCCTCCATCGTGAACGCGGTGCCGAGCAGCCCGACCCGCGCGTAACCACGCCCGCGAATCGCGGCGGCGGCGGGATCGACGATGTGGAGTAGCGGGATCGTCACCGCCGCCTCGATCTCGGGCACCAGCTTGTGCATCGTGTTGGTGCACAGCAGCAGGAAATCGGCGGCGCCACGTTCGGCCTGGCGCGCGGCGTCCGCCATCGCCTCCCCCAGCGCGGGCCAATCCCCGTCATGCTGGAGCTGCTCGATCGCGGCGAAATCGACCGAGACCATGACGATCTTCGCCGAATGCGTCCCGCCGAGCGATGCGCGCACGCGCTGGTTGATCAACCGATAGTAATGCGCCGAGCTTTCCCAGCTCATCCCGCCGATCAATCCGATCGTCAGCATCTAGCGTTCGCTGAGATAATAACGATCGGTCGCAACCAGATGGTCGTCGAGTTCATACACGATCGGCTGCCCGGTCGGGATTTCGAGGCTGGTGATGTCGTCGTCGGGAATATGCGACAGGTGCTTTACCAGCGCGCGGAGCGAATTGCCGTGCGCGGAGATCAGCACGCGCTGGCCCGCCTTCAGCGCGGGGACGATCCGCTCGTTCCAATAGGGCAGGACGCGCGCGATCGTATCCTTCAGGCTTTCGGTCGCGGGAATGTCGATCCCGGCATAGCGGCGGTCGTTCGACAGGTCGTAGCGGCTGCCCGGCTCCATCGGCGGCGGCGGCACGTCGAAGCTGCGCCGCCAGATGTGGACCTGATCGTCGCCGTGCTTGGCCGCGGTCTCGGCCTTGTTCAGCCCGGTCAGCCCGCCGTAATGCCGCTCGTTGAGGTGCCAGTCCTTCTCGACCGGCAGCCACAACCGCCCCATCTCCTCGAGCGCCAGGTCGAGCGTCTTGATCGCGCGGGTCTGGAGCGAGGTGAAGGTCATGTCGAAATCGAGGCCCTTGGCCGCCATCAACCGCCCCGCCGCACGCGTTTCCTCGACGCCCTTCTCGGTCACATCGACGTCCCACCAGCCGGTAAAGCGGTTTTCGAGATTCCAGGCGGACTGGCCGTGGCGGATCAGGACGAGGCGGGGCATCGGGTCTCCTTGCGCGCGATTGCCGCCGTCTTTAGCGGTTGGCGGGAACACGACAACCGGCAACGACAATCAGGAGAGCACCGATGGCCATCGTCCGCGAAACCTTGGTGTACGACGGGCCGGGCGGCCCGTTCGAAGGCGTGATCGCGTACGACGACGAGGTCGAGGCCGCGCGCCCCGGCGTGCTCGTGATCCCCAACGTCCTCGGGCAAAAGGAATCCGACAACCAGAAGGCCGAGGCGCTCGCCGCGCTCGGCTATGTCGCGTTCGCGTGCGACGTCTATGGCCAAGGGCGGCGCAAGGCGCCCGGATCGGCCGATTACGCCGACTATATGAACGAGCTCGATGCCGACCGCGGGCTCCTCCGTGACCGGCTCGCCGCGAGCGTTGCCGTCCTCAAGGATCGCGCCGCGGTCGACCCCACAAAAACCGCCGCGATCGGATTCTGCTTCGGCGGCAAATGCGCGCTCGATCTCGCGCGGTCGGGACAGGACGTCCTGGGCGTGGTCAGCTTCCACGGCGTCTATGACCGGCCCGATTACGACGATGCCGATCCCATCCGCGCGAAAATCCTGGTCTGCCACGGCTGGGACGACCCGCTCGGCACCCCCGACCAGGTTACCGCGCTGGCGGACGAACTGACCGACGCGGGCGCCGACTGGCAGCTTCATGCTTATGGCCATGCCGGCCACGCGTTCACCGACCTTGCATTGAAGGACCGGCCCGCGCCGCGTCCCGGCGTCGGCTACGACGCGCACGCTGATCGCCGCAGCTGGCAGGCGATGAAGAATTTCCTGACCGAGCTGTTCGTCTGACGCGGCACGGGTGACGCGTTACAGATCGAGCGCCATGAACCGGTTGAAATCGGTCGCGCGATAGGCGGCGAAGGGTGCGCATGCGGTGAAGCCATGCGCGCGATACAGCCCGATCGCGGGGTCGAACGCCGCCCCCGACCCGGTCTCGAGCGCGACCCACGCGAGCCCCTTCGCGCGCGCCTCCTCGATGATATGCGCCAGCATCGCCCGCCCTCGCCCGGTGCCGAGATAAGCGGGCGCGCTGCGCATCGACTTGATCTCGCCGAGCCCGGCATCGTGGGCCTTGAGCGCGCCCATCGCCGCAAGCGCATCGCCGTCCCACAAGGTGTAGAACGAGACGCCAGGGGCCTGCAGCCCGGTGAGATCGAGGAAATGGCAGGTGTCGACGGGCGAATGCGCCAGCATCGCTGCCGCATGGAGCGTCAGCAGGTCGATCACCTGCGGGTCGTCGAAAACCCCCTCGCGGATCATCAGAGGTCGTCGATCATCCCGGTCAGCACTTCCAGGCACGACACCGCGAGCCGCTTCGATCGCTCGCCGCTCCACCCGAATTCGGGGTCGGCATTGGGATCGTGATCCTTGAACGGCATCTCCAGCGTTACCGACACCGCGCCGAACCGCTCGGCGAGCTGGTTGGTCGACATCGACAGGTTGGCGTTGCCGGGCTTCGCCTTGGGATAGCCCTTTTCGGTCTGGAAATCGGGGGTCGCAGCGGCCAGGCGATCGCCAAAGTCAGTGAATTTTTGTCCCTGCGCTTCGGTCCAGCTTGGAATCCCCTCGAACCCTGCGATGAAGTTCGCCGCGATCGCCTCGTCACCATGGACGTCGAGCGCGAAATCGACCCCGGTCTCGTCCATCAGATTGCGGACGCACAATACCTCGGGGCTCTTGTCCGCCGAGGGCGCGTGCCATTCGCGGTTGAGGTTGGTCCCCACCGCGTTGGTCCTGAGATGCCCGCGCCGGGTGCCGTCGGGGTTCATGTTGGGGACGACATGAACCGTCGCCTTGGCGAGCAGGTCGCTGGCGGCATCGCTCGTCAGCCAGTCGAGCGCGCCTTCCATCCACCATTCGGCCATCGATTCGCCGGGATGCTGGCGCGCGTAGAGCCACACCTGTTTGGCACCCGTCCCGATCCGCAGGTAATCGATGCCCTGCCCGTCGAGCGTGGTGCCGATCTGGCGATGCGCGACGCCGGGCTCCAGCGCGATGCGCGCAATCAGCGCCTCGTGCATCGCCATCGTATAGGGCGCGAAATAGGCGAACCATGCCAGGTCGGTGTCGAACGCGTGGGTGATCGTCAGCACGCCGTCGGCATAGCCGGTGTCGGCCATCCGCCACGCCGCCAGATCGGTGCTGGCGCGCGCCTCGTACCCCGGCCAGCCGAACGGATAGGCCGATCCGCCCGCATTGACGATTCGCAGCGTCAGCGTCCGCCCCTTCGCGCCCGCGACGCGGAAATAGAACCACTGGTAGAAATCGGAGTCGTGATCGTTGACGATTTCCAGGTCGACCCGCTCGCCGTCGATACCAATGAGCCGGATATTCCCGCCGTCGAACCCGGCATTGACGTGGATATCGCTCATTTGACGATGACCGTCCGTCCCGATTCGCCCGGAAAGCCGGTGAACAGCGCGGCAGCGAGTTTGTTCGCCTGCTGATCCGCGCCGCTGATGTCGCTGACGCCCTCGGCATGGCCTTCCCACAAGGGCGACATGTCGGAGCGCTGCTTGATCGTCACCGCGAGTTCGGCGACCAGCACGTCGCTCCGCTTGGCGCCGCCGAACGGGATCCCGACCCCGCCGCCGAGGCCGACCCCGCCATTATACCCGCCGCTATAACTGCCCCCGCCGATCCCCAGCGTGAACGGCGCGCGCCGCGGTGGCCCCAGCGCGTTGGTGCGGGTGAAGGATACGCTCGCGATATAATCCGCGCGCTGGCCCTGCGCGGGAATCGCATAGCCGAGCTTGATCAACTCGCCCTCGACCGCGGCGGCATAGGTTTTGAATTCCAGGCTGGCGGGCGCGTCGCCCCCGGTCAGCGGCTCGACCGCGATCGTGCCGCGCGGGATCGGCGCGTCGAGATGATAGCGTAGCACCTGGGTGGGTGGCAGCGGCGCCATCGTCGCACAGCCGGCAAGGCCGGTGGCGCCGATCGCGGCGAGGGCGAGGATCGATAACAGACGGAACGACATGGCGCTTGGTTTCCTGCGACGGTGACGCTGATGTAACGCTCTAGCGGGGCGGGTGTTGCTTGACTATCGGAGACCGCGTCGATAGGCGCTCGCGCTTTCCAGAACACCGTAACCAGGCGCCCGAGTCATGAAGATCCGCAATTCCCTGAAGTCGCTCAAGGGCCGCCATCGCGACAACCGCGTGATCCGCCGTCGTGGGCGCACCTATGTGATCAACAAGACCAACCGCCGCTTCAAGGCACGCCAGGGCTGACGTCACCCCGTAAAGTGGTACTTTACGGGGAGTCCGACGGTCGCTCGGTCAAGCCGACCGCCGTCATTTTCGACATCGGTCGGGTTCTGTATCACTGGGATCCGCGGATTCTCTACGAGCGTCTCATCCCGGAGACGCAAGCGCTCGATGCGTTTCTCCGCGATGTCGTCACGCCGCAATGGCATTTCCAGCACGACGCCGGGCGCGCCTTCGCCGACACCTCCGCCGAACTGGTCGCCGCCTATCCGCAGCATGCCGCATTGATCGCGCAATGGGGGCCGCGCTTCATCGACAGCATCGGGCCAGCGGTCACCGGAATGCCCGCGCTGGTCGACGAACTCGAGGCACGGAGCGTGCCACTCTATGCGATCACCAACTTCTCGGGGGAATTCTGGCCGCCGTTCCGCGCCCGCGAAGCCGCGATGTTCGATCGCTTCCGCGACATCGTCGTGTCGGGCGATGAAAAGCTGACCAAGCCCGACGCGGCGATCTACCACCTTGCGCTCGCTCGCTTCGGGCTCGCGGCGGAGCACACCGTGTTCATCGACGACAGCGAAGCCAATGTCGCGGGCGCCGCCGCGGTCGGCCTGATTGCCTTGCACTTCACCGATGAACCCGCGCTGCGCCGGGACCTGGTCAATCTGGGCTTGCTTGACTGATTGCCGTTGTGTACATTGTGTACACGATTGGAGCCCGTAATGGAATTCTCGGTCCGCGAGGCGCGTGCCCAATTCGCCACCGCGCTTGCCGCCGCCAAGCGCGGCGAGCGGGTGACGATCACCAAGAACGGCAAGCCGATCGCCGAACTGGGGCCGCCTCAGCCAGAGTCCCGCAATCACCTGTCGGGATAGGCTTTTTGGGCACAGCTAGAGACGGCGCGCCGCGAACTCGGCCTCGATCAGCTTCCGCCCGATTCCCGAACCGCTGACGAGTGGCTCGCGGATTTCAACGACCCCGCATGGACGCGAGAGATATTCGGCCCCGACTACTTCGATGATGGCCAGTAAGCGATCAAATGAATGTCCTGCTCGACACGCATGTTCTCGTCTGGTTGATCGAAGCGCCCGGTCGGTTTGATCGCGCGGAACGCCGCATCCTCGAACGCGCACAACATTCGACCTATATTTCGGTCGTTTCGCTGTGGGAAATCCGCATCAAATGGGAAAGTATCGACCGCCGGGGGCGGCGCAAGGGTAGCGTCGATCCACGCGCTGCGCTGGCGTTCGTCAGGTCGAGCGAGATAATGATTGCCCGCCTTGACGAAGATATCGCCGTCGCGAGCCTGGAAGCGGCCACCGCCAATCGCGATCCGTTCGACGAGCTTCTCCTCGTCCACGCCCAGGAGTTGCGCGCCAAACTGCTGACACGCGACGGCACGCTCCTCGACCACCCGCTCGCGCTGCGGCCATAGCCCTTCAGCTGTAACCCTTCAGCTCGTCGCCGACGATCCGCACGACGTGGAGCACGTTGGTCGATCCCGGCGTCCGGAACGGCACGCCCGCCATCAGGATCACGCGGTCGCCCGCCTTCGCGATGCCGTGGCGCAGCGCGGTGCGCTTCGACTTCGCGACCATTTCCTCGAACGAATCGACATCGCGGGTGTGGACCGCGTGGGTGCCCCACAACAGCCCCAGCCGCCGCGCGGTTTCCAGTTTCGGGGTCAGCACCAGGATCGGCACCGACGGGCGTTCGCGCGCGATCCGGCGAGCGGTCGACCCCGATGTCGTGAAGCAGATGATCGCCGCCGCCGACACCGTCTTGGCGATCGTCTTGGCCGCTTCGGCCAGCGCATCGGCGGTGGTCGGATCGGGGCGGGTGATGGTGAAGTGGATGCGGTCGCCATGCATCGGGTCGCCCTCGACCGAGACACCAATCGCGTTCATCATCGCGACCGATTGCACCGGCCACTCCCCCGCCGCGCTTTCCGCCGACAGCATGATCGCATCCGCGCCGTCATAGACCGCGGTCGCGACGTCGGAGACCTCGGCGCGGGTCGGCGACGGGCTGGTGATCATCGATTCGAGCATCTGCGTCGCGACCACCACCGGTCGCCCCTGCCGCCGCGCGGTCTCGACGATCCGCTTCTGGAGCGGCGGCACCTGTTCGGGCGGCAGTTCGACCCCCAGGTCGCCGCGTGCGACCATCACCCCGTCGCACGCCTCGACCAGTTCCTCGAGCCGTTCGATCGCGGCGGGTTTCTCGATCTTGGCGAGCAACGCCGCCTTGCCACCGATCAGCTTGCGCGCCTCCCACAGATCCTCGGGGCGCTGGACGAAGCTCAGCGCGATCCAGTCGACCCCCTGGTCGAGCGCGAAGGCCAGGTCGCTACGGTCCTTGTCGGTCAGCGCCGCCATCGGCACGACGACATCGGGGACGTTCAGCCCCTTGTGATCGCTCAGCGGTCCGCCGACCTCGACGATCGTCTCGATCCGGTCGAGGCCGTGATCGGTGACGCGCAGTACCAGCTTGCCGTCGTCGAGCAGCAGCCGCGCGCCGGGCTCGATCGCGGCGAAGATCTCGCGGTGCGGCAATTCGACGCGGGTGGCGTCGCCCTTGGCGGTCGACCGGTCGAGCACGAAGGTCGCGCCATGGTCGAGCCGGGTCTTGCCGCCTTCGAACTTGCCGACGCGGAGCTTGGGGCCCTGCAGGTCGGCGAGAATAGTCATCGGTCGCCCCAGCTTCTTTTCGAGCGAGCGGATCGCCGCGATCACCGCGACCTTCGACTGCTGGTCGCCGTGGCTCATGTTGATCCGGAACGCGTCCGCCCCCGCCTGAAACAGCGTCTCGATCATGTCGGGGGTGTTGCTCGCGGGACCAAGTGTGGCGAGAATACGCACTTTCCGCGCCCGTGGGGCGATGGCTTTTGACATGACAGGCTCCTGGGGAATGGCCGAGCGCACTCCTAGTCCCTATCTCGACACGATCAACCACGGGAGCGCTGCGCATGACCGATAAACTCGAAACGCTGGACGACAGGGTCGCCGCCGCCGCGTTCCGCCGCCTGGTCCGGCACCTGCGCCAGCGGTCCGACGCGCAGAACGTCGACCTGATGGGGCTTGCGGGATTCTGCCGCAATTGCCTCGGCGATTGGATCGAGGAGGCGAGCGACCTGTCGAAGGCCGAGGCGCGCGAGACGGTGTACGGCATGCCGCAATCCGAATGGAAGACCCGCCACCAGAAGGAGGCGACCCCCGAACAACTCGCGCGAATGGCCGAGAGCATGACCAAGAACGCCGCGCGCGACGATGCTCTAGAGGGGGCACTCGACGCGGCGCTCGCCGACAGCTTTCCCGCGTCCGATCCGCCCGCGATGACCGAACCCAACCGCTAACCGGGTTGAGGGATCGGGGTGAACGCCCTAGGGCCTGCGACCGCGCCGCAACCCGCGGCATCCGATTCACGAACCACAGGAAGGCCCGCGGCAGCGCGGGTGGGGAAGATCATGGCTGAAGAACGTCAAGAAGGCATGGGCGGCGGACAGGTCGCGGCGGACGAACTGCGCCTGCTGATCGAACGCGCCGAGCGGCTCGAGGAAGAAAAAAAGGGCATCGCCGACGACATCAAGGACGTGATGGCCGAAGCCAAGGGCCGCGGCTACGATCCCAAGGCGATTCGCAAGATCCTGTCGATCCGCAAGAAAAAGAAGGAAGAATATCAGGAGGAGGAAGCGATCCTCGAAACGTACATGCACGCGCTGGGCATGATCTGACCGACTGCGTCGGTGGTCCGTCGTGGCCACCGACTCCTGCTCTACCGCGCCCCGCCGTGATCGCCGACTCCCGACTCGGCTCGATCCGGCCGCCTCCACGCCGATCCGTGGCCTCCCGCCAACTTGCTCCAAATCGGAGTTAACGCGCGCCTGCGCCGCGGTGTAATGCCGCGCGTAAGCATCATTGTTGATGGGCTTGAGGCTATTCGAGTAAAACCGGCCTGTTAGGGTGCGGCTGGTTCACCGTTCGCGGTCGCTATTCTGCAACGGATGCGAGGACGATCGATGAATCATCGCGACACTGGCGATACCATTCCGGCATCGACGCTGTCGTCACGCACCCGAAAGGAAACGTCATGAAGAAGATCTCGATCGTCCGGGTCCAGAAACTCAAGACCACCGCAGCGGCGGCCTATCCGATCTTCGTGTGCTGGCCGTTCTAAGTCGGCACTGAACCGGGGTATCGCGACATCGTGATCACGATCGGTGACGCGATACCTGTTTAATGACGATGTTGGACGGCAAGGCGACCGACGCTGCGGCGGCGGACGCTTTGACTTGACCGGGAGCGATTCGTTGCGTCTGATGCACGTGTCGATCGATGGGATTGGCTGGAACGGCGGATCGCGTGGCGATTGCGTCAGGGAGGACGCTGACGATGGCAATATCGTGGTGGCTGGCGGCGAGCGCGGTGTTGATGGCGATGGCCAGCCCGGCCAATGCGCAGTCTGCCGATGCGGCGCCCGCCGATCCGGCGCTGGTGCGGCTGATCGAGGACCAGGCGAAGGCGGTAGTGGCGTTCGACCAGCCGACGCTGGCCGCGCTCACCGCCCCCGATTATCAGGAGATTTCGCCGGTGGGCGATGTCGATGCGCGCGCCGCGATGCTCGGCTTCTACGCCCCCGAAAACAAGGTCCCGGCGCCGACCGTCGCGGTCAGCGAGACGAGCGTGCGCCGGATCGGCGATCTGGCGCTGATGACCGCCAGAATTACCTATACGATGGTGCCGCCGACGGGTGCGGCGGCGACTTCGCCTCCGCCGACCCGCGCGTTGCGCGGCGGCTATGTTGCGCGGCGCTACGGCACGATGTGGAAACTGGTCTCCGCGCAATTCACCCCGATCCGCACCCCCCCAGGCAGCCCGCCCCCGCACTGATCGCGCCGCGTCGCGCGCCGTGGTCTGGCGGGGGCTGCGCCGCGTGACCGCCGCGCCCGATCAGCCCGTCGGGCAGCGCTACACCGTCGTGCCCTTGTCGGTGCAGCCCGAAGGCGACGACTTTCTCGTCGGCAACGCCGATCTCGAAGAATTCTTCCAGCTCCCCGCCGAGGGCGTCCGCATCCTGACGATGCTGCGCGACGGCGCGACGCTCGACGCCATCGCCGCCTCGTTCGCGGACCGCGACGAGGCCCCGATCGACGTCGCCGATTTCGTCGATTCGATGATCGAGGTCGGGTTCGTCTATCCCGGTTCGGATGCACCGCGCATGGACGAGCGCCATGCCGAGCGCGTCGCCGCTGCACCCCGCGATCGGCGGCTGGTGTTCCGCGCGAACCGCCGCGTCGCCGCCGCGATCTTCTCGCCCGCGATGCTGATGGCCTATGTGTTGATCGTCGGCGCCGCGATCGCGTGCGCGCGCCTATCCCGATGCGCGGCTGCAGCGCGACGCCTTCGTCGTCGACGACCATCTCGCCGCGACGCTGATCCTGCTGCTGATCGCGTCCTCGGCGACGACTGCGTTCCATGAACTCGGGCATATGCTCGCCGCCGCCGCGCATGGCGTGGTGTCGCGGCTCGGGTTCGGCATGCGGCTGTGGATCATCGTCGCGGAGGCCGATCTGTCGGGCATCATGGCGCTGCCCAAGCGCCAGCGCTACGTGCCGCTGGCGGCGGGGATGATCGTCGATATCCTCAACATCGCACTGATCACGCTCGCGATCACCGCGCTGGTCCGCCACGGCGATCATGGCTTCATCGTCGTGCTGCTCCAAGCGCTCGCGCTCCAGCTCGTCGTGACCTTGCTGTGGCAGTTCAACATCTTCCTGCGCACCGACGTCTATTTCATCCTGTGCACATGGTTCGGCCACCCCGATCTCGATTCCGAGGCGCGGGCGTATCTCGCCGCGCTCCTGGCACGCGCGAGTTTCGGGCGGCTCGGGCGCGCCAGCGCGCCGCAGGCGTTCAGAAATCTGGCGATGGTTCGGGCGTTCGCTGCGATCTGGGTGATCGGGCGGATCGCCGCGCTGGCGATGATGGTGGTCGTCGTGCTGCCGACCTTGTGGGCCTATGCGCGCAAGGCGTGGCGCGCGTTCCAGGATCCCGCGGCCTCGCGCGCGACTGCCTATGATCTGGGCGCGTTCGCGGTCCTCTCGGCGCTGCTGGTCGCAATCGGCGTGTTTCTATGGATCAGGCATCGCCCGCGATCCGCGTTCGGAGAGGAAGGATGACGATGATCACCGCGACGACCAGCGCCGCCAGAGCCAATGATGTCGCCCTGAAGCCGCCGGGTCGCCTCGTGCTGCTCGACGCGCGCTTCGCGCACGGCGGGGCGTGGGCCGGGGTCGAGCAGCTCATCGAGATGGCGTGGCATGATTTGCGCGCCCGGGGTCGCGTCGATCTGCTCGCGCGCAACGAATATGCGCTGCACATGGTGCTGCGGCGTCATCGCGACGCGATCCCGATCCGCTACGCCTCGCTCACCGATCTCGCCGCGGGGGTCGAGCGCACCCGCAACTTCCCGCTCGACCGCGCCTATCGCATCGGCCACGCGCTGGTCGATCTGATCCTCGCATGGCGCGTCGACACCGGTGAGGCGGCACGCTGGACGATCGTCGCGCAGCGGTTCGACGAGGCGCAGAACTTGGCGACACGCTTCTTCCACGAACTCGCGCGGCGCGGCGCGGCGATCGGGATCGACGTGCTCGCGCAGACCGCGGGCGGCACCGCGTGGCTGGGCGCGCCCGACCGCGCCGTTCCTGCCGAGCTGGCGCGCCAGGCGACGGTGGACCTGCCCGATCACGATCTGGCGACGGCGGCGCAGGCACTGCGCGATCACCCCGACCTGTTGTCGCAGATGATGCTGGTCGATCGCCATGGCCCCGCAATCCTGGCGATGCACGATGCGAACCGCGACGACCTGCTTGCCGCGCGCACCGCGCTCCGGATGATCTGCCTGTTCAACCATTTCGGCTATTATCACGAATCCGCGGGGTTCGTGGACCGGGTGCTGCCCTATTTCGACGCCATCGTCGGCGACGACGAGGATTCGCGCTGGAACTACCTCGGCAACATCTATCAGGGTCTCGTCATGACCGGGCGCGCGGACGAGGCGCGCGGTATCGTCGAGGCGCGCGCCGCTGCCCAGCTGTCGCGGCCCGAATTGCGCGCGAAAATGCATTATCTGCTCGCGATGGCGCATCTGCGCTACGCCGATGCCCCCGATCTGGCCGCGACCGAGCAGCATCTCGACGCCGCGCTCGCCGATCTGGCGCGCGCGCGTGGCACGATCCCCGAATCGGACGACGCGTTCCTGACGGTGTTCATCGAAAACGGCCTGGCATTCCTGCGGGTTCGCCAGGGGCGGCGCGACGAGGCGCTCGCGCTGTGCCAGCACGGCTATCGCCGCCTGACCGAGACACTGGGTGAGGACAAGCACCGGCTCCATCGCTCGGTGCTCCAGTACAACAGCGCGCAGGTCTGCACCATGCTCGGCCAGCTCGACCTGGCGCTCGAATTCTACGCGCGCGCGATCGAGATGGACCCCTATTATTCCGAATATTACAACGAGGTCGGCAACGTGCTCCAGCGCCAGGAGCGGTACGACGAGGCGCTCGCCGCCTATGCGTCGGCGGACCGCTACAGCGCGCCCTATCCCGAACTGTTCCACAATCGCGGCGTCTGCGAGGCGCGACTTGACGCGTGGGACGCCGCCGCCGCCAGCCTAACCCGCAGCCTCGACCTCGATCCCGACCAGCCCGATGTGCTGGTGCTGCGCGCGGAAGCCGCCGAGACGCTGGGGCGTGAGGACGCCGCGCTCGCCGATCTCGACGCCGCGCTGGCGATCGACCGCGATCTGGTCGCGGCGCGCGTCAACCGCGCGGTGATCCGCTATCGGCGTGCGGACTATGCCGCCGCGCTGGCGGACATGGATGTGGTGGTCGCGCTCGACGACGATCCCGACCACCGCGACAATCGCGGCGCGATCCACCGCGCGATGGGGAACGCCGCGCTGGCCGACCGCGAGCGCGCTGCTGCGGCGGCGCTGCGGGCCGCCTGAGAGCATCCTTAACCGGCTGTTATCCCTCGCTCCCTACCCCGTTCGATAACATCGATCGGGGGGCAGGGCGACCATGGGGACAGGCGGCGATCGGCCGGGCGAATACCAGCGCGAGGAGCGGATCAGCGTCGTGATCCCGTCGCGGATGCGCGTCGACAACAGCTGGACCGACGTGTGCATCCGTAACATCTCGTCGCGCGGGCTGCTCGTCGCGTCGATCACCCCGCCGCCGCTCGGCAGCTATGTCGAAATCCGGCGCGGCACCCAGATCATCGTCGCGCGCGCGATGTGGACCCGTGGGCAATATTGCGGCCTGCGCTCGCAAGAAAAACTCCCGGTCCAGCGGATCATCACCGAACCCCGGCTGACGAGCCGCCCGCAGGTCGCGATCGCCGAGACCGTGTCGACCGCGGACCGCCGCCGCGATTCCCGCCGCGGCAGCCCCGGCGACATCGCCGAACGCCAGGATCGCAGCCGCCGCTTCGCCTCCGCCTTCCAGTTCGTCGTGCTCGTTGCGGCGGCATTGGGCGCATCGGGCTGGGCGGCCTCATCGGTCTACACGATGCTCGCCAGCCCGCTCACCGCGGCCGAACACGCGCTCGGCGGCAACTAGGCCGCTTCGGCCGCCCCGGTCGTCCAGCCCAGCCGCGGGATCGTGATCGATCGCTTCCCCGCCAGGTCGGTCCGCGTGACGAACAGCTCGCGCGCTTCGATATAGCCGATCAGCCGCCGCACCCGCCCGAGCGAACTGGTGCCATAGGTCGCGGCAATCGCGGCATCCGACGGGCAGGGCGCGCCCTCGCGCGCCGCGCGCGCCACCAGCAGGAACGCCCCGAGCATGTCGTCGGGCAGCGCGGTCGCCAACCGTAGCGCCTCGGCCCATTCCTCGGCGCTGACGTCGAACAGCCCGGCGCGCGCGCAGCTCAGCCGCCGGGTGAAATCGGCGATGTCGAGCGCGGGGCGCGCCAGTCCTGCCATCCGGCATCGCACCTGGAAATCCTGGAACAGCACCGCGGGCTGGCGGGTCGCGGCCTCTTCATCGGCGACGATATCGCGCATCACCTGCGCATAGACCGCCTCGACCTCATCGGCGGATTTGTCGGGCGCGGCGGCCTCAGGCGCGGGGCGTGACAGGTCCGCGAGCAGCTCCTCGGCGGGCACTTTACGCGGCACCGGGTCGACGAACGCGAAGGTCGGCGCGGCGGGTGGCGCGAACAACAGCTGCTCCATATCGGCGGACGCGGTCGGCAGCGGCACCAGCTTGGGACTGCCGCTGCGCGCGCTCGTCGCGACATCGCCGATCCTGACCGTGATCGGCCGCCGCGATACCGCGGGTCCCAGCGCCAGGAAACTGCCCCGCGCCAGGTCACGGATCGCCTCGGCCTGGCGCCGCTCCATACCGAGCAAATCGGCGGCGCGCCCCATGTCGATATCGAGGAAGGTACGCCCCATCAGGAAATTCGACGCCTCCGCCGCGACGTTCTTGGCGAGCTTCGCCAGCCGCTGCGTCGCGATCACCCCCGCGAGACCACGCTTGCGCCCCCGGCACATCAAATTGGTCATCGCCGACAGCGACGCGCGGCGCACGTCCTCCGCCACCTCCCCGCCGCCTGCGGGCGCGAACAATTGCGCCTCGTCGACCACCACCAGCGCGGGATACCAATGTTCGCGCGGCGCATCGAACAGCGCCGACAGGAACGCCGCGGCACAGCGCATCTGCCCTTCCGCCTCGAGCCCCTCCAGGCTCAGCACCACCGACGCGCGATGTTCGCGCAGCCGCCCCGCGATCCGCGCGATCTCCGCGATCGAATAGTCCGCCGCCTCGACCACGACATGGCCGTACGCGTCGGACAGCGTCACGAAATCACCCTCGGGATCGATCACCACCTGCTGGACCTGCCCCGCCGATCGTTCGAGCAGGCGGCGCAGCAGATGCGACTTACCCGACCCCGAATTGCCCTGGACGAGCAACCGGGTGGCGAGCAGTTCTTCGAGATCCATGGTCACGGGGGCGCCGGACGCGTCCGCTCCCATGTCTACGCTGACGGTCATGCCCGCGTCTGTGGCCGATGCCGCGGTGCGGGGGCAAGCGCCGAATGGCTCGGTCTGGCGCAACCCGGCGCCGTTGCGTAAGAGCAGGCGCAAATCCCCCTCTAGAGGCATCCATGGCAGGTCATTCCAAATACAAGAACATCATGCACCGCAAGGGCGCGCAGGATAAGAAGCGCTCGGGCATGTTCTCCAAATTGAGCCGCGAAATCACGGTCGCGGCAAAAATGGGCCTGCCCGATCCCGACATGAACCCGCGGCTGCGCGCCGCGGTCAACGCCGCCAAGGCGCAGTCGATGCCCAAGGACAATATCCAGCGCTCGATCGACAAGGCCGCCAAGGGCGACGAGGAAAATTACGAGGAAATCCGCTACGAGGCGTTCGGCCCCGGCGGCGTGTCGCTGATCATCGAAACGCTCACCGACAACCGCAACCGCACCGTTACCAACGTACGCACCGCGATCAGCCGCAACGGCGGCAATCTCGGCGCGCCGGGATCGGTCGCGCATGGGTTCGATCGCAAAGGCCTCATCAGCTATCCCGCCAGCGTCGGCGATGCCGAGAAGGTGTTCGAGGCGGCGCTCGACGCCGGCGCGGAAGACGTGACGTCGAGCGAGGACGGCCACGACATCTGGACCGCGATGGAGGACCTCCACGAGGTTGCCAGGAATCTCGAAGACAGTCTCGGCGAACCCGAAGGCGCCAAGCTCGCCTGGCGCCCGCAAACCACGGTCGACGTCGCCGAGGGCGATGCCGAAACGCTGTTCAAGCTGATCGACGTCCTCGACGACGACGACGACGTCCAGACGGTATGGGGCAATTACGAAGTCTCCGACGAGGTGATGGAGAAGCTCGGTTAAGTCGGCTCACGCGAAGCCTGTCCTGAGCGCCGCCGCAGGCGGCGTCGAAGGGACGCGAAAGCGCGAAACGGTTTGCGCGCAGAGGCGCGAAGAACGCAGAGGAGCGGCGTTCGTATTGACTGCCTCGCGTAAGCGAGATCGATCGTTTCGTGGCAGCGATATGCAATGTTTTTCGCTGACGCGGGACGAATGCCAGGCTCCGCGACTCCTCTGCGTCCTCCGCGCCTCTGCGCGAACCAATCTCTTCGCGCCTTCGCGTCCCTTCGACGCCGCCTGCGGCGGCGCTCAGGCCAGGCTTCGCGCGAAATGATCATCCTCGGCCTCGACCCAGGCCTCGGCACCACCGGCTGGGGGGTGATCCGTGCCGAGGGCAACCGGCTGTCGCACCTCGCCAACGGCCGCTTCAGGACCGCACCCGCCGATCCGCTCGCACGCCGCCTGTCGCATCTCGACAGCCAGCTCGCCGCGTTGATCGCGGATCATGCCCCCGATGCCGCCGCGGTCGAGGAGGTGTTCGTCAACTCCAACCCGCAATCGACGTTGAAGCTCGGCCAGGCGCGCGGGGTCATCCTGCTCGGGGTCGCGCGCGCGGGAATCGATCCGGGCGAATATGCCGCGCGCCTGGTCAAGAAGGCCGTCGTCGGCGTCGGCAACGCGGACAAGGCGCAGGTCCACGCGATGGTTGCGCGGCTGCTGCCCGGGGTCGCGATCGACGGCCCCGATGCCGCCGACGCGCTAGCGGTCGCGATCACCCACGCGCATCATCTCGCCAGCGCGCGCCGGATGGCGTGACGCGCTTTCCTACACGCGCCGTTCCGCCTATGCACCCGGTGTGAGCCACCCCGTTCCCGCTGCCAGCGCGCTTGCCGATCGCGGCCAATCCGGCGCCGAAGCCACTCGGTTCGTCGCAGTTTCGCCCCAACGTCCTGTTACCTTCGTTACCTTTGCTCATCGGCAGCCGCGATGATCGCGCACCTCAAGGGCCGCCTCGATTCGACCAGTGTCGATCATGCGGTGATCGACGTCGGCGGGGTCGGCTATCTCGTCGGAGCCTCATCGCGCACGCTGGCGGCGATCGGCGCGGTGGGGGAGGCGTGCATGCTCCACACCGAAATGCTCGTTGCGGAGGATTTCATCCGTCTCGTCGGCTTCGCCAGCGCCGCCGAGCGCGACTGGTTCCGCTTGCTGACCGGGGTCCAGGGCGTCGGCGCGCGCGTCGCGCTTGCGATCCTGTCGGCGTTCGAACCGGTCGACCTCAGCCGCGCGATTGCCAGCCAGGACAAGGCGATGGTCGCGCGCGCCAACGGTGTCGGACCGAAACTAGCCGAGCGCATCGTCCGCGAGTTGAAGGACAAGGTCGGCGGCATCGCGCTGGCGCTCGGGCCGGGCGTGGTCAACGCCCCGATCGGCGCTGCCGCCGACGCGGTCTCGGCGCTCCTCAACCTTGGCTTCCGCGCCCCCGAAGCGAGCGCCGCGGTCGCCTCGGCGGAGGAGGAACTCGGCCCTGACGTCACCCTCGACGCGCTCGTTCGCCTCGCGCTCAGAAAGGCTAGCCGATGAGTAGCGGCAAGATCGTCGCGGTCTACAGCCTCAAGGGTGGGGTGGGCAAAACGACGCTCGCGGTCAATCTCGCCTGGGCGGCGGCGACGCTGTCGGCGCGACGGACGCTGCTGTGGGATTTGGATGCGCAGGCGGCGGCAACCTATATCCTCGGGCATGACGGCCAGACCAGTGCCGCAGCGCAGCGGACGATCACCAGGGATATCGATGCCCGGAAGCTGATCCGGACGACCGCGATCGAGCGGCTCGACCTGCTTCCCGCCGACGCGTCGCTGCGCGGACTCGATATCGCCTTCCACGCGCTCGATCGCAAGAAACGCCTCGCCAAGATCGCGGACGGCTTCGCGGGGGATTACGACCGGATCGTGATCGATTGCCCGCCAGGGCTGACCGACACGTCGGACCAGATCATGCGCGCCGCCGACCTCGTCGTCGTCCCCGTCATCCCCTCCCCGCTGTCGCGCCGCGCGCTCGACGTGATCGCGGGGCATATCGCCGCCAAGAAAGGCCCGCGCGTCGTGCTGGCGCCGGTGTTCTCGATGGTCGACCGCCGCCGCGCGCTCCACCGCGCTGCGCTCGCCGCGCAGCCCGACTGGCCGACCATCCCGATGGCGAGCGCGTTCGAACAGATGACCGATCGCCGCGCGCCGCTCGGCGAATTCGCCGCCCGCGCGTCGATCGGGGTCGAGGCGGTCGCGGCACTGTGGACGCGCGTCGAACAGGCGCTGGCGCGATGAGCGACGCCTTGTCCGACGCGACATGTTCGACGATATTGGCCCGATGACCGAGCTCTCCGTTTCGATGCCGCCCGCACTCCAGAACTGGGTCGACGCGCGCCTGTCCGAAGGGCGGTACGCCGACGCGGCCGAGTATCTCCGCGATCTGATCCGCCGCGATCAGGCCGAGGATGTTCGCTGGGTACGAATGATGATCGCGGAAGGAGAGGCGTCCGGCTACCTCGACGCGAATCCGGACGATATCATTGACGAGATCATCGCCGAACTGCCCGCGGGCGATGGCTGAGGTCCGGCTCAGCGCCGCCGCCCGCGCCGATCTCGCCGATATCCGCCGCTACAGCCTGGCCCATTTTAGCGGCACCGCGGCTGATCGCTATCTTCTAGGGTTTAAGCATCTGTTCGCCCTGTTGGCCGACAAGCCGTCGATCGGTGCCGTCCAGCCCGAGTTCGGCCCCGCCGTCCGGCGCTTTACCCAAGGCAGCCATCGTATCTTCTACCGGTTGGACGGGATTACGGTGCGGATCATGCGCATTCTCCACCACGCGCGTCGTGTTGACCCGGAGACGCTCACGTCATGACCGACGACCGCCTGCTGACCGCCGCGCGCAAGCCCGAGGATGTCGACGCGGCGCTGCGTCCCAAGACGCTCGACGATTTCGTCGGGCAACGCGCCGCGCGCGAAAATCTGCGCGTGTTCATCGAAGCGGCGCGGACCCGCGGCGAGGCGCTCGACCACGTCCTGTTCTTCGGTCCACCCGGACTCGGCAAGACCACGCTGGCGCAGATAGTCGCGCGCGAAATGGGGGTGGGGTTCCGCGCGACCAGCGGCCCGGTGATCGCCAAGTCGGGCGACCTCGCCGCGCTGCTGACCAATCTCGAAGACGGCGACGTCCTGTTCATCGACGAGATCCACCGGCTCCAGCCAGCGGTCGAGGAAGTGCTCTACCCCGCGATGGAGGACCGCGCGCTAGACCTGATGATCGGCGAGGGACCGAGTGCGCGTAGCGTGCGGATCGATCTGCCGCGCTTCACGCTGGTCGGCGCGACGACGCGGCAGGGGCTGCTGACGACGCCACTGCGCGATCGCTTCGGCATTCCCATCCGCCTGCAATTCTACACCGTCGAGGAACTGACCCGCGTCGTCACCCGCGCCGCGGGGCTGCTTGATCTCCATGTCTCCCCCGACGGTGCCACCGAGATCGCCCGCCGATCGCGCGGCACGCCGCGGATCGCGGGGCGGCTGCTGCGGCGGGTGCGCGACTTCGCCAATGTCGCGGGCACGCTCACTGTCGATGCCGCCGCCGCCGACGCGGCGCTCAACCGGCTCGAGGTCGATGCGCTCGGGCTCGACGCGATGGACCGCCGCTACCTCATGATGATCGCCGACATTTATCGCGGTGGCCCGGTCGGCGTCGAAACGCTGGCGGCGGGACTCAGCGAACCCCGCGATACGATCGAGGAGGTGATCGAGCCGTTCCTGATCCAACTCGGCCTAGTCGCCCGCACCGCGCGCGGACGCTGCCTGAACGCGGGCGGCTGGAAGCATCTCGGGCTCAACCCGCCTGCGGAGTCGCAGGACGGGTTATTCGACATCAAGTAGATGCGGCGTGGCGGGCTCCGGCCTGATCTGGTAGCGGTCACGCATGCCCTCGGCCGTCGCCTCTGCCCGCGAAATCCTGACCCGTCTCCACGACGTGATGGCGGGGCGCGACCCCGCGCAGGCGAAGCTGAACGCGGTCGTCGCGATCATCGCCGAGGCACTCGATAGCGAGGTCTGTTCGATCTACCTGCTGCGCGAAGGCGTGCTCGAACTCTACGCCACGCGCGGGCTGTCGGAAGAGGCGGTCCACGTCACCAAGCTCGCGCTGGGCGAGGGGCTGGTCGGGACGATCGCCGAGGACGTCGAGGTGCTCAACCTCGACGAGGCCGCGAGCCACCCCGATTTCGCCTATCGCCCCGAAACCGGCGAGGAACGGTTCCGCAGCTTCGCGGGGGTGCCGATCATCCGCCGCGAACGCGCAGTCGGCGTGCTCGCGGTCCAGCACATCGACCAGCGCGGCTATCAGGACGTCGAGATCGAGGCGCTCCAGACCGTCGCGATGGTGCTCTCCGAACTCATCGCCAACGCCGGGCTGATCGACACCACTGCCACCGGTACCGACCGGGTCCAGTCGACCGCCGCAGTGCGGATCGCGGGGCAGAAGCTGGTCGATGGCATGGCCTCGGGGTTCGCGGTCTATCACCAGCCGCGCGTTCACATCGAACACACCGTCGCCGAGGACACCGATGCCGAACGCCACCGCGTCTATGCCGCGTTCGACAAGATGCGCGAACAGATCGAGAAGATGACCGCGCAGGCCGAATTCGGCGGCGGCGGCGAGCATGAAGAGGTGCTCGAGACCTACAAGATGTTCGCCTATGATGAAGGCTGGGCGCGGCGGATCAACGAGGCGATCGATTCGGGGCTGACCGCGGAGGCCGCGATCGAGCGCGTCCAGCAGCGGACCCGCCAGCGGATGCGCCAGATCGACGACCCGCTGCTCGCCGACCGGATGCACGATCTCGAGGATCTGGCGAACCGGCTGCTGCGCATCGTGTCGGGTCAGATGGGCACCGCGGCGCAGATGGGGCTGAGGCAGGACACGATCCTGATCGCGCGCAACCTCGGTCCCGCCGAATTGCTCGAATATGACAAGCGCCGCCTGAAGGGCGTGATCCTCGAAGAGGGGTCGCTCACCGCGCACGTCACCATCGTCGCGCGCGCGATGGGGGTTCCGGTGCTCGGCCGCGCGCGGGGCATCCGCCGATCGGTGGCAGAGGGCGACCTGCTGCTGCTCGACGTGTCGGAAGCCGCGGTGTTCGCGCGTCCCTCGTCGACGATGGAGGAGGCGTTCGAGGCGCGGCTGACGCTCCGTCAGAAGCGCAAGGCCGCGTTCGCGGCGCTGCGCGACGTGCCGCCCACTACCAGGGACGGCCACCGCGTCACGGTGATGGTCAACGCCGGGCTGCGCGACGACGTCGCCGCGCTCGACATCACCGGGGCCGATGGGATCGGGCTGTTCCGCACCGAATTCCAGTTCCTCGTGTCCGCCACCTTGCCCCAGCGCGAGCGCCAGCAGCGGCTGTACAAGGAAGTGCTCGACGCCGCTGGGGATCGCCCGGTCATCTTCCGCACCGTCGATATCGGCGGCGACAAGGCGCTACCTTATCTGACCCACGACAATGGTGAGGAGGAAAACCCCGCGATGGGCTGGCGCGCGCTACGTCTTGCGCTCGAACGCGGTGGGTTGATGAAGGCGCAGGCGCGCGCGCTGCTCGAAGCGGCGGCGGGCCGCACGCTCAACGTCATGTTCCCGATGGTGAGCGAGGCGTGGGAATTCGACGAGGCGAAGGCGCTGTTCGAGGCGCAGCGCGCCTGGATCCAGGGCCGCGGACGCAAGCTACCGCTCGAGGTCCGCTACGGCGCGATGCTCGAGGTGCCCGCGCTCGCCGAACAGCTCGACCTGCTGCTTCCCAAGCTCGAGTTCCTGTCGATCGGGACCAATGACCTCACCCAGTTCCTGTTCGCCGCGGATCGCGCCAATCCGAAGCTCGCCGAACGCTACGACTGGCTTAGCCCGTCGATCCTGCGCTTCATCGCGCGAGTCGTTGGGCCGTGCCGCGAGGCCGGGGTGGCGCTGGCGGTGTGCGGCGAAATGGGCGGGCGAACGCTGGAGGCGATGGCGCTGATCGGGGTCGGGATCGACCGGCTGTCGATCACCCCCGCCGCGGTCGGGCCGATCAAGGCGATGCTGCGCAGCCTGGACCGCGGCGCGATCGAAACTTTCATGACCGGCCTCCTTGCCAACCCGCCCCGCGACATGCGTGGCGCACTGGCGGACTGGGCAACCCGCACAGGGGTCGAACTGGCGTAATCGACGGATTCGCGCGGGGCTGCGCGTTGACACGGGTCGGTCCCTCTGGGACATGAACGATGCGGGAGGCCCACTCGCCCGCGGTGGAGAATAGAATGGACGAGGTCGAGTCCGGTCAGCCTGCTACCCCAGCCCCGCCGCGCGACGCGAAGGCCATGCTGCAGGGCGCGCGGGAGGCCAGTGGCCTGACGCTCGCGGAGATCGCGGCGCGCACCCGGGTGCCGATCCGCCATCTCGAGGCGATCGAGGCGGGCAATTACGCCGGTCTGCCATCCCCCACCTACGCGGTCGGATTCGCGCGCGCCCACGCCCGCGCGACCGGTGCCGACGAGGTCGCGATCGCGCGTCAGGTCCGTGCCGAGCTCAATCAACTCGGACCGCGAACCCCCGAATATGTCCCCTATGAAACCGCCGATCCCGCGCGGGTGCCGTCGCGCGGCGTCGCGATCGTCGGCGTCGGGGTCGCGCTCGCGATCCTGATCCTGGTCGGGCTGCTCTACGGCACCGACCTGTTCCGCGGGGGTTCGGCCGGCGATCAGGCGGCGGTCGACCAGATCGCCACCGCGCCCGCCGCGGTACCAGCGGCGCAGAGCCCCGCCGCGACGACCCCGCCGACCGGCGGCCAGGTCACGCTGGCCGCGACCGACGAGGTGTGGCTGCGGGTTTATGATGCCGACGACAAGACACTGTTCCTGGGGACGATGAAGCCCGGCGATCGGTTCGACGTGCCCGCCGATGCCAAGGACCCGATGATCAACGTCGGGCGTCCCGACAAGCTTCAGATCACGCTCAACGGGTCGTCGGTTCCCCCGCTCGGCACCGGCGACCGCCCGATTAAGGACGTCCGGGTCAGCGGCGCGGCGATCGCGGCGCGGCTGAACGGCACCCCCGAACCGGCCCCCAGCGCCGCGACCGGCAATTCGACCGCGCTGGCACCGTCGAGCCCGACCCGCAACGCGCGCCCTGCCGCGCGAGTGACGGCGCGCATCCCCGCCGCCCCGCGACTGACCGAAACCCAGCGCGCCAATCTTGCATCGGCGGGGGCCCTGCGCAGGGCCACCAACTAATCGTGGCAAAGGCTGGCGCACGAGTCGCGGTTGTGGCTATGGTACTATCCGTTAACCATCGTTGCACCGGGGGGTGTCCGACCCATGCGTAAACTGATCGTCGTTCTGGCGGGTGCCGCCAGCCTGATTCCTGCCACCGCGTTCGCGCAGAATCTCGACGGCCGAGTCGGAAAGCTCGAAAGCGAGATGCGCGCGGTCCAGCGCAAGGTGTTCGCGGGCGGCGCGGGCACGCTGATGCCCGACATCGTCGCACCGACGAGCACCAGCCCGATCGGCGGAACGCCCGCGACCAGCGCGGTCGCCGATCTGTCGAACCGGATCACCGCGCTCGAACAGCAGCTCGCCGGGCTGACCAACCAGGTCGAAGAGAGCGGCTACAATCAGCGCCGCCTGCAGGATCAGTTCGAAACCTACAAGCGCACGACCGACGCGAAGCTGGCGGGGTTGATGCAAGGCCCCGCGCCGATCGCGCGCGCCGACGACACGCCCCCGGCGACCGCGTCCAAGCCCGCCCTCGCCCGGCCGAAGCCAGGGATCGAACCCCCCAAGGTCGCGAGCGCCGCGGGAATCGAGAAGCCGTCGACTGGCGACGCCGCCGAGGACGATTATATCTATGGCTATCGGCTGTGGGACGCCAAGGACTATCCTGCGGCGGAAGCGCAGTTGAAGAAGGTCGTCGCGACCTATCCCAAGACCCGCCGTGCGAGCTACGCGCAAAACCTGCTCGGCCGCGCCTATCTCGACGAGGGCAAGCCCAGCCTCGCGTCGATGGCGTTCTACGACAATTACAAGAAAATGCCCGACGGCGAGCGCGCGCCCGACAGCCTCTATTATCTCGCGCAGGCGTTGATGAAGCTCAACAAGCCCGCCGACGCCTGCAAGGTTTATGGCGAACTGACCGATGTGTACGGCAGCAAGATTTCCGCAGGGATGAAGACCGATGTCGAGAAGGGTCGGGCCGCCGCCAAATGCGGCTGATCCGCTGGTCCCCGCGGCGGAACGATTCCGCCACGACCTGACCGCGAGCCTCGGCGACGCGGTCGGTCCCGTACTCCTCGCGGTGTCGGGAGGCGCCGACAGCATGGCAATGCTGACGCTCGCCGCCGATGCCGATCTGCCCGGCGGCGTTGCGGTCGCAACGGTCGATCACCGGCTGCGCACCGCGGCGGCGGCGGAGGCCGCGATGGTCGCGGCCTATTGTGCGCGGCTCGGCCTGTCCCACACGACGTTGGTTCCCTCCGACTCGATTGAGGGCGCGAGCCTTCAGGCGCAGGCGCGCAAAACGCGCTACGCGCTGCTTGGCCATCATGCGCGGAGCATCGGCGCAGTCGCGATCGCCACCGCGCACCACGTAGACGATCAGGCCGAAACCTTTCTGATGCGCGCCGCGCGCGGATCGGGGCTCGCCGGGCTCGCGGGGGTGCGTGCGCGAACGACGATCGCGGGGAAGACCGTGGTCCGCCCGTTGCTCGACTGGCGCCGCGCCGAATTGCGCGCGATCGTCCGCCGCCGCGAGGTGCCGTTTGCCGACGATCCGACCAATCGCGATCCCGCGCACGATCGCACCCGGTTCCGCCGCCTGTTCGATACCCACGAATGGCTCGGCGCCGCGCAGATCGCGCGCAGCGCCGCCGCGCTGGCCGACGCCGATGCCGATGTGCGCGCGATGGTCGACTGGCTGTGGACCGCCCGCGCGCAGTACGCGGCAAAGGGGGTCGACCTCGATGTCGCCGACCTGCCGCGCGAACTCCTCCGCCGCCTGGTCCGACGGGGCGTGGCGCAGGTGCGGGCCACCGCCGCGATCACCGAGCCGGACTTCACCGAATCGACTAATGTCGAACCGCTGCTCGATGCTCTGGGGCAGGATCGGCGCGCCACCCAATCGGGGGTTTCGGTGACCCCGGGCGGCGGGCGCTGGCGCTTCCGTCCCGCCCCGGCGCGCCGCGGCCGCTAACTCCGCGCAATCGCTTACCCGCGCGCGGTTTGTTCCATTGCCATTAACGTTGGTGCGCCTATCTTGACGGCTGAAAGGTCACCGATGAACGATAACGACAAACAGCCCGGCAACGGCGGCGGCACCAGCCCCTGGATGAAGAGCCTCCTCATCTGGGTCGCCATCCTGTTCGGGCTCGCGCTGTTCGTCACGATGCTCGACGGTCGCGGGACCGCTGATGCGGGCAACACGATCGCGTATTCGCAGTTCCTCGATAAGATCGACGAGGGCACGGTCAAGGATGTCGCGATCGGTCGCGATGTGATCACCGGCACCTATACCAGCGGCGAAAAGTTCAAATCCTATCCGATCCAGGACGCGACGCTGGTTCCGCATCTGCGCGACAAGAATGTCACGATCGCGGCCAAGCCCGACGAAGCCACGTCGATCTGGATGATGCTGCTCTACCAGTCGCTGCCGTTCATCCTGTTCCTGGGCATCGCGTTCTTCGTGTTGAAGCAGATGCAGAAGAACACCGGCGGCGGCGCGATGGGTTTCGGTAAATCGCGCGCGAAAATGCTGACGCAAAAGGAAGGCCGGGTCACGTTCGAGGACGTCGCGGGCATCGACGAGGCCCGCGAGGAGCTCGAGGAAATCGTCGAATTTCTCAAGGATCCGACCAAATTCGCGCGGCTCGGCGGCAAAATCCCCAAGGGCGCGCTGCTCGTCGGGGCACCAGGTACCGGCAAGACGCTGCTCGCGCGCGCGATCGCGGGGGAGGCGGGTGTCCCGTTCTTCACGATCTCGGGCTCGGACTTCGTCGAGATGTTCGTCGGCGTCGGCGCCAGCCGCGTCCGCGACATGTTTGAACAGGCCAAGAAATCCGCACCGTGCATCGTCTTCATCGACGAGATCGACGCGGTCGGCCGCCATCGCGGCGCGGGCCTCGGCAACGGCAACGACGAGCGCGAACAGACGCTCAACCAGCTGCTGGTCGAAATGGACGGGTTCGAGGCGAACGAGGGCATCATCATCATCGCGGCGACCAACCGCCCCGATGTGCTCGACCCTGCATTGCTGCGCCCAGGCCGATTCGATCGCCAGGTCGTTGTGCCGCGGCCCGATATCGAAGGCCGGATCAAGATCGTCGAAGTCCATATGAAGAAGGTGCCGCTCGCGCCCGACGTCGACCCCCGGGTCATCGCGCGCGGCACCCCCGGGTTTTCGGGCGCTGATCTCGCCAACCTCGTCAACGAGGCCGCGCTGACTGCGGCGCGCAAGGGCAAAAGGCTGGTCGCGATGGCCGAGTTCGAGGAGGCCAAGGACAAGGTCATGATGGGCGCCGAGCGCCGGTCGATGGTCATGACCGAGGACGAAAAGCGGATGACCGCCTATCACGAGGCGGGCCATGCAATCGTTTCGGTCCATGAGGCGGCGTCGGATCCGATCCACAAGGCGACGATCATCCCGCGCGGCCGTGCGCTGGGCATGGTGATGCGGCTACCCGAACGCGACAGCTACAGCTATCACCGCGACAAGATGTACGCGAACTTGGCGGTCGCGATGGGCGGGCGCGTCGCCGAGGAAGTGATCTTCGGCTACGATAAGGTCTCGAGCGGCGCGTCGTCGGACATCCAATATGCCACCGGGCTGGCGCGCGACATGGTCACCAAATGGGGCATGTCGGACAAGGTCGGCCCGGTCGAATATGCGCAGCCCGAGGGCGAAACCTATCTCGGCTATTCGTCGTCGCAGCCGGCGCGGATGTCGAACAAGACCGCGCAACTGATCGACGACGAGATCAAGATGATCGTCGAGGGTGGATTGAACCGCGCCAAACAGTTGCTGACCGACCATATCGACCAGCTCCACCTGCTCGCGGGCGCGCTGCTCGAATATGAAACGCTGTCGGGCGACGAGATCAAGAAGCTCATCGCGGGCGAGGAGATCGGGCGGATCGATGCCGATCCGAAGAGCAACATGCCCCGCGCGGGCACCTCGATCCCCAAGACACGGCGTCCCAACGGGCCGTTCGGCGCCCCATCGCCGCTCGGCGCATAAGTCCGTTCAGCCTCGCGTCAGTTTGACGACCTTAGTCGGCGGCATTCCTCTCGGAGTGCAGCCGATGTCGTTCAAGCCGTTGATCGCGTTCGTTCTTGCCGCCGGTGTGGCCCTCCCCGCCAACGCCGCGATGACGGTCGATTCGTTTCTCGCCAAGGCCGCGCCTCTGCGCGCCAATCCGCTGCTGGCGCTGATGTCGCCCGACTATACGACGCTGAAGGCGGAGGCGGACGCCGCGACCCGCCAGCTCAAGGCCGACGGCGTCGCGCGCCGCACGGCGGGCAAGCCCCCGATCGCGTGCATCCCCGAAGGGCAATCGGTCGGGATCATGGACATGCTGGCCGGGCTCGACGCACTGTCCCCCACTGACAAGAAGCTGCCGCTCAAGGACGGGTACGCGAGGGTGATCGCGAAGAAATACCCCTGCTGATGGGCCGAGCGGACTGGGTTGCTAGGGTCAGGTCGAACAGTCGAGTCAGGCTGTAGCAACCCTGAGCAGGACGCTCTCGCTTCTACGCAAGCGGATATGGTAGCGGACGCCATGCGCACGACCGGCCTTCTCGGCGGCTCCTTCAATCCTGCGCATCGCGGGCATCGCGGAGTAACGCTCGCCGCGATCCGCGCACTGGCGCTCGACGGGGCGTGGTGGCTGGTATCGCCGGGCAATCCGTTGAAGGCGGGCGCGAGGGATATGGCACCGCTGGCGCTCCGCCTCGCGTCGGCGCGCGCGATGGCGCGGCGCGCGCCGATCCGCGCGACCGATATCGAGGCGAAACTGGGCACGCGTTACACGATCGACACGATCCTAGCGCTCCAGCGTCGTTACCCCAAACGTCGATTCATCTGGCTGATGGGGGCGGACAATCTCGCTCAATTTCACCGCTGGCGCGATTGGCGGCGGATCGCGCGCACGATCCCGATTGCGGTTGTCGCGCGTCCGGGGTATGATGCGGTTGCCCACGCGGCCCCCGCGATGGGTTGGCTGCGACGCTTCCAACGGCCCGCAGACCAGGCGAAGAGCTGGACGACGTGGAGATTGCCGGCACTCGTGCTGTTGCGCTTCCGCCCCGACCCGACCTCCGCGACCGCCGCACGCGCGGCGAATCCCGATTGGACCCGGCAATTCCGCCACCAATCCCGCATACCCAGGAGACCCCTTGGCTAGTTCGACCCCCGCGCCCCGTGCGTCCACCCCCGACGAGATCGAGGCGCTTCACGCCCTCGTGATGCAGTCGCTCGACGACGACCAGGCGGTCGAGGCCATTTCGATTCCGCTCGCGGGCAAATCATCGATCGCGGATTACATGGTAATCGCGAGTGGCCGGTCGACGCGGCAGGTCGCCTCGATGGCCGGCAAGCTCGCCGAACGGATCAAGGCTGAAACCGGGCGGATCACCCGGATCGAAGGGCTCCCGACCGCCGACTGGGTTTTGCTCGATGCCGGTGACGTCATCGTCCACCTGTTCCGCCCCGAAGTGCGCAGCTTCTACAATCTCGAACGCATGTGGCAGTTCGGCGATGCGCCGTCGCAGGTCGGCGCATTCACCGCCGCCAATGCCAGGCCAGCCTAGATACTCCTTCACATCGTCGCGCGCGGGCGGATCGGCCGATCGAGCGAGGCCGAGCTGGTGGACCGCTACCTGAAACGCATCGCCTGGCCGACGCGCGTCAGCGAGTTGCCCGACCGTGGCGGCAAGATGCCCGCGCTCGACTCCGGTACGAAACGCGTGCTGCTCGACGAGAAGGGCGAGGTGCTGGGCTCGCTCGAGTTCGCCAAACAACTCGAGCGCTGGCGCGACGACGGCATCCGCGAGGCGCGGTTCCTGATCGGCGCGGCCGATGGCTTCGACGACGCGACCCGCGCCGAGGCTGACCTGCTCCTGTCGTTCGGGCGCGCCACCTGGCCTCACCTGCTCGCGCGCGCGATGCTCGCCGAGCAACTGTTCCGCGCCACCAGCATCCTTGCCAACCATCCCTATCATCGTGAAGGTTGACCCGATGCGGTTCGCAGCCCTCGCCCTCACGATATTACTCGCGTCGAGCGCGACTGCGCAGCTGCCCTCACTCGCGGATCAGCAGGCCAAGCTCGTCGCCGCCAAGCGCGACGCCGCCGGGGCCGCGGCGCGCGCGCGCGAATTGGACAAGCTCGCCGCCGCCGAACGCACCGCCGCCGAACGCGCGCAGGCCGAGGAGGACGCGCTCACCGCACGCGTCGCCGCGAGCGCCGCCGATCTGGCGACCGCCGAAGCGCGCAGCGCGATCGTCACCGGGCTGCTCGCCGATCGCCAGGCCGAACTGGGCGCGGCGCAGGCCCCAGCTGCGCGCCTGCTCGCTGCGCTCGAATCGCTTGCGCGCCGCCCAGCGATCGCGGTGATCGCCCAGCCGGGATCGGTCGACGACCTCGTCCATGTCCGCGCGGTGCTGGGCAGCGCGCTTCCCAAGATTCGCGCCGAAACCGCGAGCGTCCGCACCCAGGTCGCCGCCACCCGGCGGCTCCAGCGCAACGCCGCGCTCGCCGCCACCGCGCTGCGCCAGGGACGCGCGACCCTCGAATCGAATCGCGTCGCACTCGCCCGACTCGAGGCCGACCATCGTCGCAAGAGCCAGGCCCTCGGACGCAATGCGATCGGCGAATCGGATCGCGCGCTGGCGCTCGGCGAACAGGCGCGCGATCTGGTCGACCGGATGGCGGAAACCGGCAATGCGCAGGCCACCGCCGCCACGCTGGTCGCGCTCCCCGGCCCCGATCCGCGCCCGCTCGCCCCCGACGCGACCCCGCCCGCGCCGTTGCGCGGCGTGTACCGCCTACCGGTGGCCGGACGGCTGGTGACCGGGCTCGGCGAAATTTCGGAGGCGGGGGTGCGCTCGCGCGGCCTCACCTTCGCGGTCGCCCCCGGCGCGCCGGTCGTCGCCCCCGCCGCGGGGACGGTGCGATTCGCGAGGCATTTTCGCGACTATGGGACGATCGTGATCCTCGACCACGGCGATGGCTGGACGACGCTCGTCACCGGGCTGTCGGAAACCGTCGTCACCAGGGGTGCGCACGTCGCGATGGGCGACCCGATCGGCCTCGCGGCGCGACGCGACGAACCGCGGGTCACCGTCGAACTCCGCCGCCGCGGCGAGCCCGTCGATATCGCCAGCCTGGCGGGGTGAAGAAAAGCACGCGCCCCGCTCACGCGGCGTTCAGCCGCCAAGTGCTTTGCTAGCTCGCGTCGTTACCGCTAGAACGCGCCGATTGCCCCTCTGCCTTCAGGATTATCGATGGCCCGCCCTTTTCTCACCGCGACCGCCCTGCTCGGCACCCTCACGCTGGTTCCCCTCGCCACCCAGGCGATGGCGGCGGCCGATTCGAGCACCTATCGCGAGTTCGATCAGTTCCTCGACGTATTCAACCGGATCAAGGCGGATTACGTCGACAAGGTCGACGACCAGAAGCTGATCAAGGGCGCGATCGCGGGGATGCTCGCCAGCCTCGATCCGCATTCGAGTTATATGGACGCGCTCGACTACGACAATCTCAAGATCCAGACCGAGGGCAACTACGGCGGGCTCGGCCTCACCGTCTCGATGGAGGATGGCGCGGTCAAGGTCATCGCGCCGCAGGAGGACACGCCCGCGGCGCGCGCCGGGGTGAAGGCGGGCGATTACATCACGCACATCGACGGCAAGCTGATTTACGGCGAATCGCTCGACGACGCGATCGGCTTGATGCGCGGTAAGCCGGGTACCAAGATCACGCTCGGCCTCGTCCGCCCCGGGCGCGACAAGCCGTTGGACGTTACGATGATTCGCGAGGTCATCGTCCAGAAACCGGTGAAGTGGGAAGTCCGCGGCGATGTCGGCTATATCAACATCAACACCTTTTCGGAAAACACCGGCGCGGACACGCGTGCCGCGATCATGGGGATCGACAAGTCGCTCGGCCACCGCCCGCTCGGCTATGTCGTCGACCTGCGCAACAATGGCGGCGGGTTGCTGACCCAGGCGATCGCGGTCGGCGACGCGTTCCTCGACCATGGCGAGATCGTCTCGCAGCGCGGGCGCGAGAAGAGCGATATCGAACGCTATTACGCCAAGGCTGGCGACGATGCGCATGGCCTGCCCGTCGTGGTGCTGACCGATGCGGGCACCGCTTCGGCATCGGAGATCGTTGCGGGCGCGCTCCAGGATCATCATCGCGCGCTGATCATGGGCGAACGCACCTTCGGCAAGGGATCGGTCCAGACGCTGCTGCCGCTCGGCCCCGACAGTGCGCTCCGGCTCACCACCGCGCGCTATTACACCCCGTCGGGCCGATCGGTGCAGGAGGGCGGGATCGCCCCCGACATCGCGGTGCCGCAGATCAGCGACCCCGATTACAAGACCCGCCCGGTCTTCCGCGAAGCCGACCTGCGCCGCCACCTGATCAACGAGGTGAAGGCCGACAACGCGGTGCTGGAGGAAGACGTCAAGGACGATCCGCGCTTTACCATGACCGCCGACCAGCTCAAGAAGCAGGGGATTCCCGACTTCCAGCTCTATTATGCGTTGAAGACGATCGCGCGATTGGGCGGCCCGACCCAGGTCGCCGCGGCGACCAAGCCGATCGTTGACCCGACCGCCGCGAAGCCCGCGACGAAGTGACCCGGAGCCAGCGCCAGGCGCGCCTGTTGGCGCTGATCGTCCCGCTGGCACTGCTCGCGGGGGCGTGGAGCTTCCAGCTCTGGGGCGGGCTGTTCCCCTGCGAGATGTGCCTGTGGCAACGCTGGCCGCATTACGCCGCGATCCTCGTCGCGGCGCTCGCATTCATGATGCCGCCGCGCGTCACCAAGGGACTGGTCGGGATCGCGGCGCTGCTGATCGCGATCTCCGGCGTGATTGCGGTGTATCATGCGGGGGTCGAATATCGCTGGTGGCACGGCGTCACCGCCTGCACCGGCACGCTCGATCTGGCCGGACTAACGCCGGCACAACGGCTCGATCGGATCATGGGCACCCCGGTCGTCCCGTGCGATGTCGCGCAGTGGACACTCGGCGGCATCTCGCTTGCGGGGTTCAACGCGCTCATCTCGCTCGGCACTGCCGCGACGATCGCGATCCTGCTCGGGAAACGCCGATGACGCGCTGGCGCCCCGGCGATGCTCCCCGCGCGACCGACGCGATGGTGCGCGTCGACCAGGCGGGGGAATATGGCGCGACCCGGATTTATGCGGGCCAGCTCGCGATCCTGGGCGATCGTCATCCTGCGTCGCGCGCGATCCACCATATGGCCGCGCAGGAGGAACGCCACCGCGCGTTCTTCGACGCGATGATTGCGGACCGGCGGGTTCGCCCTACCTTGCTCCAGCCGTTCTGGACTGTCGCGGGGTTTGCGCTCGGCGCGGCGACCGCGGCGATGGGGCCTGACGCCGCGATGGCATGCACCGCCGCGGTCGAGACCGAGATCGACCAGCATTATCAGGAACAGCTCGACACGCTCGGCGACGACGATCCCGAACTCGGTGCCGCGATTCGCGATTTCCAGGCCGAAGAACTCGAACATCGCGATCATGCGATCGCGGCGGGGGCGGAGAACACACCGGGCTATCCGGTGCTCAGCGCGCTGATTCGCCTGGGCTGCAAGGTGGCGATCGGCGCCGCGAAGCGTATTTGACGGAGTTGGCGATGCGTATGATGTTGACGGCCCTGATCCTTACCGCGACGCCTGCATTCGCGCAGCAGGCGCCCGCGCCGGTCGATACCTCGGCGTCCGCCGCGGTGGCCGCGCACCAGGTCAGCGCCCAACCCGCGCTGCCCGGGGTCAAGCCGCGCACCGCACCCAAGGGCGTGGGCGAGGTTGCCAAGCGCGCGCCAATCAACGGCGTGCTCGTCCTCTACGGCAACGAACGCTGCCCGACCAACACCGACGGCGACGAGATCGTGATCTGCGAACGCCGCGACGCGCAGGAACAATATCGCGTCCCCAAGGAATTGCGCGAATTCGCGGTGACCCCGGAGAACGAAAGCTGGGCCGCGCGCGCACAAGGGACGCTCGGCACGCCGGGATCGGGAGTCGACACGATCGGCAGCTGCTCGGCGGTCGGCGCCGGCGGGTCGCTCGGCTGTTTCGCGCAACAGGCCAGGGTCGCGCGCAGCGACAAGAAGTCCGCGGACAAGGCCGCCAATCCCAACCTGCCGTAACACGGCACGCGACCGCCGCCGCGATCAGGCGGTCTTGGCCTTCGCCCGCGCTTGATGGAGCAGCGGCTCGGTGTAGCCGTTGGGTTGCTCCACCCCCTCGAACACGAGCGCGCGCGCCGCCTGATAGGCGAGGCTGTGCGCCTCGTTGCCCGCCATCTGCCGATAAGCCGGGTCGCCCGCATTCTGCGCGTCGACCCTCGCCGCCATCTTGACGAACGCGGCGTCGATCTCCGCCGCGGTCGCGACCCCGTGGAGCAGCCAGTTCGCCATATGCTGCGAACTGATCCTCAGCGTCGCGCGATCCTCCATCAGCCCGATGTCGTGGATGTCGGGCACCTTCGAACACCCCACCCCCTGGTCGACCCAGCGCACGACATAGCCCAAGATGCCCTGCGCATTGTTGTCGAGTTCCTCCGCGATCTCGTGCGGTTGCCAGTTGCGCCCGGTCGCGACCGGCACGTCGAGCAGCCGGTCGAGCGACGCGACGCCCTCCGCCGCGCGCTCGCGCCGCCGCGCGAAGACATCGACGCCATGATAATGCGTCGCGTGGAGCGTCGCTGCAGTCGGCGAGGGCACCCAGGCGGTGTTCGCGCCAGTCTTGGGGTGGCCGATCTTCTGGTCGAGCATGGCGGCCATCTTATCGGGCGCCGCCCACATCCCCTTGCCGATCTGCGCCTTGCCATCCAATCCGCAGGCTAGCCCGATCTGGACGTTGCGATCCTCATACGCCTTGATCCAGTCGGCGTTCTTCATCTCGCCCTTGCGGATCATCGGACCCGCGCGCATCGCGGTGTGCATCTCGTCGCCGGTGCGATCGAGAAAGCCGGTGTTGATGAAGACGATCCGGTCCTTCACCGCGTGGATGCACGCGGCGAGGTTGGCGCTGGTCCGGCGCTCCTCGTCCATCACCCCGACCTTGATCGTATGCCGGCTGAGCCCGAGTAGATCCTCGACCGCGTCGAACAGGTCGTTGGTGAACGCGCATTCGTCGGGGCCGTGCATCTTGGGTTTGACGATGAAGATCGACCCCGCGCGGCTGTTGACGAATTTCCCCTGTCGCCTCAGGTCGTGGACGCCGATCAGGCTCGTCATGATCGCATCGAGGATGCCTTCGGGCGCTTCGGTGCCGTCGGGCAGCAGGATGGCGGGGGTCGTCATCAGGTGCCCGACGTTGCGGACGAACAGCAGGCTGCGACCGGGGAGCGCGAAACGAGTGCCATCGGGGGCGACGTAATCCCGGTCGGGTTCCAGCGCCCGCGTCACCGTCTCACCGCCCTTGGCGAAGCTGGCCGACAGGTCGCCCTTCATCAGCCCGAGCCAGTTGGCATAGGCCGCGACCTTGTCGTCGGCGTCGACCGCAGCGATCGAATCCTCGAGATCGACGATCGTCGTCAGCGCCGATTCGAGCAGTACGTCGGCGATGCCCGCGGGGTCGTCCCGGCCGATCGAATGAGTGCGATCGACCACGACCTCGAGATGCAGGCCATGGTGACGCAGCAGCAGATTGTCGCCCGCGTGCCCGACCAGTTGCGCGGGATCGGCCAACGTCGGCTCGCCGCCGGTCCAGTCCGCCCACGATCCGCTGGCCAGTGGCACCGCCGCATCGAGGAACCGCTTCGCCCACGCGATCACCTCTGCGCCGCGCGTCGCGTCATAGCCCTTGCCCACCGGCTTCCCGGGAATCGCGTCGGTCCCGTAGAGTGCGTCATACAGGCTGCCCCAGCGCGCGTTTGCGGCGTTGAGGACGAACCGCGCGTTGAGCACCGGAACGACGAGTTGCGGCCCCGCCATCGTCGCGATCTCTGGGTCGACGTTGGTGGTGGTGATCGCAAACCGCGCGGGTTCGGGGACCAGATAGCCGATCTCGGTCAAAAACGCCTGATAGCCGCGCTGATCGATCGGCTCGTCCGCCTGCGCGACATGCCACGCGTCGATCTTGGCCTGCATCGCATCGCGCGTCGCCAGCAGTTCGCGATTGATCGGCGCGAACCGCGCGAAAATATCGGCGACCCCACGCCAGAACGCGTTTGCCTCAATCCCCGTCCCCGGCAACGCCTGCTCTTCGACGAACCGCACCAGTGGCTCCGCCACGGTCAGCCCGGCTCGGTCGATGGGGGAATCGGTCATGTCGTCACTCCTTCAGGCGCCACACCTATAGCATGGTCGATGTAACACCCGGGGAGGAGCAAGCCGCTTGGCGCATAATCCGGCCCAGATGCAAGGGGACATCGATTTCGCGCCTGATGTCATCCCGTGATCGCAGGCCGAATTCGCCGTCGACCAGCGTGCGCGTCACGTCGCGATCATCCAGATCGCCATCGCGACCATCATGACATTTTCGGTCAGCGACACGAAGCCCAGCGGCACGTTCGAACTGCCGCCGACGCACGCGCATTTCAATTCGCGCTTCTGGACGTAGACCGCGTAGAACACCGAGACCGCGCCGATCCCGCCGATGACCAGCGCGACCGGCACCGCGAGCCACATCGCCGCGCCCGCGATCATCAACACCCCCGCCAGCGCCTCGCCGAACGGGTAGAGATAGGCATAGGGCAGCCACCGTTTGGCGAGCAGGTCGTAACCGAGGAACATCGTCGCGAAGCTATCGATGTCGCGCAGCTTCTGGATCGCGAGCACGCACATCGACAACGCGATGAACCACTCGCCCGCGCGCACGGTGAGCAGCGCGCCGAGCGTCGCCCAGCTTCCCGCCAGCGCCATCAGCGCGGTCATCGCGAAGATCGCGATGACCGGCGTGTACGTCACCGCATCGGGATCCTTGACCGGCTTGCCCAGATACCGGCGCAGATCGTCATAGCCGCCGATCCGTTCGCCATCGATAAAGGTCTGCGGGGTGGTCTTCACATCCCATTCGGCCTTGAACGCATCGGTTTCCGCGCGCGTCGTCAGCCAATGATCCTCGACGTCATAGCCCTCGTGCTCGAGCAGCCACTTGGTCTTGAGTCCCCACGGGCAGACGTGCTTTTCCATCACCATCCGGTGGACGGTGGCTCGTTTCTTGGTCGTGGTCATCGTTTCACCTTTTCGAACAAATCGACCAGTTCGGCGAACTTGCCGCGTTGCGCCGCCGGATCGCCCGACGCGATCGCGTCCGCGACACAGCAGGCCGCATGATCCTTCAGGATGCCGCTCTCGACCTTGGCGAGCGCGGCCTTCACCGCCTGCACCTGGTGGAGAATGTCGATGCAATAGCGATCGTTCTCCACCATCGATGCGACACCGCGCACCTGGCCCTCGATCCGGCGGAGCCGATTGATCGTGGCGGATCGGTGAGGTTTGACGGTCGATTCTATACCCACGGGGGGTATATTATGATCGCTTCACCTTTATACAAGGCGCTTGACCGGACCTGCTCAGACTGGCGACCCGACCGGTTCGGTAAGCTTTTCCTTGTCGGTCGGCTCGACACCCTCGTCGCGGATCAACCCGAGCCAGCGGATGATCAGCGGCATCGTCAGCCCCTGGACGAAGATCGAGAACGCGACGACCGCGAACGCGACGGTGATGATCTGGCCGCGCTCGGGAACGCTCGCGGGCAACGCGAGCGCCAGCGCCAGTGCCAGTGCTCCGCGCAAGCCCCCCCAGAACAGCACGTGCTTATAGGCCCAGGGGACGCACAGCCGCGTCTTCGTGAACGCCATCATCACCGGATAAACCGCGACCGCACGCCCCGCCAGGCTGAGCAGCGTCGCCGCCATCGCCGCCTCGATCAGCGCCAGGATCGGGGTATGCGCCTCGCGTCCGCCGATCAGGATGAAGATCATCGAATTGATCAGGAACGCGACGAATTCCCAATGATGGAGCACGCCTTGTCGCCCATCGTCGCTGATCGATCCCAGGAAACCGTAATTGCCGACGATCAGCCCCGCGGTGAGCGTCGCGAGCACCCCCGAGGCGTGGAAATGCTCGGCGAGCAGGAAACTGCCATAGGCGATCAGCATGGTCAGCGTGATCTCGACGAGCCGATCGCGGGTCCGCCCCGCGATCAGGATCAGCGGCAGCGCGACGACCGCGCCCGCGGCGATCCCACCGAACACCGTCTTGACGAGATCGAATCCGATCGTGCCGACATTCGCATCGGCGCCCGCCGCAATCGTCACGAGAATCGCGAAGCCGACCGCCGCGACCCCGTCGTTAAGCAGGCTTTCGGCCTCGACCAGCAGATGGAGCCGCGGCTGGACGCGCAGTTGCTTGAACGCCGAAATCACCGCGACCGGGTCGGTGGCGGCGATCAGCACGCCGAACAGCGCGGCGCCGATCCAGCTCCACTTCATCCACCAATGCATACCCACCGCGACCACCCCCGCCGCCAGGACGACCCCGATCGTCACGAGCGCGAGCAGCAGCGGCATCTCGCGCCGCAGCGGTCTCCATGGAATCTGGATCGCCGCTTCGAACACCAGCGGCGGCAAGAACACGAAGAAGATGAGTTCCGGCGTCAGCGGCGGCGTGGTCCCCGGCGCGATCAACGCCAGCGCCACCCCCGCCGCGACCAGCCCGATGCTGTAGGGAAGCTTCAACTTGTGCGTCGCGATCGCGACCAGCGCGGCGACGAACAACAGCGCGCCCAACGTTGGAAAATCAAAGCCTTGCATCGCGTTTAGCCCTCGTTCACGCTTGGTCGTATAGACAAGACGCCTCGTCGCAATCCGGGTCCGTCGGACGTTGTGTCCACCCCGGCTCTGGCCACAGGTAAGGCGTAACGGGGGTCTAATGCCAGTGATGTTGCTCAACGATGTGTAAACTACCGCAGTTCTTGACGCTGGGCGCGGTCGCGCTGGCGCTGGTGTCGTGTGGGTCGAACGAGCGCCCGGGATCTAGCGCCAGCGCCCCGGCACCCTCGCCCCCCGTGTTCGTCTCGATCCCGGTGCCTGCCCCCGTGCCGCCGCGCCGCTCGGCGGCGCCACCCCAACTGACCAGCGCGATCGATGCGCTCGCCCGCGGGTTCTCGGGCAAGTTCGGGATCGCGGTTCGCGCGGTCGACGAGGGCTGGACCGTCGAGGAAACCGCGCGCCAGCGGCTGCCGCAGCAATCGGTGAGCAAATTGTGGGTGGCGATCACGCTGCTCGACCTGCGCGACCAGGGCAAGGCACGCCTCGACGACCCGATCGTCGTCCGCCCCGAGGATCTGACATTGTTCCACCAGCCGATCGCGGGGCTGGTGAAGGGCGACGGCTATCACACCACCGTCGGCGACCTGCTCACCCGCGCGCTGACCCATAGCGACAACACCGCCAATGATCGCCTGCTGAGCTATGTCGGCGGGCCGCAGGCGGTGCGCGCGATGATCGAGCGCAAACAGTTGGGTGATATCCGGTTCGGCCCCGGCGAACGCCTGCTCCAGTCGAAGACCGCGGGACTGACCTGGACCCAGGCTTATGCCCAGGACAACGGCTTCATGATCGCGCGCTCGCGGTTGTCGAACGCCGCGCGCACCGCCGCGCTCGACGCCTATACCGCCGATCCGCCCGATGGCGCCGCGCCGATCGCGATCGCCGATGCGCTTGCGCGACTGGCGCGCGGCGAGGTGCTGTCGGAGACCTCGACCCGGATCATGCTCGATACGATGGGCAATTCGGTCACCGGTCGGGCACGGCTGCGTGCCGCGCTGCCCGGCGGGTGGGGCATCGCGCACAAGACCGGGACCGGGCAGGATCTGAGCGGTCGCAACGCAGGGTTCAACGATGTCGGATTGATCACTGCGCCTGACGGGCGCCGCTATACGATCGCGGTGATGATCGGCGACACCCGCGAATCGGTGCGGTCTCGCCAGCAACTGATCCAGGCGGTTGCCAACGCGGTCGCGACCTATGCGGGCAATCGCGGCGCGAACGGGACGGCCAACTAGCGCCTCACCGATGCAGGCGGGTCACAGTGGGTGGCCGTGTGTGGCCATGGGGGAACATTCGGTTGGTCGCCCCGCCACACTCGGCTAGACCCCGACCACGATGCCCCATCTCTATCTTGTCGACGGCTCGGGCTATATCTTCCGCGCCTATCATCGCCTGCCCCCGCTCACCAACAAGCATGGCGAGCCGGTCGGCGCGGTCTATGGCTATACCACGATGCTGTGGAAGCTCGCCGACGAGGTCCACAAGGCCGATGGCCCGACCCATATGGCGGTGATCCTCGACAAGTCGTCGAAGACCTTCCGCAACGACCTCTACGACAAATACAAGGCGCAGCGTCCGCCCCCGCCAGAGGATCTCGTCCCGCAATTCCCGATGATCCGCGACGCGACGCGCGCGTTTTCGCTGCCGTGTATCGAGACCGAGGGGCTGGAGGCCGACGATATCATCGCCTGCTATGCCAAGGCGGCATTGGCGCAGGGGTGGGAAGTCACCATCGTCAGTTCCGACAAGGATCTGATGCAGTTGATCGAGCCCGGGCTCGACCTGTACGACACGATGAACAATCGGCGGCTCAGCGCTGAGCATGTCGCGGAAAAATTCTTTGGCATCACGCCGATGCAGCTCGGCGACGTGCTCGCGCTGATGGGCGACAGCGTCGACAACGTCCCCGGCGTGCCTGGGGTCGGCCCCAAGACCGCCGCGAAGCTGATCCTCGAACATGGCGATCTCGAAGCCGTGCTCGCCGCCGCACCGGCGATGAAGGCGGGCAAGCTGCGCGACAATCTGATCGAACATACCGAGATGGCGCGGCTGTCGAAGATACTCGTGACGCTCAAATGCGATGTCGCGCTCCCCGAGCCGCTCGACGATCTCGAGCTGAAGGGCATCCCCGACGCCCCCTTGCGCGCCTTCCTCGATCATCACGGCTTCCGGTCGCTGCTGACCAAGCTCGACGGGGTGAATGGCGCGAGCCCCGCCGACCCGCCAGTTCCCCAGCCCGCCAGCGTGCCGATGGAGGAGGACCCGCCGTGCGATCACGACGGTTATGAAACCGTGGGCGACCTCGACGCGCTCGACCGCTGGATCGCGATCGCGCGCCACCAGGGCTGGATCGCGATCGATACCGAGACGACCGGAGTGGACGCCACCCGCGCCGAACTGGTCGGGGTGAGCCTGGCGCTCCACCCCAACCTCGCCTGCTACGTCCCGCTCGGCCACGGCGGCAGCGACATGTTCGCCGAGGTGCCGCCACAGATCGACCGCGCGCTGGCACTCGCCAGGCTCAAGGACTTGTTCGAGGACCCGTCGGTGCTCAAGATCGGGCATAACCTGAAATACGACATGATCGTGCTCGGACTGTGCGATGAGGTGGGCGGAATCGCCATTGCGCCGCACGACGACACGATCGTCATGAGCTTCGATCTCGATGCCGGGCTCCACGGTCACGGGATGGACGAACTCGCCGCGACGCATCTCAGCCATAGCTGCATCGCGTTCAAGGACGTGGTGGGGACGGGCAAGTCGCAACGGACCTTCAACGAAATCGATCTGAAGGCCGCAACCCGCTACGCCGGCGAGGACGCCGACGTCACTTATCGGCTGTGGAAACGGTTCAAGGCACGGCTGCCCGCGGAGGGCGCGACGCGCGTGTACGAGATGGTCGATCGCCCGCTGATCCCCGTCATCGCGCGGATGGAAACCCGCGGGATCAAGGTCGACCGGGCGAAGCTGGCCGGCTTGTCGACCGAATTTTCGGGGCAGATCGCCGACCTCGAAAAAACGATCCACGGGATCGTGGGCCAGCCCTTCACGATCGGCAGTCCCAAGCAGCTTGGCGACATCCTGTTCGAGCAGATGGGGATCAAGGGCGGTCGCAAGGGCAAGAGCGGGGTCTATTCGACCGACGTCAACGAACTCGATCGAATCGCCGCCGACAAGGATTTGCCAGGCGCAGAAATCGCGGCGCGGGTGCTCGACTGGCGGCAGCTGTCAAAGCTCAAGAGTACCTATACCGATGCGCTCCAGGCGCAGATCAATCCCGCGACGGGGCGGGTCCACACCTCGTACAGCCTGACCGGCGCGCAGACCGGTCGGCTGAGTTCGACCGACCCCAACCTCCAGAACATCCCGATCCGCACCGAGGTGGGCCGCCAGATTCGGGACGCGTTCGTCGCCGAGCCGGGGAACGTCATCCTCGCCGCCGATTATTCGCAGATCGAGCTGCGGCTCGCGGCGCACATGGCGGACGTCCCCGCGCTTAAACAGGCGTTCGCAGACGGCGTCGATATCCACAACCTGACCGCGCAGGAACTGTTCGGCGAGGTCAACCGCGACACCCGCGGACGCGCCAAGACGATCAACTTCGCGATCCTGTACGGGATCAGCCGCTGGGGGCTCGCGGGGCGGCTCGACGTGACCGCCGACGAGGCGCAGGCGATGATCGACCGCTATTTCGAACGCTTTCCCGGGATCAACCGCTATATCACCGAGACGCTGACCCAGGTCCGCGAGCGCGGCTTCACCGAGACGCTGTTCGGCCGCAAGACGCATTTCCCCCGGATCAAGTCGAAGGTCCAGCACGAGCGCCAAGGCGCCGAACGCGCCGCGATCAACGCGCCGATCCAGGGATCGAGCGCCGATATCATCAAGCGCGCGATGATCCGGATGGAGCCCGCACTCGCCGCAGCGGGGCTGACGGATGTCAGCATGCTGCTTCAGGTGCATGACGAACTCGTCTTCGAACTGCCCGAACGCGACGTCGAAGCGGCGAAACCCGTGATCGAGCGCGTGATGGCGACCGCGGCGGCGCCGGTGGTTACACTCGACGTGCCGCTGGGAATCGAGATCGGCACCGGCGCGAGTTGGGGCGCGGCACATTGACCCCGTCGCCCCCCGCGTCCGACCGATCGTGACCGCACCGACTGCCGACATCGATACGCTCGCCAAGGGCGGCCGCACCAATATCGCGGGGTTCGTGCTGCGGCTGGCCGCGCGGATCCCGTTCCTGTTCATCGCGGGTCGGCTCTACGGTCCGGATCTCGTCGGGCGGTTTGCGCTCGCGGTCGTCGTCGTCGAGCTCGCCGCGCTGCTCGCGACGCTGGGGTTGAAACGCGGGCTGGCGCAGGCGCTCAGCCAATCGGACGATCCGCCCAGCAATATCGTCTGGGATGCGCTGGCGCTCGCGTTCGTCGCATCAATGGCGGCGAGCGTGGTGCTGATCGCGTTTCCGCAGATCATGTACCCCAACAGCGGGATCGGCGGGCTCGACCGATTCTTCCCGTGCATCATCGTCGCGATCGCCTGGTCCGACGTCAGCTTGGCCGCGCTTGCCTATCGATTGAACGTCAAGGCGGCGGTGACCGCGCGCGCAGTGATCGAGCCGTGGACGATCAGCATCGCGGCCTGGGCGTTTTCGCTATTCACGATCAAGGACGGGCTGGTGCTCAGTTACGTCGCGTCGATGACCGCGGCACTGATCGCGAGCCTGGTGCCGTTCCTCAAGAGCTACGGCCTGCCGCATGGCTGGTCACCGCACCCGGTCAAGCTCGCCGCGCTCGCGCGCGCCAACGCGCCGCTCGCGGGGGCCGACGCGCTGGAATGGGGCAGCCGCAATGTCGATCGCTTCATCCTGGGCGTGATGTTCGAGCCGCGCGTCGTCGGCATCTATTACATGGCGCAGCAGGTGGCCTCTCTGCCGCAGAAGCTGAAGACGAGCTTCGACCCGATCCTCGGCCCGGTCATCACCCAGAGCCTGGCCAATGGCGACCGCGCCGCGATCGCCAACCAGGTGCGTCAGGTCGCGTTCTGGATCATGGCGGCGCAGGCCGGACTCGCGCTGATGGGATCGATCCCCGGCGAGGCCGTGATGGGGGTGGTCGGGCCGCAGTTCGTCGCGGGCACCGCAGCGCTGGGGTTCCTGCTGACCGCCGAGGTGTTCGCGTCGACCGGCGCGGTGTGCGAATCTGCGCTGGTCTATACCGCGCGGCATCGCAACCTGATGATCTCGACCGTGATGCTCGGCGTCCAGATCGGGCTGAGCCTCGCTCTGATTCTGGGCATGCGCGCGCTGGATTGGCCGACCAGCTTTCAGGCGGCGGGGCCGGCGGTCGCGTTGATGCTGAGCGTCGGGATTACTTCGATCGTCAAGGCGCGATTACTCCGCCACATCCTCGGCGCACCGGTATCGGCGTGGCGGTGGCCGCTGGTCTGGGCGGCGCTGGCGGCGATCGCGGTGGGTTCGGTGTTCACCTCCCTCCCCGACCAGTATCGCTGGACCGAAATCGTCTTCGGAGTGCCCGCGATCGCGGCGACGTATCTCGTCATCCTGTGGAAATTCGCATTCGGCCCCGCCGATCGTGCGCTGTTCCGCAAGATGCCGAGCGCGGACGAAGCGACGCTGCCCAACCTGGGTGCGCCGATCCGCTGACCTAGTGGCGAAAGTGGCGCATGCCGGTGAAGATCATCGCGAGCCCCGCATCGTCGGCGGCGGCGATCACCGCCTCATCGCGGATCGACCCGCCCGGCTGGATCACCGCGGTCGCACCCGCCTCGATCGCGGCGAGCAGCCCGTCGGCGAACGGAAAGAACGCGTCCGACGCGACCGCCGATCCGATCGTGCGGGGCGCATCCCAGCCCGCCTTCGCCGCGGCATCCTTCGCCTTCCACGCCGCGATTCGCGCCGATTCGAGGCGGTTCATCTGCCCCGCCCCGATCCCCGCGGTGCTGCCGTCCTTGGCATAGACGATCGCGTTCGACTTGACGTGCTTGGCGACGGTCCAGGCGAAGCGGCAATCGTCGAGTTCCTGGTCCGTCGGCTGGCGCCTCGTCACGACCTTGAGGTCGCCCGGGCATCCGTTATCGCGCGACTGGACCAGCCAGCCCCCCGCGATCGATTTCGCCGCGATCCCGCCGCGCGCCGGATCGGGCAGGTCGCCGGTCAGCAGCAACCGCAAATTCTTCTTCGCCGCGAATAGCGCGATCGCGTCCTCGTCGGCATCGGGCGCGACGACGACTTCGGTGAAGATGCCCACGATCGCCTGCGCGGTCGCGGCGTCGAGGCGGCGATTGAGTGCGATGATCCCCCCGAACGCCGACACCGTGTCGCATGCGAACGCGGCGTCGTATGCCTCGGCGAGCGTCGACGCGGTCGCGACGCCGCACGGATTGGCGTGCTTGACGATGACGACGGTCGGTTCGGCGTCGCGAAACTCGGCGACGAGTTCGAGCGCGGCGTCGGCGTCGTTCAGATTGTTATAGCTCAGCGCCTTGCCCTGCACCTGCCGTGCCTGCCCGATGCCGCGCGTGGCAGGACCGGTGGCGGCGTAGAAGGCGGCGGCCTGGTGCGGGTTCTCGCCATAGCGCAGTTCGTCGCCCGCACGCTTCAACGTCAGCGGCAGCGTGTCGGGAAAGCGCTCGCCCTGGTCGGCGAACGCGAACCATTGCGCGATCGCGCCGTCATAAACGGCGGTCGCCGCATAGGCCTTCGCCGCCAGCCGCTTGCGATCATCGAGCGTGGTCGTTCCTGGTTCGACCAGCGCATAATCGGCCGGGTCAGTGACAATCGCGACATAGGCATGGTTCTTCGCCGCCGACCGCACCATCGATGGCCCGCCGATGTCGATATTTTCGATGATCGTGGCGCGATCCTCGCCCTTCGCGACGGTCGCCTCGAACGGATAGAGGTTGACGACGACGAGGTCGATCCCGCCGATCCCATGCTCCGCCATCGACGCGGCATGCCCCGCATCGTCGCGCACCGCGAGCAAGCCGCCGTGGATCATCGGGTGAAGCGTCTTCACCCGCCCATCCATCATCTCGGGAAAGCCGGTAAGGTCGCTGACGTCGCGGACCTCAAGCCCGGCCTCGCGCAGCGCCTTTGCGGTGCCCCCGGTCGAGACGAGTTCGACGTCACGGGCGGCGAGCGCCTTGGCGAGATCGACGACGCCCGTCTTGTCGGACACGGAGAGGAGCGCGCGGCGGATCGGGATATCGGTCATGCCGGTGGCCCTTGGCGGTTCAGGCGGCGCGCTTCAAGGCCCAGCTAACGCTGGCGCCGCCCGCCGCCGCCTCACCGACAACGACGAGCTGCTGGGTCGCAATCGGGCGCCCCTGCCCATCGATCCAGAGCGAATCGTCGATCGTGAGCATGCCGCCGCGACAGCGGAACTGCCACAGCGCGCCGCCGGGAACCCGCAGGATCGCGGCGAGTCCGTCGGCAGTCGCGGACGCCTCAACCCGCGCTCCCAGATGGAAGCGAATCGCGAAGGGTGTCGTCGGTGCCTTGCGCTTGCGCCCGCTCGGCAGCAGCGCATCCTCGCCACGCAGTTCGCGTCCGTCGCCGGTCAGCATCAACTGCCGCCGATGGACGAATCCCCAGCGCCGAACATAGCCGTCGTGGCTGGCCTCGATCCGGCTCGCCGCAGCCGATTCCTGGCGCGACAATTCGACCTCGGCGACGCCGCGCCCCAGCGTGCCGTCGGGGTGGATCGCGGTCGAGTTCGAATCGCCGACGATCAGCGTCGAATGCGCCGCAGTCGTGCGCAGGCCCCCGATAATCTTTTTCGGCAATTGCGTGCTCGCCGCCTGCGATCCACCGCAATTGACGATCAGCCGGGCCGTGCCGTCGGAAAACTCGAACGCCAGCGTCGACGCGCAGCCGCTTTCGACCAGCCGCGCGACGGGGGGCGGGGCGGCGTCGACGATCAGTACCGCGCTGCCCGCAGCGAGCCGCTGATAGCCCCAGTCTCGCGCCTGACGAAGCGGGCGGGTGCGCACCCCGCTTGCTTCGATCACCGCCGCGACCCGGTCGGCGGTGGCGGGGCCGCCGCCCTGCCAGCTCGCCAACGCACGGTCGCCGTGCGTCGTGCCGAGCAAGGCGGGTACCATCCGCGCGAGCGCCGCCTGCACCGGGTCGGGCAGCTCGAGCCGCCGCGCCGCATAGGTTTCACGCAGCATCGCAAGCAGCATGATCGCATCGAGCAGCATCGCGGGGCTGCGCGATACCGCGCCGCCATCGTCGCTCAGCCCGCCCGCCAGCGCGCGCGCCAGCCCGGCCTCACCGAAACTTTTGCGCGGATCGCCGCCGGGAATTAGCAGCCCTGCCGCGACGACGCCGCACCACGCCGCGATCCGCCGAGATCCGGGCGCGGCCTTGTCGGCACCGCGATCGAGATGCCGCGCGCCGCGTGCGAGCGTGTTGAGGACGCTCGATCGGTACACCAGGTCGGTCGACGACAGGATGAGCGGCGCGTGCGACGTCCAGAACAGGATGCGCCGCCCCCACAGATCGGGGCGCCACGCGAGCGCATCGACCTTGTCCGAATAAGCATCGAGCCAGCGCGCCAGCAGCCGTTCGGCGATCGGCGCGCCCTGCGGGCGGGTCGCGACGGTGGACAGGTCGCGCAGCCACGCGAAGCTGTGGACATAATCCGCAAACGGGCGCGACCAGTCCCGGCGACCAAAATCGAGCGCATCGAGCGCGTGATGTTCGCCCTGGAACGACACGGTGCCGGCCAGCAGCGCCTGCCCGCGCTTGATGTCGCCGATGACGGGGTCGCCGGGCACCGCGATCAGCTTCAGCGGATAGCGCCCGCGCAGACGCATCGTGTGAATCGGCGTCCGCCAGGTCAGCCGCTGGAATCGTTCGGACAGCCGCTCGGCGAGGCTGAGCCCGGTGTCGCCACCCAGACGGATCAGCCGCTTGCCCTCCTCGACGCCATCCAATGCCTGCGGGTCGATGGCCTCCGCGTCGGGGGTGTCGGTCATTGGCCCCGCAAGGCAGCGATGTTGGCGGCGTAGCCGTGCGGCCCATCCTTGAACACCGCGGTGCCCGCGACCAGCGCGTCGGCCCCCGCGTCGATGCAGCGCGCCGCGGTATCTGGGTCGATCCCGCCATCAACCTCGAGATCGATCGCACGACCGCTGGCGTCGATCATCTTGCGGATCGCCGCGATCTTCTTGAGCTGGCTCGGGATGAATTGCTGACCGCCGAACCCGGGGTTGACGCTCATCACCAGCACCAGGTCGACCATATCGATCAGGTAATCGAGCATCTTGGCGGGCGTGCCGGGACACAGGACCACCCCCGCGCGCTTGCCGAGCACCTTGATGTGCTGGAGCGAGCGGTGGATGTGCGGCCCCGCCTCGACATGGACGGTGATCGTGTCCGCGCCAGCCTCGGCGAACGCATCGAGATACGCGTCGACCGGGCTGATCATCAGGTGGACGTCGAACGGCTTGGTCGTCATCCCGCGGACCGATTTCATCACCGCCGGGCCGAACGAGATGTTGGGAACGAAATGACCGTCCATGACGTCGACATGGATCCAGTCCGCCCCCGCCGCGTCGATCGCGCGCACTTCGTCGCCAAGGCGGGCGAAATCGGCGGAGAGGATGGAAGGCGCGATACGGACGGGATTCATGACCGCGTGCTCTAGCGTGTGATGCGCCGCGGCGGAAGCGTTGCGATTATGCCGCGCGCCTGAGCCGCGCGACGAAGAACCCATCGCACCCACCCTCGGCCTCCAGCATGCCCGGCAGGGTCCGAACATAGCCGCGGTCGCTAACCGGTATGCCGGGGGGCAGCATCGCCGCATCGGGCGCGTCGATCGCGTAATCGCTGCGCGCCGACAGAAACGCATCGAGCTGCACCTCTCCCTCGGCGGGCTCCAGGCTGCACGTCGCATAGACCAATGTGCCCCCCGGTTTCACCCAGTCGGCGGCGCGCGCGAGAATCCGCGCCTGCACCGCTGCCATTTCCGCGATTACGCTCGGGCGGACGCGATGAAGCACGTCGGGGTGACGGCGAAAAATCCCGGTCGCGCTGCACGGCGCGTCGATCAGCAGCGCGTCGACCGGCGCGGCGGGCGACCAGAGCAGCGCGTCGCCATGGACGACTTCGGCCTTGCTGTGCGTCCGATAGAGATTCTCGCGCAGCCGCTTGATCCGCGCCTGCGACGAATCGACCGCGGCGACGTGCCAGCCCTGCGCGACAAGCTGGAGCGTCTTGCCGCCGGGCGCGGCGCAGAGGTCGATCGCGGTGCCCTCGCCCCCCTCGGGTCCCGTCCCGATGATCCGCGCGGGGATCGTCGCGGCAAGGTCCTGCACCCACCACGCGCCGTCCTTGTAACCGGGCATGTCGACCACCGACGCATGATCGGCGATGCGCACATGGCCGGGCGCCAGGCTGATCCCGCCGAGCCGTTCCGCCCATTGCGCGGTCGAAGACCAGTCGGCGAGCGTCACGTCGAGCGGCGGCGGCGCGGCGATCGCACGCGCGGCGGCGTCCGCCACCTCGCCGCCCCACGCGGCGTCCCAGCGATATTCGACCGGCGCGGGCAACGCGGGGACTTCGGGCAGCAGCACCCCGCTCTTCATGATCGCGCTGAAGACACCATGGACCAGCTTGCGCGGGCCACCCTCGACCAGCGGCAGCGCGGTCGAGATAGCGGCGTGCTGAGGCGTGCCCAGCACCAGCACCTGGACCAGCGCGATCCGCAGCGCCATCCGGGCCTTCGCATCGTCGGGCAGCGCGCGCTCGGTGACCGAATCGATCAGCGCGTCGAGATCAGGCAACCGCCGGAGCACCTCCGCCGCGATCGCATGCGCGAGCCCGCGATCGGGGCCGTGGATGTGGCGGGTCGCGGCGGTCAGCGCCGATTCGAGCGGCTCGCCGCGACGCAGCACCGCGTCGAGCAGCCGCAAGGCGGCGAGGCGGGCGGGTGCGCCCAGAATGGCGGGAGGGCGAGACAGGGTGGCGATACTCCTGGAAAACAATCTGGGGTGGAAAACAGTTGAGCGAAAGCCATATGAAGACGAGGAGATCAGCCATGGGCACCCGCCCCCCGCACGTCAAACCGCCCGCCTATCTTTCGAAGACCCAACCGGTCCCCGATCCCGAGCCGATGCGGCGCCCCGAGGACGATCCGCTCGACCGCGATCCGGTTCGCTATGGCGACTGGGAGCTCAAGGGCATCGCGATCGATTTCTGACCGGCGATCCGGACAGGTCAGGCGGTCAACGTCGCCAATTTGGTCACCGTGTTCCAGTTCCGCCCGGTCGCGACCTTGGGAAACTTGCCCTTCGCCATCGCGGGATGGAGCGTCGAACGCCCGATCCCATCGGGGAAATCGATGAACAGTTCGCGGCCGACCGCAGCGAGTCGTTCGGGTCCGTCATAGGCTTCGCCCAGCGCATCGATTTTGCCGGCCGGAAATTCCTCGGCATGAAATAGCACCAAGACATGGTTCGGGCGCGTCTCCGCCGCATCGGGAAACGGATTGGCCTCGATGATCGCGGCGAGATCGGCGTGGCTGCGCACGAACCAATCGGTGTCGAGCCGCAGCGTCTTCGTGGCCGCGGTCGCGAGCGTCGATTCGATCGCGGCGGCATCGCGCTCGTCGGTCTCGAACACGACGTTGCCCGAGGCGAGTAGCGTCTGCACCTCACCATAGCCCAGTCCTTCGACGAAGCTGCGCAGGTCGGCCATCGGCAGTTTGCGATTACCCCCGACGTTGACGCCGCGGAGCAGCGCCGCCCACTTCACGCGCCTTCCTCACGGAGTGGTCGCGCCAACAGGTCGGCGATGACGTCAGCGATTCCCGCGCCGGCGAGCAGGTGGCACACCGCATCGGTGACAGGCATGTCGACCCCCGCCTCGCGTGCGGCCTCGGCCAGCACCGGCGCGGTGAACGCGCCCTCCGCCACGGTGCGGCGATCCGCCATGAGTGCACCCGCCGAACCGCCGCGCCCCAGGCCGACGCCGAGCGAGAAATTGCGGCTACTAGTCGAGGAGCAGGTGAGGACGAGGTCGCCGAGCCCCGAGAGCCCCGCGAGCGTTTCCGCGCGCGCGCCACGGGCGAGGCCGAAGCGCGTCATCTCGGCAAAGCCGCGCGCGATCAGCGCGGCGCGCGCGTTCTGGCCAAGCCCCGCGCCTTCGACGACTCCGCACGCGATCGCGAGCACGTTCTTGACCGCGCCGCCGATCTCCGCACCGACGACATCGCTGCTCGCATAGGGCCGGAAATGCGGTGCGGCGAGGCGATCCGACAGCGCTGCGCGCAAGTCGTCGTCTTCTGCAGCGAGCGTCACCGCAGTCGGCAGCCCCGCGGCGACCTCGTGCGCGAAGGTCGGCCCCGACAGCACCGCGACGGGGGCGTGCGGATGGACCTGCCGTGCGACCTCGCCGATGAGCATCCGCGTCCCCGCCTCGATCCCCTTGGCGCACAGCACCAGCGGAGTCGCACCGACGGAGGTCTCGGCGAGCACCGCGCGCACGTGCTGCGCGGGCGTGACGACCAGCAGCGCGTCGCACCCGCTCAGATCGCCGAGCGAGCCCATAGCGCGGATCGTCGGCGACAGCGCGACCCCGGCGAGGAAGCTGCTGTTCTCATGACGATCGTTGATCGCGGCGACGACATCGGGCTCGCGCGCCCAGAGCAGCACGTCGCGATTCCCATGCGCCGCGACCTGCGCGAGCGCGGTGCCCCAGGCACCGCCGCCGATCACCCCGATCTTCATGACCTCGCCCTCACGCCTTCACCCCCGCGCCCCTGACCGGTTCGGCCGACGGATCGAGCGGCCAGCGCGGTCGCGGCGCGATATCGAGCGGATCGGTCAGCCCCGCAGCGAACCGTTCGGCGCCCGCCCACGCGATCATCGCGGCATTGTCGGTGCACAGCCACAGCGGCGGCGCCACGAACCTGAGATCATGTTCGCGCGCCAGCGTATGCAACGCGGAACGCACCGCCATGTTGGCCGCGACCCCACCCGCGACGACGAGCGCGGTCGGGCGCTTACCCCCGGCAGGCAGTGATCGGAGCGCCTGTGCGGTTCGGTCGATCAGGCACTCGACCACCGCGAGCTGGAACGAGGCCGCCAGATCTTCCGCCGGATGCTGCCCGGCAGCGCGCGACACCGCGCTCTTGAGCCCCGCGAACGAGAAATGCGGCTCTGGCGAGCCCTTCAGCGGGCGCGGCAACGGCACCGTCGGCTGCCCCAGCGCCGCCGCGCGTTCGACCGCGGGACCGCCGGGAAAGCCGAGCCCGAGCAGCTTGGCGGTCTTGTCGAACGCCTCGCCCGCGGCGTCGTCGATCGTCGTCGCCAGGCGGCGATAGCGCGCGACCCCCTCGACCAGCAGCAACTGGCAATGCCCCCCCGACACCAGCAGCAGCAGATAGGGGAAGGCGAGATCGGGATCGGACAGCCGCGGGCTCAGCGCATGGCCTTCGAGGTGGTTGACCGCGATCAGCGGCTTGCCCGCCGCGTGCGCCAACGCCTTGCCGGTGACGAGCCCGACCATCACCCCGCCGATCAGCCCCGGCCCCGCGGTTGCCGCGATCGCGTCGACTTCGGCCAGCGTCAGCTCGGCATCCGCCAGCGCGGCCGCGATTAGCGGCTCGAGCGCCTCGACATGCGCGCGCGCCGCGATTTCGGGGACGACCCCGCCGAACGGTGTATGCGCCGCCTCCTGCCCCGCGAGCCGATGGCTGAGCACCCGTCGATCGCCGGTCACCAGCGCTGCCGCGGTCTCGTCGCACGATGATTCGATGCCCAGGATGATCATGCCCCCGCCCTATTGCCTGGCCCCCCGCTTGTCGAACCGGGCACGATTCTGCATGACGCGGCGATGATCCGGTTCAGGCTAGGGACGCGCGGTTCGCCGCTGGCGCGGACACAGGCGGCGATGGTCCGTGATGCGCTATGCGCCGCGCATGGCTGGCACGCGGACGAGGTCGAGACCGTGATCATCCGCACGACGGGGGATCGGATCCAGGACCGCGCGCTCGCCGAAATCGGCGGCAAGGCGCTGTGGACCAAGGAGCTCGACCGCGCGATCGAGGCGCGCGAGATCGACGCCGCGGTCCATTCGATGAAGGATGTCGAAACGATCCGCCCGGCGATGATCGCGATCGCGGCGATGCTGCCCCGCGCCGACGTCCGCGACCGGCTGATCGGCGCCGACAGCGTCGCGGCGCTGCGCCAGCGCGCAATCGTCGGGACGAGTTCGCCGCGACGCCGCGCGCAACTGTTGCGGTTGCGCCCCGACCTGACGGTCGTGTTGTTCCGCGGCAATGTCGATACCCGGCTTGCCAAGCTGGCGGCGGGGGAGGCCGACGCGACGCTGCTCGCCGCCGCCGGGCTCGATCGGCTCGGACGCGAGGTCGGCCATGCAATCCCGACCGACCTGATGCTTCCCGCCCCCGCACAGGGCGCGGTCGGGATCGAGGTCCGCGCCGACGACGAGTCCGCCGCGATGATCGTCGGCGCGATCGACTATCCCGCGACGAGCGCGTGTGTGCTGACCGAGCGCGCGCTGCTCGCCGCGCTGGGGGCGGATTGCCATTCTCCCGTCGCCGCGCTCGCCAGCCTGGCGGGTGAAATGCTGACGCTGCGCGCCGAATTGCTGTCAGAAGATGGCACCGAGCAGGTCGAAGGCCATGCCGAAGGGACCGACGGCGCCGAGATCGGCGCGCGCCTCGCACAGGATTTGCTGACGCGCGCGCCCGCAGCGATCCGGAAGCTCTTCTGCCCCTGACCAACCTCGTCGTGGTGCGTCCCGAACCGGGGCTCAGCGCCACGGTCGCGCGCGCGCGCGCTGCGGGACGCGAAGCCATCGCGATGCCACTGTTCGCGGTTGCGCCCGTTCCTTGGACGTGCCCCTCGTCGACCCGGATCGATGCGATATTGGTCACGAGCGCCAACGCGATGCGCCACGGGGGTATCGGACTTGCCACGTTGCGCGATCGGCCGGTCGTCGCGGTCGGCGAGGCAAGCGCCGTGGCGGCGCGGTCGGCGGGGTTCGAGGTCGCGGTGGTTGGCACGCACGATGCCGCATCTGCTGTCGCGCTGGCGCGGACCCGAGGCTTCGACCGGCTGCTCCATCTCGCGGGGCGGGACCGGGTGGATCTCCCCGGCGTCGACGCGATCATCGTCTATGCCAGCGACGCAATCGACATCGACGCCGAGGCCACCGCGCGGTTCGTCGATCGGACGGTGCTGCTCCATTCGCCCCGCGCCGCGCGTCATGTCACCGCGCTGGTCGATCGCGACGGCCTCGACCGCAGGCGCATCGGAATCGCGGCACTCAGCGGCGCGGTCGCCGCGGCGGCGGGTGCGCGATGGCGCGCGGTCCACGTCGCCGCGACCCCCGACGACGACGCCCTCATCGCTGCCGTGATCGCGACAGGGTCCGCACGCGATTGACCGGCCAGCCCGGGACGAGGATAAGCGGGCGCATGGCAGATTATGTGTCGACCGACCCGGCAGCGCCGCGCGGCAACCGAACCGGCTTCATCATCGCGGGGTTCGTGGTGGCGTTCGTCGCCGGGCTCGTGCTGATGGGCTATGCGATGAAGCACGTGCCATTCTTCGGCGGCGCGCGCTCAAAGATCAGCGCGGTCGCGTCCGGCAAGGACGACGAGACGCGCGATGAGGCGGCTGGGTTCAGCCCCGCCGCGCCGCTCAACGCGAACGGCGAGTCGCCCGCGGTGGCATCGCCGACCGATCCGGTGCTGCTCGCGACGCGCGAAGCTGCGCTCGCCGCGCAACTCACCTCGCTCGAGGCACGCACCGCCGGTGTGTCCGCCGATGCCGCCGCCGCGCGGGGGCAGGCAACCCGCGCGGAAGGGCTGTTGATCGCGTTCGCCGCGCGCCGGGCGCTAGATCGCGGACTGGGCCTCGGTTATATCGAGGATCAGCTCCGCAATCGCTTCGGCGGCGTCCAGCCGCGCGCGGTGATCTACGTGATCCAGGCATCGCGCAACCCGGTGACGCTGGAGGATCTGCGCCAGGGACTCGACGCGATCGCCCCCGACATCAGCACCGTGCGCGCGGACAATTGGTGGCGCAGCCTCCAGCGCGAACTGTCGAACCTTGTCGTATTGCGCAAGGCGGGAACACCGTCGCCGCTCCCGGCGGACCGCCTCGCTCGCGCCAAACGCCTGCTCGAGGGGGGACAGGTGGAAGCCGCGCTTGGCGAAGTGAAACGCCTGCCCGGCGCGAGCGATGCCGCCAACTGGACGACTGCGGCGAACCGCTACGTTACCGCGCGCCACGCGCTTGACCTGATCGAGAATGCCGCCATCCTCGGTCGAGCCGCCGCGCCTCCGCCCCCGCCGGCAGGGGGAACGGCGACCGATCCCCAGCAACTGAGCACGACCGCGCCCGAACCCGCGATCTAGACGCGATCGATCAACGCCTGCGCCGCTGCGGGATTGCGAACCTTCGCGCCTGCAATGAAGAAATGAAAGACATCGCGTTCAATCCGCGCGGGCGCCTCGCTGATATAGTGCAGGTCGTCGGGCCGACCGCCCGCCTGCCACGTCTCCGCCGCTGTCGCCCAACGATCGAGCTCAGCCGTGCTATAGCCCAGCGGCTCGTCTTCGGTCGCGGTTTCGAGCCGTGCATAGACGAAATCGCCCGTCACATCGGCGATCGCGGGATAGTCGTTCGACTGCGCATAGACGATCACAACGCCCGCCGCGCGGCACATCGCGACGAACTCGGGAACCGCGAAGCTCTCATGGCGTACCTGCACCGCGTGCCGCAGCGCGATGCCGTCCTGCTTCGCCGGGAGCAGCTTCAGGAATGCGCCGAAATCCGCCGCATCGAATTTTTTCGTCGCCATGAACTGCCACAAGATCGGCCCCAATTTGTCGCCAAGCTCGACGATCCCCTGTCCGACGAAGCGCTCGATCGACGCCCCCGCCTCGGCCAGAACCTTGCGGTTGGTGCAATAGCGCGACGCCTTCAGTGCGAACATGAAATCGTCGGGCACCTGGTCGCGCCACGACGCGAAGGTCGCGGGCTTGAACCCCGAATAATAGGTGCCGTTGACCTCGATCGCGGTGAGCTTTCCCGCGGCATATTCCAGCTCGCGCTTCTGTGGCCATTTGTCGGGATAGAATGTCCCGCGCCATGGCTCGTAGGTCCAGCCGCCGATCCCGATTCGTATCGTCATGTCCGATCTATACTGACAGGTTGCGAGAACGCCCAACAGAGGTATTGGGGGGAGATGTCGTTGCCCCGATCCCACAACCCGGATTTCGGATGTGTGGCCCCAATACAGCTTTAAGCATATCGGGTTATGATGGTAGGAATGACCAAGATTCTCGTCATATTCGGCACCCGTCCCGAAGCGATCAAGGTGTTCCCCGTCGTTCGCGCGCTGGCGCATGCCGGCCTGACCGTGCGGACGTGTGTCACGGCGCAGCATCGCGGCCTGCTCGACCAGGTGCTCGCGATCGCCGACCTAGTCCCCGACATCGACCTCGATCTGATGGAGCCCGGCCAATCGCTCGATCGGCTCACCGCGCGGCTGTTGACGGGACTCGGCGACGTGATGGACCGCGAAACGCCCGCCCGCGTGATCGTCCAGGGTGATACCGCGACCGCGATGGCGGGGGCCCTTGCCGCCTATTACCGCAAGATTCCCGTCGCGCACGTCGAGGCGGGATTGCGGTCGGGGGATATCTATCACCCCTGGCCCGAGGAGGTGAACCGCCGCGTCGTGGCGCCGATCGCCGACCTGCATTTCGCGCCCACCGCCACCGCCGCTGCGGCGCTGGCGCGCGAAAACGTGACCCGCGGGGTCCACGTCACCGGCAATACCGTCATCGATGCGCTGAATTGGACGCGCGAGCGGATCGCTGTCCACCCATCGCTTGCCGCAGGCCTAGACGATATCGCCAACCGGTTCGCGGGCAAGAAGCTGGTGCTCGTGACGACGCATCGGCGCGAAAATTTCGGTGACGCGATGGGCAACATCGCGCGCGCACTGCGCCGCATCGCCGCGCGATCCGATACGGCGATCCTCTTTCCGATGCACCCCAATCCCCATGTCGGCGCAGTGATGGACGACATCCTCGGCAATCATCCCGCGATCGCGCGGATCGCCCCGCTCGATTATCCGCATTTCATCCGCGCGCTCGACCTTTGTCATCTGGCGCTGACCGATTCGGGGGGAGTTCAGGAAGAAGCCCCCGCTCTCGGCAAGCCGGTCCTCGTGATGCGCGATACGACCGAACGCCCCGAGGGGGTGACCGCGGGCACCGCCAGGCTGGTCGGCACCGACGAAGACCGGATCGTTTCCGAAGTCTTCACGCTTCTCGACGACAACGCCGCCTATGCCGCGATGGCGCGCGCGCACAATCCGTTCGGCGATGGCCACGCCAGCGAGCGGATCGCGCGGATAATCAGGGATGATCTCGACCGATGAAGTCGCACGCTGAACTCAAGGTCGTCGTCATCGGGCTGGGCTATATCGGCCTGCCCACCGCCGCGGTGATCGCGCGGACCGGCGCGCAGGTGCTCGGCGTCGATGTATCGCCCAGCGTCGTCGACACGATCAATTCGGGCAAGGTCCATATCGAGGAAGTCGATTTGGACGGGCTCGTCTCGGGCGTGGTCGCGCGCGGTGACCTGCGCGCGTCGACGGTGATCGAACCCGCCGACGTGTTCGTGATCGCGGTTCCGACCCCGTTCGGTCCCGACCATGTCCCCGACATCGCGTACGTGCTGGAAGCAAGCCGGACGATCGCGCCGGTGCTCAAGAAGGGTGATACGGTCATCCTCGAATCGACCTCTCCGGTCGGGACCACCGAACAGGTCCGCGACCTGCTCAGCGCCGCGCGCGCCGACCTGCGGTTTCCCAGCGCGGCGGGCGACCATCCCGATGTCGCCATCGCCTATTGCCCCGAACGCGTCCTGCCGGGCCGCATCCTCGTCGAGCTCATCGACAATGATCGGGTCATCGGTGGGATCACGCCGCGATGCGCGCGCCAGGCGCTGAGCCTGTACCGCCGGTTCGTGCGCGGCGCCTGCGTCACGACCTCGGCCCGCGCGGCGGAGATGACGAAGCTCGTCGAAAACGCCTATCGCGACGTCAACATCGCCTTCGCCAACGAAATGAGCATCGTCGCGGACAAACTGGATGTCGACGTCTGGGAAGTGATCAAGCTCGCCAACCGCCATCCGCGGGTCAACATCCTCCAGCCGGGGCCGGGGGTGGGCGGTCATTGCATCGCGGTCGACCCATGGTTCCTGGTCCACGCCGCGCCCGCCGAAACTCCGCTGATCCGCGCCGCCCGCGGCGTCAATGACGGCAAGACCCGACACGTCGTCGATCAGGCGATCGCGCTGGCCGAGGCGCATCCCGACGCGGCGATCGCGTGCCTAGGCTTGGCGTTCAAGGCCAACATCGACGATTTCCGCCAGAGCCCGGCGATCGAGATCGTCGAGGCACTGGCGGCGCGGTTCGGCGACCGTATCCGCATCGTCGAACCGCACACCGATCGCTTGCCCGACCCGCTCGCCCGCCACGGCGCGACGCTGATCGACATCGACACTGCGCTGGAGACATGCCCGGTAATGATTGTCCTGGTCGATCACGATGTCTTCCGCGCGGTCCCCGCGAGCGAGCGGAGCGGCAAGGCAATCCTCGACACCCGCGGGATCTGGAGCGCGGGGTGACCCGCGAATAACACGTTGTCAGTTCACTTCGCCATAAGTGGCTGGTGCTTGACCGGTTTGCCGCGATAGGACTAGATGGTGCTCGCTCGACGCATTTGCGTTTCGTTAGAGCGGCTTTCGCAAGATATGAGTGGCTCAGGGAATCCAATAGGCGTGCCGATCTGATTCGGCATGCTGGCTGGATGGAGGTCGGCATGGATGGGTAAGCCATTATCGATGGATCTGCGTTCGCAGGCACTGGCCGCGGTTGACGAAGGATTGAGTTGCCGGGCGGCAGCGGGGATGAGAGGTGGCTCGGGAAATCTGAACAGCGGGGATAAGTGGATTGCCGATCTGACCGCGGCCATGTTGGCCGCCCCAGGAGGCAAGATGAGCAAGCGACCCCGCCGGAATCACAGCCCGGCGTTTAAGGCCAAGGTAGCTCTGGCTGCCGTGAAGGGTGAGAAGACGCTGGCCGAGTTGGCGCAGCAGTATGACGTGCATCCAAACCTCATCAACCAGTGGCGATCCCGGCTGCTGGAGGGCGCGGCGGACGTATTCGGATCGGAGCCGGCCGCGAGCGAACCGGCGATCGACGTGA
>NZ_RCZK01000010.1 GCF_006438955.1 Sphingomonas oligophenolica | reverse complement strand
TCCCGGTGCGACTCGATCCGGCGTGACCGCGTGTCTCCGCCCTGCGGCTTGGCGGCATAGCCACCCGTATTGCGACGCTGGTCGTGCCAGCGGATCACCGTCGAGGCCGCAACCCCGAACCGCCTCGCTGCAGCCCGGCAACTCAGCCCTTCGTCGACCGCGGCCAGTGCCCGCGAACGCAGATCCATTGATAATGGCTTGCCCATCCATGCCGACCTCCATCCAGCCAGCACCCTGAATCAGATCCGCACGCTTATGGGAATCCCTGATCGACTCACATCGGGCGGAATTCGCTCTAAGTTCTGGTTACGCGGCATGAACGAGCTCAAAGCACGCGGCGGTGGCGATATCCTGATCGCTGTCGTCGATGGCCTGAAGAGCTTTCCCGAGGCGATCAACGCGGCGATCCCGGCGACGATCGTCCAGACCTGAATCGGCCATCCGCTGCGCAACAGCATGGGCTTCGCGTCGTGGAACGACCGAAAACCGACCTTGCAGACGCTACGCAGCGGTTACCGCGCTGAGATGGCGGAGGCAGACCTGGCGGCGCTCTACGCCTTCGAAGCGCGGCCATGTGATGCCATTCTTCGCCTTCCCCAATGGCGTGCGCCGAATGATCGACACGACGAATGCGATCGAGGCGCTTAACTCGAGGCGGCGCCGAGCGGTGCGGAATCGCGGACGCTTCCCCGGTGACGATGCCGCAATGAAGCTGCTATACTTCGTCCTCAATACAGCGGTCCAGGAGTGAAAACGGCTGCCCGAGATTGGTCGGCTCCAGCTGATCCTATAGGCCGAACAATCCCGCCTGACGCATCTGCCGCATCCTTCGTCAGAAGCAGCGAATCATTTCCGCCGGATCACGCCGGGGTTATTGGTGTGCACAGCTTCTTTGTTTTTGATGAGCGGCAACCGCTCCGCGACCCGGACAAGTTCAATCTGCTATCGGGCGAGGATCAGCCGATCGATTTGTCCGGAGACACCCCCCGCCGCGTCGACCGGTTGCAGAACGACCTCAAGCAATTGGGCGGTGCAGCCCGTGGGAACCGCGAACGACCAGTCGATACGCTGTGGCTTATCGCTAGACTCCAGCATCACGCGTCCCGCCTCGAGGCCGCTCCCGACACATTTCAGTGTTAAATATGGTGCGTTTTCGCCAACCTCGGTAAAGCCCATGCTCTGGCCTCGAATGAGGTGCGCGCCCGGCAGTAACCTGACAAGCTGGCGCGCGACAACGCCCCCCGTCGCGGGCGCTGCGTCGACATGCAGCGCGCCGTCGCGAATGTCGGCCGACAGCCCCTCAGCCTCGGGAAAGTTCCAGTCAAACGCGGTCGGTTCGGGGCGCGCCAACACGAACTCTCCGTCGCGGATCCCTAGCGAAGTTACGGAAGGTCGATAGGTCAGATAAAGTCGGCTCGCCGCATCATAGGACTCCACCGCTATTAGCCGATCAATCAAGGTCGCGAGCGCACGGTCCGCGGCTGGTTTTCCGCTGCGCTTTAAATCGACAAAGAGCTGCGCTATGTTCGGGAGGTTGACCCCACTTTGGACAAGTTGCTGAATAAATTGCGAACTCCATTCCGGCTGTTTGGCCAGCACCTGCGCTAACGGGGCGATTAGTGCAGCGTCGTTAGTCGCCGATACCAGCACGGGAAACAGCAGTCCTGGTGCAGCCCGGGAGGTCCGCATTGCGACATCGTAATGAAACAAAGTACGCGGGACGTCGCCCTTCGAAACCCAGTATTCGATTAGCCATAGCTGAGTGACCAGATTGCGCCGCGACAGTGCTTCGGAATAATCAATCAGCTTGATCGCGGTCGTGCGGTCGCCCTTGATGTCAAGCGCCAGTCCGAGATTGGCCGCTGCCGTTGCGCTCATCGGATCGCGGTTCAGCGCAGCGCGAGTCGCCAGTATAGCGCGCTCGGTGCCAGCCCGGCTCGGCGACGAACTGATGTCGTCATACGCCTGCGACGCCAGCGCGGCAGGCAGCGCCGGATTAAGCTTCAGGGCCGTTATCGGATCGCTCGACACCAGCACCATTGCCAAGCTGATCCGCGCGACGACAATAATCAGAACGAGCGCCGTTGCTCCGCTCAGCAACCGCGCAACCGTCGACCTCGCGGTACTTGAGCGCAGGATGCTCATCTGGGTCTAATCGCCCAGCAAAGACCGTTTTTTCTTTTCCTGTCCGTAATCGTAGCCATAGGTATAACCATAACCCTTGTTCGCGCGTTTCGGTTCGAACTTGGTCACGACAACGCCCAATATTCGAGAGCTTGACGACGAGAGCCGTGCTAGCGCGGTCCGCACCAAGCTAGCACGAATACCATGAGATTCTACCGCATAGATCACGCCCTCTACTCGTCCCGCGATGAGGGGTACGTCGGCCAACCCCATCACCGGCGGCGCGTCGATTACCACATGGTCGAACGTCCTGAGCAGTTCTTCGATCAGAGCTGAGAGCCTATTGCCGGTAAGCAGTTCAGCGGCGTTCGGCGGGATTGGACCAGAGGTGATCGCGGTGAAGCCGAATTCCGGCACCGGCATCAGCAGATCTTCGGCGGTCGAATCTCCCGCGAGGTAATTGCTCAGCCCTCGGTCGTGATTGGTCCCGATCAGGTGATGGATCGATGGAGAGCGCATGTCGCCGTCAATCAGGACCGTCTTGCGTTGCGAACGCGCCAACAACGTCGCAAGCGCGAGTGCGGTGGTTGATTTGCCCTCGCCCGGCCGCGTGCTGGTGACCGCGAGCGAGCCCGGCATGCCTCGCTCGGTCGAGAATTGCAGACTCGTCTGCACAGCCAGATACGCATCGACAAGCGCCGATTTCCGATCGAGCAAGGCCTCGCTCGGGGTCGTCCCGCCGCCGAGTTTCGGGATGCTGCCGAGTAGCGGAAGGCCGACAAGCCTCTCAGCTTCGGAGGGATCCGAAATTGTCTCGTCACTCTGATCGAGCAAAAATGCGAGCAAGCCACCAATCGACACCCCAGCGAAGATCGCTAGTATCAAATTGAGCAACAGGCGGGGACTCGATGGTCGCAGTGGCAGGTCGGCCAGGTCGACGATCGCGACGTTGTTAGTGCCGACGCCGCCGGCGATGCCGATTTCCTTATACCGTTGAAGCAGCCCGTCATACAGTTGACGATTGGTGTCGACCTCTCGCTGCAGGACGCGATACTGGATGCTACGGCGACGTTGATCGAGAAAACTCGATTCGAGATCCGATACCTTGGCCTGCAACGCCTGCTCACGCGCCAGCGCTGAATCATAACCTGCCCGGATCGCTCCTCCAATCCGTGCCTCCTCGCCTGCGATGCTGCGGTCGACTTGCGCAATCTGACGCGCGAGTGCGGTGGCTGGCGGATATGCCGGTTCGAATTGGGTCAACAACTTAGTGTATTCGCTAGCCAATTCGGATCGCTTTGTACGCATGTCGTTCAACGAATTGTTAGTGAGGGCTTCGGCGGTTTCGCCAGGCCGTTTGCGATAGGCTTGATAGCGCGCCTCAGCGGCTACACGGTCTGACGTAGCTGAAGCAAGCGAGCCGTTAAGCGCGACAAGGTCGAACGCGATCGTTGACTGCTCGGATCCGTCCTTTCCTGCCCCGGGCAACGTGATGATCCGTTGCGCACGCGCATAGTTCATGAGGGCGCGCTCGGAGTCATTGAGCTTTACCCGCAACTGTTGAAGCCGGCTTTCCAGGAAGTCGCGCGCATAGGAGCTTGCCCCAAACCGGCGCTCCAGGTTCGATTGGATAAACCCCTTCGACCATGCATTCGCTACTTTCTGGGACAGCGCGGCGTCCGGGCTGGTGAAGCTGATGTCCACCAATCGCGACATCCGGGTCGGCGACACCCGCAGGTTGTCAAGCAGCACCGATCCCGCCGCTCGGAGTCTGATTTCGCGACTGGCGATCGGCACGGAGCGTCCCGCTGCGGTGGAAAACAGCTTGCCGTTCTTGTCCGCGTTGAACAGCGCGAAGAAAGCGGGATCGTCGACGAGTTTTAGCTCGGAAGCCACCCGTTCGGCCAGCGAATGCGCCCTCAAGAGCCCGTACTGAGTCTGGTAGAACTCCTGATCGGCATCGGTCGCGTCTTGTTCGACGCCTTGCATACTGACAATTTTCGCCGAATCGCGCGATATTTCGATCGTACTGATCGCGGTGAACTGCGGCGTCATCAGCAACGTGACTATCAGCCCCAACAATACGCACGCGGCTAACGCACCCAGCACGACCTTGCGCCAGCGCCAGAACAACATGCCATATTGGCGCAGAAACGCCGACTGCTCTTCATGGCTCCCCGCATCGACGGTCAGTGCCGTGACGGTGCCCGGCGCGAAACGCGTTCCGATAGTTGCTTCATTCATGACCTGGGCACTTCAATTAATTTGTCTTTGAGCGATTTTGTAGCAGCACGATGAGCGGCGCGGTCAATACTGGTGCGAGCGAGACCAGGCTCTTGAACAACCGTCGTGACGGAGAGTCGCCGACGATCACGACGTCATTCGCGTAGATCGCGGGGTCTGGGTATACCCCCCGCCGGATCGCGCCGAGGTTGTACAGCCCCGCCATCCGCTGATTATTGACGGTACGCAGAACGACGACATCGTCCAGCTTACCAAATTCGGACAATCCTTTTGCCAAGGCGATCGCGCGCATGAGCGTGGTCTGATTGGTAACCGGAAACAGCCCGGGCTCGATCACGGAACCGTCCACCGTGACCACTTGGCTAACGGAACTGCGCACATTGACCGTGACCGTCGGGTTCTTGACATATTTGCGCAGCCTGTCTTCGATGAAGCGTTGCAGCTCCAGGGAAGTCATGCCGCGTGCATCGATCACCCCCACCACCGGCATCGAAATCCGGCCGCTCGAATCAACCTTCGTTTCGAGGCTGAGTGAGGGAACGCCGTAGACATCAATTCCCAGCGTATCGAGGGGGCCGATCAGGCTTTCCCGATCAGGCGCGACGAGGTCAGCACGAGACGGCTTCGGCAGTTCCGCCGATTCGATCAGTTCCAACCCGGGAACGGGGCGAATGCGATCGGTTGCGCAGCCCGTAAGAATAAGTGCGCCCGAGAGCACAGGTACTAAAAACCGCATCGGTGTTTTGAATTCCCGGTAAAATAATCCCGGTCGCTATAAGGGAGTAACCATGGGCCGTAAAGCGCATCATCGCGGGACGGAGCGGTTGCGCGGCAGTTGCATCCAGGCGCACGCGAGGATCAGCGTCACCATGATCGATGGCGTCCGAACCGGATAGTCCGTCGCGCTCGCGAGCAACGTCATGAACACCATTGCCGATCCGGCGCGCGCCAGCCGGACGTGCGAGACCGCGGTCGCCATCCGCCAGACGACGACACTGCGGTAGAGCCACCAGCCGACGAAGGCCGCGAGCAGTGCCAGTCCTGCCGCGCCCCCCTCGATCGCCAGCTGCAGAAAGTCGTTATGCGCCGCGTTCAGATAGGTGAATTTCAACAGCGCGAACGGCTCCGCCGCGCGAAAAGCGGGTTCGAACCCGCCGAACCCGGTACCAACCGGAAAATACCTCGCCGCCACCGCCTTTAGCGTCGACAGCGCCATCGCCCGCTCGTCTGCCCCGACGTCGAGTGAAAACAGCCGCTGGACCGAAGTCGCCTGCCGGAACGTCAGCGCGACCACGAAGACCAGCACGATCGCCCCGAGCGCCGCCGCGAAGCTCGCGAGCCGCCAGCGCGCGGGGAGCCGATGGACCCCGCGGCGGATCGCGGCGGCGCAGAGCACGCCAATGACCAGCAACCCGATCGCGCCGAGCGCCAGCCCGGCCCGCGACCCGGTCGTCGGGATCGCGAGGCACAGGAACACCGTCACCCCGGTCGCCAGCCAGCGCCGGGTAACGAGCGTCGGATGCCGGATCGCCGACGACGTGCCCCAGATCGCGAGCATCGGGAACCCGAGCGCAAGGAACAGCGCCTCATGGTTGCGGTTTGCAAACAGCCCGGCGCCCGCATCGCGGTCGGCGGTCCCGTACCAGCCGAGCCCGGTTCCCGCCGACATCTGCGCCAGCCCGAGCACCGCGCTCGCCAGCACCAGCACCACCATTGTCGAAACCAGCCGCGCGCGCTGTAGCGGGGTTAGATACACCAGTCCGACCAGCGCCGCGATCGCGGGGATCAGCGCGAACAGCGCATTGACCGCCAGTGGCGGGGAAATCGCGAGCGGTCGCCACGGCTGCGCGATTCCCAGCAGCGGTGCCGCCCGCGCGATCAGGTCGCGGCCGGGCAGCGCGGTCCAGATTCCTGGCGGCACCGGCACCAGCATCGCCGCGACCATCAGCGTGACGACCGCGACGAACCCGATCGGCAGCCGCAGCGAGCGCCATTCCGCGGGGCGCCACACCATCGCCAGCACCGCCACGAACAGGATCGAGATCGCCCGCACGATGGGCTGCCCGATCGAATCGGCGCGCGACGAACCCCCGGTCAACAGCACGAACACCAGGAACGCGCTATAGGCCCAGGCAGGCGCATCCTGCCGCCAGGCCGCGCGATCGTGCCGATCCGCCCCCTGCCCGTGCGCCCCCTGCGCGCTGTCCGCCTGCGCTTTGTCCGCCTGCGCTTTGCCCGCCTGCTGGGCCCATTCTTGCTGCAACGTGTCTCACCCGGTCCATTGCTATTGATGGGCCGCGCTTACCGTGGCGCGGTGCCGCGGTCGACCCCGCGGTGCGTGACCGCCTCCGATGCGTCCTGGCCGTCGCGGTCGTCGCACTACCGTGTGCGGGCACCATCACGGTCTTCCGGGTGGTTTCGGACTGGAACATGGCCAGGCCACCGCACGCCGTCGTATACATCGTCTTAACCGACATCAGTCTCGCCTGCCGATGGGGCGGGATCACTTCCGCCTTTCCTGGGCTCGCGCCGCGCCCGGCGTGCGCCACCGCATCGCACCGCGCCACTCCTCCCAAACCTCGCGAATCGAATGGGAATATGGGCGCCAGCACCCCACCCGCTCATCGGAATTTAGGCTGCCCTGCCAACTCTTTGCGCCGGCACTAACAGGCTTGCTATCGCCATTTCGGTCGGTTAAGCAGCGCGAGGTGTAACGAGGAGACCGTGAACCCAGGTTGGTTGCGAGAGTTGTGGTGACAGTGGCGGACAATCGGGAAATCCCTCCGCTATTGAACTATTCTGTATTCGCAGCCTGACCAGTCCGCCGTTTCCAAGTAGCGATTTTTTGGTTCTCGAACGTTTTTATAAGGGAGTATACGCATGGCAGATATTCGTGGCGGCGCTGGCGCCGATCTTCTCGTAGGCACGGCAGATGCCGATACCATCACCGGCAACGGCGGTGCAGACACGCTGCGTGGCCTGGCGGGCAACGACACCCTCACCGGCGGCACGGCTGCCGACATTCTCGACGGTGGCACTGGCAACGACAGCCTGACCGGCGGCGACGGCGGCGACAGCTATTATGTTGATTCGCTCGGTGACGTGATCGTCGAGACCGCAGCGGGCACGGGGACCGACATCGTTGGCGCATCGGCCAATTATCGACTGAACGCGGGCGCAGCGGTCGAAGTGCTGCAATACGCCGCAGCGCCAACGACGGACGCCGGAGCGGTTGCTCTGACCGCCGGTGTTGCGACTGGCTCCACCGCTGGCATCGTGCTGATCGGCAACGAATTCGCTCAGAACGTGTACGGCACGGCGGGCGTCGATACCCTCGACGGCGGGCGTAACACGAACCCAGCGCTCAGCGACACGCTGACCGGCGGTGCGGGCAACGACACCTATGTCGTTCGCAACGTCGCCGACACCATCGTAGAAATCGCTGGCGGGGGCACCGACCTCGTTTACGTTTCGGCTGCCGATCTCTCGGCGCAGGGCCAGGCGCTTCCAACCTACACGCTCACGACGGGCGCCGCGGTCGAAGGTCTGTCTGCATCGGATCAGAGCAGCACGTCGAACCTCAACCTGACCGGTAACGACTTCGCTCAGCAGATCATCGGCAACGCCGGTACGAACGTGCTGACTGGCGGTGCAAATACGTCGGAGGCTGCTGGTGTACGCGACACGCTGACCGGTCTTGGTGGTGACGACACCTACCAGGTCATTGCAACCGGCGTAGCTGGTACTGAAACCGTGATTAACGAAACCGCGGGTAACGGCAACGATACGCTGACGTTCCAGACCGGTGCTGCGACGAGCTACACGCTGGCAGCGGACATCTCGATCGAAACCATCCGGCTTAACAACACCGGCGTGGTAAGCGTTGCAGGCAACAACCTTGCACAGACCATTTTCGGTAACACGGCGGCGGCAAACGCTACGGCGGAAACGCTGAACGGTGGTGGCGGTGCCGATACCCTCATCGGCGGGTTCGGCAACGACACCTATGTCGTCGATCAGATTGACGACGTTGTTACCGAAACCGGTTTGGCGTCGGACGGCACGACGGCGACGACCGATACTCTCGTGTTCAACGGCACTGGCGTCGGCTACAAACTTGCCGAAACATCGGCGATCGATGTCATGGCGATTGGCAAGGCCAACAACGTGGCCGGCGCGGGCGATATCGAGCTAGCGACCACGACGAATGCGGTCCTTGTCGGAAATAACGGCGCACAAACGATCTACGGTAACGCGGGCAACAACGTCCTTGACGGCGGAACCACGCTGGTCGGCGGGGCGAATTTTGACACTCTCCGTGGCGGTGCGGGTAATGACACGTACCGTGTTTACAGTCAGAACGATGTTGTCGACGAGCGCAGCTACGACAACACGCTCACGGTGGTCGCTGGTAGCGACGGCTCGCTGAATGGCACTGATACCGTGTTCACGAGCGCAACCTACAGCCTCGCTTTGGGCGCTGCTGGTGCCGGTGCTGCGTTTGTTGAAAATCTTTCCGCTGCCGATCAATCGGCAACGACTGCCATCAATCTGACCGGTAACCTCATCGGTAACCTGATCGTTGGCAACGCCGGTGTGAACAACATCGACGGCACCCAGAATACGGTGGTTGCAGCAAATGGCGCTCGTGTAGGCGACACGCTTCAGGGCATGGGCGGTAACGACGCCTACACGATCAATTCGGCGAACGACGTCGTGATCGAGGCAACTGGCGGAGGCACCGACACCATCGTATTCGGTGTTGGTTACACTGGCACAGGTACTGCGCTAAACACTTACGCTCTGGCGACCAACGCTGAAGTTGAGCGCATCACGATGAGCAATGGCGTCAGCACCGTCATTGGTAACGCGTTTGCACAGCGCATCGACGGTATAGCAGCCGCGTCGTCGACGCTGATCGGTGGTGGCGGAGCGGATACGCTGATCGGTGGCACCGCCGTCGACACGTATAACGTCTCGGACAGCCTCGCGACCATCCAGGATGCGTCGGCGGGTAACCTCGTACTCTATTCGGGTGCGACCGGTGGTTATGCCCTGACGGCGGGTGTCAGTGCCAATCTCGGTTTCACCACCGCGACGGGCACGGGCGCCATCACGACGGGCACCAATGGTACGGTCCTCGTGGGTAACGAGTTCGCTCAGACCTTGCAGGGCAACTCCAACGACAACATCCTCAACGGTGGTGGCGGCGCAGCGGGTGATACGTTGACCGGCTACCTCGGCAATGACACCTATCGCGTCTACACCAGCAACATCGATGCGAACGGCAACATCGTTGTCGGTCAGGGTGATGTGGTCGTTGAAGCGACGGGCGAAGGTACTGATATCGTCTACACCAGCGCGAACTACGGGCTGTCGGCTAACGTCGAAAACCTTGCTGCAGCCAGTCAGTCGGACATGACGACGCTGACACTGGTCGGTAACGATCTGAACAACGGCATCGCGGGCAGCAACGGCAACAACGTGCTGGTCGGTGGGCTTGGAAACGATACGCTCACCGGTCTGGGTGGCGCGGATAAGTTCCATTTCGCATCCGCTAACGTCGGAAACACCGCTGCGGGCGCTGTTAACGCTGACTTCATCGCCGACTTCAGCTCGGCTCAGGGTGACAAGATCTCACTCGATGCGGGACAGTTCACGGGCTTCGGTGCGACGATTGATGGAACGGAGTTCCAGATGGGCACCGTTGCAACGGGCACCACGGCGACAATCCTGTATGACGCGTCGACTGGTCGTATCTTCTACGACCAGGATGGTGCTGGAGCCGGTGCTGCTGTCTTGTTCGCGACGGTCAATCCGGGAACGACGCTCACTGCGGCAGACTTCGTGCTCACCCCAGCTGGCACGTTGCCCACGCCCTGATCCTGCGGATCAGCGTCGGCACATCGACCAACGGGAGGGCCTCCGCTTGCGGAGGCCCTCTTTTTTTGTGCGCTAACCCGCGCCAAAGATGACGAATTCTTCATCGGTTAGCGGCATGGCGCGGCGTGGACATGTCGCGTGGCTTGCGGTATAGCGCGCCACCCGAGGGACGGGTGCGAGCCAGTGGTTGCCGCTCGCCTGAGGACCATATCCGCATGCACGTAACGATATTGCCCCGACGGCGCGCGTTCCGCGCGGGCCTCTACCTGTCGGCAATCGGCGCGGCGCTCGCCGGAATTCCCGTCACGCCCGCGATCGCCGTTGCCGGTACCGCCGCCGGGACGGCTTCGCCCTCGATCGGCGAACCCGGCGTGGGCGCACTCCAGGCCGATCCGGCACCGATCCGGATCCGCCCGCCCTCCTCCGCCGAAAACCCCGCCCCCGCGCCGACCACCACCGTCGTCGTACCGCCGGTGACGACCGACATCCGCCAGCCGCAACTACCCGCGATCGGCACCGGCGTCGGCACGACCATTGCCGCCCCGGCCTACGGGCCGCCCGCCCCCGCCGGGCCGCAGCTACCGCTGCCAGCCGCAGCGCTGCCGTCCGACGCTCCGCCCGCAACGCGGCTACCGCGCGCGACGAGTCGTCCGATGGAGCTCGACGTCGCCAAGGATCCGATCCTGTCGAGCGCGCTGACCACCGCGTCGCCCGAGGAATTCCGCCGCCTCGTCGTCGCGGCGGTCGACCAGCATCCGGCGCTGACCGAGAATGAGGCCTATACGAACGAGGCACGCTACGCCCGCGACCAGCAAAAGGCGCAATATTATCCCTCCGCCGAGGTCGACGTTCCCGGTTTCCGCGTGCTGGGGCGCCAGTTCGCCGGACAGAGCATCGACAACATCGTCGAACGGACGCGCGCCGACCAGCGCTTCGATGCGCTCGCGACCGTCAACCAGCTCGTGACCGATTTCGGTGCCACCGCGAACCGGGTGAAGGCGGCCGGGTCACGGCTGCGCGCCGCAGCCTATGGCGTCGACAATGCGGCAGACCAGGTCGCGCTCAACACCGTCGCCGCCTGGTATGATGTCTACACGCTGCGCACAGTGGTCGCGTTGACTGACAGCTATCGCACCGAATTGGTGCGCAATCGCGCCGCGATCGCGCAACGGATCGACGGGGGCGTCTCTGCGCCCGCCGACGCCGCGCTGATCGAGAACGCGGTGGCCAACCTTGATATCCGGATCGCCCGCTTCCGCCAGCAGCTGGCCTCCGCGGAGGCGCGTTTTCGCGAATTGACCGGATCGCCGCCCCCCCCCGGGCTGATGCGCGCGCCCGACCTCGGCGATATTCCCGCGACGATCGACGCGGCGCGCGATGCCGCCGCGACCACCGCGACGACCCGCGCGGCGCGCGAACAGGCGCTCGCCGCGACCCGCGATGCCAAGGCATCGACGCGTGATCTTTTGCCCAACATCTCGGCCTCGCTCAATGCCGGTCGCTATGGGCTTATTCAGTCGAACCGCGATTACGACGTGGTCGCCCGCATCACGTTGAGACAGCGCTTCTTCGGCGGCTTGCCGGAACGCGCCAGGAGCGCGGCCGCGCATGCCGACGCGTTGGACGCCCGCGCCAGGCGGATCGCGCAGGAGAACGCGCGTGATGCAGAAACCGCGTTCAGCGATCTCGGCTCGCTCGAACAGCAGCGCGCGGCGCTGGAGGCGTCGTACATTGCGACGCTGCGGACGCGCGACGCCACGATCGAACGCTTCCGCTATTCGCGGGGAACGTTGTTCGACGTCCTGAACGCGAGCGACACCTTCTATTCGGCCGCGATCGGCTATATCCAGGCGCTCTCGCAACGCGACGCCGCGCGCTATGTGCTCTTGTCGCGTACCGGCAAATTGCTCGACGCCTTTGGCATTCCTACATATGATACGCGAAAGTTCGACCAATGACCGACGACGCCATGTTCCGTGCCACGCGCAAGGGCTTCGCTGACTGGCTGATCAAGCCGATGATGCAGAACAAGCGTAACTATATGAAGGTCGGCATCACGGCCGCTCTGATCAACGTGTTTGGGCTCGTCGTATCGATCTTCTCGATGACGGTTTACGACAGCGTGTTGCCGAACAATGCGACGACGTCGCTCGTGGGGTTGGCGATCGGGATGAGCCTTGTCGTCCTGTTCGACTTTGTCCTCCGCTCGCTCCGTGCCTATTTCGTTGATATCGCCGGAGTCAACGTTGACCGCTCGATCGGCGAACTGGCATTCAATCGCCTGATTTCGATGCGCATGGCATCGCGCCGCGGCTCCACGGGCGCGCTGGCGGGTACGATGCGCGAACTCGATTCGCTGCGGGACTTTTTCGCGTCCGCCACCATGAGCGCGCTCGTAGATCTGCCGTTCGTGCTGCTGACTCTGACGGTGATCGCGGCGATCGGCGGCTGGATCGTGTTGGTGCCGGCAACCATGGTTCCGCTGGTCGTGCTGGCAGGTGCATTGAGCTACCCGGCGATGGATCGGCTGTCCGCCGAGGCGATGAACGAAGGTCTCAGCAAGCAGGCGGTCCTCGTCGAGACGATCGGCGGCCTGGAAACCGTCAAGGCCACCGGCGCCGGCGGGCTGTTGATGAAGCGCTGGCTGCACTCGATCGATTATTTCGCTCATGTATCCATCCGCCAGCGGCTGATCTCGACGATCAGCATGAACGTGGCCAACGCGGCTGGCACTATCTCTTATGCGGGGACGGTTGTGGTGGGTGTCTTCATGATCGAAAGCCGCAGCCTGACGATGGGTGGCTTGATCGCCTGCTCGCTGCTCAGCAGCCGTGCGGTGGCCCCGCTCGGGCAGATCGCGCAGCTGCTGTCGCGACTAACTTCGACCCAGACCGCCTACCGGACGTTGCGGCCTTTTATGGAGGACAATGACGAGGGTAGCGGACAGAATCAGCTCAAGCCTGCCAAAATCGACGGGTTGATCGAATTTCGCAATGTCAGCTTTCGCTATCCCGGTGCGAAGGAGGATGCGGTCGCCGGGATCAGCCTAACCATCCAGCCGGGTGAGCGCGTCGGTATCCTCGGCCGGGTCGGGTCGGGCAAGTCTACGCTCGCGCGGCTTGCCCTCGGGCTGTATGAGCCGAGCGATGGGCTGGTGCTGGTCGATGGCTCTGACGTTCGCCAGCTCGACGCTGCGACACTGCGCCGCAACATCGGCACTTCGCTCCAGGAAAGTGTGCTCCTGTCAGGCTCGATTCGCGAAAATATCGTCCTCGAGCGCGACCATATCGACGACGAAGAGATGGTCCGCGTGGCCAAGCTCACCGGCGCGCACGATTTCGTCGGGCGGATCGCCAACGGTTATGATCTCAGATTGAGTGATCGTGGCGAGAGTCTCTCGGGTGGTCAGCGGCAGAGCATCGCGCTCGCCCGCGCGCTCGCTGGGCAGCCCGGTATGCTGATTTTCGACGAACCGACCAGCGGAATGGACAGCCAGAGCGAAAACGGCCTGATCGATCGCCTGATGCAGGAGGTCAAGGGGCGCACCCTCATCGTCATCACCCATCGCATGTCGCTGCTGCGGCTCGTCGATCGTGTCGTCATCATCGCGGACGGCAAGGTCGCCACCGACGGTAGGCGCGACGAAGTTCTGCGCGCCATCACGCGCCCTGTAGCCGCTTGACCATCATGCAAATGCTAACCCCCATCGTCCCGGCGGAACCCTCCAATCCCGCGACTTCCTTCATCCAGCCACGCCGGATGTCGAACATCCTGCTGTGGTCGATCCTCGGCTTCCTCGTGTTGCTCCTAGTCTGGGCCAGCTTCACCAAGCTGGACCGTACCGTCCATACCCAGGGCCGCGTCGTGCCGACGGCGCAGCTCCAGCTGGTGTCCAATCTTGAAGGCGGCGTGATCAGCCAAATACTCGTCAAGCCGGGCGACATGGTGAAAGAGGGTCAGCCCCTGATCAAGCTGGACAACACATTGTCCTCGTCCGATTTCTCGAGCAGCAATTCGACCCTGGCATCACTCAACGCGAAGATCGCGCGGCTCGAGGCCGAGGTGCAGGGCCGTGAGCCACGCTTTCCGCAATCGTCGGATGCGGCGGTACAGGAACAGGTAAATATCGAACGCTCACTGTATTTGTCGCGCCAGGCGGACCTCGCGAGCCTGTCGTCTGCGGCGCGCGCGCGTCTGACCCAGGCGCAGCGATCGGTTACGGAGACGAAAGCCAACCGCGATGCGGCTGCGGCGGCACGCGATGGTGCTCAGCAGCAGGTGTCAATCCTCGGACCGCTGGTTGCGAGCGGGGTCGAGCCCCGCCTGTCACTGATCCAGGCGCAGCGGCAAGCGAGCATCGCGGAGGCGCAAGTGGCAGCATCGCAAGCGACGATCGCGCGCGCGCAGTCGGGCGTCGCCGAAGCGATGGCGGCGATGACACAGGCCCGTCAGGATTGGCGATCGCAGGCCGCGACCGAACTGGCGGCGGCCCAGGCCGAAGCCGCCGGTCGCCGCCAGGCGATGCCAGCGCTGGAAAATCGTCTTGACCGGACGGTGGTGCGAGCGCCGCTTACCGGGCGGGTCAACCGCGTGCTGGTCAACACTGTCGGAGGCACCGCCCGCCCTGCAGAGCCGCTTGTCGAGATCGTTCCGTCCGATTCGGGCCTGACAATCGAGGCCGCGGTTCGCCCGCGTGACATTGCGTTCGTCCGGATTGGCCAGCGCTCACTCGTCAAGATTACCGCCTACGACTACTCGATCTATGGCGGCATCGAGGGCAGGGTTGTCGGCATATCTCCCGATGCGATTGTCGAGGAACGGACCGGCGACACGCATTATATGGTGCGGATCCGGACCCACTCGGACCAGCTGACATCGCTGACGGGAAAGCGTTACGCTATCGGCGCAGGGATGACCGCAGACGTCAATCTGATCGGCGATCAGCGCTCGATCATGAGCTATCTGCTGACGCCATTCACCCGGCTGGGGGAGAATGCCTTCCGTGAAAATTAAGCCTGTACATAGCCGCACGGCGCGCTGAACCCCATGCGTGTCCTGCTGGTGCACCAGAACTTTCCGGGTCAGTTCAAACATCTGGCGCCTGCTTTGGCCGCGCGCGGCGACGAGGTCGTGGCGATGACGATGAACGGGGGCGCCCCCATGCCGGGCGTGCGGATCCATTCATGCCCGCCCAAGTTGGGTACGGGATCGCAACACCCCTGGGCACAGGAAACCGAAACGAAGTTGATCCGGGCGGAGGCCGCGTTCCGGCAGGCAATGACGCTACGAGAGAGTGGGTTTACGCCAGACGTGATCGTGGGCCATCCGGCATGGGGCGACATGCTGTTTCTCAAGGAGGTGTGGCCTTCCGCGCGGCTCGGCATTTACTGCGAATTTTTCTACGGCGTCGACGGGCTAGACCACGGCTTCGACCCGGAATTCGAGGACGGCCATGATACCACAGAAGCGCGCACACGCATTAAGCTGAAAACGTTGCCGCAGCGGCTGCATTTTCCCATGGCAAATGCCGCGATTTCTCCCACCAGCTTTCAGGCGGACACCTATCCTGCATCATTTCGCGAGCGGATCACGGTGATCCACGACGGAATCGATACCGATGTCATTGCGCCGAACCCTCGCGCGTCACTGAAATTGGGGAGCGGCCGTGCGATTTCGCAAAGCGATGAGATCATCACCTTCGTCTCGCGCAATCTGGAGCCCTATCGCGGCTATCATATCTTCATGCGCGCGCTCCCTGAGCTGCTGCGCCGACGCCCCACCGCGCGGGTGATCATCGTCGGAGCGGAAGGAGTGAGCTACGGTAGCAAGCCCTCCGAGGGAACCTGGAAGGCTCGTTTCCTGGCGGAGGTGCAAGCCAATCTCGATATGTCGCGCGTCCATTTCGTCGGTAGTCTGGAGTATCCGGTCTTCCTCGAACTGCTCGCGATCTCGAGGCTACACGTGTATCTCACCTACCCCTTCGTGCTTTCGTGGAGCCTGATGGAAGCAATGGCGCTGGGTACCGCGATTCTGGGTAGCGACACCGCGCCGCTGCGCGAAGTGATCAAGGATGGGCGCAACGGGGTCCTATTCCCGTTTTTTGACGGGGCCGCGCTGGTCGATCGTGCAGTGGAACTATTGACCAACGGGGCGATGCGCGACCGGATTGCCGCGGAGGCACGCCGGACTATCGTCGAGAATTACGACCTCAAGACCGTTTGCCTGCCGCGCCAGATCGCCTGGATCGATGCGCTTGCGACAATGGACCCGCGGCCGGCGCTGTTTGAAGATTGACTTGGCTTGGCTGCACCGGGGCTCGGGGACAGTAGCCATTCGGTGGAGGCGAGGCCTGCTGGCGGGGTGCTAGCGAGCAAATCTCGAGCTGCTTCCGCGATTGAGGTGCGAGGCTCAGGACCCATTGATCCGGGCGTCGCAATCTGATTCAGTCTCCGCCAGCAACCGAGGATGGAAAAAAAAGCGCGCCGCACGTGAATCGCTCGAACCGCGAAGGGCTCCTAGATTCCTCAACGGTCACGCAATCAGATCCAAATCCGCCAGCATTGCAGGCGTCGGCAACGACCGCTAGGGAATTTCGGATTATGACCAACTCCATCGTCCAGCTTATCAAACCGAAGCGCTACGAGGATGCGCGTGGTTGGTTTGCCGAGGTATACTCAATCCGCGACTTTGCGGCGCGCGGTATCCACACCGAGTTCGTTCAAGACAATCATTCGCTATCGGTTCCGCGCTACACGCTGCGCGGGCTGCATTTCCAAACGCCGCCGTGCGGTCAGGACAAGCTGGTCCGTTGCGTCCGGGGGCGCATCTACGACGTCGCGGTCGATGTGCGGGAGGGGTCGCCGACCTATGGCCAATGGGTGTCCGCCGAACTCAGCGCGGAAAATGGGCATCAGTTGTTTATCCCGACGGGCTTCGCGCACGCGTTCCTGACGCTCGATCGCGATTGCGAGGTGAGTTACAAATGTTCGGGTCTCTACGCTCCCCATCATGACGGCGGAATCCGCTGGGACAGCTTGGGGATCGACTGGCCGATGCCGGGCGGCACCGCACCGGAGCTGTCGATCAAGGACGCGAATCTGCCGACGCTCGACGAGTTCGACTCCCCCTTCCCCTATGACGGACGCCCGCTGGCGCCGCTCGGCTAAGGAGCCACCATGCGCATTTTTGTAACCGGCGGGGCCGGCTTCATCGGCTCAGCGCTGATCCGGCACCTTGTCGAGGACAGCAAGCACGAGGTGCTCAACTACGACAAGCTGACGTATGCGGGAACGTTGTCGACGGTCTCAAGCGTTGCCGATGACGACCGCTATCGCTTCGTGCGCGGCGATATCTGCGATGCTGCTACGCTGCGTGCGACGATCGCCGAATTCAAGCCTGACGTAATCACCCATCTTGCCGCCGAGAGCCATGTCGACCGCTCCATCGACGGGCCCGACGCGTTCATTCAGACCAACATCGTCGGTACCTTCACGATGCTGAACGAGGCGCGCGCTTACTGGCTGTCCTTATCGGACGACGCGCGCGCGGCGTTTCGGTTTCACCATATTTCGACCGACGAGGTATTCGGTTCGCTTGGCGATATAGGTTTCTTCACAGAGGACACGCGCTACGATCCTCGGTCACCCTATTCGGCGTCAAAAGCGGGCTCCGACCACCTCGTGAGCGCGTGGGGGCATACCTACGGTTTGCCGGTGATCATAACCAATTGTTCCAACAATTACGGACCATATCACTTTCCCGAGAAGCTGATCCCGCTGATGATCGCCAAGGCCTTGGGCGGCGAAACGCTTCCCGTCTACGGCAAGGGCGATCAGGTTCGCGACTGGCTGTTTGTCGAGGATCACGTGCGTGCGCTGCGCGCAGTCTTCGAACGAGGGCGGCCGGGGCGAACGTACAACGTCGGCGGCAATAACGAGAAGCAGAATCTTGAGGTCGTCACGACCATTTGTGCGATCTTGGATGCGCAGCGTCCGCGAGCCGACGGGGAGAGCTATGCTACCCAAATCGGCTACGTTGCCGACCGGCCCGGCCATGACAAACGCTACGCGATCGACGCGAGCCGGATCCGAGACGAACTCGGTTGGCAACCTTCTGAAACCTTCGAGAGCGGGATCGAGAAGACGGTCACGTGGTATCTGGCTAACGAGGATTGGTGGCGCCCTATCGTCGCCGAGCGGCAGGCGGATCTGCGTCGCGGGCTGGCGGCTTGAAGCGCATCCTTTTTACCGGCGGCAACGGCCAACTCGGCAAGGAGTTGCGGCGTTTTTCCTGGCCTGACGGATGGGAGGCGGTCGGGGTCGACATTGATGACCTCGACCTCCGCGATACCGATGCGATTGCCGCCAAGGTTGCCGAGGGAGGCTGGGCCGCGGTAATCAGCGGCGGAGCGTACACCGCGGTCGACAACGCCGAACGCGATGTCGTCACCGCGTGGGCGGTCAACGCACTGGCTCCAGCGGCACTGGCGCAGGCATGTAGGGCGGCGGCGATTCCCATGCTCCAAGTATCCACCGATTACGTGTTCAACGGTAGGAAGGCGGGGCCGTGGGACGTAGGCGATCCGGTAGCGCCGCTCGGTGTCTACGGTGCGTCTAAACTCGGCGGCGAACTGGCGGTGGCTACATCGGGGGCACGTCATGCGATCATCCGCACAGCATGGGTGGTGAGCGCGCATGGCAACAATTTCGTCAAGACGATGCTCCGTATCGCCGAAACGAAGGACACACTGACGGTCGTCGCCGATCAATTTGGTACCCCGACCGCCGCAGCGGACCTTGCCGCGACACTGGCCGCAATTGCGATGCAGCTGGTCGGCGATCGCGCGGCGCCAAGCGGCATCTGGCATTTCAGCAACGCGGGGCGCACCTCGTGGGCCGATTTCGCGATCGAGATCTTTGCTCAATCCGCTCGGCGCGGAGGTCCTACCGCGCAGGTGTTGCCGATTCCGACCTCGGCTTATCCCACGCCGGCGCGACGACCCGCCAATTCGGAACTGAGCCACTCCGCAATCCAGCGCGATTACGGGATTTCCCCCCGCCCGTGGCAAGCTGCGCTTGCAGACATCCTCGATGAGCTTCTCGGAAAGACGATATGAAAGGCATTATACTTGCTGGTGGCTCTGGCACCCGGCTTCATCCCGCTACGCTCGCGATCAACAAGCAGCTGCTTCCCGTTTACGATAAGCCGATGATTTATTATCCCTTATCGATCCTCATGCTGGCAAAAATCCGCGACATCCTGATCATTTCTAGCCCGGAATTCTTGGGAAATTATAAGAGTATCTTTGGTGATGGGTCCAGTCTCGGACTCAACATTAGCTACGCCGAACAGCCTAAGCCCGAGGGTCTCGCACAGGCGTTCACGATCGGCGCCGATTTTATCGGCGCCGATCGCGTCGCGTTGGTCTTGGGTGACAACATCTTCTTCGGTGCCCATCTCACCGATCTGCTCGACAGAGCCACCACCCGAACAACCGGCGCAACAGTTTTCAGCTACCGCGTCGAGGATCCTGAACGATACGGCGTGGTCGAGCTCGCGGAAGGCGCGCGCGCGATCAGCCTCGAAGAGAAGCCCATCAATCCCAGGTCGAACCACGCGGTTACCGGACTGTATTTCTATGACAACCGGGTCGTCGACTTTGCACGCAACCTAAAACCTAGCGCCCGCGGCGAACTGGAAATTACTGATCTCAATCGCCTCTATATGGAGAAGGGGGATCTTTTCGTCGAACAGATGGGGCGCGGCTATGCCTGGCTCGATACCGGCACGCACGACAGCCTTCTCGAGGCGTCGGAATTTGTCCGTACGATCCAACATCGCCAAGGAATCCAGATCGCCTGTCTTGAAGAAATCGCCTTTGAAAACGGTTTCATCAGCCGGGAAACTGCGGAAGCGGCGGGTCATGCTATGATTAAGACCGCATATGGCCGTGCGATTCTGGCCGCCGTCGCGGAATCCTGATCACGAATGCGGTCGAAGCGGCTCCCCTTCCTGATCAGTGAATATCCGCCCGCGACGATCCGCCGCTCCATATCGTTTCGTTGCGTGGCGACGGCCGGCATCACCGCCGAGGACGTCAAGGACCTGGTGGTCGCGACTAATGAGCACCGCTTGACGGGTGGGCCGGGTGCCCGAACCGATCGAGTAGCTAACCGATAACGGCATCTGTTACACCGCACGCGATAGCATCATTAGCCCGCCGCGGCTATTAGTGGGTAGGGCCGCGGTCACGCGGGATCGCCGCTGCCATCAGTTGTTCGATGTTCTGCCGCAGACTGCGAACGGATCGTTTTTGCGCAAACGTAGCGCGAAGAACTCGAATGGCTCGCGGCGGCAGCGCCGGAATTGCTGCCGCCGGGACGCCCCACCGTTTGGCAAGGTTAGAACCGATCGTGGTGTATAGCACGTCAAAATGCTCGATTCCCGGTCCTTCCACTGTGATGATATCGAGCCGCGCACGCAGCACCGCCGGCAGCATTGCGGAATCGTTGCAGGTGAGGATCCAGCAGATATGGCTGAGATCTATCTCGGCAAGCAGGCACCTATCCCAGTAATGCTTCGCGGTCTCTGCTTCAATCATCGTGAGCAGTGTTGCGAGCGGATTGCCATTCTGACCGTCGCCAGCGAACTTCTCGACTTCTTCCAGTACCAGGACCGGATTAACAGTGCGCGCCTGACTCATCATCAGCGCAGGCCAGCACGGCTGCGCGCTGGTCCAACCACGAGCAGTACCTTCCAGCGTCCGGTTGTCCGACGTGCCGGCCAGATCGAGAACCCCAGATCCAGCATCGGTCGCTTCGGCGATGAGCCGGGCAAAATAGCTTTTGCCGCATCCCGGCGGCCCGACCAGGCACAGCGGACGCCATGCGATCCATGGGCGCCCTGCCCAGTTCTGGATCAGCAGGTGGCGTTCGATACTCGCGATTGCCGGCTCGAGCCATGGCGCTGCGGCACGCAACCGAGCAATCAGCGCGATCTCGCCCGATGCATCGTTGCCCATGATCGCAGCACCAGCAAGCGGAAGCTCGGTTGTCAGCGCCGCATATCGGTCAGCGATGCTGTTCAGCCCGGCACCGTCCGAGGCTGCATCACCTGCTATCTTCGCACATGGCCGAATATAGGCGGTGGATGGGATGCAGTAACGGAACGTGGGCTCGCCGTCTTCGTCATACCGCCTCATGACGCTGTAATAGTTCTCAGTCATGCTTCGCCTCCAGCGCCAATGGGCTGGAAGGAACAGCGTCCAGTGCGGGCCTTTCCTTCGACGAGCAAAATAATCGCTGCGCCTGCGCATCCGATTCGAAGAGCCACGCGTGAGTGGCCGAGCGCACGCTGTCATCGTCCGGCACGCCGGGCAGCCACAACTGCCACATCGCCTTGGCCCGCGCTTCGAGATGCGCGCGGATGTCCCCATGATTTCCGAGCCGATGCGCCTCGGCGAGATCGGTTCGGGTCATCGGCACGAACGCGACGCCATGGCGGTGAGCGATCGCATCGAACGATGTCGCCTTCGATCCGCCGAACGCCGTCGCGACGTCGATCACCTCGCCGGTGAAGGTAGCAGCCAGGCGGCGCAACAGCGTGACGGCGGCGATCGTGTCACGCGCCGTCTCGGCGGCGGCGATCAGCGAAGGGACGGTAATGTCTTCGCCGCGCCACAGCAGCAGTTGTCCATCGGCGCATTGCAGTCGCTCGCCGAGCCAGAGCATCGTGTCGGCCGGATTGTCAGTAACGGTGGTGGAATCCGACTGTAGATCGAAGCTCCAGCTGCCGAATCGATGGCGGACATTGAGAATGGCAGCGCCGACCAGCAGCGTGCGCGCGGCTCGCTCGGGCATCTCGGATTGGTTGAGACAGGCGGTTGCAAGCACGAGTGTATCATTGGTCATGATAAATCCTTCAAAAAACGAAAATGGCCCGGCCATCGCGGGGATGACCGGGCCGATGCGGGTGGGACGACGGACGCGTTCGGCGTCAGGATGTGGCGAACGCGCGTTCACTCTCCTCTCGGGCGAGCCGATGTGTCATGCGCGAAAGCGCGGCGCCGATGTCTGCCTTCATCGCGCGGGGGCGTGCCCACCACATCAGCTGGCAGTCCAGAAAAGGCTGCAGATGCTCGAGATCGGCACGCGCCTCGATATGCCGAGCGAGGGCCGCCAGCGGCCGGGTCACGAGCGTCTCGTCGGCGGCGCGCGCGGCGACCCATGCAAAATACACGCACAGCGTCGCAACCGCATCTTCCATGACATAGCGGCGGATCCGTTCGGTCTCCCCCGCCTCCCAGAGCTGGCCGACATCGCCGCCCGCAACATCGGTTTTCACAGCAATGCCAAGCTCATCGGCGATCGATGCAAGCGACACTTTCCGGCCAAAGCTCGAATAAGCGTCGGCGAGATCGAGATGCTCACCGCCGAACCGCTTGGAGGCGGCGCGATCGGCGAGCGCCTTGCAGTCCCACAAACGCTGACGCTGCGCCGCGAGGCGAAGGACAAGCGCGTCGAACTGGCGACCATTATACGATGTCACCACCCCTGCCCCCGCCATCCGACGGTCAGCCTCGCGGATCATTGCCGCCTCGTTCGTGACAGCCTCGGTAATGGCGAGCGCGTCGATGTCGAACAGCCATTGGCCGCCCTGTTCCCACGCCTCGGCAAATCCGACCGCGACGGGCTGGTGGGTCGGCCAAGGCGGGAATGACCCATCCTCAAGCGCGGGGGCGATCGTTTCGATATCATATGCCAGGATCGGCCGCGCACGTCGGCCATTGTCCCGGCGCGGTTGAATGCGCAAGGTATTTCTCCTCATTGATGAATTACGGGAAAGCTCCCGCTGCCGGTCAGATGGCGCGCAAGCTCGCCACGCGGTGCATGATGGCCGCCGAACCCGTTTCGTTCTGCCGACCGAGTTCGGCCAGTCGGGTCAGCTGGCGACCGAACGGCGTTGCGCCGGTGGGCGGATAGATCCCGGTTGCTGCGAACCATCGATCCGCCATCGCCTTGCAGGCATCGGGCGTGCGTAGCCACGTCTGCTGGCGTTTTCCGAACCGGTCACTGGTCGGGTCAAAAACGCGCGTGGTAACGAGCAGGTGTACGTGCGGCAGAATTTCGGGCCGATCCGCGCAGGCGGCCGCGTAATGGATCGCAAAATCCAGAACCATGCCCTGCGAGGCAAAATGATCCTCAGCGAAGCCAACCACGAGCTGGCGCCAGTATTCGGGGTCCTCGTTCACGGGGAGCGAGCCGACCGCGTGCGCCATGATTGACTCGCCCGGCCGGATTCGCTGACCGACATCGTCAATCGCCTGCCACAAGCCCACCCCTGCGAGCAGCGGATGCTCGGCGCGTTGCGGCGCGACCCGCCCGGCAGCGATCAGATCGGTACGCGCTGACCAGCGCGTCATCGCACCGAACCGATCGATGCCATCGAGGCGATTGACGTAGAGATAGTTGGCGACAGCGGTGCGCTCGATCGGCTTCCCCTCACCGGAATTGGCGCGGTCGGGCACGACGTGCTGAACATTGAAAGGGCGTTGTTGATGGATCGACATGATGATTCTCCTGATGATGGTTGGTCGACGCGACCGGGTGTTTCCCGGGACGAGTGACGCGGAAATCTCGTTTTTGATGATGAGGTGACGATCCGATCGATGCGGATCGACGCTTGATGGCGGCGCGCTAGGCAGCGCTGCATCGGCCGCCGCCGGTTCAGAAAGGCGTCAGCGTAAGGCCTTGCTGGGTTATGGCCGAACAGTGAAACGCGACGCGGCGATGCCAGCTGGCGCGCGACAACACCATCCCGCACGGCAGCGGCGGACCCGCCTGACCGTGTGTGATCGCTATTCCGCTCCGCCCGCTGTTCGCGAGACGACGCTGCCGCGGCATCAGTCTAAATCTTGCTATATTCATGACAGGCTCCGAAGGAGGACCATGGACGCGGGCAGCGTTCCTGCTGCTTTTTTCCGCTCTATCCTGATCCTCACTTCCCCTGCTCTCTACCCTCCGCTCCCGGTTCCTTTTTGCCGACTGCAGGGGGACGTTTTCCGACCTAGGCGGTATGCCGAGCCGGACGTGGTCCGAACGCAGTTCGACGCGGCGCTGCAGCGCTGAATTTTCGAGCAGGTGAAACATGATCGTCGCTCCGTTGCACGGGTGGCCCCGCACTCAGGCGGGATGCGCTGACCCAGGGGCGCCTAATAGCGGCTCAGCCTACGCAAAGCCGGGATCGTGCTGCTGTCGTCTATCCGACGCCCTTTGATCGTCATCCATGGCCTGCCCCCGCCGCGACCCACTGTTGCTTATCGCCAGGATGCCACGCCCGGTGGCTGCGTCAATCTGCTTGGATCAACCGGCAAGACGCCCCGCCCCAGATACGCGAGGACGGGGCGTCCTGCTGTCCGTGAGGCAATAGCGCCTCGCTGTCCTGCTAGACCGCGAAGGTGGAGAAACCCTATCGATTTGGTGGCAAACCACCGCACCATTACAACGCGAAGTGGGGCGGGGCGCTCTTCTCGTAGTGACAGCTGCATGCTGCACTTCGTCGGGGGCGACCGCAAGCCCTCAGATAGTTGACGCAAATCCGCTCGGCGAGGAAGGTGAACACGAAGTCTCCATTTATTTCGAGAACGGCGTGCGCCTCCGCCCAGCGCTCCTGATCAGGCGTCACAACGCGGGATCACGCGACGGGAGTCGAGAATTTATCCCTAACAGCATCTTAGGCTTCTTTCAGCGGAACCGGCGGGGCCCTCGCGGCTTCGTGCAATCAGCCAGTTGGCGTGAAGGGATGTCAGTCACAAATCGAATTGATGAGGGACATCATCTACGCGCGATGCCGCGGTACAAGCTGTTTCAACCGACTGAGATGAACTTCGAGGGTGCGAATTGGCGAGTTCACATATTGAACCTCTCAACAGGTGGGGCTTTAATATAGCCGTTTATCCCCTTGACCCACCCTACGCATTCGGCTAGTTAGAATGCATGAGCAAGTCGCCCTCCGCATCGCCCGCCCTTTCGGTTCGTGAGTTCTTCGCGCGCTTCCCGGATGAGGATGCGTGCCTGACCCACATTATGGCCGTGCGCTTTGGTGGCACGACGATGGATTGCCCCGATTGCGGTTCGGTTGGCGTCACGTTCCACAAGCTGCGCGAGCGCCGCGTCTATGCGTGTCCCGAGTGCCGCTTCCAGATCGCGCCGACTGCCAACACCATCCTTCACGACACGCGCACCCCGCTCGTCTCGTGGTTCTATGCGATGTATCTGTTCTGCACGACGCGCCACGGCGTTAGCGGCAAAGAGCTACAGCGCCAGCTCGGCGTGACGTATAAAACGGCCTACCGGATCGGGATGCAAATTCGCACGCTGACCGCCAAGGCTGACCATTTCGACACGCTGCTGTCCGGCCATATCGAGGCTGACGAGGCCTACGTCGGTGGTCGCTCGCATGGCGGCAAGCGCGGTCGCGGCGCACCCGGCAAAACGATCGTGATGGGCCTGATCGAGCGCGAAGGCCGCACGGTCGCCAAGGTCATCCCGAACGTGAAGAAGGTGACGCTCCGCGAGGTCGTTCTCGACAACGTGGAGCCCGGTTCGATCGTCTCGACCGACGAGCTTATGTCCTACGGCTTACTCACTGGCGACGGCTACCAGCACGGCACCGTTAGCCATGGTAAGAAGGAATGGAGCTACTACGATTACGGCCACAAGGCGCAACACCACGTCAACAGCGTGGAAGGCTTCTGGCGGCTGTTCAAGGCGTCGGTTCGGTCAACCCACGTCGCGATCAGCCCTAAACATCTACAACGCTATTTGGACGAGTTCACTTTCCGTGCGAACCATCGCGAGCGCGTGAACGGGATGTTCGACCTGCTGGTAGGGGCGCTTTGATGAGCGCTGACAAACGGTCGCCGAACAAGGTCTCGTCAACCTCCAACGCCCCGTCGCGTTCGGCTTGCCGGATGAAGGGCTCTAAGTCCCCCGCCGCCAATGCGGCTGATAACGTGACCCGTTCCAATGCGTGTCCTCTCGTCATGATCGAATGGGAAGACAGCGCGCAACCCATTCCGGCGTGGTCCTACCTAGCATCTTTCGAAGCCCCAGGCATCATTCTCTGCGCTTCGGTCGGATGGATGATACGCGACGATGACGACATGAAGGCCCTTGCCCCGAATATGGGGGCCATCAACGACGAACGCAGCATGCAAGTGTCTGGAGTGATCCAGATACCCACACGCTGCGTCCTACGCGTCACTCACCTAGATGAGCCGGATGTTACTTCCGGCGCTGTCCGGGTGTCTGATCCTGCCCCAAAGCGGAAGCGGCAACGCTCCGCATCTGTGCAGGCGTTGGCTTGATCGCGCCCGACAGGATGCCGGATGCAACTGTGGAGACCTTCGAGGAGGTCTGGCGAGACGGTGGTGATTTAGCCATGAGAGGCTCCTTTTGTTGACGGATTCGATAGATTCGCGTAGCTAAGGAGCCGTGACCGAGAGCGATCCCGGCCACGGCGTCCACTAGCTCCTTAACAAGAGCAACGGGTAGCTAAGGGGCTGTAACCCCCGCCACCCTGCGGAATGGTCGAACATTCCTGTGGTCTCCTTCTATTGCGCGGCTAGCGCGGTTTCTGAGCCGTCCGCGGGCTTCCCGTTGGGCGGCTCATTCTCGTTGGGCGCTAGCGCGCCGGGATTGTCGGCTTGCTCAGCGGTAGCCGCGAGCTTCCAGACCATCCCCTCCAATATGATTTCTTCATCGCCCTTCATCCGCGAGAGCTGAGGGCTAAAACTGGATCGAATGATATCGGTGCGCCCCCACGCGTTGTGGAAGAAGTCCAACATCATTCTAGCCGTTGCGCCGTTCGGGAACTGTTCCGCCAGCGCCTTACGGACTAGCTCCTTCATCGTTAGATCGCGGATCGGCTTGACCGCCTGTTTCGACCAATAACTAAGGGCGAATTGGCTGGCCCCGTGCCCGCGCGCCTCTAGGCGCTCAACCTTGGGCATTAGCGCCTTTTCCGCTGTCCTCGTATCTGCAAGCTCAGCCTCCAACACCTCGATCTCCCGGCGCGCATCCGCGATCCGAACCTCTAGCGAGGCGCGAAGATCGGCAAGGGCTTGGCGAACGGTTCTGTCCATTTATCGGCGGTAGCACAGACGAGATTCCGGCGCAAGTCCGTGGCGTTGCTTTAACCATTGTTGAGCCGCAACGCGCTGAATCCCGCTATGGACTCCTTTTGTTCTAGTCATTACAAGGTGTGTGTAGGGGATAAACGGCTTAATATATGCTGCAGATTCGCCGCTGATCGGGGAGAGCGTTCGAATACGCTGTGGTATTCGATGGCTATCTGCTCGCGTCGCTTGGCGAAGCCAGCGACGATTCCGACTAGCATTCTCAGTGGCGCTTAGCGACGCCGATGTGAACCTGATCATTATTGCGGAGGAGGAGGCCGTGGCAACCGCATCGCGACGGCTGGCGGGTCGGGCGACGTTTTCAGAGCCTCGGGCGTTATGAGCCACCAACCGTGAAGATAACCGGAGGCGCCGGTTGGCGAGTATGATCAACTGTTTCGAGCCTCAACCGTGCGTCGCACCAAGCCTGAATTCCGAGGTACTGCGATCCCCCGGTTATGATGACGAACGAGCTGCCCGATCTGCAGGGCCAAGCCTTATCGCGCAAGCCGGGGTCAGGCGTGCCGGGGCCTCCCCGTCAGTACGCGCATGGGCGAGATCGCGACACCCCCGTCCGTCGACGGTAGATTGCATGCCGTATGCTACAACCGCACACATCAATGCGTGGGTCCCATTTTGAACCCGATCGGGTCGCTACAGGCTTAAGGGCAAGTTGACCACGACGTTACCGACGCTCATCTTTCGTTTCGACACTCCGACATCGTTTGAAACTCCCTTTCTTGACGTCGGAGCGTCACCCTATTGATACCGTGCAAGTTCACCACCCGGTTGGTTACGTTCGGGTCGGGTTCGGCGCCATCGGCGGTCATGCGGAGCGGTCGGCGTACATGGCTTCCGGCCATGCGGGCGCTCTACACTCTATTTCCAGCAATGTGGTGGATTCTCGCTCGTTAAAAGGTTGATTATCGCCGCGGCTGGCAGCTCCTCGATGAACGACCCGCCAAACTCTGCTCCATCGATCCAGCGCACGTCCGCGCGATCCGCGATCGGCACGCTCATCGAACGCACCACACGCTTTACGATGCTGCTGCATCTTCCGCGCATGAAAGGCTGTAGGCCGGGAGAGACCGTGAAGAACGGGCCACCCCTGGCAGGGCATGGTACCGAAGCCGTCCGCGATCGGGCTGCAAAAAATTGTGTTTGGAGTCGCTGGCGATCGTCCCGGGGCGTAGTAGCTTCCAACGGTGCGTCGCGACGGGACACGGGGCGGAGCGCCATGTATTAGGGCGACCTTCCGAACGGTTCCATCGCGCGCTACCCGATGTGTCGCTGCTCGTGGGCGTCGGGGCCTCGATCTTCGTCATCAGCGTCTGCGCCGTGCTCGTCGCATGCTGATTGGACGTCGACGTAACCCTCTAATTCGGGACGACCCTGCTGACGATTTGGTTAAACGTGGTCTGGGGCAGCGGTCGTTCGAAGTCGATTCCGTGATTACAATCTCGCTGCCACGCGATTCATCCATTGCTCGGCGAACTTGCGTCGCACTCCATAGCCCGCCGCGCGCTGTCCTAACGCCGGCGGTATTAAGGCGGTCGGCAATCTGGCGAAGGGATAACTTCTCACTGCCAGCCAAGGCCGCGATCTGGCGACGCACGTTCGCGTTGCGATCTGCCGCCGCCTCGCCCCTGACCGCCGCACTAGCGACGGCGCCGCGCTTCCAGTCGCTGATATTTCCCCTAACACCTCCAAGTTGCACCCCCCGCGCCTTAGCCGCCGTTAGCGCTTCCTTGGTGCGGTAGGAGATTGCCCTGCGCTCCTCTTCTGCGACTGTTGCCATGATGTGAATTGTGAGTTCGTTCGCCTCCGGCATGTCCGCCGCGACAAAGGGCGCTCCGCTGTCCCGTAGAACTGCCAGAAACGCGACATTGCGCGATAGCCTGTGCAGCTTGGCGACTACCAGGATCGCGCCTGTGAGGTCGCATGCCGCCAGTGCGCGGGCTAACTCTCGTCGATCGTTGCGCCTACCGCTCTCGATTTCCGTGAACTCGCCAACCAATATGCCGGACATGCCGGTCAGATAACCCTCAACGCCCTTGCGCTGCGCCTCCAACCCCGAACCGGATCGTCCCGGTTTAGCAGCGCTGACGCAATAATAGGCGACGTATTTCGTGGTCATGGTGGCGTCCCATTAATAGCAATGAGTGGTCCAGGCTGCCTTTCCTCGGCTGCCGGAGGCAAGATGTCGAGGGCGTGTGGGCTGTCTCTATTTTCCTTCCTGAGCGGATTGGGCTTCGCCGCAATGCTACGAGGAGCAATGGCCGTGATGATCGTCAGACGATTTCCCACCACATCGCGGGCCGCCATTTCGAACGCCTTAAAATCATCGGGCTTCGCCGCCGGATCGGGGCGGAGCCGCTCGAGCTGCTGCTCGCCGACACGCTGAGCGTCGCGTTACGCTCCAACTCCACGACCACGACTGCAAAGAGCGGGCGTCGCACCACAATCAGCTCCGCGCGGTACGTAGAATTGCATGTCAAGCTTCACTCTCGAGGATCCCAGCGTAATTGCCGCAGGTTAGCGCGAAGCGCACGGGGTCCCGTTTCGGGGCATACCCACAGATGCGCTCCGGAAGCGTGAAACCCCCGACCGGTGTTTAAAAAGTTGCATTCCTCATGGCTTGTCCCGATCCTTCGCTGACGTACGAGAGGGGCAGTGAGGATCATCCAGTGGGGCATCGATGGGGTCATTTTCCGAGAACAACAAATTATCAGATGAAAAAGCAGTTGGTTAAACCATGAATGTGGTAGCCGGCGGACCCACCATCGGCGTCCAGGTCGGGGGGCGGCGAATGCCGCGCGAACTGATCGGCGCGGTGGTTGGCGCGCTCGGCATCGCGGGGTTCCTCGGGCTCGGGCTGATCGTGGATCGCTATCCCTTCGCGTTCGATCGACGCATCATGGCAGGGATCCGCGGGACCAACCCGCCCGCCTGGCTGGCCTATGCCGCGCGCGACGTGACCGCGCTGGGCGGCGGCGTCGTGCTGACGACCATCGTCGTGGTGGTCGTGGGTTTCCTGCTCGTCCAGCGCCTATGGCTGACTGCGCTGGCGCTGGCGCTGGCGACGCTGACCGGTGGCTGGGCGGTCGACCTGATCAAGCATGTGATCGTCCGCGCGCGGCCCGATCTGATCCCGCACCTCGTCGCGGCATCGGGCTATTCCTTCCCGAGCGGGCATTCGGCGAACAGCGCGATCGTCTATCTGACGCTGGCGGCGCTCGCGAGCCAGATCACACGGACGCGGCCAACGCGGATGTATCTCTTCGCGATCGCGATTCTGCTGTCGGGCGCGGTCGGGATCAGCCGCGTCTATCTTGGGGTCCACTGGCCGAGCGACGTGCTCGCCGGATGGAGCTTTGGGACGCTGTGGGCGCTCGGCTGGTGGATCGCGACCGCCAAGGCGCGCGCCGCGATCGGCGGCGAGCGCTAGCGGCCCCGCTCGGCGAGGGTGCGTTCCCAGGCGAGCGCGTCGGTGACGATCGTGTCGAGATCGTCGCGCCTCGGTTGCCAGACGAGCGCCGCGAGGATCGCACGATTGTCCGCGATCAGTTCGGCGGGGTCGCCCGCGCGGCGCCCCTCGTAGCGCCGTTCGATCGTCCGGTTGGTGACCCGGTCGACCGCGTCGAGCACCTGGTTGACCGAAAAGCCACGGCCATAGCCCGCGTTGAGGATATGCGAGTCGGCGGGGTTCGCGACCAGCAATTCCAACGCGGCGACGTGCGCGGCGGCCAGGTCGCTGACATGGATGTAATCGCGCACCCCCGTCCCGTCGACGGTGTCGAAATCGGTCCCGAATACCGACACCGCGTCGCGCCGCCCCGTCGCCGCCTCGACCGCGATCTTGATCAAATGGGTCGCCCCCACGGTCGACTGGCCGCTGCGCCCCACCGGGTCCGCGCCCGCGACGTTGAAATAGCGCAGCGCCGCGTAGTTGATCGGATGCGCCGCCGCGACATCGCGCAGCATCGCCTCGCTCATCAGCTTCGACATGCCATAGGGGTTGATCGGGATTGTCGGATCGCCCTCCTGCACCGGCACGCGCGCGGGGGTGCCATAGGTCGCGGCGGTCGAGGAGAAGATGAAATGCGGCACCCCGCCTGCGACCGCGCTCTCGATCAGCGATCGCGTCGCGGCGGTGTTGTTGCGATAATATTTCAGCGGATCGGCGACCGATTCGGGAACCACCACCGATCCGGCGAAATGCATGATCGCGTGGACGCGGTGATCGCGGATCGCACCGCGGACAGCCGCGTCGTCGGCGACGTTCGCCACCACCAGCACCGCCCGCGGATCGACCGCCCAGTCGAACCCGGTGACCAGATTGTCGACGACGACGACCTCATGGCCCGCATCGAGCAGCGCCAGCACCGCATGGCTGCCGATATAGCCCGCCCCGCCCGTCACCATCACCTTGCCCGCGGCATCCACCATCGACACTCCTTTCGATCGCGATAGCCTTTCCCTACATGGTGGGAAAGGAGACTTCACGATGACCGATTATGTGACGCTGGCGGGCGGCTGTTTCTGGTGTACCGAGGCGGTGTTCAAGGATGTGATCGGCGTCCAGAGCGTCGAAAGCGGCTATATCGGTGGCCATGTCGACGACCCGACCTACAAACAGGTCTGCAGCGGCGCTACCGGGCATGCCGAGGCGATCCGCATCGGCTACGATCCCGACCAGCTCGATCTCGGCGACCTGCTCGACATCTTCTTCGCGACGCATGACGCGACGCAGCTCAACCGGCAGGGCAACGACGTGGGCACGCAATATCGCTCCGCGATGTTCCCGGTCGACGATGACCAGAAGGCGGCAATGCACGCCGCGGCCGACCGCGCACAGGCGACCAGCGACAAGCCCATCGTGACCACGATCGAGCCCGAGTCGACCTGGTATACCGCCGAAGGTTATCACCAGGATTATTGGGAGACCGAGGGTCGTTCCAATCCGTATTGCATGGCTGTGATCCCGCCCAAGCTGCAGAAATTGCGCAAGAGCTTCGCGGCGCGGTCGAAGGCCGGGGTTGCGGCCTGATCGGAACTAAATGCGGACACCCCCTGTTTAATTATCTTAAGTGAACGAAATTACTGGGGACTAAACATGAAACCGATCCTTGCGCTGGCATGCCTTGCCTTGCTGACCGCACCTTTAGCGGCCTGTGGCGGCAATGGTGACGACAAACTCGCCGGACGCGTCGAGGATGCAGCGGATAACCGCGCCGACCAGATGGAGGCAATGGCGAGCAACTTGGAGGATCGTGCCGATCGGACGCGGGACATCGGCGAACAGCGCGCCGATGCGATTGATGCCGCCGACATTAATGCGCAGGCGATGAGCAATGCCCAGAAGGACGAAATCGTCGCCAACCAAGCCGCCGCGGTCCGCTAACGCGTCGCCGCGCGCTTCAATCGATCGTTGATCGCCGCCCCGATTCCGTCATGCGGGATCGGGGCGGTTGCAATTCGCGGTTGTGGCGCGGCGTCCGCGCGATGGAGCGCATCGAACAGCCGCGTGGCGGCTTCGGCCAAATCGGCACTGCGCGACAGATTCTCGTCACCCTCGATCACGCCGAAGCCGATCAGATATTCGTCGGGGTTCGCAAGTGCGGCATCGAGCCGCAGCGGTTTCGACGGCGCGTAGTGACTGGCAAGCTGGCCGGGCGCGATGAGCGTTCCCCCGCGGAGGCGGGGGTACAGCTCGGAAGTCGAAGCTGGCCCCCCGCCTCCGCGGGGGAACGCACGTGTCAGTTGCTCCGCTGTGATCGGCCCCGGCCGCAAGATCGTCCGTCCGGCGACGATCGTCGATTCGAGCCCTGCCGCGCACGCGCCGTCGTCGATGATCAGCGGCACCCGCCCCCCCAAACTGCTCGCGACATGCGCGGCGCGGGTCGGGCTGATGCCATTGCTCGCATTCGAGCTAGGCGCCGCGAGCGGCACCCCCGTCGCCGCGAGCAGCGCCTGCATCGCGCGATGACGCGGCACCCGCACCGCGATCGTGTCGAGCCCGGCGATGACCAGCGCCGCGACCCCTGCCTCCGCGCGTACCGGCAACACCAACGTCAGTGGCCCCGGCCAGAACGCCGCCGCCAGCGCGCGCGCGTCATCGCCGAACACCGCAATCCGCTCCGCCGCTGCCAGATCGGCAACGTGGACGATCAGCGGATTGAACGCCGGTCGCCCCTTCGCCGCATAGATCCGCGCGACCGCAGCGGCGTTGGTCGCATCGGCGGCCAGGCCGTACACCGTCTCGGTCGGCACCGCGACGATCCCGCCGCCCCCGATGATCGCGGCGGCGGCGGCGATCACGTCGTCGTCATAGCTGCGGATTTGTGGAGTCATCGCGGGCCGCTATAGCGCCCCGATACCAGGAGAGAAACAATGCCCTTCACCCCCGCCATCACCGAACAACGGTTCGTCCTCGACCGGATCGTCGCGATCGGCGAACTCGGCGCGACCGACCGGTTCGCGGCTGCGAGCGATGATGTCATCGATGCGGTGCTCGAAGGCGCTGGCGCACTTGCGGCAGGCGAATGGGCGCCGTTGAACCGCATCGGCGATACCATCGGCGCGAAATGGACCCCCGATGGCGTCGTGATGCCCGACGGCTTCGTCGCGGCGTATCAGGATTACGTCGACGGCGGCTGGGGGACGATCGGCGTGCCCGAGGAATTCGGCGGCCAAGGCCTGCCCTTCGCACTCCAGACCGCGGTGCTCGACACGCTGGGATCAGCGAACATGGGGTTCGCACTGTGCCCGACGCTGACCGTCGGCGCGATCGAGGCGCTCAGCCATCACGGGTCGCCCGAGCAGCAGGCGCTCTACCTCCCGCATCTCGCGACCGGCGCGTGGACCGGCACGATGAACCTCACCGAACCGCAGGCGGGCAGCGACGTCGGCGCGCTGCGTACCCAGGCGACCCCGCGCGGCGACGGAACATGGTCGATCAAGGGCACCAAGATCTACATCTCGTTCGGCGACCACGACATGGCGAAGAACATCGTCCACCTCGTCCTCGCTCGGACCCCCGGCGCCCCCGAAGGGACGCGCGGGATTTCGCTGTTCCTCGTCCCCAAATACCGGCTCGACGCCGACGGCAAGCCCGGCGATTTCAACGACGTCCGCGTGGTGTCGATCGAGCACAAGATGGGGCTCCATGCGTCTCCAACGTGCGTGCTGAGCTTCGGCGACCACGACGATTGCATCGGCGAACTGATCGGCGCGGAACATGGCGGGATGCGCGCGATGTTCACGATGATGAACAACGCGCGCCTCAACGTCGGGCTTCAGGGCGTCCAGATCGCGGAAGGTGCTACGCAGGCAGCGGTCGCCTATGCGCGCGAGCGGATCCAGAGCGCCCGCGCCGGATCGCCCGACAAATCGCCTGTCGCGATCATCGACCATCCCGACGTTCGCCGCATGCTGATGCGGATGAAGGCGCAGACCCAGGCGGCGCGCGCGCTGGTCTATTACGCCGCGGGGCAGGTCGATCGCGCGACGCTGGGCGAAGACGGCGCGATGAACCGGCTCGAGGTCGTGACCCCGCTCGCCAAGGCGCACGGTACCGATCTCGGCAACGAGGTCGCCAGCCTCGGCATCCAAGTCCATGGCGGCATGGGTTTCATCGAGGAAACCGGCGCGGCGCAATATTTCCGCGAGGCGCGGATCACCCCGATCTACGAAGGCACCAACGGCATCCAGGCCGCCGATCTGGTCGGCCGCAAGCTCGGACTCGGGCACAATCAAGACGGGGACGGCGCGTTCGCCGCGCTGATCGCCGACATGCGCAGCGAGGCCAAGCATGAACGCCTGATCACCCTTATTGATGCTTGCGACGCGATCGGGCGACGGCTCCAGACCGCCGATGCCGACGACCGGCTTGCGGCGAGCTATCCGTTCTTGACGATGCTGTCGGTCGCGACCTGCGGCTGGCTGATGGAGCGCGAAGGGCGCGCGGTGCCCGACAGCGAATTCGGGCGGATGAAGGCGGCGTCGGTGCGCTTCTACCTCGATCAGATCGTCCCCGAAGCGCTGGGTCTCGACGCGGCGGCGAGTGCAAGCGCCGACGTGCTCTACGCGCTCGAACCCGAGGCGTTCGCGGCTTAGTCCATTCCTGCGCGGATCGCCGCGCCCGCGACGAACGGCGCGCCCGCGGCCAGCATCAGGCTGACCGCGGCGAGCAATTTCAACGCGCTGGGACCGCCCTCGATCGCACCCGCGCCGAAAATCAGCAGCGGGATCGCGAGCGGCAGCATCACCAGCCCCGCGATCGCGCCCGCACCGCGCAGCCCCGCGACCAGTGCGCCCGTCGCCACCGCGAGCGCGGCAAGCCCCGGCGTGCCGATCGCCAGCCCCGCCTCGACCGTCATCAGCGTCGCGACGGGCAGGTCGAGCAGCGCGGCGGCGACGATCGTCGCGAGCATCAGCGGTGGCGCGAAGGCGAGCCAGTGCGCGACCATCTTCGCCGCCGCGGTCGCTGCCATCGACACCCCGCGCACCGCCAGTTGATCGAGCACCCCCGCATCGAGATCGGGACCGACCAGTCGCTCGACCGGCAACAATGCCGCAAGCAGCGCCGCCGCCCAGATCACCCCGCCACCGACCCGCGCCAGCAACGCGGTATCCGGCCCGATCGCGAACGGGAACAAGGTGGTCACCAACAGGAAGAACGCGACGACCAGCGTCGCGCCCCCGCCCGTATAGGCCCGGCGCGCATCGCGCAGGATCAGCGCGGGGATCATGGCCGACCGCCGAGCGCGATCGACGTTGCGCCGATCATCGTAATCGGCTGGTGCGTCGCGACCAGCGCGATCCCTCCCGCCGCACGATGTCCCGCGATCAGCGTCTCGACCACTTCGACCGCGCCGGTGTCGAGACCATTGGCGGGTTCGTCGAGCAGCCAGATCGACGCGTCGCTTGCCAGGATGCGCGCGATCGCCGCCCGGCGCCGCTGCCCGGTCGACAGGATGCGGACCGGCGCGTCGGCCATCTCGCCCAGCCCCAGCGCATCGAGCGCGGGCAACGCGCGGTGGTTGCCGACCCAGAAGCCGAGCGCCTCGCCGAGCCGCCGTTCCGGGTCGAGCGCATGTGCCTCGGTCAGCAGCGCGACGTCCCCCACGCGCGTCACCGCCCCCGCCGCCCCCGCAAGCAGCCCCGCCGCGATCCGCACCAGCGTCGATTTGCCGACGCCGTTGGGGCCGCTGACCAGCGCGGCATCGCCCGGCGCCAGGTCGAACGAGACGTCGGCGAACAACGCCCGCCCCCCGCGCGCGCCCGCCACCTGCTCGAAGCGGAGCGCGGTCAATCCGCGACCGACTCTTCAAGCGCGTGCATGTCGGCGTCGCTCAGCCCGAAATGATGCCCGATCTCGTGGATCGTCACATGCGCGACCAGATCGTCGAACCGCACCCCGGTTTCGCACCATTCGGCAAGGATCGCCTGGCGATAGAGATGGATGCGATCGGGCAGCGCGCCCGATTCCATCGACGATTTATCCCCCACCGGGCGTCCGTGATAAAGCCCGCTGAGCTCGAGCGGATGGTCGATCCCCAATGCTTTCAGCGTCTCGTCATCGGCATACTCTTCGACGATCAGCACGACATCGCCGAGATGCGCGCGGAATGCGTCCGGCAGCCGCGCGATGGTGGCGCGCGCGATCGCCTCCATCGCATCGGCGTCGGGCGCTTCACCGATGGGGGCTTGCCGGGTCATGGCGCTAGCCATACCCGTGGTTGCTTCACAGCGGCAAGGAATGAGCGATGGCGGCGATCGAACCCCTCAACGACACCGAACGCGCCGAGGCACTCGATGGCCTGGCCGAATGGGATTACGACGACTCGCGCGACGCAATCACCCGGACGATCGTCTTCTCCGATTTCGTCGAAGCGTTCGGCTTCATGACCCAGGTCGCGATGCTCGCCGAGAAGGCGGATCATCATCCCGAATGGAAAAACGTCTATAATCGCGTCGACATACTGCTGACGACGCACGACGCGGGCGGCCTGTCGGAACGCGACATCGAATTGGCCGAGGCGATCGACGGCGTGCTCGGCGAGGATTAGCCTTCGCTGCCGAGCCCGCGCTGCATCCGCTTGCGCAGCGATCCAGGCATCCACCGCGCCGCAAAAGCCAGCCGGTGTGCGGTCTTGCCGACATAGGTGTGGACCTTGGTCCCGTGCACTGCATCCCACGCGGCTTCAGCGACCGTGTCGGCGCTCGTCAGTTCCAGCCCGGCCGCGATTACGCTTTCACGGATCGACCGGTTGGTCCGACCCGCAATCCCGTCGAGCAGCGGGGTTTCGATGAAGCCCGGAATAATGTCGCGCACCCTGACGCCCGCCCCATGCCATTCGCCGTCGAGCGCCTCGGTTAGCGCACGCACCCCGAACTTGGTCGCCGAATAGGTCGCGAGCCCCGACGAGCCGTAGATCGCAGAGGCAGACGCGGTGTTGAGCAGGCACCCGCGCGACTTCGCCAGATAGGCGTACCCGATCCGCGCGCCGTTGATCACGCCCATCAGGTTGATCGCGACGGTCCGGTCGAGTTCGTCGAAATCCGCCTCGGCGAGCGGCCCGCCGGTGCCGATCCCAGCGTTGTTGAACAACACGTCGAGCCGCCCCCCGCTCACGGTCGTGAAGCTGTCGAGGTGCGCCACCCATGCCTCGCGGTCGCGGACGTCCATGACATAGCTTTGCGCCATGCCGCCGCCCATCAGCGCGATCGTCTCCGCAAGTCCTGCGGCGTTGACGTCCGCGATCCCGACCCGCCAGCCGCGCTGCGCGAACAGCCGCGCGGTCGCGCGCCCAATCCCCGATCCGCCACCGGTGATGAAAATCGCCTTGACCTCGCTCATGCGTCGCTCCTGCGTATCGTTTGACGGGTGGCGCTGCATCGCCCATCGTTCTTACCGATGCCAGCCAATTCGATTGCGTTCGACAACCTAACCAAACGGTTCGGGCAGACCGTGGCGGTCGATGCGGTGTCGCTCGCCATCGCCGGCGGCAGCTTCGTCGCGCTCGTCGGCGCATCGGGATCGGGCAAATCGACCTTGCTCAAGATGATCAACCGGCTGATCGAACCGACCGAGGGCCGCGTGACGATCGATGGCCGGGATGTCGCGGACGGCCCCGCCCCCACGCTCAGGCGGCGGATCGGTTATGTCTTCCAGGGCGTCGGGCTGTTCCCGCACATGACGGTGGCGGAAAACATCGCGATCGGCGCGCGGATCGCGGGCGACACCGTCGATATCGGTGCAGCGCTCGATCAGGTCGAATTGCCGCGCGATGTCGCCGACCGCATGCCCGACGAACTGTCGGGCGGCCAGCGCCAGCGCGTCGGCATCGCCCGCGCGCTCGCGCCGGGCGCCAAGCTTCTGCTCCTCGACGAGGCATTCGGCGCGCTCGATCCCGTCACCCGCGACGCCTTGGGAACCGAAATCCGGCGGCTGCACGCCGATCTCGGCCTGACGACCGTGTTGGTGACGCACGACATGGCGGAGGCGCTGCTGCTCGCGGACCGGGTGCTGGTCATGAGCAACGGGCGGATCGTGGCAGACGCGACCCCCGCGCAGCTCGCAAGCGGCGGCGGCGGCGAGGAGGCACAGGCGCTGGTCGCGGTCCCGCGCGAACAGGCCGAGCGGCTCAGGGCGTTGGCAGAGTGAGGGCATCAACCGTTCGCCCTGAGCCTGTCGAAGGGCAGTCGCGCGACAGCGGTTTCGTGTCTCACCGTGCTTCGACAGGCTCAGCACGAACGGGGAGAGGGCCGCTACGATGACCCCCTTCCTCGATGCCCTTACCCGCGTACCCCCGCTGCTGGCCCAGCACGTCCTGCTCGCGGGCGCGGCGCTGCTGATCGGAATCGCGATCAGCCTGCCGCTCGCGGTCTGGTCGTCGCGCAACGAAGGCGTGTCGCGCCTTGCGCTCGGCTTCGCGAGCCTCGTCCAGACAATCCCCAGCCTCGCGCTGCTCGCGCTCTTCTATCCGCTGCTGCTGTGGCTGTCGGGCGTCGTCGGTGGCGGCATTCCGGCACTCGGCTTCCTGCCCTCGCTGATCGCGCTGACGCTGTACGCGCTGCTGCCGATTCTCAGGAACGGGGTCGCGGGGCTCGAGGGGATCGATCCCGCGGTGCGCCAGGCCGCCGACGCGGTGGGCATGACCCCCGCGCAGAAGCTCCGCCTCGTCGAGGCCCCACTCGTCGCGCCAGTGCTGATCGCGGGCATCCGCACTGCCGCCGTGTGGACGATCGGCGCCGCGACGCTGTCGACGACGGTCGGTCAGCCCAGCCTAGGCGATCTGATCTTCGCGGGCCTCCAGACGCAGAACTGGGCGCTGGTGCTCGCGGGCTGCGTGTCGGCTGCGGCGTTGGCGCTGTGCGTCGATGCGCTGATCGGGCTGATCGAGCGCGGGCTGCGGACCCGCCGCCGTGGGCTGTGGATCACCGGCGCGGCGCTGCTGCTGGCGGGCGTCCTCGCTGCGACCGCGCCGCTGTGGGCGCAGGGGTCGGACAAGCGTACCGTGGTCGTCGGCGCCAAGAATTTTGCGGAACAATATATCCTCGCGCGCGTCATCGGCGATCAGCTCGAACACGCGGGCTACCGGGTGGAGTACCGCGACGGCCTGGGGTCGGCGGTGATTTTCGGCGCGGTCACCGGCGGCGATATCGATGTCTATGTCGATTACGCGGGCACGATCTGGACCAACGAGATGAAGCGGCACGACATTCCGCCGCCCGCCGAGATGGTCCCCGCGATCGGGGCCTGGGCCGCCGCGACGCACCATGTCGGGCTGGTCGGCGCGCTGGGGTTCGAGAATGCCTATGCCTTCGCGATGAAGACCGACGCGGCGAAGCGGCGCGGCATCACAAGCCTCGCCGACCTGATTCCTGCCGCGCCGCGCCTCGCGCTGGGCAGCGATCTCGAATTCCTCGAACGCCCCGAATGGGCCGCGGTGAAAAAGGCCTATCCGCTCCGCTTCGCGAGCGCGACGCCGTTCAGCCCCACCTTCATGTACCGCGCGCTCGCCAGCGGCAGGGTCGACGTGATCTCCGCCTTCTCGTCCGACGGACGGATCGCGGCCGATCACCTCACCGTGTTGACCGACCCGCGCCACGCCATCCCGGGCTACGACGCGATCCTGCTCGTCGCCCCCAAACGCCGCGCCGACGCACGGTTTCTGGCCGCGCTCAAGCCGCTGGTCGGGCGCGTCGGCGTCGACGCGATGCGCACCGCCAACTATCAGGTCGATCGCGACGCCGACAAACGCTCGCCCGAACAGGCGGCGAAGTGGCTCGAGAACGCGATCGGGCTTTAGCTCAGAAGAACAATTTGCGGATGCTCAACCGGATCGACCGTCCGAGCGGATCGAGATAATCAGGCTGGAAGCTCACCGGCGTCGCCCCCATCGCATCGGTCACCCGCTGACGCGAGTTGAGCAGATTATCGAACGACAGCGTCACCCGCGTGCCGCGCAAAAACGGATGCGCCTTCACCCATTCGAGCCGCCCGCCCAGATCGCCGAACAGCCGCAGGTTGAAGGTCGTGAGCGATCCGAAATCGAGCGCGGTCGGGTTCGCGGGCGTGCCGCCGTTCACCCGCGTCCCCTGCATGTAATTGCCCGATAGCCGCGCGCCGAGTCCGTTGTTGGTATAGCCCGCCTGCACCTCGACCTCGTTGCGCGCCTGCCCGCCATTCTGGCCGATCGCATCGCCATGAAGCAGGTCGAGCCGTGGCCCGCCAGCCGCGACGAGCACCGTATCGGTCAGGTGCAGCGTGTGATAGACCGCAAACTGCAGCCGTCCGCCGCCGCCGCCACGCCCGCCCCCGCCGCGTCCGCCAAAGCCGCGAAGACCACCGCGCCCGCCACCGCGGGCCTCTTCCGACGGCGGTCCTTCGCCCGCCTGAGGTGTAGCCGACGCACCCTGGCCGGCCTGCGTCGGGGCACCCGCCTGCCCGGCATTCGCCGATCTTGCCCCCGATGGCGTGGTGCCGCCCGGCGGCGTCTGGTCGTCCGCGCCGTCGCGCCGGCGTCGCTGTCCGGGAAAACTCATGCCTGCGAACGGATTGGGACCGGTTCCGGCGCGATACGCCTCGATTTCCTTCTGGATCTTCGACGTCAGCCGCTTCGAGAAGTTGATGCCCCAGCGTAAATTCGAACTCTCGGTGCGCGCATAATTGATCGAGCGCGTATCAATCCTCAGCAGATTGCCCGCCTCGTCGCGCGTGAACCGCGTCGGAAACGCAGCCTCGATCGCCGCGGTCGGGGTCGGGAAGCCCGCGATCGGATTATCGGTGTGCTGGCGCGTGTAATTGGCGGTCAGCGTCAGGTCGGTCTGGTCGAACGGCTTCAGCGTCAGCCCGATCTTGTCGACATGGCGGTTGTCGGCGGTGAGAAAAGGATTGCCGCCACTGATCGTCGTCGCCGTTGCGGTCGTCCCCGCGACATAGTCGAACACGCGCACATTGGGCGTCGTGATCACTGGATTGCCGAGTTGCTGCGCGCTCGGCGCTTCGTCCTGATCGCTGACCGAACCGATCAGGCGGACGCCCTTCACCGGCGACCAGTTCGCGCCATAGCCATAGGTCGTCAGCGTACCGAAATCCGACACCTGCTCGATCGCGGCGTTGCCGTTGAGCGAAAGGTCGCCGATCGCCGCCAACACCCCCTTCGATCGGCTGGTGATCGGCAGGTCGATGTTGATCTGCGCATTGCCGCGCTGGCGAGAAATATCGCCCGATTGGATCAGCCCGCTACGATAGGATCGGCTCGACAGGTCGGTCGTCTCGCCAGTCAGCCGCAGGCTGGTCGATACCGCGCCCGCGGGCAGCGAGAAGGGCGAGCCGTTGATCAGCGCGTCGACCTTGCCCGCGTTCGAGACCGACGAGCCGCTGTTGTAGAACCGCGCGGCAAGATCGCTCCGCGCGAACGGCCCCGCCGGGTTGGCGATCGGATCGCCCGCGGCGACTCGCGCCTGATACGCCGTGGCGTCGAAGCCGGTATCGCTGAAATTGCGCGTATCGACGTGATCGTACGCGCCCGTCAGCGACCATTGCCAGCCGTCGATCGCGCCGTTCAGCGTGGTGCCCAGATGCCCCGTGATCGACCGGCTATTCTGCGCCAGCGGCACGAAGCTGCTGCCGTCGAACACCCCCGACACGCTGGTCGCCGCGCCGCCGGTCGCGAACGGGCTTGTCGCGGGGACGAGGAAGGTCGCGCCGGGAAGTCCGTTCAAGCCCTTGCTCTCGCTCGATTCGATCGCACCGTTGAACGTCGCCGACACATTGCCGAAATTGCGCGCATAGACCGCGTTGGTCTGAAGCTCGCGCGAAAAGGGCAGCAGCGTCCGAAACGGGCGCTGGTCGAACGCTGACGCCGTACCGCCGGCGACCGGCGCCGCGATGGCGCGTTCGCTCTCGGTCAGCGCCGACGACGACTTATATTCGCTATGCAGCTGGAAACGCCCGCTATTGCGGATTTTGAGCAGGTCGAGCTCGGCCTGCGGCGCATTGCGCCCGCCCTCGGTCGCGATCCGATCGGTCAATTCGCCCGTCACCGCGCCAAAGCGACGACGCAGGACGATGTTCACGACCTTCTGGTCGGCGCGAAAGCCGTATTTCAGTGCGACCTCTTCGGCCAGGATGTCGACCCGCGCGATCGCCTCGGTCGGGATGTCGCGGATTTCGCGAAACCCCGCGATCCGCTTACCGTTGAGCAGCACCACCGGCGGTCCGCCGACGCCGCTCTGCGTCTGCGGCGCGAGTTCGGTGAGCAGATCGGCGACCGAGCTGACGCCATAGCTGCGGATGTCCGATGGACCCAATTGCTGTTCGGGCGGGATGTCGCCGATCACCGCGCCGGGCAGGTTGCGCTGCCCCTCGACGATGATGTCGGGTTCGTCGGAGATCACGGGCTCGGCCGCCGCTGCGGCGGATGGCTGCTGGGTTGGCGGCGCTTGCTGCGCGCTTGCCATGGCGGGAGCGCTCGCGGCGATCAGGAACAGAAAGATACGCATGGACAGGCCGCCTCGACTTGGGGAGCGCGGCGACTAAAACCCAATTGTCGCAGAATTGTGCCGGTCAGGCGGCGAGCAGATGCACGCCCCGCTCGATCGGCACCAGCGCGTCGAGAAATTGCCGCGCGCTCGCGGGCCAGCTGAACCGTGCGGCAAACGCCGAACAGATCGCCCGTGGGCGCGTCAGCGCATCGGCGATCGCATCATCGAGATTCTCCGCCATCGCGCCGACCCGGTGGTCGATGACGTCGAGCGGCCCTGCGACCGGATACGCCGCCACCGGCGTGCCGCACGCCAATGCCTCCGCCATCACCAGACCAAAGGTGTCGGTGCGGCTCGGGAAGACGAGCACGTCCGCGCTGCGATACGCCGCGGCGAGTTCGGCGCCGCGGCGCGCACCGAGAAAATGCGCCTCGGGAAACCGCCGCTCGAGGTCGGCGCGCGCGGGGCCGTCGCCGACGACGACCTTGGTGCCGGGATGCGCACAGGCGAGGAAGGACTCGACGTTCTTCTCGACCGCGACACGCCCGACATAAAGCTGGATTGGCCCCCCCAGCGCCATGACCGCGGGATCGCGCGCGCCGTCGGTGCCGAAGGTCGCGAAATCGACGCCGCGGCCCCAGGGGCGGATATGGTCGATCCCGTGCTCGCCCAGCAGCGCCGCCACCGATGGGGTCGAAGCGAGCACCGCCTGCGCCGGCGCATGGAACCAGCGGATGTAGCGCCAGATCCACGCCGGGTTCGCGCCCGTCCGTGCCGCGACATAGTCGGGGAATTGGGTGTGGTAGGCGCTGGTGAAGGGCAGTCCCTGGCGCAGGCAATATTTCCGCGCGGCAAGGCAGATCGGCCCCTCGGTCGCGAGATGGATCGCCTCCGCCCCGAAGTGCTCGATCCGCCGCCCCACGACGGCCGAGCGCGCGAGCGCCAGGCGAATTTCGGGATAGGTCGGGCACGGCATCGACACGAAGCTGTCGGGCGCGATGACCAGCACCTCGTGCCCCAGCGCCTCGAGCTCGCGGCGCACCGCCTCGAGCGTGCGAACGACGCCGTTGACCTGCGGGGTCCAGGCGTCGGTGACGATGGCGATGCGCATGCGTATGTCCTCTCGGTCCGGGTCAGGCGGCGATGGCGATAATGGCGGCGTCGGTCGTGCGGGCGGCGATCTCGTCGGCCCAGTGGAGCAACTCCATCCGCCCGTCGTGATGCTCGACCAGCGCGGTGCAGCCCTCGACCCAGTCGCCATCGTTGAAATACTGGATGCCACCGATCTCGCGCGCCTCGGCGGTGTGGATATGCCCGCACACGACGCCGTCGACCCCGCGGCTGCCCGCGGCATGCGCGACGACCTCCTCGAACTGCGAGATGAACGCGACCGCGTTCTTGACCTTGGCCTTGGCGTGTTTCGACAGCGACCAATAGGGCATCCCCATCCGGCGGCGTGCGGCATTGACCCAGCGGTTGACCGCCATCAGCGCGGTGTAGGCGGTGTCGCCCAGATACGCGAGCCAGCGATGCGCGAGCGTGATCGCGTCGAATTCATCGCCGTGGAGCACCAGCAGGCGGCGGCCGTCGGCGGTCTCGTGGATCGCCTTGCGCCGGATCGAGACGCCACCGAAATCGAGTCCCGAAAACTGGCGGAACACCTCGTCGTGGTTTCCGGGGATATAGACGACGCGGGTGCCGCGCTTGGCGCGTTTCAGCAGCCGCCAGACGACGTCGTTATGCGCGACCGGCCAGTAGAACTTCTTCTTCAGCCGCCACCCGTCGATCATGTCGCCGACCAGATACATCGTATCGCTGTCGACATGGTCGAGGAAATCGATGAGCAGGTCGGCGTTGCAGCCGCGCGTACCGAGATGGACATCGCTGATCCAGATCGTGCGATAGCGGCGGCGCTCGACAATCCGTTCGGGAATCGCGGGCGTCGAATGCAGGAAATCGGCGATATCGGCGACATTTTCTAACGGCGGCATCGGCAGGCTCCCGGCTGTCGTTCGAAGCCTATGCCATACGAATAAGTCCCGCGTGTCTCACCCTGGTGACAGTCGCGTGCCAGTGCGATGACGGTTTCAGGTCAGGCATCGCGTGCCAGCGTCTCGATCCGGCGCAGCATCGTCATGAATTGCGCGACCTCCACGGGCTCGAAATGCGCGAACAGCCGCGCCTCCAGGTCGAGCGCCTTGGGCGCGACCGCGGCGTAAAGCTCCTCCCCCGCCGCGCTCAACCGCAACAAATGCGAGCGGCGATCGTCGGGGTTCGCGGTCCGGGTCAGAAGTTCGCGTTCGACCAACGCGATCGCGGCGCGGCTGACGGTGACCTTGTCCATCCGCGTCCGCTGTCCGATCGCCTGCTGCGTGATGCCATCGCTCTCCGCGATCACCGCGACAAGCCGCCATTCGGGAATGTTGAGCCCGAACAGCGCCTCGTACGTCTTGGCGATACCGTCGGACACCAGGTTGGACACGACCGACAACCGGTACGGAATGAAATCGTCGAGAACGAGCCGGGCCATCTGCCCGATCGTATCCGATGCAACCGGTTTGGCAAAACCCGGTTTGGCAGATCCCGATTTGGCAGATCAGGGTCGATATGGTATCAACAGATACTAATTCACCGTATCAGGAGTCGCGACATGGACCATATCGACGTCAATCCGATGGGCCTCAACGGCTTCGAATTCTGCGAATTCACCTCGCCCGATCCCGAGCAGCTCGCCGCGCAGTTCGAGGCGATGGGGTTCGTCCCCGCCTCGACCCACCCGACCAAGGCGGTGACGCGCTACAAACAGGGGCGGATCAACCTGCTCCTCAACCGCGAAGATAGCGGCCACGCCGCCGATTTCCGCAAGGAACACGGCCCCTCGGCGAGCGCGATGGCGTTCCGCGTCGAGGATGCCAAGGCTGCCTATGACGCCGCGATCGAACGCGGCGCGAAGCCCGGCCCTGCGGGCGCGGCGCTCGGCGACATTCCGGTGCTCGAAGGCATCGGCGGATCGCTGCTCTACCTCGTCGACCGGCATGGCGCGAAGGGGACGATCTACGACAGCTGGGATCAGGTGCCCGGCGCCGCCGAAGCGGAAGCGAAGAACAACGTCGGGCTCGATATCCTCGATCACCTCACCCACAACGTCCGTCGCGGGCAGATGCGCGTATGGTCGGAATTCTACGGCCAGATTTTCGGCTTCGAAGAGCAGAAATATTTCGACATCAAGGGCAAGGCTACGGGGTTGTTCAGCCAGGCGATGATCGCCCCCGACAAGGCGATCCGCATTCCCCTGAACGAAAGCCAGGACGACAAGAGCCAGATCGAGGAATTCATCAAGGATTACAATGGTGAGGGCATCCAGCACCTCGCGCTGACGACCGGCGACATCTTCGAAACGGTCGAGCAACTGCGCGACCGCGGCGTCAAGCTGCAGGACACGATCGAGACCTATTTTGAACTCGTCGACAAGCGCGTCCCGGGCCATGGCGAAGATCTGGCGCGGCTCAAGAAGAACCGTATCCTGATCGACGGCGACGTCGAAAACGAGGGCATCCTGCTCCAGATCTTCACCGAGAATATGGTCGGCCCGATCTTCTTCGAAATCATCCAGCGCAAAGGTAACGAAGGCTTCGGCAACGGCAATTTCCAGGCGCTGTACGAGAGCATCGAACTCGACCAGATCCGCCGCGGCGTCATCACCGTCGACGCGTAAACCATCGTCACCCCAGGCTCGTCCCGGGGTCCATGCTTCCGCAAACGCAACCGCCGATGGATAAGCGGCACGATGGATGCCGGAACAAGTCCGGCATGACGAAAGGACGTTATGACCGATTACATCCCCGGCTTCGGCAATCACGTCTCGACCGAGGCGGTCCCCGGCGCGCTCCCCATCGGGCGCAATTCGCCGCAGAAACCCGCGTTCGGCCTCTACGCCGAGCAGCTGTCGGGTACTGCCTTCACCGCCCCGCGGCACGAAAATCGCCGCTCGTGGCTCTACCGGATGCGCCCGACCGCAGAGCATCCGCCGTATGAGCGCTACAAGGGCGCCGATCGGTTCGCTCCCGGCACCACGGACGATCCGCTAGCGCCCAACCGTCTGCGCTGGGACCCGATCGCGTCACCCGACGCACCAGTCGACCTGATCGACAGTATGACGACGATGCTCGCCAACCGCGATCCCGCCGATCTGGAGGGCGTCGCGCTCCACGTCTATGCCGCCAACCAGGACATGACGACCCGCGTCTTCGTCGATGCCGACGGCGAATTGCTGTTCATTCCGCAGGAGGGGCGGCTCGACCTGCTGACCGAACTCGGCCGGATCGCAATTTCACCCGGCCAGGTCGCGCTGATCCCGCGCGGCGTGAAATTCCGCGCCCTGCTCCCCGATGGCACCGCCAAAGGCTATGTCGCCGAGAATCACGGCGCGTTGTTCCGGCTGCCAGACCTCGGCCCAATCGGCGCCAACGGCCTTGCCAACCCGCGCGATTTCGAAACCCCGGTCGCGTGGTTCGAGGATCGCGACGAGCCGACCGAGGTGATCCAGAAGTTCATGGGCTCGCTCTGGTCGATGACGCTCGATCACTCGCCGCTCGATGTCGTCGCGTGGCACGGCAACCTCGCGCCATGGCGCTACGATTTGTCGCGGTTCAACACGATCAACACGGTGAGCTTCGACCACCCCGACCCCTCGATCTTCACCGTGCTGACCAGCCCGTCGGACGTGCCGGGCCGCGCCAACGCCGATTTCGTGATCTTCCCGCCGCGCTGGATGGTCGCGGAGGGCACGTTCCGTCCGCCGTGGTTCCACCGCAACGTGATGAGCGAGGGGATGGGTCTCATCACCGGCGCCTATGATGCAAAGGCGGAAGGGTTCCAGCCCGGCGGGATCAGCCTTCACAACCTCATGTCCGGGCACGGCCCCGATGTCGCAAGCTGGCAGGGCGCGAGCGCCGCCGACCTCCAGCCGCAGAAGATCGAGGGGACGATGGCGTTCATGCTCGAAAGCTGCTGGCCGTACAAACCGACCCGCTACGCGCTCGACCGCGCGCAGTTCGATTACGACGCGGTGTGGAACGACTTTCCCAAGGCAAAATTGCCGTGATCCTGCACGGTTACTGGCGATCGGGTGCGGCGTACCGGGTGCGGATCGCGCTCGGGCTGAAGGGCCTCGCCTATGATCAGGTCAACCACGACCTGCGCACCGGGGCGCAGGCCGCGGCGGGCTACACGGCGCTCAACACGCAGCATCTCGTGCCGACGCTGGTTGCAGACGACACGGTGTTGACGCAATCGAGCGCGATCCTCGAATGGCTCGAAGAGACCCATCCCGCGCCTCCCCTGCTTCCCGCCGACGCGACGGCGCGCGCGATCGTACGCGCGATGGTCGCGATCATCGGCGCGGATACGCATCCGCTCCACAATTTGCGCGTCCTCAAGGCGCTGGCCAGCGACCTCAACGCGGACCCGATTGCGGTACAGCGCTGGGCCGCGCGGTGGATCGGTGACGGCTTCGCGGCGCTCGAACCGCTGATCGCGCAGTACGGCAACGGCTTCGCCTATGCCGACACCCCGACGCTCGCCGACTGTTTCCTGGTGCCGCAACTCTATTCGGCGGAGCGTTTCTCGCTCGACCTGACACCCTATCCGCGGCTGGTCGCGGCGGGGGAAAAGGCGCGCGCGCTACCCGCCTTCGCCGCCGCGCACCCGAGCCGCCAGCCGGACGCCGATCAGGCGTGAGCGATCCACACGGGGACCGGCTGACCGGCTTACCTGGAGCTTCGATGTCAAACGCGATGATCGTCAAGAGGAACAACCGTCCGATCCGTCCTCTCCGCTTCTCGCCTAGTGGGGCGCAACATGTGACGCGGGAAGGGCAGACGACGCAAACCCATCCGAACTGACGCGTAACCTGCTTGATTTTGGGTCGATTTGAGCGACCCGTTGTCGGAACGCGCGCGAAACCGGCAGCGGAGGCTGGGGTTGGCGGCAGCCAGGGGCAAAGAGCGCCGGGACGGGGAAGTTATGGTGGATTAGACGATCGCTCAATAAGATGGCTATGCTCGGCTATTTGCCGAACTGAAGCGACGTTGGAAGGAACCGAGCGGACATCCGACCTTCGGATTGTTTTTCATCGGCAGCTTCTTGATGTTCGCCGCTGTCGGTGTGTGGCTGGAGTTCTTCAAGCTCTGCGTCGGCATCGGTCCCGAACCCGGGACGGCGGTGGCGCTGCGAACGGCAATCGCCACGTATTTTCCCGCGGTGCTCGGCTCTTCCGTGCTGCAGCTGTTGATCTCCGAAACGCTCCGCAGCTTGAGAGCGTTGGCGTTCCTAATCGGAATCCTGTTTGGAGCACTGGCACTAGTGCTCGTGTTCGCGGCAAGTCTCGCGAACTGGGCCGCAATAATTCTGGGTCTGATCGCGAGCGCCGCAGCCCTTTCGTGCTGGCGGATCGTCTACGCTGCGGGATGATCCCATGCCTAAGCCCGAGGTCGCCACGGGCGATGTCGATCCGGTCGCGCCACTCATGGGCGACGACGCCCTGAGCGGCTTCCAGTCGTAGGAGTTGGCGAGGACGACATTCCCATATGTGACGCCCGCGATCCTCGTCGAACAGCCGCTCGGTGAATTCGACATCGCGAAGCTCCCCGCCCGCCTGTTGCTCGAGGTTTGCTTCAGCGACGTCTTGACTGTGAATAAGCGTCGAAGCGGGACCCTCGCCAGACTCCCGGTAACAACTTGTAAAGGAAAAAGAATATGAGGTTATAGGGGTCCCGATCGGCGCCGATCGGAACCCCTAAAACATCCATATTATTATCCGTTTTCAGATAGTTATACTGCAATCTGATTGGGTCCCACTTCGACGCCTATCAACAGTGGGGCGCAAAGGCGGCCTCATCTTCGTGCCGCGCAACACCCGCCATGCCTTCCGAGTCGATAGCGACACCGCGGTATTCCTCAACGGCTATACGCCTGCCGGGCTGGAACTTGCCGTGATCGGGAACGCGATGGTAGCGCCAACGCGCACGAGACCGCCCAAGGATGCGACACCGCCGCCGAATCTCTCCCCAGAACACCACCGCCGCTACGGTATGGACAACACGCCCGGTGCGACGCCGCTCGCGCCCGATATTCAACAAGGAGAGCCGTCATGATCGCCGGGATTTTGCAGCAGCGAACCTTGGGGAAGGTTGGCCGGGCGTTGGCAGATGTCGGCCACAGGGCGGTTTGCCTGGCAACGCGTTGTCCGCTGATCGTCCCGACGCGACGGAGTGTCGCGTGATCGAATGCCTCATCGCGGTCGATACGAACGCTACCGGGAACGGGTCATGATCGATCGACCGGTCATCGCGATCGCCGGCGCCGGCGGTGATCTTGGCAGTCGGATCGCAACGGCTCTCGCCGCGCGCGGCGCAAACGTACGCGCGCTGATCCGTCCGGGCCTTACGAATAAGGAGCGTGCGCGGATCGAAGCACTTGGCGTCACCGCCGTGGCGGCCGATCCAGCAAGCATTGACGACATGGCGCACGCGATAGGCCAAGCGGGATGCGTAGTCTCGGCACTTAACGGGGTCCGCGAGGTGATGATAGACCGCCAAGGCGTGTTGCTCGATGGAGCGATCAAGGCGGGCGTGCCGCGGTTCATCCCGTCGGATTATTCTGCCGACTTCACCAAGACAAAGCCAGGCCGCAACCGCAATTTCGACCTCCGCCGCGAATTCATGGCGCGGATCGATGCCGCGCCGATCGAGGCGACTTCGATCCTCAACGGCGCATTCCTCGACATGCTGGGCGCGGAGATGCCAATCATCCAGCCGCGCATCCACCGCGTACTCTACTGGCATGACGCCGATCAGGTCCTCGACTTCACCACCAAGGACAACACCGCAGCGTACACCGCCGAAGCCGCGCTCGATGACACGGCGCCACGTATTTTAAGGATCGCCGGTGAGAGCGTGAGTGCGCGTGATATCGCGATGACGATGACCGGCGTCTCGGAACAGCGATACCGACCGTTGTGGGCGGGAACGCTCGGCTCGCTTGGTGTGATGATCCGCGTCGCCAAACTTGTGGCTCCGCAGCCCGATACTGCGTTCCCGGCCTGGCAGGGCATGCAGTACATGCGCGACCAGTTCAGCGGCGTCGTTCGCCTTGCCCACCTCGATAATGACCGATACCCCGGCTTGACCTGGACCTCCGTCGGGAACCACCTTTCGAGCGTGAGCCAACTGCGCTCGTGAAAGCGGCGCACCCGCAGTGGCGCAGCGCTACCGTGCGGATCGGGCATTGGACTCACCGGGACGATCGCGCGTCGTTCCTGCCACGCCGGATGTCCCCAATTCCTCCAAGCCCGACGATGCGGGTTAGCTCGCAAGAGCGATGGATCGGGTGACGCTTGGCCACATTCCGCGTTCCCGGCGATCTATCAGTGTACCACGGCAAAACTATTCGGCCTCTGCCTACGTATCCTCGTCGAACCCGCGGTGGCTGAGGACGCGGTGCAAGAAATCCACGTGACCGTAACGGGAACCCGGCAGCAGCTAGGCTTCCCGGAGTTTTTGGCTCTTGGCCGCTTGTGAATGTAACCAATGGTGCCCGGGGACGGGTTCGAACCGCCGACACTGCGATTTTCAGTCGCATGCTCTACCAACTGAGCTACCCGGGCCAGACCGCGATGCGATCGGAAGCGGGGCTTTAGTCGGCGGTCTGGGCGCTGTCCACCCCGTCGTCATGGGCGGGCGGGCCGGGGATGCGATAGCCGTCGCCGAGCCATTGCAACAGGTCGCGGCTGGCGCAGCCGCGCGAGCAGAATGGCGCGTCCTGGTCGCTCGCAGGCTTGTCGCAGATCGGGCAGGTCGGGCTGGTCATGCGCTCTCCAGGCGGAGCGCGACACCGGTGCGGCGCGCGAGCTCGGCCAGCCATGTGGGGCGTGCGGTGAGATAGGCAAGGACCGGCGGCACCACGCGCAGCGTCCGCGGGCTGCCCGGCGGGGTCCGCTCCAGCGTGCGCAGCGCGGCGCGCGCGGCGGCGGCGACCGGGTCGCTGCGCAGCAGCTCGGGGATCGAGGCGCGCGGGCGCGGGCGGACGATCTGGAGGAACCCGAACCCGTTCATCGCGGTGCGCTCGAACGGCGCGGGCAGCTGCGCGTCGATCGCCGCGGCGACCGCCTGGCGCGCGGCCTTGCCCGCAAGCGTCGGAAAATCGATCCCGATCGATCCGCCGATGCCGTGGCGGCGGATCGCCTGTGCGACCGCGCGCGCGGCGGCGATTGCGAGCGCGTCGAGCGGCGCGGCGCCATCGACATCGAACAGCGTCATCGCTGGCGTGGGCGACATCCGGAGCGCGCCGCTCGCGAAGACGATCTCACCACTGGTCGCTTCGTCGAGCAATTCGGACCATCCCGCCGCCTCCAACGCATCGGGTTCGTGCGCGCGCAATTCGCGGATCGGGTGGCCGGTGGCGGCGATGCGGTCGTGGAGATCGGGCGCGGCGCGCGGGTCGGCGTCGGTCGGCGCGCAGCGTGGCAGCTTGGCACGCCCTGCCTCGGGAATCGCCTCGCGCACGATCTCGACCGTCAGCGTGGCACCCTGCGGCACGCCGGGTGGTGGCGAGACAAGTTGGAGCTCCCCGCCGTCCGCCAGCGCCACGCGGTCGACCGCGGTGCGCCGCGCCGACAGGATCGCGCCGACGCGCAGTCCATCGTCGAGCTCGATCGTGGCCTCGACGATCCGATCGTCCTCGACCAGCGCGGCGCGGGCTTCGCCGATGCCGCGCTCCCAGAGCCACTCAGGCAAGTGGCAGTCCCGCGGTGCGCAGCAGCGCGCGCGTTTCCATCAGCGGCAGCCCGACGACCCCCGAATGGCTGCCGTGGAGGAAGCGGACGAACGCCTCGGCGCGGCCCTGGATCGCATAGCCCCCCGCTTTGCCGCGGCCCTCTCCGCTCGCGACATAGGCCGTGATTTCGGCGGCATCGAGCGGACGGAATGCGACGATCGTGTCCGACAGCCGGTGGCGCACGAAGCCGTCGCGCGCCACCACTGCAACCGCCGATAGACAATGGTGGCGGCGCCCTGACAGCAGCGCGAGCATCCGCGCAAGCTCGACATCGTCGGCGGGCTTGCCGAGGATCCGGCGGCCGACCGCGATAATGGTGTCGCCTGCCAGCACGATCTCGTCGGGGCCGCGCGCGACCGTCGCCGCCTTGGCGAGCGCGATGCGGACGGCATAATCGCGCGGCGGTTCTGCCTTCAGCGGCGTTTCGTCGACGTCGGGCGCGGCGATTCGATCGGGCTCGACCCCCAACCGCGCGAGCAGGTCGCGCCGCCGCGGCGAGGAGGAGGCGAGCACGAGCCGGGGCGGGGAATCGACGGGGTTGGTCATCGCGCTGTCGGAAGCATCATTCGCGCGGCAAGGGAAGCCTGATGCGCGCGCCGTCACGCCAAGGAAGGCGCGATCGTCCGCGGATTACTGCGGGCCGGGGCCGCCGCGTCCCGGCATGAAGCGATAGGTAATTCGCCCCTTGGTCAGGTCATAGGGCGTCATCTCGACGAGCACTTCGTCACCGACGAGGACGCGGATGCGATTCTTGCGCATCTTGCCCGCGGTGTGACCGAGGACCTCATGGTCGTTCTCGAGCCGGACGCGGAACATGGCGTTGGGGAGCAATTCCACCACCTGGCCGCGCATTTCGAGTAGTTCTTCCTTGGCCAAACAAAACCTCTGACAATATAGGGGAAATCTTGCGCCGCCCCTTAGCCGACAACGCGCGCAAAGGAAAGCGACCGTGGTTTCGCCACGGGCTGCCGCCGTATCGCCGCCAACCCGGTTGCGCGGCTGCCTGTTCCGTAGCGGAGGATCATGGCATGGCGACCGCATGCCGCCCGCCGACAACTCCGTGACGACGCTGCCGATCGACGCGGTGCTGCCCGATCTCGTCGCGGCGTTGCGCGATGCGGCCAACGCGGTGCTCGTCGCGCCGCCGGGGGCGGGCAAGACCACCGCGGTCGCGCCCGCGTTGCTGGCCGAGCCGTGGTGCACCGGCGAGATACTGCTGCTGTCGCCGCGCCGGTTGGCGGCGCGTGCGGCGGCGGAGCGGATGGCCGCGCTGGCGAGCGAACCGGTCGGCAAGACGTTCGGCTATGCGACGCGGATGGATTCGAAACGGTCGGCGGCGACGCGCGTCACCGTCGTGACCGAGGGCATCTTCGTCGCGCGGATCCAGTCCGACCCCGAACTCGCGGGCGTCTCCGCGGTGTTGTTCGACGAGGTCCACGAACGCAGCCTCGACGGCGATACCGGGCTCGCCTTCGCGCTCGATGCGCAGGCGGCGTTCCGACCCGACCTGCGGCTGGTCGCGATGTCGGCGACGCTCGACGGCGCGCGGTTTTCGGGGATCATGGGTTCGGCACCGGTGATCGAGAGCGACGGACGGCGCTATCCGCTCGATCTCCGCTATCTCGGGCGCCGCGCAGAGGTGCGGATCGAGGTTGCAATGGCGAGCGCGATCCGTACCGCGCTGCGCGACGGCGATGGGGGGATTCTGGCCTTCCTGCCCGGCGTCGCGGAAATCGAGCGGGTTGCCGAACGGCTCGACGATTTGCCCGACACGATCGCGCTCCACCAGCTGCACGGCAGCCTCGATCCGCGTGACCAGCGCGCCGCGATTTTGCCCGAGCCGGACGGGCGGCGGAAGCTGGTGCTCGCGACCAGCATCGCCGAAACCAGCCTGACGCTGGCGGGGGTGTCGATCGTCGTCGATTCGGGGCTGGCGCGGCGCCCGCGCTACGATCGCGCGGCGGGGATGACCCGGCTCGTCACCGAACGCGCCAGCCAGGCCGCGGTCACCCAGCGCGCGGGCCGCGCCGCGCGGCTCGGGCCGGGGATCGCCTATCGGCTGTGGGAAGAGGCCGCGACCGCGGGGCTGCCGCGGTTCGACCCGCCCGAAATCCTCGAGGCCGACCTGTCGAGCCTCGTCCTCGCCACCGCGCTCTGGGGGGTGGCCGATCCGCGCGCGCTGCGCTGGCTCGATCCCCCGCCCGAAGCCGCGGCGGTCGAGTCGCGCGCGCGACTGACGACGCTGGGCGCGCTCGATGCCGACGGGCGGCCGACCGCGCATGGAAAGGCGATTGCAGGGATGCCGATGCCACCGCGGCTCGCACACATGCTGCGCTGCGCCGGGCCGCTGGGGCTGGCGCGCGTCGCGGCGGAGGTCGCGGTGCTGCTCAGCGAGCGCGGGCTGGGCGGCGACGATCCCGATCTGGAGGCGCGCTGGCGGCGATGGCGCGGTGATCGCGGCCGGAAGGCGGACGCGGCGCGCTTGTTGGCGACGCGGTGGGAGAAGCTGACGGCTCGGCCCCAACCCCCGCTCGAAACGAACGGAGCGGGTGGTGATGATCCTGCGGTCGCCATCGCCACGTGCATCGCGCTCGCCTTCCCCGATCGGATCGCGCGGCGTCGCGATGCGTCGGGCGAGCACTGGGCGTCGGTCGGGGGCCGCGGTTTCCGGCTCGATCCGACCGCGTCGCTAACCCGGCACGAATGGCTCGCGGTGGCGGATACCCAGGGTGCGGCGTCGGGCGCGCGGATCCTGTCGGGTGCGGCGATCGGCCTTGCCACGATCGAAATGCTCTTCGCCGACCGGATTGAAACCCGCCGCACCGCCGATTTCGACCCGGCGAGCGGCGGGGTCGTCGCGCTGCGCGAACGGCGGTTGGGTGCGCTCCGCCTGTCGAGCGGCCCCGACAGCCACGCCGATCCGGCGGCAATCGCGGCGGCGCTGGTCGAGGGGGTCCGCGCGCACGGCGTCGCGCTGTTGCCGTGGAACGATGCGGCGACCGTTCTGCGCCATCGCGCCGCCTATGCAGGGGTCGCGCTCGATGACGCCACACTGGTCGCGCGGCTCGACGAATGGCTCCCGGCGCTGGCGGCGGGCAAGCGTCGGCTCGATGCGATTCCGCCGCCCGCGCTGAACGACGCGCTGCGCACGCTGCTCGGTTGGGATTCGCTCCGCACGATCGATCGCCTCGTGCCCGCCGACTTCACCAGTCCCGCGGGCAGCACGCACCGGATCGACTATGCGGCGGAGGCTGGTCCGACGGTCGAACTCCGGCCGCAGGCGCTGTTCGGGCTCGCCGAGCATCCGACGATCGGCGATGCGCGCACCCCGCTGGTATTGAGTCTCACCAGCCCGGCGGGCCGCCCGATCCAGACGACGCGCGATCTGCCCGGGTTCTGGGCGGGAAGCTGGCGTGCGGTCGCCAAGGACATGCGCGGACGCTATCCGCGCCATCCCTGGCCCGACGATCCCGCCGCGGCGTCGGCGACGCTGCGCACCAAGAACGCCGATGCGCGCGCGATGAAAAATGCTGATGCGCCCGCGCCTGCGAAGCGATAGGAGGGTACCATGCCCACCGCCCGAATCTTTCAGCGCCCCAAGAACGCGATGCAGTCCGGTCGCTATCGTACCGATCGCTGGCAGCTCGAATTCGAACCGACCGAGGCCAAACAGCCCGACCCGCTCACCGGCTGGGCGGGCAGTGGGGATACCCGCGACCAGGTCCGGCTGGGCTTTCCGACGCAGGAGGCCGCGATCGCCTATTGCGAGCGGCAGGGCTGGGGCTATTCGCTCGTCCCCACGCCGAGCAAGACGCTGAAGCTGCAGGCCTACGCGGACAATTTCCGCTAGCGGGGATAGCATTGCGTGACGTCGGCTCGCGCTGGCAATTCTCCCTTGCGAGGGGAGGACGCGCGCCGATGGTAATGCCAGCCATCGGTTCGCGGGTTCTTGAAGGGGGATGGCGGATGATGCAACGGATCGTGGCGGGCGCGGTGATGGCGTTTGCGGGCACCGGCATAGCGGAGGCGCAGGCGCGCGATCCCGGGCGCGATGCCGACGTCAGCTACGACGTGCGCTTCGACAACGCGGTGCATCACGAGGCGCAGATCGCGGTGACGTATCGCGACCTGAAGCCGGGGCCGGTCGAGTTCCGGATGGCGCGGTCGTCGCCGGGGCGGTACGCGCTCCACGAATTCGCCAAGAACGTCTATTCGGTCACCGCGACCGACGCCGCCGGCCAGCCGCTCGCGGTCCGGCGCGCCGATCCGTATAGCTGGACCGTCCCCGCGCATCGCGGCACCGTGACGCTGCGCTACACGCTCTATGGCGATCATGGCGACGGCACCTATGCGCAGATCGATCCGACCCACGCGCATCTCAACATGCCCGCGACGATGATGTGGGCGCGCGGCTATGACGATCGCGCGATCCGCGTCACCTTCCACCCGCTCGACAAGAGCTGGAAGATCGCGACCCAATTGCCGCCGAGCACGGGCAGCGCCGACACCTTCTGGGCACCCAACCTGCAATATCTGATGGACAGCCCGACCGAACTGTCGGACTTCCAGCTGCGGACGTGGCCGCTCGCAGCGAACGGCAGGACGTATACGATCCGCCTCGCGGTCCACAGCCAGGACACCCCCGCGGATGTCGACCGGTTCGCCGCCGAAGCCAAGCGCGTGATCGCGCAGCATTTTGCGCTGTTCGGCGGCCCGCCCGTCTATGATTTCGGCACCTATACCTTCATCGCCGATTACATGCCGCAGATCAGCGGCGACGGGATGGAGCATCGCAATTCGACGATGATCAGCCAGCCGCGATCGCTCAAGGATGCCGATTTCGCGCAGATCGACACTCTGAGCCACGAATTCGTCCATGGCTGGAACGTCGAACGGTTGCGCCCGCGCGGGCTCGAACCGTTCGACTTCACCCGCGCCAACCCGACCCCGTCGCTTTGGTTCGCCGAAGGGTTCACGCAATATTACGGGCCGCTGCTGATCCATCGCGCGGGCGAAAAGTCGCTCGACGCGTATCTCAAGGGGCTCGGCGGGACGCTCAGCGGCGTCGTCAATGCACCCGCGCGCCGCTATGGCTCACCGCAGGAGATGAGCCTGCGCGCGCCGTTCGTCGATGCCGCGCAATCGATCGATCCGGTCAATGGCACGATCTTCGTGTCCTATTACCCCTATGGGGCGGTCGTCGCGCTGGCGCTCGATCTGTCGCTGCGCGAACGCTATCCGGGGCTCTCGCTCGATGCGTATATGCGGCACATGTGGGCGCGCAATGGCGTCGAGCAGGTCGATTACGCACCCGCCAAACCCTATACGCCCGAGGATTTGGAGGCGGGGCTCGCCGAACTGACCAAGGACCCCGCGTTCGCGCACGAATTCTTCGCGGCGCATGTCCGCGGCAGTGCGCTACCCGATTTCGCACCGTTGCTCGCGCCCGCCGGATTGACGCTGCGGCACGCGGCGCCCGCTCAGCCATGGCTTGGCGCGACCCGCGTCAAAACGGTCGATGGCGCGCTGACGCTCGACGAGATTCCCGCACCCGACACGCCGTTGTACCGCGCCGGGGTCGATCGCGGCGACACGCTGGTCAGCCTGGGTGGTCAGCCGCTCGCGACGCCCGAGGAATGGACCGCAGCGCTCGCGACCGCGAGCGTCGGCAAGCCCGTACCGCTGGCCTATCGCGATCGCACCGGCGATCACCGCGTGATGCTGACCCCGCTTTCGGACCCGCGGCTCGAGATCGTCCGCACCGAGACGCTCGGCACCCCCCTCACCCCTGCACAGCACCGCTTCCGCGCCGCCTGGCTCGGTACCGCCGACTGAGCGATCGCACTGTACCCAAGGATATCCCATGCAATTCGACGACGTTGTCCTCGGCCGACGGAGCATCCGCGGCTACAAGCCCGATCCGGTGCCGCGCGCGCTGATCGAGGAAATCCTCGCGCTGGCGATGCGCGCGCCCTCGTCGATGAACACTCAGCCGTGGAATTTCTACGTCATCACCGGCGAGCCACTGGACCGGATCCGCGCGGGCAACACCGACCGGATGGTGGCTGGAGTGCCGCAATCGCGCGAATTCCGCACCGGCCAGGCGTTTGCGGGGCATCATCGCGATCGCCAGATCGGGGTCGCCAAGCAATTGTTCTCCGCGATGGGGATCGCGCGCGACGACAAGGACCAGCGCCAGGATTGGGTGCTGCGCGGCTTTCGCCAGTTCGACGCGCCGGTGTGCGTCATCGTGACCTATGATCGCGTGCTCGATGGCAGCGACGACACCCCGTTCGACTGCGGCGCGGTGGCGACCGCGCTGGTCACCGCCGCCTGGTCGCGCGGGCTGGGGACGGTGATCAACAGCCAGGGGATCATGCAGTCGCCGGTGGTGCGCGAACACGCGGGGATCGCGGACGACCAGGTCATCATGAAGAGCATCGCGCTCGGCTGGCCCGACGAGAGCTTCCCGGCCAACGCGGTGGTATCGGACCGCAAATCGGTCGACGAGGCCGCAGTATTCGTCGGATTTGCGGAGTGATCGCGGCGTCCCGCCCCACCGCGGCGGCGGGGCCGAACCGCAAAACCCGTGGACATCGGCGGTAAAAACCGCGAACGCTGCGGTCATACGCGACACGATGATCGCGGCGTGAGCACCGGGGGAGTTGATGTTCGAAATCGTCTTCGATGAGGCGAAGAGGGTGATGCGGCTGCGGCTGACCGGCTTCTGGGACGCCGCGACGACCGCGCGCTTCGCCGATGAAGTTCGCGCCGAAAGCGCCGCCGCGATGACACGGCACGACAGTTTCGATGTGTTGAGCGATGCGCGCGAATTCGCGGTGCAGACCGCCGACGTCGCCGACCGGTTTCGACAATTGGCGGAACAAGGATCGGCGCGGCGCACTGCGATCGTGATGACCAGCGCGCTCGCGGGGATGCAGGCACGGCGCAGCCTGGCGATCGACCGGGTCCGGGTGTTCGGCGACATGGCGAGCGCACAAGCGTGGCTGGCGGAGGCATGAGCGCCGCTGGCCGCTTTGCGCTGGCGATCACGCTCATGCTGGCGGGGCTTGGGCTGGCGGCCTGGACCCAGACCCGCGGGCAGGTATCGGTCAGCGAGACCAGGTTTCGCGCGTCCGATGGCACGATCATGGCCGGCCTGCTCTACCGCCCCGCGACCGCGACCCCGCAAACCCCCGCGCCGGGCATCCTCGCGGTCCATGGCTATATAAACACCCGTGAAACCCAATCGCCGTTTGCGATCGAATTTGCGCGGCGCGGCTATGTGGTGTTGGCGCTCGACCAGCGCGGCCATGGCGGCAGCGGTGGGGCGGCGACCCGCGACGGCTTCGGCGGCCCCGAAGGCCTGGCCTATTTGCGGGGCTTGCGGTTCGTCGATCCGACCCGGATCGGGCTGGAGGGGCACAGCATGGGCGGGTGGACGGTGCTCGCCGCCGCCGCCGCCCTGCCCGAAGGTTATCGGTCGATGGTGCTCGAGGGATCGTCGACCGGCGCACCGTTCGCGCGCGAGGGGACGCCCGATTGGCCGCGCAACCTGGCGGTGGTCTACAGCCGCTACGACGAATTCGCACCGCTGATGTGGAGCATGCCACGCGCGGTCGACGTGGGCACGAGCGCGAAGCTGAAGGCGCTGTTCGGGACCAACGACACCGTGGTGCCGGATCGCGTCTATGGCAGCATCGCCGCGGGCACCGCCCGGCTGTTGCACCAGCCCATCGCGACCCATCCCGGCGATCACCTGTCGCGCGCGGCGGTGGGCGATGCGGTCGCGTGGTTCGACCGCACGCTCGGGGCGCCGCGCTCGGAACTGGCGCCGCTCGACCAAATCTGGTGGGGCAAGGAAATCGGCACCGGGCTCGCGCTGATCGGGCTCGCGATCCTGGCGTTCGCGCTGTTCGATCTGGTGTTGGCGCTCCCCGCGTTCGCGGCGTTGCGCGCCGCGTCGACCGGGTCGATCGCACCACGCGGGCGGGCGTGGTGGACGCTGTTGCTCGCCACCGCCTTCGTCCCCGCGATCACCTATTATCTGGCGCCGCTCGGTCTGCCGCCCCCGCTCGGGCCATCGCGGCTGTTGCCGCAGGCGATCACCGACTGGCTCACGATCTGGGCGCTGCTCAACGCGGCGATCGGCGTCGCCTTGGGCTGGCTGCTGCGCCGATCGCTACCCAGCAACGGGCTCGGACGACCGCTCCTGCCCACGCTGCTGGCGGTGATCGTCGTCGGCATCCTCTACGCGATCGTCGCCGCGGCCGCGCTGATCCCGCTCGATTTCCGCTTCTGGGTCGTCGCGCTGCGACCACTGGCGATCCGGCTGGTCCCCGCCTGGCTGGTCTATCTGTTGCCGTTCGCGGCATTCCTGATCGTCGCGTGCCGCGGGCTCGATGCGCTGCTGGCGCCGGTGCAAACCAAGAATGCGCGGCGCTGGGTCGCGATGGCAGCGTTCGCAGGCGGCTTCCTGGTGTTGACCGGCGCGCAATATCTGTTCCTGTTCGCGACCGGGCGGTTGCCGATCGCGTTCGAGGCCCTGAACGCGATCGTCGCGATCCAGTTCGTGCCGCTGCTCGCGGGGCTGGCGCTGCTGGCCGCGCACGCCCGGGAGAGGACCGGCAGCGTGCTGGCGGGGGCGCTGATCGGTACGTTGTTCGTCACCTGGTACATGGTCGCGGGCACCGCCACCCACGTCGCGCTTTAGCGCAGCTGGCTGTCCTTGCTGCCGCGGCGGTTGATCCCCGCGGTCTTGGCGGTGCGGTCACGCTCGGTCTGGCACGCAACGCACGTGCGGACACCGGGCAACGCGCGACGCCGCGCCTCGGGAATGTCGTCGCCACAGGTGGCGCAATAGGGTTCGCTGTCGCCGGTCGGCATCCGCGAACGCGCGAGCAGCACGGCGTCGGTGACCGTATCGTCGATCTGATCCTGAATCGCGCCGTCACGCGCCCAACCGCCAGCCATTTTGCTTATCCCTTCAAGTAGTTACCGTCATATGGGCATTCTGGCGCGCTTTTCCAGCCGCTGGGTCGATCGCTCCATTGCCCCTTTCGGGTTCACAACAGCAGACACGCGCGCCCCGGTCCGGCTACACGTCGCACCATGACCGAAGCCGATTTCATCGCCGCGCTGCGCACCCTGCCGCTCCATCCCGCCGCGCGCGCGCTGGCCGACGATGTCGCGCTGCTCGGCGGGATGATCGTGACCACCGACACGCTGGTCGAGGGAATCCACTTCCTGCCGGACGATCCCGCCGCCGATGTCGCGTGGAAACTGGTCGCGACCAACCTGTCCGATCTCGCCGCCAAGGGTTCGACCCCGATCGGCGTGTTGCTCAACTACCCGCTGTCGGACGCGGCGTGGGACCGCGGCTTCCTGAAGGGACTCGGCGATGTCCTGGCCGCGCATGATTGCCCGCTGATCGGCGGCGATACGGTGTCGCTGCCCGCAGGCGCGCCGCGCGTCCTGACGGTCACCGCGTTCGGCCAGTTGAGCCCGGCGCCGCCGCGATCGGGCGCGCTGGCGGGCGACCGGCTGTGGGTGACGGGCACGATCGGCGATGCCGGCGCGGGGCTCGCGATCGCGCGCGGAGAGGCTGGCCCCGCCACCCTGCTCGCGCGCTATCGGCGGCCGACCCCGCGGCTCGCCGAGGGCAGGCGGATCGCGCGCTCCGCGCATGCGATGATGGACGTGTCGGACGGGTTGCTCATCGATGCGCAACGGATGGCGGCGGCGAGCGGCGTGGCGGTCACCATCGACCTCGCGCGCGTGCCGCTGTCGGCGGACTATCTCGCCTGGTCGGGCGACCCGATCGCGGCGGCGACCGCGGGGGACGATTACGAATTGCTGTTCGCCGCCGCCCCCGCCTTCGTCCCCACGATGCGCGCGACCATGATCGGCAGGTTCAGCGACGGCGCCGGGTTGACGCTGACGAATGACGGCGCGCCGACCCCCCTGCCCGCGCGCCTGGGCTTCGACCACGGGACCGCCGCCCCCTAAGTCGCGCTTGCCAGCCCCGGCTCGCCCTTTATACCCCCGCGCATCGACAGGAGCACGACCGGGCAAAACCGGCGGCTTCGCCACATAAGGGGAAGGATGTTCATGACCACGGTCTACATCGCCATCGTCTGCGGCCTGATCGCCGTCGTCTATGGCATCATTACCAGCCAGCAGGTGCTCCGCGCTCCCGCGGGCGACGCCAAGATGCAGGACATCGCCGCCGCCATCGCGGAGGGGGCCAAGGCCTATCTCGGTCGCCAGTATCGCACCATCGCAATCGTCGGCGTCGTCGTCGCGATCATCGTCGGGCTGTTCCTCGGGCCGATCTCGGCTGCCGGCTTTGCGATCGGCGCGATCCTGTCGGGGATCACCGGCTTCATCGGCATGAACGTCTCGGTCAAGGCCAACGTCCGCACTGCAGAGGCCGCGCGCACCTCGCTCCAGGGCGGGCTCACGATGGCGTTCCGCTCGGGCGCGGTCACCGGCATGCTCGTCGCCGGCCTGGGCCTGCTCGCGATCAGCGGCATGTTCTGGGCGCTCCTCACCCTCGGCCATTATGACCTCGCGGTCGGCGCCGATCGCCGCGTCATCGTCGACACCCTTGTGGCGCTCGCGTTCGGCGCGTCGCTGATCTCCATCTTCGCGCGCCTCGGCGGCGGCATCTTCACCAAGGCCGCCGACGTCGGTGCCGATCTGGTCGGCAAGGTCGAGGCGGGGATCCCCGAGGACGACCCCCGCAACCCCGCCACCATCGCGGACAATGTCGGCGACAACGTCGGCGATTGCGCCGGGATGGCCGCCGATCTGTTCGAAACCTATGTCGTCACGATCGGCGTCACGATGGCGTCGATGGCGCTGCTGCTCCCCAACGCGGACGATCTGTTCGCGCTGATGACGCTCCCGCTGATCGTCGGCGGCGTGTGCATCATCACCTCGATCATCGGCACCTATTTCGTCCGCCTCGGCGGCGGCAGCATCATGGGCGCGCTCTACAAGGGGTTCTGGACCACCGTCATCCTGTCGATCCCCGCGATCTACTTCGCGACCCAGTATGTCCTGGGCGACATGCACGCCGTCCTCGGCGGCTCGGTCGCGCTTGGAAACCTCACCCCCGACGCGGTCGCGGGCAGCACCGCGACCAGCTTCACCGGGATGGGGCTGTTCTGGTGCATGATGATCGGCCTCGCGCTCACCGGCGCGCTGGTGTGGATCACCGAATACTACACCGGCACCAACTACCGCCCGGTCAAATCGATCGCCAAGGCCAGTGTCACCGGCCACGGCACCAACGTCATCCAGGGTCTCGCGATCAGCCTCGAAAGCCCCGCGCTCCCCACGATCGTCATCTCGATCGCGGTGATCGCGACCTACCAGCTCGCCGGGATCATCGGCATCGCGTTCGGTGCCACCAGCATGCTCGCGCTCGCCGGCATGGTCGTCGCGCTCGACGCCTATGGTCCGGTCACCGACAACGCGGGCGGCATCGCCGAGATGGCGGGGCTGCCCGACGACGTCCGCCAGCGCACCGACGCGCTCGATGCGGTCGGCAACACCACCAAGGCGGTGACCAAGGGCTATGCGATCGGTTCCGCCGCGCTCGCCGCGCTGGTGCTGTTCGGCGCGTACACCACCGATCTCGGTATCTACTTCCCCAATATCACGGTGAACTTCAGCCTCTCCAACCCTTACGTCATCGTCGGGCTGCTGCTCGGCGCGCTGCTGCCGTTCAGCTTCGGCGCGTTCGGGATGACCGCGGTGGGCCGCGCCGCGGGTGCGGTGGTCGAGGACGTCCGCGCCCAGTTCCGTGACGATCCGGGCATCATGGCGGGCACCAGCCGCCCCAATTACGCGCGCACCGTCGATCTGGTCACCAAGGCCGCGATCAAGGAAATGATCGTCCCCAGCCTGCTCCCGGTGCTGACCCCGATCGTGGTGTTCTTCGTGATCCTCGCGGTGTCGGATCAGGCGAGCGCCTTCGCCTGCCTCGGCGCGTTGCTGCTCGGCGTGATCGTCTCGGGGCTGTTTGTCGCGATCTCGATGACCAGCGGCGGCGGCGCGTGGGACAACGCCAAGAAGTATATCGAGGACGGCAATTACGGCGGCAAGGGCAGCGAGGCGCACAAGGCCGCGGTGACCGGCGACACCGTCGGCGATCCATACAAGGACACCGCGGGTCCCGCGGTGAACCCGATGATCAAGATCACCAACATCGTCGCGCTGCTGCTGCTCGCGGCGCTGGCGGCGCACACCGGCGCGGGCTGAACGGCGCGATCCGGTCGGCGACGATGCCCCGGTCGACATAGTCGATCGGGGCATTGGTCGTTGGGGCTTCGGCGATCCAAAAAATCACTGGCGCAACATGACATTCCGGTTACGTTGATCGTGTGTTGCCGCCGGGGGGACCTGCGGCCGGGGGGTATGATCATGGCTGGTAGGACGACGCTGAAGCTGATTCTGGTGAGCGGAACCGCGCTGGCGTGCGCGATGCCGCATCTCGCGATGGCGCAGGCGCAGACGACGCGCGAGGCCGCGACCCAGACCGGCGCGGCGACCCCTACGAGCGGTGCTTCGCTCAGCGGCGACACCGCGGCGGAAAGCGACAACGGCCGCGATATCCTGGTCACCGGATCGCGGATCAAGCAGGATCCCAACGACAGCGCGCTGCCGCTCCAGATCATCACGACGCAGGAGCTCCAGCGCAACGGCATCGTCAGCCCCGAACAGCTGATCTCCTTCCTGACCAGCAACGGGTCGGGCGCGGATAATCTCGCGAGCAATTCCGATGTCGTCACCGCCGAACGCCGCGGCAACAACGGCGCGTCGTTCGCGAACCTGCGCGGGCAAGGTCCGGCGGCGACGCTGGTGCTGCTCAACGGCCGGCGGGTCGCGGCGCAGGGCACCACGGGCAGCGCGGTCGACGTCAACCAGATCCCGTTCCAGGCGATCGACCGCGTCGAGGTGCTGAAGGACGGCGCGTCGGCGATCTACGGCACCGATGCGCTGGCGGGCGTGATCAACTTCATTACCAAGAAGGATTACAAGGGGTTCGGCGCGTCGGCCTATACCGACATCACCGAACGCGGCGATTCGCCGATCTATCGGCTGTCGGCGATCGCGGGCTATGGCGACCTCGACGACCAGGGCTTCAACGTCATGGGGACGGTCGGCTATAGCTGGATCGCGCCGTTGCAGGCCAAGACCCGCGATTTCGTCGACACGTTCCAGCATGATCGGGGCCTCGGGGTCGATACCCGCGGCACGCCGTTCGCGACGATCGTCAATCTGGCGGGCACCTCGTTTCCGACGAGTGGATCGTTCCCGCTCATCCCGGGCACGACGCAGCGCGCGACCGGGGGGCTCAACATCCTGCGCTTGCCCGGACAACCGGGGTGCGCATCGATCCTCGACCAGGGTGACTACGACACCCAGGTCTGGGCCGCGCCGGGCAACGGACTCGCCTGCACCTTCGACACCGGCAAGAACGTGTACCTCCAGCAAAAGCTCGAGACGCTGACGTATCTGGGCCGCGCGGTGAAGCGGTTCGGGCACCACGACATCGTCCTCGAAGTGACCGGGTCGCGCGCGGATTCCGCCAAGCGGTTTTCCCCGGTGCAGATCACCCCCAACACCTCGACGCAGAATTATCGCTACAAGCGGATCGTCGGCGTCAACGATGCGGCGTTCGATAACCTGATCGCGCGGGTCAATTCGGTCTATCCCGGACTGCTCAACCAGAATTCGAGCTTTGCGTACCGGTGGCGGTGCGTCGAATGCGGCGAACGCGAACTCACCACCCGGACGACGACGTTCCGCGGCGCGCTCAACGCGGAAGGGCCGCTGTTCGGCGATTGGGATTACCGCACCGGTGTCTCCTATGCACAGAGCCAGTCGTCGTCGCTGCTCGGCACCGGCTATTATTTTCGCGGCACCAACGACAACGGCACGCTCGACGGCAGCCCGGGGCTGATCCCCGCGCTCAACAGCGGCGCGATCAACCCGTTCCTGTTCGCGGGCCAGACCCAGAGTGCAGCGGGTCTCGCCGCGCTGCAGGCCGCATCGGCGCAGGGCGTCCGGCTGTATGGCGGCAAATATTCGGTCAAACAGGTCGACGGATCGGTCGCGGGATCGCTGTTCCGGCTGCCCGCGGGCGAAGTGAAGATCGCGGCGGGGGTCGATTTCCGGCGCGAGGAATATAGCTTCACCGGCGATCAGCGCGCGACCCAGCGGGTCATCATCGCCGCGCCGTTCGACAACGGCAATGTGCTCGACGGCATCCATCGCGACATCAAGGCCGCCTATGCCGAAATCCTGATCCCGGTGTTGCCGGGGCTCGAGGTCTCCGCGGCGGGGCGGATCGACGATTACACCGGATTCGGGACGACCACGAACCCCAAGGTGTCGGTAAAATTCCGCCCCTTCAAACCGATCATGTTCCGCGGGTCGTACAACACCGCGTTCCGGGTGCCGACCTTCAACCAGATCTTCAATCCGGTGGTCGATTCGGTCTATACCGGCGCCGATTTCGCCGATCCCAAGAATTGCCCGGGCGGCAAGATCAACGAGGCATCGGGGTGTCCCTCGCTCAGCCGCGCGATCAATATCCGCAGCGGCGGCAATCCCAACCTCGGCCCCGAAACCGCGAAGGAATTCAGCGTCGGCGGGGTGTTCGAACCGTCGCGCCACTTCAGCGCCTCGGTCGACTATTGGTCGATCCACCGCGAGAACACGATCCAGGTGCTCGCGCTGCAGACGCTGTTCGCCAACTACACGCTGTTCGCCGATCGCTTCATCCGTGACGCCGGCGGCGTGCTCCAGACCGTCGACCAGAGCTATTCGAACGCGGGCACGACGCGGACCCGCGGGATCGATTTCACCGCGCGCGTCAATTTCGATCTGGGTCGCGGCCAGATCGCGGCGGGGATCGACGGGACGTACCTGACCAAGAAGGACGAACAGGTGAACGCCGCCGCGACGGTGATCGACGAACTGGGGGTCTATTCGCTCGCCGCCGACCTGGGCCTGCGGTGGAAGTACAACGCCTATGTCGGCTATTCGAACGGCCCCTGGACGCTGGCGCTGACCCAGGTGTTCCGCGACGGGTACAAGAACCAGGTGCTGCCGGGCATCGCCGCAGGCACCTTCAACCCGCCCAACGATGTCGACCGCGTCGCCAACTACATCCTCTACAATGTCTCGGCGGGCTATACGTTGGCGCCCAATTTCAAGCTGGCGTTCGGCGTGAAGAACCTGTTCGACACCGACCCGCCGTTCGCGATCTCGTACGACAGCAACAATGGCAGCGGCAGTTCGTGGGAACCCCGCGTCGCGGATCCGCGCGGGCGATCGTTCACGGTGCTGACCGAGTTCAAATTCTAGCCATGCCGGGCGCGGGAATGCCGACCATGGCCTGCGCATGCCGCTGACTCACGCCGAGGGCGAACGGCTGGCGCGCGAGGGGATGGCGGCGCTGCGCGCGGGGGACGCTGGCACCGCTTTTGCCCGCTTGTCGCTGCTGAAGGAGGGCGCACCGGGCATCCCCGCGCCGTGGCTGCTGATCGCGCAAGCCGCCGAGCGGCTGGGCGACGACGCAGAGGCCGAGGTCGCGTTGGCGCACTATCTGAAGGACGAGCCGCGCCACCTTGGCGCGCTGCTGATGATGGCGGCGCTCAAGGTCCGCGGGGGCGACGAGCGCGCGGCGCAGACCTTCTATCGCACCGCGCTGGGGGCGGCGACCCAGCCGGGGGCGACGATCGCCCCGGTGCTCGTGCCGATGCTGCGCGCGGGCGAGGCGTTTCTGGCCGCCTCGACCACACGTTTCTCGGCGCATCTGGAGGCTGCGGTCGATGCGACGGGACTGGCCGACGGGGTGGCGGGCGCGCGCATCCGCCAGGCGATCGACCTGCTGCTCGGGCGCAGCGACCTCTTCGTCCAGCAACCCTCGATGTTCTATTTTCCCGGCCTGGCGCAGCGCTCGTTCTTCGAACGTGACGAATTCGCCTGGCTCGCGTCGATCGAGGCCGCGGTCCCCGCGATGCGCGCGGAAGCGTCGGCGGCGATGGCGGCGCACACCGGCTTCGAACCCTATGTCCGCTCGTCGCCCGATCGCCCGCCCCCCGCCAACCCGCTCCGCGACGATCCGAATTGGAGCGCGTTCCATCTGTGGCAGGGCGGCCTGCCCGTCGCCGACAACGCCGCGCGATGCCCCGCGACGATGGCTGCGCTGGACCATGCGCCGATCCCGGTCATCGCGGGGCGATCCCCGATGGCGATCTATTCGCTGCTGACGCCGGGAACCCATATCCAGCCGCACCACGGGCTGCTCAACACCCGGCTGATCTGCCATGTCCCGCTGATCGCGCCCGCTGGCTGCGGGCTGCGGGTCGGCGCGGAGACCCGGACGTGGCGACCGGGCGAGACGCTGATCTTCGACGATTCGTTCGAACACGAAGCATGGAATCGCGGCACCGAGGCCCGCGTCGTCCTGTTGTTCGAAATCTGGCGTCCCGAACTGACTGCCACCGAACGCGCCGCGCTCACCGACCTGTTCGAAGCGATCGACCGTTATCAGGGGGTCGCGATCGACGCGGGATGAGAAACCGCGACGCTATTGTCCGGATTGATATTTCGGCGTCATCGACGTCAAATCGTCCTGTGCACCTCGCCGCTGACGTTCCCACTGCGATGCGGTCATGCAAATCTTCTGCCGTTCCGCCAGCGATCCCGTTCGGGTCTGGGTATGGCAGATTACCTTCTCAGAATCCGACCGGTTCGATGCGAGGAACGATGCCGAAACAGTTTGGGGCGGTGGAATCGCAGGCCGCTTTTCGGGCGGCAATTGCCAATAGACCTGGCCATCTTGTTCGCGGATCACTTTCCTGCCATCGGGACCCAGGAACGGCTGGGTTCGGCCATAGGCCAGCAGCATGTCGCAACTGGCGGTGTCCAACCCGATATACCCGCTAGTCTTGGTTACCTTGCAGTCCGTCATCGCACCCTTGCGATCGGTCGTGACGCGGACGCCGACCACGCCCTCCTCGCCGCGCCGCATCGATTCAGGGGGATAGTTCGCGAACCTGATCTGATCGGATGTGCGGCGTACCGCCGTTGCGTCTTCGCCCTGCGCCGAAGCCGCCGTCGCCATCCCTGTTGCCAGTGCGATTGCCTCGATTGCTATGACCCAACGACGCATCTTCTACGACTCCCCGAGTGACTCCGCGATCCGGTCAACCTAAGCCGTCGACAACGATCCAGCAACGTCACGGGGCATTTTAGTCGACGAGATTGGAGGCGCCCACGCCCAACGACCGCATCGTCGCGAACAACTCTTGCAGCATCGTCTGTTCGGGCACGGTCAGATGAGGATTCCAGACATCGAAGATCAACACCGCGCGGACCGCATCGCTGTCGTTCCACGCCTCATGCTCGATAGTGTCATCGAACACGAACGCTTCCCCGACGCGCCACGCGCGGGTTTCGCCGCCGACTCGAAAACCACAGCCCCGCGGCACGATCAGCGGCAGATGGACGATCGCGCGCACGTTGCTGACACCGGTATGAGCCGGCAGGCGAGTGCGGGGGCTGAGGATAGAGAAAAACGCGGTCGGCATCCGTCCCGCGAGATGCGCGCGCGGGATCGCATCGATCGCCGCCGCGGTCCGCGGGCATCGCTCGCACACGTCGTCGATACGCTTTCCGTGGCGCCAAAGATGTCGCGATCGCCACTGAGTGGAACCATCGAGGGGGGTCCAGAGGTTCTCGGGGCTACCGGGAGCAAGCGTTACATAGGGTTGGAATCCTTCGTCAGGGGAAGCAAGCAGCCCCTGGCATTCAGCTCGAATTGCGTCCGTCTCGGCCTCGATCGCGGCGAGCCAGGGAAAATGTTCCCGCGCGAAAAATTCATCGGCTGGAAGGAACGGGAAGTGAACGCCATGACATTCATTGGCATAAATCCGGCGTCGCCCGACCATCGCGTCGACACACGCCTCGACCCGGCGGCGATCGACATCGGAATGCGTCGCGCACCCACTAGCCAGTGCGCCGTCGAGTTCCCGCGTCATCATCGTGGCATACGCCGCGCTTCGTGCGCGCGCTTGGGCCAGAATGTCGGCGAGCTGGGGCGATTCATTCCGCACCGCTGCCAGCATGGTCGCGAGCCCCTGCCAATGCTCGAAGGCACGATGCTCTTCACCAATCCGCTCGAACAGCTCGGCAATGCGATAATTCGCCATCACGTGCCGCCGATCTATCGCAAGAGCCTGTTCAAGCGCGTAGCGTTCCCCGCGCTCATCGCGTTGCGCCCGGGTTGCCGTGGCCAGGTTGAGCCATAGCGGAGGCGCGGAGGGGTCGGCTTCGGTCGCACGGGTAAACCAACCCGCTGCGGTCGCCGGATCTTGCGCATCGAGCGCCATCATCCCCAATGCATTCAACGCCACGGCCTGCGCCGAATCCATGGCCAAGATACTGTGGTACAGGGTTTGCGCTCGCGTCAACTCGCCGCCCTGCCGCTCTTGTCCTGCCTCCTGAAGAAGGGCGGCGATGTGCGCGTCTATCGTCGGCTGGTGCGCCATGAAATTGCTATGCGAACGGAAGCGGGCCGACGCAGTAGCGTTGCGACGGCGCGGCGCGCTTGATCCCGTACGTGGCTGTGCCATGATGCGTCCGAATGACCGATGCCAGCATCGCCGATCGGACGCTGGGAGACCCCGCCTGGCTTGCCCACCGCTACGACCCCGAGCATGACGCGGTTCATTTCCTTCGCGCCGACCGGCGCGCGCGCGCGGCCGCGACCTTTCTGATCGATGCCGAACTGCCCGCTGATGCACCACGGATCATCGCCCGCGCCGATGCCATCGTGGCAGCCGCGCCGGCCGCACCGATTCATTTTATTTTCCATTCGGCCTATTGCTGTTCCACGCTCCTCGCGCGCGCGCTCGACATCCCAGGGGTGGCGAGCACGCTCAGGGAACCGCAGATGTTGAACGACCTGGTCGGGTGGCGACATCGCGGCGGCAAACCTGCCGCTATCGCGCCGGTGATCGGATCGGCCTTGGACCTGCTCGCACGCCCGTTCGAGCGCAACGAGACCGTTGTCGTCAAGCCATCCAACGTCTTTAACGGGTTGATCGAGCCCGCGTTGGGCCTGCGTCCCGCGGCGCGCGCCATCCTGTTATATGCGCCGTTGCGGTCGTTCATAGCGTCGATCGCACGCAAGGGAATGTGGGGACGCCTCTGGGTGCGCGAACTGCTATCGAAGCAGTTGATGGACGGTATTGTCCACCTGGGATTCGAGAGCCGCGATTATTTCCTGCTGACCGACCTACAGGCAGCGGCGGTCGGATGGCTGGCGCAACAGGCCCTGTTCACCCAACTTGCCGCGGCGATTCCCGATCGCGCGCGAATGCTCGACAGCGAGACGCTCGTTAATGCGCCAGCAGCAACGCTCCGCGCGGTTGCCGGGCTGTTCGATTTGATCCTCGATGATGCGACGATCGAGGCGAGCGTGAAGCGGGATTTTGGGCGCGACGCCAAGACCGGCACGGCCTTCCCTCCCGGCCAGCGACAGACCAATCGGGAAGCGGGGGAGTCGCTGCATGCCGACGAAATCGACAAGGTTCTGGTGTGGGCGACGGCCGTCGCCGACACCGCGGGGGTCGCCGTCGTTCCACCTGCCGAGCTAGCGCTCGGCTGATCTATTCGTTGGCGATGGCCGACCGGGCGTCGGTTGTCGCGATCAACGCAAAAGGGGCGCTCCCGCAGGAACGCCCCCTTCGATCGTGCGCTGATCAGACGATCAGAACTTCAGGCGCGCTCCAACCGCAAAGCGACGACCCAGCGCATCGTACGTCGAGGGATAGGTGTTGCCCCCATTATAGGTTGTCGCACCCACATCGCCGCCCACCGTGGGAGGCTGCAGATCGAACAGGTTCTGCACCGTGATCGTCATTTCGAAATTCTCGGTCGCAGCGAAGCGAGTCGACAGATCGAAATAATGCTTCGCACCGATATGGCGGAACGGGCTGTCGACGATGCAACCGCCACCACCGTTGGAAATCTGATCGCCAGAGTCGGTTTGATAATTGGGGCAGTTGGCAGGCGATGCCTGTGCTGCCGCAACATCTGCCGCATACTGCAGCGGTTCGAAATCGACCGGATGAATGTAGCGCCACAGGAGCGACACATCGACCTTGCCCATCGTCAGCGTGGTGCGCTGATTGAACGAGAACTTCGGCTGGATGGAACCGCAGTTGACGCTGTAGAAGCCGACGCAATCACGGTTGATCGAGGTCGGTGTCGCCTGGAACTTTGACTTCTCGGTCCAGTTGCCGGTGAACGACAGGTTGAGGCCAGCCTCTTCACCGAACAGCGATCCCAGACGCATCTTGTATGCCGCGGTCAGATCGATACCCGCGGTTTCGATCGTGCCGAGGTTCGACGAAGGACCGAACAGACCCTGGGTCGTTGCCGGATCGCCATCAAGTGCGCCGGTGTTCGGATTGCGCCGAATGACGGTACAATCCTTGCTGGTCGCAGCCGAAGCCGGCGGCGATGTCGGGCTTGAACCGAAACACGCCGCGATCAGATCGGCAGGCGTCGGCGAACTGACAGCACCGTTCACCTTGATATGATAGTAATCGACCGTCGCCGTGAACCCACGGAAGAACGACGGGGTCACCACCGCGCCGAAGGTATATGAATTCGACACTTCGGGCTTGAGCAGCGGATTGCCGCCGCCGGTTACATTCGCCTGACCCGCGGTCGGGTTCTGAATGGTGCCGATCGTCGCCACCGGTGCGCCCTGCGCAATACACACTGCGCGCAGGTTGGGGTTGCTTACCGGCGCGGCGCCCGCGCACGGATCGGTGCCCAAATTGGTCAGCCCCGTCGACACCGGCGAAAACAGCTCGCCGACGTTAGGTGCGCGAACCGCACGCTGGTAATTGCCGCGGAACTTGATGTCGTTCACCGGCTGCCAGCTGCCGCCGGCCTTCCACGTCGTGGTGTTAAACGTCGGATTGCCGGCCGTATCGATCTTGTAGTGCGACTGGCGAATCCCGCCTTCCGCCGTCAACGACTGGAAAAATGGCCGATCGGTGATCAGTGGGACAACCAGCTCGCCAAACCCTTCGACGACATCGAAACCACCGGTGATGTCGGGCGCTGCGCCTCCTGCGCCGCCCAGTTCACCGGGAGTCTTCGCCAAGACGTCCGACCGCTGCTTCGCGGTGTATTTGCGATATTCCGTACCAACCGCAAAATTGATGTTCTGCGACGCGAACGGCGAACCGAAGCCGAGGTCGCCATTGATCACGCCGCGCGCCTGGCCCAGCGTCGTTTCGACAAAGGTCGTGGCGTCATCCGAGATATAGTCGACCATCGCGGGAGTGATCGAGTTGTTCGCCCCAAAAATGTTGAGGGGGACGCACCCATTGGAGTTGGTGAGGCAGGTGGTCGTGTTGGTCGCGAGCAGTGCCTGACGAACGCGCGATGTCAGCACATAATTCTGAATTGCCTGCGTGTTCCTGGAACGACCGTAGGAACCTGACACGTCGAACCCGATGTTGCTCGTGATGTCGCCACGGACGCCAGCGCGGAAATCGAAAATCTGCGTGTTGTAGTCGCTGATCCGCGGCCCGACTTCCGTCGTACGACGACGTAAACCGAAGGTGAAGGTACGATAGTCGGGACTGGTCGGGCTGGTCGCCAACGCCGCCGCCGAGCATTGTGCCGCCGTCAACGTCTGATTGCCTGCCACCGCGGTGTTCGTGTCGGCGTTCGCGCACAGGTAGGTGCGTTGCGCCGGCGAGATGAATGGGTTGCTGACCGGCACCGTGACCGACGAACCAAACACCCCCGATGGCGCGATGATCGTCTTCACCGTATTGTCCGAGAACAAGCCCCGCGCATAGACGGTCACATGATCGGCAACATCGTAATGCGCCGCGCCATACATGTTGTAACGCGTGAAGGGCACCTGAAACACGTTGTAGGGATTGAAGTTGAACGCCGAGTAGAATGGCGTGATGTCTGTCCCGTCCGCAGAAATCTGTTGACGCTTGCGACCGCCGCCAATGTCGAGCGCCGCCGGCGTCGTGGTCGATGAACCCTGACCAGCCACGTAGAAGCGATCGTAAGATTCGAGCGTCACGTCCGACGCAGGACGATCCGGTCCCCCGAAGTACACGGGATCCGACTCCTGATATCCGAGGCTCAGTACCGCGTTGCCACGACCGTCATCGAAATTAGCGCCCAGAGTCAGGTCGGCACGGAGATGATTGCCGTCTCCACGCTGGGTGATCTGCTCGGAGACGTTGGCCTCCATCCCAGCAAAATCCTGCTTGGTGATGAAGTTGACCACGCCCGACACTGCGTCCGCACCATAGGTCGAACTGGCACCACCGGTCAGAACATCGACGCGCTCAAGCAACGCGAGCGGAATGTTGTTGAGATCGACCTGGCCGCCCAAGCCTGCCGGCGCGATACGCGCCCCGTCGAGCAGGACAAGGTTACGGTTCGAACCGAGGCCGCGAAGGTTGACGAACGCCGCACCGCCGTTGCCATTATTGACGTTGCTGCCGATGCTGGGAACGATACCCGGGATCGTGCGCAGCACTTCCTCGGCGACGTTGGTCTGGCGCAGCTGTAGCTCGCCTTGACCGATCGTCGCGACAGGCGCGCTCGAAACGAGGTTGGGGTCGCGGACCAACGTGCCGGTCACGATGATGTCGCCCTGCTGCGAAGTCGCGGCGGGTGCTGCTTCGACCGGCTGAACGCCAACCTGGTCGCCTGTCGCAGTCGTGCTCTGGGTGCTGGTAGTCGTCTGCGTTTGGGTCTGAGCGAGAGCCGGCGTAGCGATTGTCGCCATGCCGGCGATCAGCGTCGAAGCCAGCAAACGTGCGCGTGGAGAAGTCATTTGAAGCCCCTTTATTGCCGACCCGTATGTTCGGGTCATGCCTGGCCGGATCATTACCGGTTCTGGCGTGGCTGTAGCGAACCGCGCCAAAGGGTCGCAACGGATATCTTCGAATCGGCCCCTTCCGCCCACTGATTGCTACGGCAACGTGACAAAAACGCCACATTCCCCAGTCGCACGATCACGCTAAGGTAATCGGGACGAGTGATTCCCGGGGGTTTGATAATGCGCTGGTGGATAGTGGGTGCGGGGCTTGGGCTGGTGCTGCCGATTGGAACAGCGCATGCCCAGAACGTTCGCCTCGGGTCGAAGACGTTGGACGAACTCGGGACCTGCAAGGCGATCACCACAGACGCCGCGCGGCTTGCCTGTTTCGATCGAGTGAGCGAGCGCATCCTGGCAGCCCGCGCATCCGGCGACTTATTGGCGCTCGATCGGCAGAAGGTGGTCGAGAACAAGCGCCGTGCGTTTGGGCTGGGCGGGCAGACCGACAAACCGTTGGGGGGCGGATCGGTCGACCGCGAGATCGCGGTCACCAAGGTCGACACCAAGGTGTCGGGCGTCAGCCAGTTCGGCTATGGCCGCTATCGCCTCGCGCTTGCGAACGACACGGTGTGGGAGACGATCGATCCGGTCGCATTCGAACCGCGCACTGGCGCCGACATCACGATCCGGCGAGCCCCGCTCGGCGGCTTTCGCGCGATGATCGACGGTGGCAGATCGATTCTCATCAAGCGGGTACGCTGATCGCGCGCGCTAACATCATTATATAGGGGAACGACGCACGATGACCGACCGGAGGACCCGGCTGAAAGGCATTCGGCTGAGCACGGCCTTGGCTATGGGATTGGCACTCGCCGCCTGCGGCGCGGCGAACGATCGTCCGGAATCGGCGAGTTCGAAGGATACAAGCGCCACGGCGGTCGCCGCGCGGCGCTATGCGCGCGATCCGTATCCGTCGACCTACCATGCCTATCCCGGCGTGCCGACGGTGGTGCGCAACGTCACGATCTTCGATGGCGAGGGCGCGCGGATCGACAATGGCGAGGCGCTGTTCGCCGACGGCAAGATCGTCGCGGTCGGGCAGCGCGTCGATGCGCCCGCGGGGGCCACGGTGATCGACGGCACCGGCAGATACCTGACCCCCGGGATCATCGACATCCACAGCCATCTGGGGGACTATCCCTCGCCTGCGGTGCGCGCCAATTCCGACGGCAACGAGGCGACGAGCCCGGTCACCGCCGACGTGTGGGCCGAACACAGCGTCTGGCCGCAGGACCCCGGTTTCGGGCGCGCGCTGGCCAACGGCGGGGTCACGACGCTGCAGATCCTGCCCGGCTCCGCCAACCTGTTCGGCGGACGATCGGTGGTGCTCAAGAACGTCTACGCGCGCACGACGCAGGGCATGAAATTCCCCGGTGCGCCCTATGGCCTGAAGATGGCGTGCGGCGAGAACCCCAAGCGCGTCTATGGCGCGAAGGGTCGCGAGCCGTCGACCCGGATGGGCAATATCGCGGTCGATCGCCAGACCTGGGCGAAGGCGCGCGCCTATGATCGCAAGTGGACCAAATACGAAAAGGAAGGCGGCGATCCGCCCGACCGCGACATCGGGATGGATACGCTGCGCGGCGTGCTCGATGGCGAGATCCTGGTCCACAACCACTGCTATCGCGCCGACGAGATGGCCAACGTCATCGATATGGCTAAGGAGTTCGGCTATCACGTCACCGCGTTCCACCACGCGGTCGAGGCCTACAAGATCGCCGACCTGCTCAAGGCAAACGGCGTCTGCGCCGCGGTCTGGGCGGATTGGTACGGCTTCAAGATGGAAAGCTTCGACGGGATCGGCGCGAACCTGGCGCTGCTCCAGAATGCGGGCACCTGCGCGATGATCCATTCCGACGACGAGAACGGCATCCAACGGCTCAACCAGGAAGTCGCCAAGGTGCTGTCTTCCGCGCGGCATGCGGGGATCGACATTTCGGACGCGACTGCGTGGGAATGGTTGAGCTACAACCCTGCCAAGGCGCTCGGTATCGCCGACCGGACCGGCAGCCTGAAGCCCGGCAAGATGGCCGATGTCGTGCTGTGGAACGGCTATCCGTTCAGCGTCTATACCCGCCCGGAAAAGGTGTGGATCGATGGCGCGCTGCTCTACGATGCAAACAATCCGAAATTGCGCCCGGTGTCCGATTTCGAACTGGGACTGCCGGGTGCGGGAGACGTGAAATGAAGGCGCTGCTGCTCGGCTTCGCGGCGCTGGTCGCCACCCCCGTTACGGCCCAGACTCCGGGGTCCCCGCAAAGTAGCACTTTGCGGGGTGGCACTTTTGCGATCACCGGCGGCACCGTCGCGATCGGCGACGGGTCGGCGCCGATCCAGAACGGCACCGTCGTCTTCCGTGACGGGCGCATCGTCGCGGCGGGCCAAGGCATCGCGGTGCCCGCGGGCGCCACCGTGATCGACGCCGCGGGCAAATGGGTCGCGGCGGGCATGGTCGCGGGGTTCAGCGACCTCGGGCTACTCGACGTCAACGGGGTCGAGGAGAGCAACGACAGCGCGGCGCGGACATCGCCCTTCGCCGCAGCGATCGACATCGCACCCGCAATCAATCCCCAGGCGGTGATGATCGACAACGAGCGATTGGGCGGCATCACCCGCGCGATCGTGACGCCATCAAGCGCGGGATCGATCTTCGCGGGGCAAGGCGCGGTGATCGATCTGGGCGCCGATGCCGATCCGATCACCCGCGCCCGCGCATTCCAGTTCGTCGAACTGGGCGAAAACGGCGCGAGCGACGCGGGCGGCAGCCGCCCTGCCGCCTATGCGATGCTGCGTGATGCGTTCGCGCAGGCGCAGGACTATCGCCGCAACCCCGCCGGGTTCGGCGGGCGCGAGAAGGATTCGCTGCTGAAACGCGGCGATGCGATCGCGCTGGGCGATGTGCTTGACGGCAAGACCAGGCTGCTCGTCCATGTCGAACGCGCGAGCGACATCCGCTCGGTGCTCGCGCTCAAACAGGACTTTCCCAAACTCGACTTGGTGCTGGTCGGTGCCGCGGAGGGGTGGATGGTCGCGCGCGATATCGCCGCGGCAAGGGTACCAGTGATCGCGGGCGCGCTCGCCGATCTGCCCGCGAAGTTCGAATCGCTCGCCGCGACCGAATCGAACGTCGGGCGGATGGAAGCCGCCGGGGTCACCGTCGCGCTGTCGACCGTGGGCGCGAACACCGCGCCCGGCGACCATGTCGTCAGGCAATATGCCGGGAATCTGGTCGGGATCGCCAAGGTTCCGGGATCGAGCGGACTCGATTGGGGCCACGCGTTCGCGGCGATCACCTCGGGACCCGCGCAAGCGATCGGGATGGACGGCGACATCGGCTCGCTGCGCGCGGGCCGCCGCGCCGATGTCGTGATCTGGGACGGCGACCCGCTCGAACTGTCGTCGGCCCCGGTCGCGGTCTATATCGACGGCCGCGCGCACCCCATGACCTCGCGCCAGACCCAATTGCGCGACCGCTACATGACCCCATCCGAAGGCGCGCTGCCCAAGGCGTATGAGCACTAGGGCCTGACGACACGGGGCGAGCGGGCCTCAAAATCCTCCCCCGCCAGGGGGAGGATTTCTAACACCACCAGATGCCCGCAAATGTGATTGCGACCCCAGCAGCGGCATCTTGACACCGACGAGCTCCATAACGAATGTTACGGAAGCCCGGCGGCACCGCTCAGCAAGCGCAGGCCTCCACCCGAATTCAGGAGAGCTATCCCATGCCCGACGCCTATATCATCGATGCCGTCCGCACCCCGCGCGGGATCGGCAAGACGGGTAAGGGCGCGCTGGCGCACATGCATCCGCAGCATCTCGCGGCGACGGTGTTGAAGGCCATCAAAGACCGCAATCATCTCGACACCGCCGATGTCGACGACATCATCTGGTCGACCTCGACCCAGCGCGGCAAACAGGGCGGCGACCTCGGCCGGATGGCGGCGCTCGATGCGGGCTATGACCAGAAGGCGAGCGGCACGACGCTCGATCGCTTCTGCGGCGGCGGCATCACCAGCGTCAGCCTGGCGGCGGCGCAGATCATGAGCGGGATGGAAGACCTCGTCATCGCGGGCGGGACCGAGATGATGTCGCTGACCTCGTCGATGATGCAGGAGGAAATGGCCGAGGGCAAACGCCCGCTCGGGATGGGATCGGGCAATGCGCGGCTCCAGGAAACGCATCCGCAATCGCATCAGGGAATCTGCGGCGACGCGATCGCGAGCATGGAGGGGATCGACCGCGAGGCGCTCGACGCGCTCGGCCTCGTCAGCCAGCAACGCGCGGCGCGTGCGATCGCCGAGGGGCGGTTCGACAAAAGCCTCGTTCCCGTCACCGACGACGAGGGCAACGTCGTGCTCGACCAGGAGGAATTCCCGCGGCCGCAGACCACCGCGGAGGGTCTCGCCGCGCTGAAACCGAGTTTCGCGGGCATGGGCGACATGCCGCTCGACCAGGACGGCACGACCTTCAAATCGCTGATCAACCGCAAATACCCCGATCTGGAGATCAAGCATTTCCACCACGCCGGCAACTCGTCGGGCGTCGTCGACGGTGCCGCCGCGGTGCTGCTCGCGTCGAAGGAATATGCCGACGCGCACGGCCTGAAACCCCGCGCGCGGATCGTCGCGACCGCGAACATCGGCGACGATCCCACGCTGATGCTCAATGCCCCCGTCCCCGCCGCCCGGAAGGTGCTCAAGAAGGCAGGGCTGACGGTCGACGACATCGACCTGTGGGAAATCAACGAGGCGTTCGCGGTGGTCGCGGAAAAATTCATCCGCGATCTCGATCTCGATCGCGAGAAGGTGAACGTCAACGGCGGCGCGATCGCGCTCGGCCACCCGATCGGCGCGACCGGGTCGATCCTGATCGGCACGATCCTCGACGAGCTTGAGCGGACCGGCGGGCGCTACGGCCTCGTGACGATGTGCGCGGCAGGTGGGATGGCGCCTGCGATCATCATCGAACGCGTCTGAGCGGCGCGCGGTCCGATGCTACACCCCGTCCGCCACGCGACCGACACCCCCGATCGGCCCGCCTACATCATGGCCGCGAGCGGGGAGACCGTTACCTATGCCGAGCTCGACGCGCGCGCGAACCAGGGCGCGCGGCTGCTCCGTTCGCTCGGACTCGGCAGGGGCGATGGCGTCGCGGTGATGATGGACAATTCGCCGCGCTTTCTCGAGGTGATGTGGGCCGCCGAACGGATAGGGGTCTATTGCACCTGCCTGTCCTCGAAGCTCACCGCCGCCGAGGCAAACTATATCATCCGCGACGGCAACTGCCGCGTGCTGATCGCGAGCAAGGGGATCGGTGCGGTCGCCGAACAGCTGGTGCCGCTGACCGGAAATGTCCGGCGTTACATGGTCGACGGCACGATCGTCGGCTACGACGCGTATGAAGCCGCGCGCGACGCGCAGTCATCCGCGCCGATCGACGATCCGGTCAGCGGCGGCATCATGCTCTATTCGTCGGGGACCACCGGCCAGCCCAAGGGCGTTCGCCACGCGCTGAGCGAGGAACCGTTCGGGACCAACGTCTCCGCGCTCGTGATGCTCGGCCAGGCGCTCTACGGCTTCACCCCCGACATGGTCTATCTCAGCCCCGCACCGCTCTATCACGCCGCGCCGCTGCGCTGGTCGATGGCGGTGCAGCAGCTGGGGGGGACGGTCGTGGTGATGGAACGGTTCGACGCCGAACAGGCGCTTGCCGACATCGAACGCTATCACGTCACCCATGCGCAGTTCGTGCCGACGCATTTCATCCGGATGCTCAAGCTGCCCGACGCGATCCGCGCGCGCTACGACATGGCGAGCCTGCAGGCGACGTGGCATGCCGCCGCCCCCTGTCCGATCCCGACCAAACAGGCGATGATCGATTGGTGGGGGCCGATCGTCCACGAATATTATGCCGGGACCGAGGGTAACGGCTTTTGCGCGATATCGAGCGCCGAATGGCTGGAGCATCGCGGCTCGGTGGGGCGCAACCTCACCTCGGTTACCAAGATCTGCGGCGAGGACGGCACCGAGCTGCCCGCGCGAACGGAGGGGACGATCTTCTTCGCGGGCGGCACCGAATTCGCCTATCATAACGACCCCGCCAAGACCGCCGAGGCAACGCATCCGCAAGGCTGGACGACGCTGGGCGACGTCGGCTGGATCGACGAGGACGGCTATGTCTACCTCACCGACCGCAAGAGCTTCATGATCATCTCGGGCGGCGTCAACATCTACCCCGCCGAGATCGAGAATTTGCTCGTCACCCACCCCAAGGTCGCCGACGTCGCGGTGATCGGCGCGCCGCACGAGGAGATGGGGGAGCAGGTCGTCGCCGTGATCCAGCCAGCCGATCCGAATGCCGACCGCGCGGCGCTCGCCGCCGAACTCCACGCCTTCGCGCGGGCCAACCTCAGCCACGTCAAGGCCCCGCGCCGGATCGACTTCCGCGACGAACTGCCACGGACCGAGACCGGCAAGCTCTACAAACGCCTGCTGCGCGACGAATATTGGGCGAAGCATCGCCCGTAAATCGACGCGATCGATCCCCTGGCAGGATAGCAAGACCCGTTAGCTCCAGATCCGAACGGCCTTGGATCGGATCATGACATTCGTCACTTCCGTAGCGCTGTACGATGAGAGCATAGTCGGCCCATGACGAGTCGACTCGCACTTGATATTGTTATCGGCACAAGTACCGATCATCGATCGGTAACTATAGCGTCGATCGGTGGATCATGTCGCTAGAGCGGCGGGGCTGGTGGGATGGCCCGTGGCCGTGGCTCGCCTATCTCTTCTTCTATCCGTTCCCGTGGATCTGGCGCGCGCCCACCTTCGGGGTCGTCATGTGGTCGATCATCGGTCTCGCCGTTTTCATACCGCTCTATCTGCGCGCGTTCCGATCCCAAGATCATCGGTTGATCATGCTCTCGATCCTGATCGCGGGCCTGGGTTTCCTGTTGTCCCCGCTCGGGGGCGGCTGGACGACGCTGTCGATCTATGCGGCGCTGCTGCTCGGTCGCCTCCGCCCCGCGACGTCCGCGACGGTCGGCGTCGTGCTGGTCGCGGTGGCGACAACCGGATGGGGGCTGCTGTTCCACGATTCGGCGCTGACGCTGGCGATCGCGGCACTGCTGGTCGTCATGACCGGGATGGGGTCGGTATCGCGGGAGGCGTTCTTCGACCGCACCGTGGCGCTGCTGTTGACCCAGGAGGAGGTGCGCCGACTGGCGGGAACCGCGGAGCGCGAACGCATGGCGCGCGATCTCCACGATGTCATCGGCCGCACGCTGACCCTCATCGCGATCAAGTCAGATCTCGCGGGCAAGCTCGTGCCGCGCGACCCCACCGCAGCGGTGCACGAGACGCTGGCGATCGGCCGCACCGCGCGCGACGGCCTCGCCGACATCAGGGCCGCGCTGGCGGGGCAGCTGGGCGGCAGCCTGACGCACGAACTGCAAGCCTCGGTCGAGGCGTTGAGCGCCGCGGGCATCGACGTCCAGGTGTCGGGCGGCGCGTGCGCGATTCCCGGCGATACCGGCGCGATCCTTGCGATGGCGCTTCGCGAAGCGGTGACGAACACGATCCGCCACGCCCAGGCGCGATCCTGCGAGATCGCGATTTCGTTCGACGACCTCTACGCCCGCCTCGCGGTGGCCGACGACGGGATCGGCGACGACGGGTCGGTCACCGACGGCAGCGGGCTGCGCGGGATGCGCCAGCGACTCGCTGCGGCGGGCGGTTCGCTCGCGCTCACGCCCAACAACCCTGGCCTGCGTCTCGAAGCGTTGGTGCCGGCATGACGATGCGCCCGATCCGCGTGCTGGTGGCGGAGGATCAGCAACTCGTCCTTGGCGCGATCGCGGCGCTGCTCGCGCTGGAGGACGACATCGACATCGTCGGCCAGGCTCGCGACGGCGATGCTGCGTTGGTGACCGTCCGTCGCCTGGTCCCGGATATCCTGGTAACCGACATCGAAATGCCCGGCCGATCGGGAATCGACGTGGCGGACGCAATTGCCGACGAAGCGCTGCCGACGCGAACAATCATGCTCACCACCTTCGGACGCATGGGGTATTTCGCGCGAGCCCGCCGCGCCGGGGTGCGCGGCTACCTTCTGAAGGACGCCCCGATCGACGAGCTGCTGGCCGCCATCCGCACCGTCGCATCGGGCGGCAGGGCGATCTCGCCTGCGTTGATCGCGGCCAGCGAACAGGCACCCCCGGACCCGCTCAACCCCCGCGAACGCGACGTCCTCCGGCTGGCGGAGAGCGGGCTGTCGAACCGCGATATCGGCGACACGCTCGGCCTCGCGGCGGGCACCGTTCGCAATTACCTGTCCGACGCCGGATCGAAGCTGGGGGCCGGCAACCGAATAGAAGCGTGTCGGATCGCGCGCGGCAGCGGGTGGCTGTGACGCGCGGCCGTGTGGAAGAGGAGGCGTAGATGGTTCGACGATGCGCGATGGCGCTCATGGTACTGGGTGGGATCGCAACCCCTGTTGCAGCCGTTACCCAGTCTCCACCGACTCAAGGGCGCCCCGCGCCGACCCAGGTGCTGGCCGATATCCAGCAGCGAATCGATCGAGCGCGATTGGTCGCCGCGACTTCGGGCGACGTATCGGGGCTGGCAGACATCGCGGCCAGCCTGCGCGCGGCGAACACCGCGCGTTCGGGGCCGATGGCCTATTACGTCCCTTATTGGCTCGCCTACACCGATTATCTGGCGGCCGGAACCCTCTTGAAAGCGGCTCGCAAGGGAGAGGCAATGCAGGCGCTGAGCGAAGCCGTCGCCGTCTTGACGGCGGCCCCCACCAGCGATGTCGAGACCGATGCGCTATTGAGCTTGGTCGCAGGCCTGCGGATCGCGGTGACGACCCCCGAACAGATCGGCGAGGCGATCGGCCAGGCCCGCGACGCGTTGGAGAAAGCCGTTGCGCTCGATGCCACCAACGTCCGCGTCCTCTACGCCCGCGCGCTGGCGGATTACACGACACCGAAACAATATGGCGTTGGGCGCGTCGCCGAAAAATACGCGCGCGGCGCGATCGCGCAGCCGCGCGAATCGACGCGCGCGCTCAAGCCCGGCTGGGGGCGCGACGACAGCGCCGCGTTGCTCGTGAAGATCCTGCGCGCGGGTGGCCGCGACGACGAAGCGCAATCGATCCTGACGCGCTTCGCCGGCGAATATCCCGATAGCGCCTCGCTCCACGTGGCGGCGGCGGCGCCGAAACAGCCGTGATCCGCACCGCGCTGTGCGGCATCGGCGCGCTCGCCCTGCTGTGCCCGGCACTAGCGGCGGCGCAGACGCAGGCAGGGTTCCGCATCCACGTCACCGACGCCGATGGGCGACCGATTGAGGCTGCCGAGGTGCAGGTCACGGACCCCGCCGACGGAACCGACGCGCCGGACGCGTTGCTATCGAATACTGACGGTGACGTGCTGCTCGATGCGCCGATGATCGATCCCGATCGGGGCGCGGCCGTGACGGTGAGCGCGATGGGATATCGCGATGCGCGCGTTCACGTGGCGCCAGGCATGGAACACGACCTCGCGGTCCGGCTCGAAGCGGCGGACGGTGACAACAGCATCGTCATCGTCGCCAAGCGCATGTCCCGCCCCTTCAGCCCCAGCACGCTGGGATTGCTCGACATCGTGACCGACGCACGCGCGAATGCCGACCCGGTACTGGCGGCGAACGACCTGCCGTCGAGCACCAACGTCGCGGGGAACGCCACCCTGAGCCTGCGCGCGACGCGCCCCACGATCAGTCGGCTCTATCTCGACGACGTCCCGGTGTTCGAATTCGGTCGCGGCGGCAGCCTGGACAATGCGACCCAAGCCGGATCGATCCTGAACCTCGGCAACACCAAGGATGTCGAAGCGTACCCGAGCAACCCGCCGTTGTACCTGGCGGGTTCGTCGGGTGGCGCGCTCAGGGCATTGCCGCCCACCACCGCCAACCCGGGCGGCAATCTGGCGCTCAACACCGCCGCGATTGGGCTCGCCGGCACGGTAGCGCCCGGCGACGGCGGATCGTTCGCGACGCTGACCGGCCTGTATTCCGACCTCCAGCCGCAGCTCGCGCTCAATGACCGGTTGACCGAATTGATCTCGCGATTGCGCCTGCGCAGTGTGGGCTTGATCGGTCGGGCGGCGCTGGACCGACAGTCTGCGCTGAGCGTGTTCGCGCAGGCCGAGACTGAGGCTGGCCGCTACCCGGTCGAGATACTGGGCGCGCGTGGTGAATTTCGGCAGGACACCGATCGCGAACGCCTGCTCTCCTCCTACGCGACGACGCTCGGCGCGATGGCACTGACGGCCAACGGATCCTACACGCATGCGCATAGCAATCAGGCCTATGCTGGCTGGTCGTCCGCGAGCGACAATCGCTATCTGTTCTGGTCAATCGATCTCGGCGGCGACGCGCTGGAGTCCCGCCTCACCTATCGCCTGGGCATCGACAGCGACGCCGTGTCGCAATCGAGCAGGCAAGCCTTCGACGCGTCGCTGGCGCCGATCGGCGCGACCGCGCCGACCAGAGTCGCGAACCGCAACGACGACATGGCCGCCTATGGATTCGCCTCCTACCGAGTCGGTGCGAATACGCTAATCAGCGTGGGTGGTCGGCGCACCGTGGCGAGCAGCCTCGGCGCCGACTATGGCCTGCAGATGAGCGCCACCGCGTCCAGCGCCGACAAAAAACACAAGCTGATCGTTTCGTTGGGTCGATATTTCGGCGTCGAGCTGCCGCAATACGCCTATGATGGCGGGCTCGCGCGATCGGTCAGCCGTCAGATCGAGGCGGATTATTCATTCACCGCACCCCGATTGCGGTTGGGCCTGTCGGTCTACCACAGCGAGGAGACCGCCGATCGGACTCGCTCCGCGTTGGCGGAAGGGCGCTTCTACGTCTTCGACGACACGCTAACGGGCGTGGGGCGACGCACCGTCACAACCGGCGTCGAACTCTATGCCGACGTGTCGCCAGTCTCGGGGATGGAAGCCAAGCTGTCGCTCAGCAGGATTGGCCAGCACACCGCCATCGGCGGTCAGACCTTCGACGGCAGCAACGACTTTGCGTATATCGCGCGCGGGGCGGTACGGTATCAGATCGCGGGGTGGGGCCTGAACTTGGCCGCGACCGCGCGCGACGGCGCGGCCTTCACGCGGGTGACGTCGATCGCCGACGACCCGCGCGACGGACCCGTCCCCGTCACCGGCCCGATCAACGGCGAGCGCCTGCCGCCCTATTTCAGCGTGGATACCAGCATCGCGCGGCCACTGGCGCTGTCGGCCAGCGTCAGGCCGCTGGCTTTCCTGTCGATCAACAACCTACTCGATCGGCGCAACGCCTCGTCGCAGATTCTCTCCACGGACCCGTCGTCGCTCCGCTTGCGCAGCTATCCCGGGCGCGTCCTGACCGCCGGGATTTCGCTGAACTTCTGACCTCCGACGTGGATCAGAAGGATTGCCGATAGCGGCGCAGCGTCAGCACGCTCAGCGCGCAGGACGCCGCGGCGAAGCCGACCACCAGCGCGACGTTGCGCACGACCGACGCCTCGGTCATCGCGGCCCCCATCGAATATCGCGCGAGCGACGCCCCCCAATCGATCGGGTTCGCATAGGCGATGATCGTCATCCACCACGGCATGGTGCGATGGGCGACGAGGACGCTCGACAGGAAGGTCAGCGGCAGCGTCAGGAAGTTCATCGTACCGATAATCACTTGGATCTGGCGAAAGTGCAGCGCGACCGCGACCGACAGACCGGAAAACCCGACCCCGACCAGAAAGCCCACCACCGCGGTGACGATCACCGCCAGCACCGACATGTCGCCCGCCCCCGCGATCCGCCCGACGACGAGCAGCACCGCCGCTTGGACCGAAGAGATGATCCCGGCATGGATCAGCGGCGAACACGCGATCGCGACGTCCGACGCGGGCGAAAAGAACAGCCGGTTCATCGCGCCGCGTTGCAGGTCGGACAACACCTGAATGCCCGCATAGCTGGCGCTCATCGCCGCCGACATGATCGCGATACCAGGGGCGATATACGCGATATAACCATAGCCGCCCGTGCCCGCCAAGCGGCTCATGACCGGCGCGAACAGGCTGCCGAACAACAGCAGCCAGATGAGCGGCTGGGTGAGCGCGAAGATCAGATAAAAGGGCGATTTGATCGAAAAATGTAGTGCGCGGGCGGTGATCAATGCTGCGGATCGCATAATGTGTCTCCACGAATTTCTCTTGGGTCAGGCCGCCCGGCGGAGCGGTACCGGCTTGATCTCGAGCGGACCCCGCGCGATTGCGAGATAGGCCGCTTCGAGCGATCGACGCTTGATCTGGAATTCGGTGATGGTCGCGCCGCCACTGCGCAGCGCCTCGGCCACCACCAGCCCGTTCTTCTGCGCATCGCCCATCGGCAGGAACAGCCGCCGGTCGGCGATCCACGGCTCCGCGGTGGTGAAGCGCCGGGCGGTGTCGAGCAGCGCCCCCTCGTCCAGCACGCCTTCCAGCGCGAGGATGAGCACGTCGGCGCGGTGCGCCGCGCAGATCGCCGCGGTCGTATCGTCCGCCAATATGCGGCCGCCCTGCATCATCAGCAACCGCCGCGCGTGTTGTTCGGCCTCCGCCATGTCGTGCGTCGTGAAAACGATTGTCACTCCGTCGCGGTTCAACCGCTCGAGCGCGACCCAGACATCGGCGCGACTCTGCACGTCGAGGCCTTGGGTGGGCTCGTCGAGGATGATGAGATCGGGATAGTGGAGCTGCGCCATCGCGATATCCAGGCGGCGGCGGTTGCCGCCGGACAGCGTCACGATCCGCACGTCGGCGGAATCGGCAAGGCCCACGAGCGCCAGGAGTTCGCCCGCCCGCGTCGACGCGACCCGCCGCGACATGCCGAACAGCCGGGCCTGGAACTGCAACTCGCTGCGCGGGGTCGCACGGTAATCGAACATGCTGTCTTGCGCCACGTAACCGGTGCGTTGCGCGACATCGGAGGTCCGTGCGCGGTCCCCCTGCCCCGCCACCTGCAACACCCCCGCCGTCGGGGTGCTGAGCCGCAGCAGCAGACGCAGCAGTGTCGACTTGCCCGCACCGTTGCGCCCGAGGATGCCGACGATGTCACCGCGCGCTACCGAAAAGCTGACGTCGTCCAGTGCTACTCGGGCGCCGTATGTCTTGGTCACATGGCTGACCAAGAGGTGGCTCCGGTCGTCTGCACAGGCTCGCGGCTTGGATAAGTGGATCGCCGCTGGTTGATCATGCCGCTGCGAGAAGCGGCTGGTCGAAGTATATCTGGTCGGGCGTGCGGCCGCCAAGAGCTGAGTGCGGCCGGATGCCATTATAAAATGCGAAGTATCGGCCGATGCCGGCGCGGGCCTCGGGGACCGATGCGTAGGCGTGCAGATATACCTCCTCGTATTTCACCGAGCGCCAAAGGCGCTCAACGAACACGTTGTCGCGCCAGCAGCCCTTGCCGTCCATACTGATGGCG
>NZ_RCZK01000001.1 GCF_006438955.1 Sphingomonas oligophenolica | reverse complement strand
GCCATCAGTATGGACGGCAAGGGCTGCTGGCGCGACAACGTGTTCGTTGAGCGCCTTTGGCGCTCGGTGAAATACGAGGAGGTATATCTGCACGCCTACGCATCGGTCCCCGAGGCCCGCGCCGGCATCGGCCGATACTTCGCATTTTATAATGGCATCCGGCCGCACTCAGCTCTTGGCGGCCGCACGCCCGACCAGATATACTTCGACCAGCCGCTTCTCGCAGCGGCATGATCAACCAGCGGCGATCCACTTATCCAAGCCGCGAGCCTGTGCAGACGACCGGAGCCACCTCTGATGAGAAACTGGGGGACCCTCAAAAAACGTATGGCCCGCCCCGATGCGGCGCGAGGACCAACAGTCGCACGTCCGAGGCTTCGACAATCGGCTTGCCTGCATAGCCGAGCCGCGCGCGATGATCCCGACTTAGCAGCTAGACATAGCCGTATTTGAGGATTTCCACCGCCGCATAGAGCGGATTGTCGCTTCCTATCTTCAACTCCACGAAGTCGAATGAGGCGGGGCTGCGTCGATACACCAAATCAATTGCACGCCTTAGGTTCCCTCCCCGGCGATCATTCCGGATGCAATGGGGATCTGATTCGACCATTCCTCCCGATCCTGCAACCTTGCCGCGCTGACGACGGCTCGCTCCAACGTGACCTCAGGACTCGAATTGTGGACGGAATGATCGCACTTGGGACTGAACCACCGCCGACGCTTCGCATGATGGAAGCGATGTGGCCAAGAGCGCAAGTAGGCAATTTGCCGACGATAAAAATAGGGGTCCCCGTCCCCGCTCGTGTGTGAGCGCGGCAGCCAAGCACGTCACTCTATAGCTTTTCCCAGTGGCGACACAGTGGCGACATGGAAACGCCAATACCTATCGATTTTGCCCAATAGGGAATTAAGTTTATGGTTTCTTTCGAAAAACTGGAGCGGGCGAAGGGATTCGAACCCTCGACCCCAACCTTGGCAAGGTTGTGCTCTACCCCTGAGCTACGCCCGCTCGGCGCCGTGGCCCACCGCAAGCAGCGCGGGGGGCGGGTGAGGCGCGGCCACTAGCACCCACCCCCATGGTCCGCAAGCCCCATGGCTCCGCACAAGCCGCGATTCAGCGCTGGCGACTCTCTTACAAGAACATTACAAGAACATCGATGCGCGAGTCGTCCGCCCTGATCGAATCACTGCGCCGTGCCGCGCCCTTCGGCGTGTCCGCGGGCGCGCGTGATCCGGTCGAGGCGTGGTTGCGCCAGGGGTTGGCGCGCGCGCAGCTTCACGAACTCTATGCGCTCGACGCCCAGGACGCCGCCGCCGCGACCGGCTTCGCGGTGGCGCTCGCGATTGCGGCGGGGGCGCTGCCCTTGCTCTGGATCCGCACCGACGACGCTGAACGGCGACACGGACGGATCCTGGGGGCGGGACTGGTCGAGCTGGGCATGGCCCCCACGGCGCTGGTCATCGCGTCGGTCGCCGACGAGGCGGGGCTGTTGCGCGCCGCCGCCGACGCCGCGCGCTGCGCGGGGCTCGGCACGCTCGTCGTCGAAAGCCATGACCGCGCCCCGCGGATCGACCTCACCGCGACCCGGCGACTGATGCTGGCGGCGGAGGCATCGGGGGTGACGGTGCTGTTGCTGCGGCTGGGGGCCGAACCGACCCCGAGCGCGGCGACGACGCGCTGGGGAGTGACCGCGATCCCTTCGACCCCGCTACCGACCGACGCACCGGGGCATCCGAGCTTCGCGGTCGAATTGTTGCGCCGTCGCGGCGGCCCCGCGGGCGCGCGCTGGCGCGTAGAATGGAAGAGAGATGACCGTTATTTCGCCCCGATCGCCGATTCCGCGCCGCTATCTGGCGCTCGTCTTCCCGTGGCTGCCGATCGAGCGGCTGCGCGCCACCCGCGCGCACCTGTTCGTCGGGCGGGGTGACGCGCCGCTCGCGTTCACGCAGACCGCCGGGAACGCGGTGCGCATCGCCGCGGTCGATCTCGCGGCGGCGCAGCTTGGCCTCGTCCCCGGCCTGACGCTGGCCGATGCGCGCGCGCGCGTCCCCCAGCTCGATGTGTTCGCGAGCGACCCGCATGCCGATCTCGATTGGCTCGAACGGCTCGCCGACGGCTGCGCGCGTTATACCCCGACCGTCGCCCTTGCGCCGCCCGATGGGCTGATCCTCGACATCGCGGGGTGCGTCCATGAATTCGAGGGCGAACGCCCGCTCGCCGCGGATGTCGAGGCGCGGATGGCGCGGCGCGGGATCGCGGCGCGCCACGCGTTCGGCGACACGCCTGCGATCGCGCACGCGCTGGCGCGCTTCGCGGGGGCACCCGCCCCCGACGAGCGCCGCGCGATCCGACGCCTACCTGTCGCCGCGCTCGGGCTCGACGACGAAGCGAGCGTCGCGCTGACCCGTGCGGGGCTGAAGACCGTCGGCGATGTCATGGATCGCCCGCTCGCGGGAATCGCGGCGCGCTTCGGCGCGGGGGCGGTGACCGCGATCCGCCGGTTGTCGGGAGAAGCGAAGACGCCGGTAGTTGCGCGGCGCAACATCGCGCCGATCGCCGCCGAACGCCGCTTCGCCGAACCGATCGCGCACAGCGATGTTGCGCTTGCGGTGCTCGCCGAGCTGGCGGGCGAAGCGATCGAGACGCTCGAACGCCGCCACGAAGGCGGGCGACGGTGGGAAGTGCGGCTCTTTCGCACCGATGGTGCGGTCCAGTCGCTGCGGGTCGAGACCGGGCAGCCGACCCGCGACGTCGCGCTGCTGATGCGGCTGTTTCGCGAACGGATCGACTCGCTCGCCGATCCGCTCGATCCGGGATTCGGCTATGACCTGATCCGCCTCGATATCGCGCTCGCCGAGCGGCTCGACGCGACGCAGCTGAAGCTGGAGGGCGGGCAATCGCAGACCGCGGAGATGGCGGCGCTGGTCGATCAGCTGTCGACCCGGCTCGGCCGGTCGCGCATCCGCCGGTTCGCGCCGCGCGACCGCCATATCCCTGAACAGGCCGAGTTGATGCTGCCCGCGACCGCCGCCCCCGCGGTCGAGAGCTGGCCGACCCCCGAGCCCGGCGAGCCCCCGCTGCGCCCGATCCATCTGTTCGATCCCCCGCAGCGGATCGAATCGATGATGGCGGAGGTGCCCGACGGCCCCCCCCGCCGGTTCCGCTGGCGCCGCACCGTCCACGAGGTCGCGCGCGCGGAAGGACCCGAGCGGATCGCGGGCGAATGGTGGCGTCGGCATGACGCCCCAATCCCGACGCGCGACTATTTCCGCGTTGAGGACCAGCGCGGCCGCCGCTTCTGGATTTTTCGCCACGGCCTCTATTCGGAAACCGAGACCCCCGCCTGGTATCTCCACGGGCTGTTTGCGTGACCGACTTGCGCCGGATGGTCGCGTGACCGCGTTCGTCGAACTCGTCGCGGCGACCAACTATTCGTTCCTCCACGGCGCGTCGCACCCCAGCGACATGGTGGCGCAAGCGGTGGCGCTGGGGCACGCCGGGATCGGGATCGCCGACCGCAATACCGTCGCAGGCGTCGTGCGCGCCTACGATGCCTTGAAGCGCGCGCGGCTGGGGCTGCTCGGTGCCAAGCTCGCCCCGATCGACTTCCGCCTGCTCGTCGGCGCACGGCTCGTCTTCGCCGACGGCACGCCTGACATCGTCGCCTATCCCGCGACGCGCCACGGCTGGGGACGTCTCACCCGCCTGCTCACGCTCGGCAACCGCCGCAGTATCAAGAGCGGCTGCATCCTGGGGCTCGGCGACCTTGCGCGCCATGCCGACGACCTGCTTTTGATCGCGCTGCCCGCGTCCAGCGCCACCGCGGCGACTCCGCTCACGGACACCATCCTGCCGCCCCCGCGCGCCGACCCCAGCCTGGCTGCGACGCTCCACGCGCTCACCGACATCGCCCCCGGGCGGGTCTGGCTCGGGGTGACGATGCCGCATGCGGGCAAGGACCGCCGCCGCCTCGCCACGCTCGCGCAGCTCGGCCAGGACACCGGCGTACCACTGCTCGCGACCACCGATGCGCTCTACGCGCATCCCGACAGCCGCCCGCTTCACGATGTCGTCACCGCGATCCGCGAGGGCGTGACCGTCCAGCGCGCCGGTCGCCTGCTCGCCGCCAACGCCGAACGCCATCTCAAGCCCGCTGACGAAATGGCGCGGCTGTTCGCCGACTGGCCGCAGGCGGTCGCTGAGAGCCTGGCGCTGATCGAGCGGATCACCTTCACGCTCGACGATCTGCGCTACGAATATCCGCACGAGCCCGTCCCCCATGGCTGGGACCCGCAGGATTGGCTCGAACATCTCGTCTGGCAGGAGGCGCTCGAGCGTTACGACGACCGTGTCCCCGAGCGACTGCGCGCGTTACTCCACGAGGAACTGACGCTGATCCGCGAGCAGAACTACGCCTATTATTTCCTCACCGTCCACGACGTGGTGCAGTTCGCGCGCAGCTGCGATCCGCCGATCCTGTGCCAGGGGCGTGGCTCGGCGGCCAATTCGCTGGTCTGCTATTTGCTCAAGGTGACCTCGGTCGATCCGATCAAATACAACCTGCTCTTCTCGCGCTTCGTTTCCGCCGAACGCAAGGAGCCGCCCGATATCGACGTCGATTTCGAACACGAACGGCGCGAGGAGGTGATGCAGTACATCTACCGCCGCTACGGCCGCCATCGTGCCGCGATCGCGGCGACCGTCATCCATTACCGCCCCAAGAGTACGGTCCGCGAGGTCGGCAAGGCGCTGGGCCTGACCGAAGACGTGACCCAGCGCCTGACCAGCACCGTCTGGGGCAGCTTCGCCAGCCGCTTCGAGGACCAGCGGATGAAGGAAGCCGGGTTCGATCCCGCCAATCCCGAAATCGCGCGGCTGCAAAGCCTCGTCGGCCAATTGCTCGAATTTCCCCGCCACCTGTCGCAGCATGTCGGCGGCTTCGTCCTGACCGAGGGGCGGCTCGACGAGATGGTGCCGATCCACAACGCCGCGATGGCGGATCGCACCTTCATCGAATGGGACAAGGACGATATCGACTGCCTCGGGCTGATGAAGGTCGATATCCTCGCGCTCGGCATGCTGACGTGCATCCGCAAGGCGTTCGACCTGATGCGCTACCACGGGCTCGGCGACCATGCGCTGGACACCATCGCCAACGACGAGAGCCCCGCGGTCTACGACATGCTCTGCAAGGGCGACAGCATCGGCGTGTTCCAGGTCGAAAGCCGCGCGCAGATCAACATGCTGCCCCGGTTGAAACCGCGCGTACTCTACGATCTTGTCGTCCAGGTCGCGATCGTCCGGCCCGGCCCGATCGAGGGCGACATGGTCCATCCCTATCTACGTCGCCGCGCGGGCAAGGAACCGGTCGACTTTCCCTCGCCAAACTCGAAGTTCGGCCCGCCCGACGAGCTCCAGCAACTGCTCCGCTTCACCTATGGCGTGCCGCTGTTCCAGGAACAGGCGATGAAGCTCGCGATCGTCGCGGCGGGGTTCACCCCGGGCGAGGCGAACCAGTTGCGGCGCGCGATGGCGACGTTCCGCAACGTCGGCGGCATGGAGAATTTCGAGGCCAAGTTGGTCGGCGGCATGGTCCGCCGCGGCTATACCGAGGAGTTCGCACGGCGCTGCTTCAAGCAGATCGAGGGGTTCGGCAGCTATGGCTTCCCCGAAAGTCATGCGTTGAGCTTCGCGCGGCTCGTCTACGTGTCGTCGTGGCTCAAATGCTTCCATCCCGCGGTGTTCGGCGCCGCGATCCTCAATTCGCAGCCGATGGGCTTCTACGCCCCCGCGCAACTCGTCCGCGACGCGATCGAGCATGATGTCGATGTCCGCGCGATCGATGTGAATGCGAGCCGCTGGGACAATGACCTCGAGCCCGCTGGCGATCAACTCGCCATCCGCCTCGGCTTCCGCCAGATCGACGGGTTCCGCGAAGACTGGGCGACCGCGGTCGTCGCGCACGCTCCGCATGCCTCTATCGAGCGCCTCGCGCAGCACCTCCCGCCCCGCGCGATGCGATTGCTCGCCGATGCCGACGCGTTCCGCTCGATCGCCAAGGATCGCCGCAATGCGTTGTGGGATGTCCGCCGCACCCCGCCGCGCCAGCTCGCGCTGTTCGCAGCTGCCGACGCGCCCGAACTCGCCGCAGAACCCGATGCCGTGCTGCCCCCGATGCCGATGAGCGAACAGGTCGCCGCCGATTACCAGACGACGCGGCTGTCGTTGAAGGATCACCCGATGACCTTCCTGCGCTCCATCTTCGCCGCCGAGGGCATTCTGTCTTCGGCCGAGGTCGATCGCGCCAAGGACGGTGCCCGCGCCCGCGTCGCCGGGGTCGTGCTAGTCCGCCAGCGCCCCGGCAAGGGCAACGCGATTTTCGTCACGATCGAGGACGAGACCGGGGTCACCAATGGTTTGATGTGGGCACGCGATTTCGAGGACAACCGCCGCGCGGTGATGGCGGCGCGGCTGATGGTACTCGAAGGCGTCATCCAGCGCAGCGAAGAAGGCGTCGTCCACCTGATGGCCAAGCGCGCCTACGATCGCACCGACGAACTGCGCCGCCTGTCGTCGGATTATCAGGCCGAACCGCCGCTGTGCCCGGTCGACGAGGTCATCCGCCCCAAGCCGATCGCCAGCCGCGATCCGCGCGGCCACCACCCACGCGACGTTCGCGTGCTACCGAAATCGCGGGACTTCCATTAACCCGCGATCGCCCCCAAATAGGCGCGAACCAGACAGGAGTATATGTTGGCCACGTTAGGCATGTCCCCCGCCGAGAAGGAAGCGGTCGAGAATTTCCGGCGCGATGTCGTCGAACCCTCGATGACCAACCTCGTCATCATCGATTTCTGGGCCGAATGGTGCGGCCCGTGCAAGGCGCTAAGCCCGACGCTGGAGAAGGTCGCCGCCGACTATGCCGACAAAGGCGTGCTGCTCGCCAAGATCGACACCGACAAGAACCAGTTCATCGCCGCGCAATTCCAGATCAAGTCGATCCCGACGGTCTATGCGATGTTCCAGGGCCAGCTCGTCGCCGACATGACGAGCGCGCGCACCGAATCGCAGCTGCGCGTGATCCTCGACCAGTTGTTGAAGCAATTGCCGATCGAATCGCCTGCGGGTGAGGCCGCTGCCGACCTCGAACCGCTGCTCGCGATCGGCGAGGAGATTCTCGCCGCGGGCGGTCCCGATCGCGCGGTCGGGATTTTCGATCAGCTGATCGAGATGGCGCCCGACAACCCGCATGTCCTGTCGGGCCGCATTCGCGCGCTCGTCGCAGCGGGGCGGGACGAAGACGCGCAGGCCGCGATCGATGCGTTGCCCGAGGGACTGAAGGATGCGGGGATCGACCGCGCCAAGGCGACGCTCGCGCTGGCGCAATCCGCGGTCCCGGTCGAGGATCTGTCGGGATTGCAGGCCACGGTCGATGCCAACCCCGACGATCACGCCCAGCGCTTCACGCTCGCCAACGCGCAGATGGCGGCGGGGAACCGCGATGCCGCGGCGGACCACCTCCTCCACATCGTCGCCGCCGACCGCGATTGGGACGAGGGCGCGGCACGCGCCCAATTGCTCAAATTGTTCGAGGCGGTCGGGCTCGAAGATCCCTGGGTCTCCGCGCAGCGCCGCCGCCTGTCCGCGATCCTGTTCGGATGACCGAGACCACCCGCCTTTCGATCTTCCCGCTGCCCGGCGCGCTGCTTTTCCCCGGTATGCACCTGCCGATTCATATTTTCGAGCCAAGGTATCGCGCGATGGTGAGCGATGCGATGGCGCGCGACCGGCGGATCGGGATGATCCAGCCGCGGATGGAAATGGGCGGCGAGAGCGACCGTCCCCCGCTCTACGATCTCGGCTGCGTCGGGCGGATCGTCGAGGTCGAGGCGATGGACGATGGCCGCTACAATCTGATCCTGGAGGGCATCGCGCTGTTCCGCGTGGTCCGCGAACTCGACGCCGCGACCGCGTTTCGCCAGGTCGAGGCGGCGTTGCTGCCGGTGCCCGCCGACGAAACGCTCTCGCTCGGCCGCCGGTCGTCGCTCGAAATGGAATCGCGGCGCTTCGCCGATGCCCAGGGCTATGCGGTCGATTGGGACGCGGTCGAAAAGCTCGACGACGAAAGCCTGGTCAACGGCATCGCGCAGATCGCGCCGTTCGACGCCGCCGCGAAACAGGCGCTGCTCGAGGCCGAGGGGATCGAAGAGCGTGCCGAACTCATCATCCAATTGATGCAGTTCTTCGGCCGCCACGACGGCGAGGATCGGGTCACGCTCCAATGACGGCGCGCGCATGACGATCGATCCGTGGCTCCTCGGCAAGCTGGTCTGTCCGGTGACCCGCCAGCCGCTCCGCTACGACGTGGATCGCCACGAGCTGGTGTCGGAGGCCGCGGGGCTCGCGTACCCGGTTCGGGGTGGCGTGCCCGTGATGCTGGTCGAGGACGCGCGCACGCTCGATCGCTAGCGCGGCGGGGTCAGACCGCCATGCCCTGGAGCAGTTTGGGCAAATCGCCGCTCTCGCCGCGCGCTTCGGCCATGAAGCGTTCCTTGAGCGGCGGGATGCGATCGACCGCGCTGATCCCGAACCGGCGGACCGCGCTTGCGGTCTTGCCCGGAATCCCGAACAGCCGCGTCAGCGTGTCGGTCGCGGCGGCAACCATGAAGGTGTCGAGCGAGCGCCAGCGCTGGTAACGATCGAGCAGCGCGGCATCGCCCAGGTCGAGCCCGACACGTTTGCCCTCGACCAGCACCTCGGCCAGCGCAGCGACATCGCGGAACCCCAAATTCAGTCCCTGCCCCGCGATCGGATGGATCCCGTGCGCGCTATCGCCGACCAGCGCGAGCCGACGATCGGTAATCCGCGCGGCGTGGTGGAACCCGAGCGGATACGACGCGCGGGGACTCGCGCCCGACAATGTCCCGAGGAACCCGCCCATTCGCCGTTCGGCCTCGGCAAGGAACCCGCGGTCGCCCAGCTTGAGCATTCCCGCCGCATCGCGCGCCTTCACCGTCCACACGATCGCCGATCGATGCCCATCCGCATCGTCGGGCAACGGCAGCAGCGCAAACGGCCCCGCCGCATAGAAAATCTCGAACGCAGTGTTTTCGTGGTCTTCCTCGTGGTGGAATGCCCCGATGATCGCAGCGTGGTCATACTGCCAGCGCGCCACGGTGATTCCCGCGGCGGTGCGGGTCGGCGAATGGCGTCCCTCCGCCGCGACCAGCAGCGGCGCGCGAATCGTCTCGCCCGAATCGAGCACCGCGGTAACCCCGTGCTCGCCACGATCGACCGACACCGCCCGCGTCATCATCTTAAGGTCGACGTGCGGTGCCGCGCTCGCCGCCTCGAACAGCGCGGTCCGCAACAGCTTGTTTTCGTACATCGTGCCGAGCGCGTCGTCGTCGGCATCGGGAATGAAATCGAGTTTCCCCGGCTTCAGGCCGTCGCTCACCCTGATATGGCGAATCGTGCAGCCCTGCCCCGCCAAGCGGCTGCCGACCCCGATCGCATCGAGCATTCGCCCGCTCGCGCTCGCCACTGCGGAGGCGCGCCCGTCGAAGCCCGGCGCCAGGATCGTCGCCGGATCGGCGGGATCGACAACGGTCGCGGTCAGGCCGTGCGCATCGAGCGCCAGGGCCAGCGTCGAGCCGACCAGGCCGCCGCCCAGGATGATGACATCTGTGTCCATTCGGACTCTCTACGCGCGCGAAACGACGCTGCCAACGATCCTTGGCGCGGTGCGCCTTGACGGCGGAGTCGCCAGGGAGGATGATTCCGGAGAATTTTCGCTAAGGATGTCGAGGGAATCAGGGCAATGGCTAGCCGCGCGCAGGCCCGCGATACCGGGCTATGGCGGGAAACGGTGAAGGCCGGGGCGGTGCGCGGGGGCGCGCTGATCGCCGCGATCGCGCTGTTCCTTGCGACGCTCCTGATGGCGCTCGCGCTGGCGAGCTATCATGCCGCCGACGCCGCGCTCAACACCGCGGCCGGGGGCGCTATCCGCAACCTGATCGGCGCGCCCGGCGCGTGGTTCGCCGATATCGCGCTGTCGCTGCTCGGCCCGGTCGTCGCGCTGCTGCTGCCGATCGGGCCGATCGTCGCGCTCCGGCTCTGGCGCGACCAGCCCGCCGGAAGATGGGTGCGGATGCTCCGCGACGCCGCGATCGGCATCGCGCTGATCGCCACCGCGCTCGCGACGGTGTCGGACGCGGCGGTGCTCGCGTTGCCGGCGGGCTGGGGCGGCGCGATCGGGCTCGGCCTCGCACGCGTCGCCGCCTGGGCGCTCGCGTTCGCCAACCAACCCGCGGTGTCGCTGTGGGGAATGCGCGCGATCGGCCTGTCCGCGGGGATCGCGGGGATCATCATCTGGGCGCGCAGCCTCGAACTGGCGCTTGGCGAACGGCCGTGGCGCCGCCGTGCTGCGGTCTCCCCCGGCACCGCCTATGACGCCGCGGTCGCGCCCGACGACGAGCCGCTGACGCTGAACCGCAAGGCGGTCAGCATCCCCCGCGCGGTCGCCGCCCCCGATCCGCGTCCCGCCCCGGTGATAGCAGATCGCACGCTGGCGCCCTCGGTCGCCCGGACGAAGCCGACCCAGGCGCAACTCGATCTCGGCCACAGTTACAAGCTGCCGGGGCTCGACCTGCTCGCGCCGCCCCCGCCGATTCCCAAGGGCGCGGTCGACAAGGCCGCACTCGAACGCAACGCACGCCTGCTCGAAAACGTCCTCGACGATTTCAAGGTGAAGGGCTCGATCATCGAGGTTCGCCCCGGCCCCGTCGTCACGATGTACGAACTCGAACCAGAAAGCGGCATCAAGGCCAGCCGGGTGATCGCGCTCGCCGACGATATCGCGCGCAACATGTCTGCGATTTCCGCACGCGTCGCGACGATTCCCGGACGCACCGTGATCGGGATCGAACTGCCCAACGCCAAGCGCGAGACGGTGGCGCTCCACGAACTCGTCGCGAGCCAGACGTTCGAGGATCAATCGGCGCAGCTGCCGATCATCCTCGGCAAGAACATCGCGGGCGACCCCGTGATCGCCGATCTTGCGCCCATGCCACACCTGCTCGTCGCGGGCACCACCGGATCGGGCAAGTCGGTCGGCCTCAACTGCATGATTCTGTCGCTGCTGTATCGGCTGACCCCCGACCAGTGCCGAATGATCATGATCGATCCCAAGATGCTCGAACTGAGCATGTACGAGGATATCCCGCACCTGCTCTCTCCGGTCGTCACCGACCCCGCCAAGGCGGTGCGCGCGCTGAAATGGGCGGTCGAGCAGATGGAGGATCGCTACCGCCAGATGTCGTCGGTCGGTGTCCGCAGCCTCGCCGGATTCAACGACAAGGTCCGCGCCGCCAAGGCCAAGGGCCAGCGCCTCGGGCGCAAAGTACAGACCGGCTACAACCCCGACACCGGCCAGCCGATCTACGAAGAGGAGCCGCTCGACTACGAACCCCTGCCGCAGATCGTCGTCATCGTCGACGAGCTCGCCGACCTGATGATGACCGCGGGCAAGGAAGTCGAGTTCCTGATCCAGCGGCTCGCGCAAAAGGCGCGCGCAGCGGGGATCCACCTGATCATGGCGACCCAGCGTCCCTCGGTCGACGTCATCACCGGGGTCATCAAGGCGAACCTGCCGACCCGGATCAGCTTCCACGTCACCAGCAAGATCGATTCGCGCACGATTCTGGGCGAACAGGGCGCCGAACAGCTGCTCGGCAAGGGCGACATGCTCTACATGCCCGGCGGCAAGGGCATCGTCCGCGTTCACGGCCCATTCGTCAGCGACGACGAGGTTCGCGCGGTCGCCGATCATTGGCGATCGCAAGGACGGCCCGATTACATCAATTCGGTCACCGAAGAGCCCGAAGACGGCTTCACCCTCGAAGGCTCCCCGACCGGCGAGGATTCGGCCGAGGATCAGCAATACCGCAACGCGATCCAGCTGGTGTGTGAATCGCAGAAGGCATCGACCTCCTGGCTGCAGCGCCAATTGCGGATCGGCTACAATTCCGCGGCGCGGCTGATCGAGCGGATGGAAAAGGACGGTATCGTCGGTCGCCCCGACCACGTCGGGCGCCGCGAAGTGCTCCGCGATACCGACGGGCAGGCGATCTGACCCGTCGCGGTGGCACGCGGCTGAATCGAGCCGCTTCACGCGATCACGATAAACGCCTAGTTCAGCGGTCATTCAACGCGCCATCCGTATCAGGAGCCTTATGAACCCAACGCTATTCCGCGCGCTTGCCGCGCCCGCCATCATCGCCGCCGCTGCGGTGCCGCTCGCCGCATCCCCCGCGAGCGATCTCGCGGCGGTCCAGCAACACCTTCGGTCCATCAAGACGATGACCGCCGATTTCACCCAGACCGATCGCAACGGCAAGGTGCTGACCGGGGTGCTGACGCTGAAACAGCCTGGCAAGATCCGTTTCCAATATGAAAAGGGCGTACCGATCCTGATCGTCGCGGAGGGCGGTGCGCTGACCTTCATCGATTATTCGGTCAACCAGGTGCAGCGCTGGCCGATCAAGAATTCGCCGCTCGGCGTCCTGCTTGATCCCAGCCGCGACATTTCGCGCTATGCCAAGGTCATCCCGGGCTATGACGACCGCGTGATCTCGGTCGAGGCGAATGATCCCAAACACCCCGAATATGGCCGCATAACGCTCGTGTTCGCCCGCGATGCCGGCGCGCCGGCGGGGCTGATGCTGCAGGGCTGGGTCGCGCTCGATAGCCAGAACAACCGGACCACGATCCGGCTGGCGAAACAGCGCTATGGCGGCGCGGTCAGCGACGACATGTTCCGCTGGAATGACCCACGCAAGAAAGGTCCGCGGTCGTAACCGGCGACATCGCTACCTGAACGAATTGTCACGCGCTCATTCATCCGCGCGACAGGTTGGCGCCGCTAGAGACGGCGTTGCGGATGTGGGGCGTTCCGGGATTTTTCCCCCTGTTGCCCGGATGACCCATCTCCCGCCTGCGTGACGAACGCCAGGTCGGCCCTCGCTCCATGCCCCCGGAGCGGGGGCCTTTCGCGTAGGGCGCACGCGCCATCAGCGCGAGACGCCCAAGCGCGGCCAGCGTCGCATCAGCGACGTCTGACGACGCGGCTTCGCCGCGGCGCAGCGCAGAGGGTGACGAACCGCTTCGAACCCCCTATTTCCCTCCCGTGAAGATCGCTTCCTGGAACATCAACTCGGTCCGCTTCCGGATCGATATCGTCGCCCGCTTTCTGCGCGAGGCCGAACCCGACATCCTGTGTCTTCAAGAAACCAAGGTGGTCGATCAGGACTTCCCGTTCGACCCGTTCAAGAAGCTGGGCTATCGCCACAATGTGATCCACGGCCAGCGCATGCACCACGGCGTCGCGATCATCAGCCGGGTGCCGATCGCCGAAGACGACCGGTTCGACTGGCAGGCTAACCGCGAAGCGCGCCACGTCGGGGTAAAGCTCGCCAACGGCGTCCGGCTGGAAAACGTCTACGTCCCCGCGGGCGGCGACGTCCCCGATCGCGACGTGAACCCCAAATTCGGGCAGAAGCTCGATTTCGTCGAGCGGATGACGCGCTGGTCGGCGGGGCTCGATGGCCCGACGATCCTGACCGGGGATTTCAACATCGCGCCGCTGCCGTCCGACGTGTGGGGTCATAAACAACTGCTCGGCGTCGTCAGCCATACCCCGATCGAGGTCGACGCGCTCGATCAGCTTCAGGCGGCGAACGACTGGGTCGATCTCGGGCGGCATTTCCACCCCGCCCCCGCGCGGCTCCACACGTGGTGGAGCTATCGCGCCAAGGATTGGGCGGCCTCCGATCGCGGGCGGCGGCTCGATCACATGTGGGCGACCCGCGATGTCGCCGCCGCCGCGACCGCGCACCGGGTACACGAGGATTGCCGGAGCTGGCTCAAACCCTCCGACCATGTCCCGATCGTCACCGAGTTCGATTTTTGAACGAACCGGACCCCCGTGCGGCCGCGCGCGCGATCGACGCGCTGCGCCGCGGCTGGGCAATCGCGATCGGCGGCCTGACGCTGCTGCCCGTCGAAACCGCGGATGCGACACGCCTTGCAGCGTTCGATCCGCACGCGGTCGCGCCGGTGCTGATTAGTTCCGGCCGCGCCGCAACGCTGAAGCTCGTCAACCAGATCGAGGCCGCCGAACCCGACGCCCCGGTGCTGGTCGATCGCGCGCCGTGGATCGACTTTCCTGCCGCGACTGCGCTCGCCGACGCGCAATTCGACCTCGCGACCCCGTTGAAAGGCCCGTTTCGCACGATCGCGGTGCCCGATCGCACCGCCGCCGCCGCCGCGCTCCGGTTGGCGCGGATCGCGGGGCTGCTCCCCGCTTTCTTCATCGGCGCCGGCCCGGTCGAAGACACCATCACGATCGCCGACATCGACGCGCATGAAGATGCGACCCGGCTGACGCTGGCAACGCGCGCGCGGCTGCCCGTCGCGGGGGCGGAGGATACCGAGATCGTCGCATTCCGCTCGCCCGAAAGCGCCGACGACCATGTCGCGCTGCTGATCGGTCAGCCCAATGGGACGCCCCCGCTCGTTCGGCTGCACAGCGAATGCCTGACCGGTGACGTCTTCGGCAGCCTGAAATGCGATTGCGGCCCGCAGCTCCACGCGGCGATCCGCGCGATCCGGGCCAGCGGTTGGGGCATCCTGATCTATCTTCGTCAGGAGGGGCGCGGGATCGGGCTCGTGAACAAATTGCGCGCCTATGCGCTGCAGGACCAGGGGTTCGACACCGTCGATGCGAATATCCGGCTCGGCTTCGCGGTCGATGCGCGCGATTTCGGGGTGGCGGCGCGGATGCTCGAGCTGCTCGGGCAACGCCGGGTCCGGCTGCTCACCAACAATCCCGCCAAGGTCGCGGGGCTCGAGGCAGCGGGGGTAAGCGTCGTGGAACGGATCGCGCACGCGCTCCCGACCAACCCGCACAACGCGCGCTATCTCGCAACCAAGCGCGATCGAACCGGCCATCAGCTCTGAACGTCCGCTGATCGTCGTGTTCGGCGCCGCGGTGCGCGCCGACGACACGCCGAGCCCCGCGCTCGCGCACCGGATCGCGAGCGCGGTCGCGGCCTCGCGGCTGTATCCCGACGCGGCGCTGCTCTGCACCGGCGCGGTCGGGCGCCACGGCGCGTCCGAAGCATCGGTGATGGGGCGGCTGATCGGCACCGTGATCGACGACGCCCGGCTCCATCTCGACGAAACCAGTAGCGACACGCTGCAATCGGTTCGCGCCGCCGCTGCGTTCATGCGCGCCAACGGCTTTGACGTCGCGATCGCGTGCACCGATCGCTATCATCAGCCGCGTGTCAGGATGCTGTTCGCGCTCGCGGGCGTGCGGAGCCGAGGGCTCGCGATGCCGCACGTCGGCAGCGGCGCGTATCTGCGCCGGATGCGGCTGCGCGAGGCGATCGCGATCCCCTATGATCTCATCGCCGGAATCGCGCAGCTAAGACGGCGGCGCTAACCAGACCCCGACCGCGATCAGCTGTTCAGGTTCACCATCGCGACCGGCTTGTCCTTGGTCGATGCGTTGGCAGCGATCGTCTTGGTCTTTTCGGCCTTGGGCTTGCGAACTTCCTTGTTCGATTTCTTCTGGCTCTTCGCCATGATCGGTTCCCATCGGGGCGAGAGGCCCCGCGCGCATCATAGCGCGGCCGGCGTGCGGGGTCCCTATCAAATCGATCGACCCGCGCCGCGTGACCGCGTCACCTCGCTCCCGATCAGTCGCATGGGCGTGAACCGATCGCCGCGTTCGTCCGTTGAGCCAACGGGCCGGGCGCTTTCCCCCTTTTGCACCCGGCTCACCCTTTACCGATGGAGACGAATCATGGGCCTGTTCAGCAAAGATATCGAAACCTTCGACGACCTGTTCCTACACCAGCTTCAAGACGTGTATTACGCCGAAAACCAGATCATCAAGGCGCTGCCCAAGATGGTCGACAAGGCGACCGACATCGGGCTGAAGCAGGGCTTCCAGATCCATTTCAAGGAAACCGAGGGCCAGATCGCGCGGCTCAAGCGGATTTTCGACATGATGGGCGAGAAGGCGAAAGCGGTCACCTGCCCCGCGATCGACGGCATCATCAAGGAAGCCAACGACGTCGCGGGCGAGATCGCCGACAAGGCGGTGCTCGACGCCGCGCTGATCGCGTCGGCGCAGGCGGTCGAGCATTACGAGATCACGCGCTATGGCACGCTGGTCACCTGGGCTAATCAGCTCGGTCGCGCCGATGTCGCCGCGATCCTCCAGCAAACCCTCGACGAGGAATATGCCACGGACGACAAGCTGACCAAGATGGCCAAGTCGAAGGTGAACGCAAAGGCCGAGGCGGTCCAAGAACCCGCTTGACCGCTAGGGGGATGACGCCCGGTGGATGACGAGCGCCACCCGGCTTGTCGCGGGCTATGATGGCCCGCGACAATTTCGACAGGATATGAATGATGACTCGCTTCGCCACTCTCCTCTGCACCGCCGCGCTGTTCGGCCTTGCCGCCTGCGATTCCAGTAAGGCCGGCAACGCGCCCGCGCCCGACGCGGCCTCGACGTCCAACTATCTCGACAAATTGGAATCGCTGCCCGGTCGCCAACGCGACGGGGTGTTCCTGCGCGCGATCCGCGACTCGGGGCAGGATTGCCAGGGGGTGACCACCTCGCAGCGCACCGAAACCCCCGACGGCAAACCCGCCTGGACCGCGACCTGCACCGACGGCACGATCTGGATTCTGGTGCTGGGTGCGAACGGCGTCATGACCGTGACGAATGCTGCGATCGCCCAAGACGCCCGCCGCTGACGCCCCCGAGCGCCGCAATCGCTAGAACAGCCCGGGCGTCTCGCGCTGTGCGGTCGTGGGATGCTCGGGGGTCAGCAACTGCCGCTTGCCGGTCGTAAGCGCCGACGCCGACACCGGACTCGCGGGAATCGGCGTGCAGCTTTTGCCCTCGAGATAGTCGAGCGCGGTCCGGGTCGACGCTTCGCGCGGATCGCCGAGCGGATAGAAGACATCGTCGCCCGCCTGGCAACTGGCCTCTACCTTGCCTGCCAGCCCGTCGTAATAATCGCCCTGGCGCGCCGAATTCTGCGTCGCGAGCGCGATCACGCGCAGCCGATCGTCGCACGCGGGCTTGTCGAGCGCGATCTGGCCGACCGGCTTGCCGAACGTGTTGGTGCCGATCAGCGCGGCATTGGCGTGGAAATAGGGGATCGCGGCGTTGATCACGAGTTCGCTTGCCGACGCGGTGCCGCCGGTACCGATGAACGCGATCTTGGTAGGCGCGATCGATTGTGGCTGGGGCATGAAAAAGCGCGTCGTGTTGTTCGCCGCCTTCTCGGGACGGAAAACGGTATAATCGACCACCTGCGCGGTCGATCGCGCGTTGCCGAGCAGGTCACTGAACAGTTCGGAGATCGAGATCAGCCCCCCGCCATTATAGCGCAGATCGATGATGACGTTGGTGACGCCCGCCGCCTTGAACGTCGCAAACGCGCTGCGCAGCGCGGGGTCCGCGGTCGAGATGAAGGTGCGCAGGTTGACGTACCCGACCTTGATCCCGCCATCGTCGATGATCTTCGCGCCATAGCGGCTCGATACCGGGGTCAGGTCATAGTCCGCCTTGACGACGGTGACGTCCTTGGTGACCCCCGCGGTCGTGACCCGCAGCACCCGCGACGTGCCCGCGGTATTGGGGCCGAGCGCGTCGGTGACGCCACCCGGCCCGCTGGACGCGATGATCTGGCTGACGGGGACGAGGTTCGCGGTGCTGGTGCCGATCGCGACGATCTCGGTCCCCCGATCGATCCCGGCGGCGAGCGCCGGTGCGTTCTCGAACGCCTCCGCGACGATCACCCGCTGCGCCGCGACGTCATAGGCGAGCCGGACGCCAAAACCGGCGCTCGACCCCGACGTATAATAGGCATCCTCGCCCGCGATCGAGGTCAGATAGGTGAAGAACCGATCCTTGCGCTGGCTCCGCGCGGCCGCGGTGAGATGATCGATGTAATCCTGGACGGTCGCATACGGGCTGGGATCGAACACCGTGGGCAGCGTGTCAGGGAACAGATACCATTCACGCAGCTGCGATGCCGCCCAATCCTGGCGTTCGCGCAACGAACAGCCGGAGGTCGAGGTGGGCGTCGGCGTGGCGGTACCCGTCGACGGCCCGCCGAACGTTCCGCTCGACCCACCGGATCCGCCGCACCCCGCGAGCAGCGCCGCGATGGATACCAAGCTTGCGAATATACGCTGTTTCATACGCAACCCTTTGTATTGGCGATGACTTATCCCGCTTTCGAGCCGACTGCAAAGCGATTTCGCGCACGATCAGCCCGCGAGGCTCTTCGATGCCTGTTCGAACACATCCTTCGACAGACCGGGAGCGGCAACGATTCGTTCGAGCTCGGCGCGCATCATCGCCGCCCGCGCCGGGTCGAACCGCCGCCATCGCCCAAGCGGCGGGAGCAGCTTCGCCGCGGTCTGCGGGTTCAGCTTGTCCAGCGCGATCAACTGGTCGGCGAGGAAACGGTACCCCGATCCGTCGGCGGCGTTGAACGCGCGCTGGTTGGCGGCGAACGCACCGATCAGCGCGCGCGCCCGGTTGGGATTGGCCAGCGTGAAATCGGGATGCCGCACCAGTTCCGCGACCGCCGCGCCGGTATCCGCGCGGCTCGACAACGCCTGGGTCTGGAACCATTTATCGATCACCAGCGAATTGTCGGCATAGCGATTGTAGAAGATGTCGAGCGCCGCCTCGCGTTCATCCGCGTCGCTGTTGGCCAGCGTAGCGAGCGCGCCCTGGCGATCGGTCATGTTGTCCGCCGCGGTGAACTGCGAGAAGGCCAGCGTGGCCGCATCGCCCGCGCCGCTCGCCGCGATATAGCCCAACGCGACGCTGCGCAGCCGCCGCCGACCCTTGGCCTGCGGCGAATAGACATAGGCTTCGGGCGCGATGTCGTACGCCTCACGCCATTGATCGTCGAGCCGTTGCCCGAGCGCCCTTCGCAGCCCCTCGCGGCTCGCATGGATCGCCTCGGGGTCGACCGTCGCGAGCTGGTCGCCGATGAAGCTTTCGGACGGCAGCAGCACCGCTTCGGCGACGAACGCAGGATCGAGATCGGGGTTCGCCAGCGTGTCCGATACCGCGGCGATCACCGCATCGTGTCCCGCGGTATCCCCCATCGCGCCGGCAACGAGCGAATCGAGCATCAGCTGCTGCATCGCCTCGTAGCGCGCGAACGGATCGTCGTCGTGACGGGCGAGGAAGCCGAGATCGGCGGCGGTGCGGTCGGTCTCGACGATCACCGGTGCCGAAAAGCCACGATTGATCGACAGGACCGCGCGCTCGGCGAGGCCTTCGAACACCAGCGTCTCGCTCGGCTGGTCAAGCAGCACCAGTCGCTCGTCGGTCAGCGCCCGCCCGCTCTCCGCACCGAACAACCGCAGCTTGAGCGGCAGGACCATCGACCGCTTGTCGGGCTGACCCGGTGTGGTGGGGACATGCTGCGCCAGCCGCAGCGTCGTCCGCCCGTCGCGCTCGGTCAGGCTCGCCGACACCCTCGGGGTGCCCGCCTGGCTGTACCACAGCCGGAACTGGGTCAGGTCGACGTCGCCCGCTTCCTCCATGCACGCGACGAAATCCTCGCACGTCGCGGCGGTGCCGTCGAACCGCTCGAAATACAGATCGGTCGCGGCGCGGAAGGTTACCGGACCGAGCAGCGTCGCCATCATCCGGATGAGTTCGGCGCCCTTGTTGTAGATCGTCGCGGTGTAGAAATTCGAGATTTCCTGATAGCTGTCGGGACGGACCGGATGCGCGAGCGGGCCGGCATCCTCGGGGAATTGCGCCGCGCGAAGCCCGCGAACATCCTCGATCCGCTTGACCGCCGCGGAGCCTTGATCGGCGGAGAAACTCTGGTCGCGATAGACCGTGAAGCCTTCCTTCAGCGACAGCTGGAACCAGTCGCGGCAGGTGATCCGGTCGCCCGACCAATTGTGAAAATATTCGTGCGCGACAACAGCGGCGATCGCGTCGTAATCATAATCGGTCGCGGTATCGGGGTCGGCCAGGATATAGCGGCTGTTGAAGATGTTCAGCCCCTTGTTCTCCATCGCGCCGAAATTGAAATCGTCGACCGCGACGATGTTGAACACATCGAGATCATATTCGCGGCCATAGGCCCGCTCGTCCCACGCCATCGACGTCTTGAGCGCCGCGAGTGCGTGTTCGGTCTTGGCGAGATCCGCGGCGCGGACCCAGATACCGAGCTCCACCGTCCGGCCCGACATCGTCGTGAACGTGTCGCGATTGACCGCCAGGTCCCCCGCGACGAGCGCGAAGAGATAGGAGGGTTTGGGATAGGGATCATTCCATTCCGCCCAGTGGCGCCCATCGTCGAGATCGCCCTGTGCGACCGGATCGCCATTCGCGAGCAGGATCGGATACCGCGCCTTGTCGGCGGTCATCCGCACCGCATAGCGGCTGAGCACGTCGGGGCGATCGGGGAACCAGGTGATCCGGCGGAACCCTTCGGCCTCGCATTGCGTGCAAAGGTTCCCGCCCGAGGCATACAGCCCCATCAACTGGGTGTTCCGTTCGGGCGCGATCTCGACGACGGTCTCAATCTCGTGCGCGTCGCCCGCCAGCGGGATGACGAGCTGATCGTCCTCGATCCGCCAGTCGTTCACCGCGACGCCGTCGACCGTCACCGACACCGGCTGCTGCCCGGCGCCATCGAGCCGCAACGGGGTATCGTGCGCACCGTTGCGCGTCACCGACAGCGTCGCGGTAACGCGGGTCGTCGCGGGATCGAGGTCGAAATCGAGCTGCGTGTGCGGCACCAGCCACGCGGGCGGCGCATAATCCTCCCGGCGCGTGACCGAAACGGCGTGGGCGGGCTGGGCGAGGCTGTTCTGAACGTCGAGCATCGCCGCGATATAGGCGCGCGCCCTCGCCAGCGGAAGCTTGTGCGCGCGCCGCGCCGTGCTAGTCGGTCGACCCACACTGGCCGGGATGTCCTGATGACCGCTTCGATGGCGCGCCGATGCTGTTGATCTTCGGCCTCGGCTATACCGCGACGCGGATCGCGGCGTGCTGGCCCGCGCCGGTAATCGGCATCACCCGCAGCGGGCACGGCGGGACGCTGCGGTTCGACGACCGGGACGCGGTCCGCGTCGCGTTGCGCACCGCGACGCACCTCCTGTCGTCGGTTCCTCCCGACGGCGATGCCGATCCGGTGCTCGACAGCTATGGCGACGGCTTCGGCGACCAATGGCTCGGCTATCTCTCCTCGACCGGGGTCTATGGTGATGCAGGCGGCGGCTGGGTCGACGAGAGCACTCCGGTGGCCGGGCGACGCGTCGGTCGCAACGCCGCCGACCGCGCCTGGCTGGCGCGCGGCGCGCGGGTCTTTCGGCTTCCCGGCATCTACGGCCCCGACCGATCGCCGCTCGATCGCGTCCGCGAAGGGAAAGCACACCGCGTCGACGTGCCGGGCCAGGTCTTCAGCCGCGTCCATGTCGACGACATCGCTAGCGGGGTGGTTGCCGCGATCAGCGCGCCGGCGGGTGCGTACAACCTCGCCGACGATCTCCCCATGTCGCACAATCGCGTCACCGAATTCGCGGCGTCGCTGCTTGGACTGCCCGCGCCGCCGTTCGTCGCGCTCGACACGCTCTCGCCGATGGGCCGCAGCTTCTACGCCGAAAACCGCCGGGTCGCGAACGGCAAGGCGAAGCGCGTGCTCGGCTGGACCCCCGCCTACCCGACCTATCGCGAGGGCCTGCGCGCGCTGGTCTGAGCGGCGGGCCGTCGCGCCCGCAGCGCAATGACCAGCCCCACGCCGACGAGCACCGCGCCACCCACCGCGAGCGGCGACCAGCGATACCCTTCGAACAGCGTCGACAACAGCATCGCGATCACCGGGACGATCACGCTCGAATAGGCCGCCTTGGCGGGGCCGATCACGCGGATAATGCTAAAATACAGCGGGAAGGCGAGCGCCGAGGCGGCGAGGCCCAGATAGACGATTCCCGCGACATAACCCCAGCGCGGTTCGATCACCGGTGGCCCGGTCAGCATCCAGGCCAACCCTGCGTCGAGCGCGGCGCCCAGCAGCATCGCGATCGCAAGCGTCGATGCCATCGGATAGCGTTTCGCGGTCTCGGTCGCCTGGAGCACGTTGGCGCTCGACGCGGACAGGATCGCCGCCAGTGTCCAGGCGATCCCGGTCAGCGACGACGCGGGGCCATGCGGATCGGTCCGCGCCTCGTGGAGGAACAACAGCGCCACCCCGCCCATCGCGACCGCCGATCCGGCGAGCAGTTGCCGCCCCATCCGCTGCCCCAGAAACACGCGCGCGAACCCCGCGTTGGGGATGAGCAGCAGCGCGAACACCACCGCGACCAGTCCCGAGGTGATGTAATGTTCGGCGCGGTAGACAAAGTTGAAGTTGAAGCAGAACTGGCTGACCGCGATCGCCGTGGCGAACGCATAGCCGCGTGCGTCGAACCGGAAACTGTCGCGCCGCACCAGCGCCCATGCCGCCATCGCGACGCCCGCGACCGCGAAGCGATACGCCACCGACCAACTCGGCGGCACCACCGCGATCTGATCGCGGATCACGAGCCAGGTCGACCCCCAGATCAGCGTCACGACGAAGAACGGGATCAGGATCGCGGCGCGAGTCGAATTGGGGGGCGCCGCAGCGGCACCCGCGGTCACAGCGCGCCGATCGCGGCGGCGAGCGCCGCGACGTCGGCCTCCGCGGTGTCCCACGCGGTCGCCAGCCGGATTTCGCCCGGTGCCCAGTCGTAAAAGTCGAAGCCCTTCGCCCGCAGCGCCGCCGCCTCGTCGGGAGTCACGCGCAGGAACACCTCGTTCGCCTCGACCGCGTGGATCGCGCGCTCCCCCGCTGCCGCCGCGATCGTCTGCGCGCGCGCGTTCGCCGCGATCGCGTTGTCGATCCACAGATCGCCATCGAGCATCGCGAGGATCTGCGCCGCCAGATATCGACCCTTCGACAGCAACAGCCCCGCGCGCTTGCGCCGATACAGCGTCGCGTCGGCGAGCTTGGTATCGAAGAACACCAGGCATTCCGCGCTCATCGCGCCGTTCTTGACGAAGCCGAACGACAACGCGTCCACCCCGGCGCGCCACGTCACCTCGTCGGGGTTGCACCCCAGCATCGCCACCGCGTTGGCGAAGCGCGCGCCGTCCATGTGCAGCCCGAGGTCGCGCTGGTCGGCCAGCTTGCCGATCGCGGCGACGTCGTCGGGCGAATAGATGCGGCCATATTCGGTCGCGTTGGTGATGCTGATCGCGTGCGGCTGGACGCGGTGGACGTCGTCGGGGATCGCATCGAGCACCGCAGCGATCGAATCCGGGGTCAGTTTCGCACCCTCGCCCTCGGCCAGGAACAGCTTGGCGCCGTGGGTGTAGAATTCGGGCGCGCCGCCCTCGTCGTTCTGGATGTGCGAATCGCGGTGGCAGACGATGCCGCCATGTGGCGGACAGAGCGCAGCGAGCGCGAGGCAGTTCGCCGCGGTCCCGCTCGGCACCCACAGCGCGCGGATGCGGGTGTCGAACACTTCCGACAAGCGCTGGTCGAGTTGCTGGGAGAGCGCATCGCCGTCATAGGCGGTGTCGAGGTGATTGGCGGCAGCCATCGCCTCCATCACCCGGGGATGGACGGGGGCGGCGTTGTCGGAAAAGAAGCGCATCGCCGCGCCTTGCTGCGGCGCGGGAGCGGCGTCAACCGCGGGATAGTGCGCGCAACCCACCACCCCCGTTCGTGATGAGCCTGTCGACGCACGGGTGGCGGGGACGCCCTTCGATAAGCTCAGACCAAACGGTAATTAAATAGCCATCGCTATCGTCAGAATCCCTCCGGCGGCCCATCCTCGCTTCGGCGCGGCTCGCGCGGCGGCGGCGCGTCGCGCGGCGGCGGCGGTCCGCGATCGTTTGACGGGTTGATGCTGATGCTGCCGTCGCGGCCCATCTTCATCTCGAGCCCTAAGCCGCGTACCGTCCCCTCCATCGCCGACATGTCGGGTATATCCGGCATGATCTGGTCGCCATTCTCATCTCCGTCGGGCGCCATCGTCGCCTCGGGGTCGACGGCCTCGACCGGCTGCGCTTTGACCACGGGGGCAAGGTCGAGCGCCGACACCATGAAATTGCGCCACACCTGCGCGGGGATGCCCCCGCCGTGGAGCCCCGGGTTGGGTGAATTGTCGTCGTTGCCAACCCATACCCCGACGACCAGGTCGCCCGCGAACCCGATGAACCAGGCGTCACGATTGTCCTGCGTCGTGCCGGTCTTGCCATAGCTATCGACCGACAGCGACGCCTGTCGCCCGGTCCCCCGGATCGATGCGCCAAGCAGATCAAGCATCTCGTCGTGGATGGTCGGCGGCAATGTCGCCGCGTGACCCGACAATGACTGATACCAGCTCTTGTCAGCGACATGTTCCAGCCCGCGCGGCTGAACCGGGTAACTTGCGTTGGCGACCCCCGCATAGGCGGCGGTCAGTTCGAGTAGCGACACCTCCGCGGTCCCGAGTCCGATCGTTGCCTCGTTGGGGATCGGGGTCGAGATGCCCAGGTCGCGCGCCGCCTTGATGACCGCGCGCACGCCCACCTCCTGCGTCAACCGCGCTGCGGCGACGTTCGACGATCGCGCGAACGCGCGGCGCAACGGGATCTTGCCGAGATAGCGGCCATCGTCGTTCTTGGGTTTCCATCCCGCGATGTCGACCGGTGAATCGTCGACCAGCGAATTAGGGGTCATCCCGGCGCGCATCGCGGCAAGATAGACGAACAGCTTGAAGGTCGACCCCGGCTGGCGGCGCGCCTGCGTCGCGCGGTTGAACGGGCTCTTGGCGTAATCCTTGCCTCCGACCATCGCGACCACCCGTCCGTCGCGGCGCATCGCGACCAGCGCGACCTGCGCCTGACGCAGTCCCGCCCGCCGCACGACGCGTTCGGCGGTGCCCTGCAGGCCACGATCGAGCGTCGTCTCGACGGTCGCCTCGGTCCGAATCTCGCCCGACTGATCGCGCGCCTCGGGCAGCACCCAGTCGGCGAAATAGGTGCCGTTGGGCAGTTGCCCGGCGGTCGAATCGCTGCGCACGCGCTGCGGCTGGACGGCGTCGCCCTCCGCTTTCGTCAGGAATCCCGCGTCGACCATCGCGCCGACCACGACCATTTCGCGCTTGCGCGCGCCCGCCAGGTTGCTCGTCGGCGCGAGCCGCGACGGCGCCTTCACCAGCCCCGCGAGCATCGCCGCCTGACCGGGGTTGAGATTGGCCGGCGTCCTTCCGAAATAATGCTGCGCGGCGGCGGTCAGGCCGTAGCAATTGTCGCCGAAATAGACGTTCGACAGATAGCGCGACAGGATCTCATCCTTGCTCAGCCACGCCTCGAGCCAGAACGAGATCATCACCTCGCGGATCTTGCGCGCCGCGGTGCGATCCGAATCGAGGAACGCATTTTTTGCGAGCTGCTGCGTGATCGTGCTGCCACCTTGGCGCACCCCGCCCGCGCCGAGGTTCGTCCAGGCCGCGCGCGCAATGCCGCGCGGGTCGATCCCCCAGTGCGAATAGAAGCGCCGGTCCTCGATCGCGACGAACGCCTCGGTTACATGCTTGGGCAGCTTGGCGGCGTCGACCGGGGCGCCAATGATCGCGCCGCGCCGCGCGATCGGGGTGCCATCGTCGGCGGTCAGCGTGATCGACGGCGGGGTCGGTGGCTTGAGCGATTTCGACAGCGGCGCGGTGACCGCGAGCCACCCGATCGCGACGACCAGCAGCACGATCCCGGCGCCCAGGCCCCGCACGAACCACCGCCACGGCCCCGTACCGCGGCGCCTTGGCGGGGGTTCGGGGAGGTCGCCGCCGTCCCGACTCGGGTCCCAGCGTTCATCCTCCACGGCAGCGTCGAACGCATAACGCTGCGCGATCGGCGTGGTGCGGTCGTAATCCATCGGGTCATGGCGCATCGGGTCGTCCAGGCGATCGGCCATTAGTGTATTACATTCCTAAAACAGCCGGTGCAAGCGCGCACGCCGATGCACAGTATACGCGCTACCCCGCGCCGCGAAAGTCCGGCGCTGGCCACCCGCGCCAGCCCGCGCTATCCGCGCTGTGATGAGCGATTCCTTAACCGCACCCCCGCCCGCACCCCTGATCGTCGGCATCGGCGGCACGATCGGCGGCACCTCGTCGACCGAGCGCGCGCTGCGGATCGCGCTCGACGCGGTGGAGCGTGAAGGTTTCGCGACGCGGATGTTCGGCGGTGCCGACATGGCGCGGCTGCCACTCTACGATCCGCGCGCGACCAGCCGCACCGAGGACGAGCGCGCGTTCGTCACGGCGGTGCGCGCCGCATCGGGGGTCATCATCGCCAGCCCCGGTTATCACGGCAGCATCTCGGGCGTGGTCAAGAACGCGCTCGACCTGCTCGAAGAGACCGCGAAGGACGAGCGCGCCTATCTCGCCGACATGCCCGTCGGCCTGATCGCGACCGCCTATGGCTGGCAGGCGACCGGATCGACGATCGCGGCGCTGCGCTCGATCGTCCACGCGCTGCGCGGCTGGCCGACGCCGTTCGCCGCCGCAATCAATACCCAACTCACCAAGTTCGACGGCGAGGGCAGCGCCAACGACCCCGCGGTGGTCGAACAGCTTTGCCTGATCGGCCGCCAGGTCGCGCGCTTCGCGCCGCTCGCGCAGCACGGCCCTGCGCGCTGATGGATTTCGACCTTTCCGACGAGCACCGCATGCTCAAGGAACTCGTCAACCGCTTCGTCGCGGACAAGCTCATGCCGCTCGAACCGCGCATCCTCGAACGCGAAGCGACCGGGCAATCGCCCGCGCTGACCGCCGAGGAACAGGCGCCGATCGACGCCGCCTCGCGCGATCTCGGGCTATGGGGGCTCGATGCACCCGAGGATGTCGGGGGCATGGACCTGCCCGCGGTCGCGATGGTCGGCGTCAACGAGGAAATCGGGCGGACGATCGTCCCCTATACGCTGGCCCCCGATTCCCCGAACCTCAGGATGCTTGCCGCGACCGTCACCGATCGCCAGCGCGAGGCGTATCTGGCGCCCTATGTACGGGGCGAAACAGTTTCCGCGATCGGCATTTCCGAGCCCGGTGCGGGCTCCGATCCCTCGGCGATGAAGACCCGCGCGGTACGAGACGGCGACGATTGGATCATCAACGGGCGGAAAATCTGGATTACCCGCGCCGCGGAAGCCGACTTCACGATCCTGATGGCGGTGACCGATCCGGACGCGCGACGCGGGGTTTCCGCCTTCCTGGTCGATCGCGACACGCCGGGGTTCAACGTCCTGCGTCGCATCCCGATGATCGGCGGCCAGGCGACCTATGAGATCGCGCTCGAGGATTGCCGGGTCGAAGGATGGAAGCTGCTCGGCGAAGAGGGCGCGGGCTTCGCGCCGATGCAGCTGCGCCTCGGCACCCGCCGGATCGAGATGGCGAGCTGGTCGATCGGGATGGCAACGCGCGCTCTCGACATGCTGGTCGATTACGCGCCGCAACGCACCACCTTCGGCGCGCGGCTGTCGGAACGCCAGACGATCCAGAACTGGGTCGCCGACGCCGCGACCCGGATCCATGCCGCGCGGCTGATGACCTATGACTGCGCGTGGAAGCTCGACCAGGGCCGCGACGTCCGCAGCGAGATTTCGATGATCAAGGCCTATGCCACCGAAATGGCGTGGGAGGTCGTCGATCGCACGATGCAGGCGTTCGGCGCGATGGGGATGACCCGCGAACTGCCGCTGCATCTGATGGCGTCGCGCCTGCGCACGATGCGGATCTATGATGGCCCGACCGAGGTTCACCATTGGGTAGTCGCGCGCAACATATTGGGACGATGACATGACGGATCGGGACACGACGAACTGGGCTGATGGACGCGTGGCGTTGGTCACGGGGGCGACATCGGGGTTTGGCGATGCGGTGGCGCGCCAGGTGATTGCCGCGGGGGGCCGCGTGATCGCGGTCGGGCGCCGCGAGGATCGGCTCGCTGCGCTCCGTGACGCGCTCGGCGGTCGCCTCCACCCCCTCCAGCTCGATCTCACCGATCGCGACGCGATTGCCGCGGCGGTCGCAGGACTGCCGGACGATTTCGCCGCGATCGACATCCTGTTCAACAACGCCGGGCTCGCGCTCGGGCTTTCGTCCGCTCAGGACGCTAAGATCGCGCATTGGCGGCAGATGATCGCGACCAACGTCACCGCGGTCACCGAACTCGTCCACGCGGTGCTCCCCGGCATGGTCGCGAGGGGGCGCGGCGATATCGTCAACATGTCGTCGGTCGCGGCAAGCTATCCCTATCCCGGCGGCAACATCTATGGCGCGACCAAGGCGTTCGTGCGCCAATTCTCGCTCAACCTGCGCGCCGACGTCGTCGGCACCGGAGTCCGCGTCACCTCGGTCGAACCCGGAATGTGCGAGACCGAATTTTCGGTTGTCCGCTTCGATGGCGACAGCAGCGCCGCGGACAAGGTCTATGCCGGGATGACCCCGCTGTCGGCGGACGACATCGCCAACGCGGTGACCTGGATTCTCCAGCAGCCCCGCCACGTCAACGTCAACACGATCGAACTGATGCCGATGCAGCAGGCGTTTGGCCCGTTCGCGGTGAAGCGCGATGACTGACGCTTACGTTGACGCGCCGAATTAGCGGCGGGTGAGTATGCTCGTCACGTGCCGCGCCACCCCCGGATCGCGTGCACCTCGCCGATGTCGCGATCCCGCTCAAATCGCTAGGGTGAGGGTTCGACATGATCGCCCGACATGCTAGGCGGCGGTGAAACAGACTGACCGGAGAGGCTCCCGTGACCCCCGATTTCGATTTCGCGCTCGGCGAGACCGCGGACATGATCCGCGACACCACCCAGCGCTTTGCGAGCGAGCAAATCGCGCCGCTGAGCCAGCGGATCGACGCCGACGACTGGTTCCCCCGCGAACTGTGGCCCGCGATGGGCGCACTCGGGCTGCACGGCATCACCGTGGCGGAAGAGGATGGCGGGCTCGGGCTCGGCTATCTCGAGCATGTCATCGCGGTCGAGGAAGTGAGCCGCGCATCGGCGTCGATCGGGCTCAGCTACGGCGCGCATTCAAACCTGTGCGTCAACCAGATCAGCCGCTGGGCATCGCCGGAGCAGAAGGCGAAATACCTGCCCAAGCTGATCTCGGGCGAGCATGTCGGAAGCCTTGCGATGTCGGAGGCGAACGCCGGGTCCGACGTCGTCTCGATGAAGCTCAGGGCCGAGGCCGCGGACGGCGGCTATGTGCTCAACGGCACCAAATTCTGGATCACCAACGCGTCCTATGCGGACACGCTGGTGGTCTATGCCAAGACCGGCGAGGGCAGCCGGGGCATCACCGCGTTCCTGATCGAGAAGGATTTCGCAGGGTTCAGCATCGGGCAGAAGATCGACAAGATGGGGATGCGCGGGAGCCCGACCGCCGAGCTGGTGTTCGACGATTGCTTCGTCGCCGACGCGCAGGTGATGGGGCCGCTCAACGGTGGGGTGGGCGTGCTGATGAGCGGGCTCGATTACGAGCGCGCGGTGCTCGCGGGAATCCAATTGGGGATCATGCAGGCGTGCCTCGACGTGGTGGTGCCCTATGTTCGCGAGCGGAAGCAGTTCGGGCAGCCGATCGGGCATTTCCAGCTGATGCAGGCGAAGATCGCGGACATGTACGTCGCGCTCAATTCGGCGCGCGCCTACGTCTATGCGGTGGCGCGGAGCTGCGATGCGGGCAGGACGACGCGGTTCGATGCGGCGGGCGCGATCCTGCTCGCGAGCGAGAGCGCGGTGCGCGTCGCCAACGAGGCGATCCAGGCGCTGGGCGGCGCGGGGTACACCAAGGACTGGCCGGTCGAACGCTATGCGCGGGATGCCAAGCTCCTCGACATCGGCGCAGGGACCAACGAGATTCGGCGGATGCTGATCGGGCGCGAGCTGATCGGGGCGGGCCAGCGGGTGGCGCAATGAGGGGGGCGGCATGACGGCCCCCGTCCTCGACACCAAGTTGGCGCGCGACAGGGAAGAATTCCGCGCCAATTCCGCGCATAATGCGGCGCTGGCCGAGCGGCTGCGTGGCGATGTTGCGCGCGCCGCGCTCGGCGGCAGCGCGAAGAGCCGCGACCGCCACACCGCGCGCGGGAAACTGCTGCCGCGCGAGCGCGTCGAGCGGCTGCTCGATGCCGGCGCGCCGTTCCTCGAGATCGGGCAGCTGGCGGCGCACGACCTCTATGACGACGACATCGCGGGTGCGGGGCTGATCTGCGGGGTGGGGCGCGTGTCGGGCCGCCAGGTCATGATCGTGTGCAACGACGCCACGGTGAAGGGCGGGACCTATTACCCGCTGACCGTCAAGAAGCATCTACGCGCGCAGGAGATCGCGTTCGAGAACCGGTTGCCGTGCATCTACCTCGTCGACAGCGGCGGCGCGAACTTGCCGCACCAGGCCGAGGTGTTTCCCGACCGCGATCATTTCGGGCGGATCTTCTTCAACCAGGCGCAGATGTCCGCCGCGGCGATCCCGCAGATCGCGTGCGTAATGGGCAGCTGCACCGCGGGCGGCGCGTACGTTCCCGCGATGAGCGACGAGACGATCATCGTTCGGGGGCAAGGCACGATCTTCCTCGCCGGGCCGCCGCTGGTGAAGGCCGCGACCGGGGAAGTCATCAGCGCGGAAGAGCTGGGCGGCGCGGACACGCATGGCCGCAAATCCGGGGTCGTCGATCATGTCGCGGAGAACGACGATCACGCGCTGACGATCGTCCGCGATATCGTCTCGACGCTGCCGCTCCAGCGCAGCGCGGACGTGAACCTGGCCGAGCCGCGCGCCCCCGCGTTTCCGCCTGAGGACCTGTACGGGATTGTGCCGCAGGACGTGCGCGCGCCGTACGACGTCCATGAGGTGATCGCGCGCCTCGTCGACGCATCCGAATTCCATGAATTCAAGGCGCTCTATGGATCGAGCCTGGTCTGCGGGTTCGCGCACATCCACGGGTATCCGGTCGCGATCCTGGCCAACAACGGCGTGCTGTTCAGCGAAAGTGCGCAGAAGGGCGCGCATTTCATTGAGCTCGCGCAGCAGCGCCGGGTGCCGTTGCTGTTCCTCCAGAACATCAGCGGCTTCATGGTCGGCGGCAAATACGAGGCGGAGGGGATCGCCAAGCACGGCGCGAAGCTCGTCACCGCGGTCGCCACCGCGACCGTTCCTAAACTCACAATCCTGATCGGCGGCAGCTTCGGCGCGGGCAATTACGGGATGTGCGGGCGCGCCTATGGCCCTCGCTTCCTGTTCACCTGGCCCAACAGCCGGATCAGCGTGATGGGGGGCGAACAGGCCGCGAGCGTGCTCGCCACCGTCCACCGCGACGCGGAGGGCTGGACGCCCGAACAGGCCGAGGCGTTCAAACAACCGATCCGCGACGATTACGAGGCACAGGGGAATCCGTGGCACGCCACCGCGCGATTGTGGGACGACGGCATCATCGACCCCGCGCAAACCCGCGACGTGCTCGGGCTGGCGCTCGCGGCTTCCCTCAACGCGCCGATTCCCGAGCGGCAATCGTTCGGGGTGTTCCGGATGTGATGTCGAGCGATGGATCAGCACGCCTCCCCGGCACGGGGAGGTGGCGCGCCGAAGGCGTGACGGAGGGGCAGCCAAGCAGCGCCTTCGTCCGTGGCTGCCCCTCCACCACTGCGTGGTCCCCCTCCCCGTCCCGGGGAGGAATGTCATGTTGAGCGCGTCGGCGATAACGGTACAGCGCGCGCGTGCACTTCGGCGCACTATGACGTTGCCTGAAATCCTGTTGTGGCAAGCACTCCGCCAGCATCCGGGCGGGCATAAATTCCGCAAGCAACATCTCGCAGGTGAGCTCGTCCTGGATTTTTTCTGCGCCGAAGCGAAGCTTTGCATTGAGGTTGACGGTGAAGCGCATGATCGTGGCGACCAACCGGCATTCGATGCGGACCGTGACGCGTGGTTGCGCCTCCATGCCATCGACACGCTACGCATCACCGCGGCGGACGTTCTAACCAATCTCGACGGCGTTATCGTCCATATTGTCGAAGCCGCCCGCGCGCGGCTGCCCCACCACCATCCGGCGTTGCCGGATGGTCCCCCTTCCCGTTCCGGGGAGGTATTATTGCGGAAATGCCCATGATCACCTCCCTCCTCATCGCCAATCGCGGCGAGATCGCGTGCCGGATCATCCGCACCGCGCGCGCGATGAATATGCGCACGATCGCGGTCTATTCGGACGCCGACGCACGCGCGCTGCACGTGCGCGAGGCGGACGAGGCGGTGCATATCGGCCCCTCGCCGGCGCGCGAGAGCTATCTGGTCGGCGCGCGGATCATCGCCGCGGCGCGCGACAGCGGGGCCGAGGCGATCCATCCGGGTTACGGTTTCCTCAGCGAGAATGCGGATTTTGCGCAAAGCGTGATCGACGCGGGGCTGGTCTGGGTCGGCCCGAACCCCGACAGCATCCGCGCGATGGGGCTGAAGGATGCCGCCAAGGAGCGGATGATCGCGGCAGGCGTGCCCGTCACTCCAGGTTATCTCGGGGCGGATCAGGACCCCGACCGGCTGCAGCGCGAGGCCGATGCGATCGGCTATCCCGTGCTCATCAAGGCGGTCGCAGGCGGTGGCGGCAAGGGGATGCGGCGGGTCGACGAGGCGGGCGAGTTCGCCGGTGCGCTGGTGTCGTGCCAGCGCGAGGCGGCATCGTCGTTCGGGAACACGCAAGTGCTGATTGAGAAATACATTCTCTCGCCGCGGCACATCGAGGTGCAGGTGTTCGGTGACCGCCACGGCAACGTCGTCCATCTGTTCGAGCGTGATTGTTCGTTGCAGCGCCGCCACCAGAAGGTGATCGAGGAAGCGCCCGCGCCCCGCATGGACGAGACGACGCGCGCATCGATCTGCGCCGCGGCGGTGAAAGCGGCGAATGCGGTCGACTATGTCGGCGCGGGGACGATCGAGTTCATCGCCGACGCGAGCGAGGGTCTGCGCGCCGACCGCATCTGGTTCATGGAGATGAACACGCGGCTCCAGGTTGAGCATCCGGTGACCGAGGCGATCACCGGGCAGGATCTGGTCGAATGGCAGTTGCGGGTGGCCTCCGGTGAGCCATTGCCTAAGCGGCAGGAAGAGTTGAGCATCGATGGACATGCTATCGAGGCGCGGCTTTATGCCGAGGATCCCGCCAAGGGCTTCCTGCCCTCGATCGGGCGACTCGAGAGGTTCGACCTCGGCAACGCGAGCGGACTCGACAACATCCGGGTCGACACCGGGGTCGAGCAGGGCGCGGAGATTTCTCCCTTCTACGACCCCATGATCGCCAAGGTGATCGCCTGGGGCGAAACGCGCGAGGCGGCGCGCGAGACGCTGGCGGACGCGCTCGACGAGGCGGTGATGTGGCCGGTGCGCTTTAACGCCGGTTTCCTGGTCCAGGCGCTCGACCACCCCGCGTTCGTCGCGGGCGACCTCGACACCGGGCTGATCGCGCGCGAGGGCGACGCGCTGATGCCGCCCGCCGAGCCGAGCGACGGGGCGCTCGCCGATGCCGCCGCAGCGCTGAGCGATGCAAGCGCGTTCGCGGGCTTCCGCCTCAACGCCCCGCCGCGCCGAGAAGCGATGTTTCTGCTGAACGGCGCGCCGATCGAGATCGGCTTCGCCGAGGCTGGCGGGGAGGCAACGACCGACGAGGCCTCGCTGCTCGTCTCCGAAGGCGGCCAGACCTGGGAACTCGGGCGGTGGCGCGCCACGGGCGTTGCGGCGGGCGGCGCGGCGGACGGCGCGGCGGACGGCGCGATCCTGTCGCCGATGCCCGGCCGAATCATCGCGGTTGAGGTCACCGAGGGGGATGCCGTGACCAAGGGGCAGAAGCTGCTGACCCTCGAAGCGATGAAGATGGAGCATAGCCTCGTCGCGCCGTTCGACGGCACCGTCGCGCACCTCGCCGCCAGCGAAGGCGTGCAGGTGTCGGAAGGCGCAGTGCTCGCGCGGATAGATCGAACCGGCGAACACACGTAACGCGGCAATGATCGAGTTGGCGCGCTCGGCACGGAGGTTTGCGTCCGCGCAAGGGGTCGGACGAGAACGCCATTCTAACCCGATCACTCCGCGGTAAGACCCGGGCTGATAACTTTGGGAAGGAACACCAACAACATAGACCCCAATCCTATTGAGAGTCGGGTGTCGATCGTGCGGCGCCTTGAATTCTACGCCGCTGTTTTCGCGGCTGGCGGGACGAAAACTGTTCCGCCGGGCTTGACGCACGCCGCAGTGTGATTAGGCCCGATATCAGTCAAAGGAGCGAAACATGACTGAGGAAAACACTGACTTGAGCGCGGTCGAATTAGCGACCGAACTAACGATTGCTTGGCTGTCCAATCCCAACACCCGTACCTCCGCCGAGGAGGTTCCCGGTTTTCTTGGCAAGATGCACGACACCGTGAACTCGCTGCTCGGCTCGGGCGGCGCGTCGGGTGACGGCGCCTCGACCCAAGAATATGTCCCGGCGGTGTCGGTCCGCAAGTCGCTGGCGTCGAAGGATCACATCATCTCGATGGTCGACGGCAAGCCCTACAAGACATTGCGTCGGCACCTGTCCACCAATGGCATGACGCCAGAGCAGTATCGCGAACGCTACAACCTCAAGCCCGACTATCCGATGGTCGCCGAAAGCTATTCGGAAAGCCGCCGGGCGATGGCCAAGAAGATCGGCCTCGGCCGGAAACCCGGTGCCCGCAAGGGCAGCGGTACGCGCAAGTCTTCGTCGGACGAATAACATCGCCTCGAACCCGCCTTCCCATCACGGGAGGGCGGGCTTCGCCTACCGGCCGAAGATCCCGCGCCGGTAGAGCAAGGTAATCGCGACCCGACGATTGCGCGGGTCGGTGGGGTCCTTTTCGATCATCGGTTCGCGATCCGCGACCCCTTCGATCCGTTCGAATCGCGGCTCGCCGATCGCGCCCTGCGCCAGCCGCCGCCGCGTCGCCTCCGCACGCCCGGACGAGAGCATCCAGTTGTTCATCGCGCGCGGGTCACCGAACGCCAGGCTGTCGGTATGGCCCCGGATCATGATCGGGTTCGTCATTCCCTTGATCGAATCCGCGATCAGCCCGATCAGGTCGGATGCGTCGGATGCGAGCACCGTCGTGCCGAGCGCGAACATCGAATAATTGGCATCGTCGACCAGGTCGATCCGCAGCCCGTCGCGGGTCTGGACGAAGCGGACGTGCGCCGCAAGCTTGGCCAGTCGCGCCGATCCGTTGATCTCGCGCGACAACTGACGGCGCATCGCGTCGAAATTCTTGCGATCCTCCGCCGCCAGCGCCTCGCGACCCTGCGTGTTGCCGAGCCCGTCCTTGGGGCCACCGACCGCAGGCGGTGGGATGACGCCGGGCGTCGCGCGGGCCGCGTTGGCCGCCTGCGGTCCCAGTTTCTGGTCGCTCATTATGGTCTCTCCGCCGAGCAGCCCCGATCCGCCCATCCCGATCGTATGCGTATCCAACAGTGTCGGCGCGAAATAATCCGCGATGCCCTTGCGCTGCTTCTCGGTGGTCGCGCCGAGCAACCACAGCAACAGGAAAAATGCCATCATCGCGGTCACGAAATCGGCATAGGCGACCTTCCAAGCACCGCCGTGATGGCCGCCATGCGCTTCGATATAGATCTTCTTGACGATGATCTTGGCTGGCTGATTCGATCCATGCGGAGCGCGCGCGGCCACTTACTTGCCCCGCAGCCCGTCGAAGACTTCCGCGAAGGCCGGCTGGTTCTTGTGCGCGATGCCCGACCGTGCCGCCTCGATGACGAGCGGCTGCGGGTGGCCGTGGAGCGACGCGATGATGATCTGTTTGACGACGTGATAGATCGCGGCATCGGCATCGATGATCTGCTTCAGCCGCGACGCGAGCGGCGCAACCATGCCATAAGCGAGCAGCACCCCCATGAAGGTGCCGACCAGCGCCGATCCGATCATCCCGCCCAAAATTGCGGGGGGCTTGTCGATCGAGCCCATCGTTTTCACGACCCCGAGTACCGCGGCGACGATGCCGAGCGCGGGCAGCGCGTCGGCAAGGCTGGCGAGCGTGGTATGCGGCCCCTCAACCTCGTGGTGGTGGGTCTTGATTGCGTTGTCCATCACGTCCTCGACCGCGTGGACGTCGAGCGTCCCCGACGACACCACGACGAGGCGCAGCGTATCAGCGATCAAGTTGACCAGCGTATGATCCTTGAGCAGCTTGGGATATTCGGCGAAGACTGCGGACGATTGCGGATCCTCGACATGCGGTTCGAGCGCGATCGGCCCGTCCATCCGCAGCATCTTCATCAGCTTGCTGACGAGGAAGATGACGTCGAGATAATCCTGCTTGGTGTATTTGGGGCCTTTGAAGATCTTACCCAGGCCCCCGCCCATCGCCTTCAATTCCTTACCCGAATTGCCGATGATCAGCGCACCGGCAGCGGCGCCGCCGATGATCAGCATCTCGTGCGGGATCGCCTCCATGACGGGGCCGAGCGCGCCGCCGGTAAATGCGAAGCCGCCGAACACCATGACGAGCAGGACGACGAAGCCGATGATGGGGAACACGTGGACAATCTCCCGACCGCTGAGCGTCTCGCGCCCGAGGGTTGAGATCGAGGATTAACCAGACTTCGTAGCTAATCGGTTACCAAGCGGGCGAAAGTTTCGCCGGACGCGCCTCAGCGCAGGTAGTCGAACAGCGACAGGCCCGACAGTTTCGAGAAACTGGCCTGGGTCGCCGAGAGCACGGTCATGATTTTCTGAAGCTCGGCGACCGAGGTCGTGATGTCGACGTCCTCGACGCTGGATCGCAGCGCGGCGCGATCGACCGAGGCGGCGGTCAGCTGGGACTGTTGCAATTCGACCCGCGCGCCGCGCGCACCGACCGATGCCTGGACCAGCGAGATTTTATCCCCCGCCGCGTTCAGCGCATCGAGTGTTGCGGGATCGGGGGCGTCGCCCATGCTCAGCGTTGCCGCCAGCATCGACAGCATCGACAGCGTGCTGGTGCCCGTCGTCTTGTCATAATTGAAGATACGTCCCGCATCTTCGGTCGCCTCGACCGACTGACCCGTGCCAATCGGAATCGGTGCCACCGTGGTGGTCGCGAACGAGAACCCGCCCGCGCCGTTGTTGGTCACCGCATCGGTGCCGTCGGGTGTCCCGAACAGCGGCTGCCCGCGCAGGTTCTTGGTGTTGGCCAGGCCGACCAGCGCGTCGACGATCGCCGCCATTTCCACGCCGATCAGGCGCCGCGATGCCGGGGTCTGGGTGCCGTTCGAGGCCTGGATCGCCAATTCCTGTGCACGCTGTAGCTGGGCCGTCATGTCCCCCAGGACGCTGTCGGCCTGGGTGAGCTGCGAACCCGCGAGCGTCAGGTTGGTCTGATACACCGCGGTGTCGGCGTCCTTGCGATCGAACTCGGCGACTTGCTGTGCCAGCGCGGCGTCCTCCGACGCGGATTGCACGCGCTTGCCGGTCGCGATCTGGGTCTGGAGCACATTGGCACGACTGGTCAGCGTCGTCATCCGCGTGGCGGCCATGTCGTAGAAGAGGGTCGTGGCGATCTGCATGGCGGTTACCGTATGTCGAGGATGGACTGGAGCGTGTCGCGCGCGACCTGGATCGCGCGGCTGGAGGCCTGATACGCCTGCTGGAACCGCATCAGGTCGATCGCTTCGGAATCGAGGTTGACCCCGGTCGCGGTCGATAGCGCGGTCTGGGCACCCGCGCGGATCGCGGTCTGCGCCTCGGCGATGGTGTTGCGCTGCTTCAGCTGCGCGGCATTGTCGGTGATCAGGCCGGTGACGTTCGCCTCGAACCCGCTCGCGGCGCGTGTCGCCGCGAAGCCCGCCAGGTTGCTCGCATCGCGCGGACCCCCGCCGATCCCAGCCGCGGCGACCTTCGCATAGGTGACCAGCGGATTGACCGAGAGATTGGTGGCACGCGCGCCCGCGGTGAACAGGTCCAGCTTGCTCGAACCGTCGAGCCCTTCGCCACCGCGATGAATGGCGTTGATTTTGGTCGTGAAATCCGCGGCGATCGATTCGACGCCGTCTCGCGCGATTAAAGAGCGTTGCGCGCCCTCGACAAGTCCAGCGAGCGCGCCGCCCGTCGCATCGATCGTTGTCCAACTCGCCTTGTTCGAGACCCTGAAACTGACCGTGCCGCCGTTACTGCGATCGGCGAGATACGATACAACGTTGGAGCGGGCGATCTCAACGAACGGCGCGCCGTTGCCCGCTCCTAGTGCGACGGTGACCCGGCCATATTGATCGAAATTCGTCTTCAGGTCGCTGATCGCGCTCATCTGGTCGAGGATCGCGTCGCGCTGGTCGAGCAACTGCGCCGCCGCTGCGGTGTTGGCCGTCGTACGTCCCAGTCCGTCGTTGATCCGCACCAGCGACGCACCGAGCGAGGTCAGCGTCGCGGCGGTCTGGGTCGCCTGGGCATCGATATCCTCGTCGACCTGGTCGAACGCGATGCCAGTCGCCGACACCGCGTTGGCGACGTTACCCGCCGCGGCGAGGAAGGTCGCGCGCAACGCGCTCGAGGCCGGTTCGGCGGCAAGCGCGCTCGATGCGCCGAAAAAATCGGTGATCCGCCCGCTGATGTCGTTGCCGTCGAGCGCCTTGCCGACGCGATCGAGCCACGCCGCGGTCGAGGTGGTGCGCGACAGGTCGGTCCCCGCACTGCGCATTGCCGCCGCCGCATAGGTGTCCGACGTCCGCAGCACCCCCGACGCGAGGACACCGAGCCCGGCGGCATAGCCCCCCGCCGATGTGCCACTTCCCACCGAAATTTCGTGCAAGCCGACGACCCGCCGGGAATAGCCCGCGGTGCCGGTGTTGGCGATGTTCTCGCCGACAGTGTCGAGCGCAGTCTGATACGCGCGAACGCCGGAAGCGCCGATGGAGAGCAGGTCGCTCATGCGGGCGGGTCTGCCGCCGATAGGTTAAGATTGGCTTGCGATTTGCTGAGGAAATCGGTCATCGCCTTGCCGATGCCGAGCGGCGCGTGCTCGGCCATCGATGTGGCGACTTGCGCGTCCTGCATCTCGGTGAAGGTGTCGATCGCCTTCGAATCGAACAGCGAATCGGTCAGCTTCGCCTGTCGCATGCTTTTCAGCATCATGCCGGTGAAGATCGATTCGAACTGCTTGCCCGCCTTGTCGAGATTGTCCTTGGTCTGGCCACGCCCCAGTCCAGAGCTGATCCCGGTCGTGCCGGTGATGCTCGGAAGCGCGCTATTCGAAACCGCGCTCGTCACAGCACGATCAGTTCGGCTTTGAGCGCGCCGGCTTCCTTCAGCGCCTCCAGGATCGCGACCAGGTCTGCCGGGCTCGCGCCGATCGCGTTCACCGCCTTGACGATATCCGCCAATTTGGGACCGGGATCGAGCAGGAACATCGGCTTCACCTCTTCCTGGACCCCGACGTTGGAGCGTTGCTCCACCGCGGTCACACCCTGACTGAGCGGCGCCGGCTGGCTGATCCGCTGGTTTTCGTCGATCCGGACGGTCAGCTTGCCGTGGGTCACCGCGGCAGGCCCGACCCGGACCGCGGAATTGATAACGACCGTACCGGTGCGCGCATTTACAATTACTTTCGCGGGCGGCTCCGCGGTGACGACGTCGAGGTTCTCGATCTCGCTCATCAGGGTGGCGCGGATATCGGCACCGACCGGCGCCTGAACCGCGACCGACACCGCGTCGATCGCATGCGCGGAGCCCGCCCCCAGCCGCCGATTGATCGCCAGCGCGACGTTCTGCGCGGTCGTGAAATCGGCGCGTTGCAGGTTGAAGGTCAGGTTGGGCGCGTCGGCGAACCCGGTCAGCACCGCGCGTTCGACGGTCGCCCCATCGGGAATCCGCCCGACCGAGGGAATATTGATGACGATCTTCGATCCGTCCGCGCCCTCGGCCCCGAGCCCACCGACCGCGAGGTTGCCTTGCGCCATCGCATAAATCTGGCCATCCGCGCCGAGCAACGGCGACAGGATCAGGCTGCCCCCGCGCAACGACTTCGCCTTGCCCATCGAGGCGACAGTGATGTCGACCCGCTGGCCGGGCTTGGCGAACGGCGGCAGGTCGGCGGTGATCATCACCACCGCGGCGTTCTTCATCCCGGGATTGGCTTGCGGCGGCAGCTGCAACCCGAACCGCGACGCGACCGCCTTCAGCGACTGGACGGTATATTCGAGGTTGTCGTCGCCGGTCCCCGGCAAGCCGACCACGACGCCATAGCCGGTGAGCTGGTTCGAGCGGATGCCCTGGAACCCGCCCAAATCCTTGATCCGGTCGGCCGCGGCGGGACTCGCGGCAAGGCTGGCAGTCAGACAGCTGGCGAGGAAGGCGAACAGGAAACGCATCGGATGCATCCTCAGAACGGACTGATGATCTGGAAGAACCGGCTCAGCCACCCCTGGCGGCTGGCGCGGGCGACATCGCCCTTGCCGGTGTAGGAAATCTGCGCATCGGCAACGCGGGTCGACAGCACGCGGTTGTCGGCGCTGATATCGGCGGTGCGAACCAGCCCTTTGATCCGGACGAACTCGTCGCCGCGGTTCAGCGTCACGCGCTTCTGCCCCTGCACGAGCATGGTGCCGTTGGGATAGACCGCGGCCACCGTCACGCTGATTTCACCCGACAGCGAATTGGCCTGGTCGGCGGTGCCGCCGCCACCGAAATTGCGGCTGCCGCTCAACGTCGCGTCGGATTTGCTGAACAGGTTGAGCAGCCCGGTCGTCGGCGGGGTCAGGCTGGCGCCACCCCCGCTGTCGAGTTTCGAATTAGACGATTTCGACGCCGCGGTGCGCTCGACCAGCACGATCGTGAGCGGATCGCCGACGCTGCGCGCGCGCCACCCCTCGTAGAGCGCGGCATAGCCGTCGTTGACCTGGAAGATCGATCCGGTCGCGACCACCGGCGGCGCGGCGGCCGCGGGCGGATAGGCGGCCTGGAACACCTCTTCGGGCTTCTCCTTCTTGCGCGCGTTGGCAGGCGCTGGCGCGAGCGCCCCGAGCACGAGCGCGGCGGTCGCGGCGGCGAGCGCGAGTTCGATCCAGTAGGAACCGGGGCGGAAGGGTGTACGGCTGGCCATCAGATGTTCTGATTCACATATTTGAGCATGTCGTCGGTCGCCGAAATCATCTTCGAATTGACCTCATAGGCACGCTGGGTTTCGATCATGTCGACGAGTTCCTCGACGACGTTGACGTTGGAGGATTCGAGCGCGCCCTGGCGGACCCGGCCGCGGCCGTCCTCGCCCGCGACGCCCAGATTGGCGGCGCCGCTTGCGGCGGTTTCGGTCAGGTAGTTGTCGCCGGTCGATTGCAGGCCCGCGCCGTTGGGAAAGCTCGCAACCTGGATCTGGCCGATCTGCTGCGCCTCGGCCTGCCCCGGGATCGTCGCCGACACGGTGCCGTCGGTGCCGATCGTGACGCTCGTCGCGCCTTGGGGAATCGTGATGCCGGGCTGGACCTGATAGCCCTCGCTGGTCACCAGCAGCCCTTCCGGACTGCGGTTGAAATTGCCCGCGCGGGTATAGCCGAGTTGGCCGCCGGGCAGCTGGACCTGGAAATAGCCGTCGCCGTCGAGCATCATGTCGAGGCTGTTGCCGGTCTGCTGGGTCGATCCTTGCGTATCGATCCGCGCGGTGCCCTGGATCTTGACCCCGGTGCCGAGGTTAAGCCCGGTCGCATATTTGCTCTCGCTCGAAGACGCCGCGCCGGGCGACGTCACGACCTGGTAGGCGAGCGTCTCGAACGCCGCGCGATCACGCTTGAACCCGGTCGTGTTGACGTTGGCGAGGTTGTTCGAAATGACGCGCATGCGCATGTCCTGGGCGTCGAGCCCGGTACGCGCGATATGCATGGCTGCGGTTGGCATCGGCTAATTCCTTCAGCTCGGCAGGCGCATCACGGATGCGCCGCTTTCGTCCATATCCTTGGCGGATTTCAGCAGGTTGGCCTGCACTTCGTAACTGCGCTGGTTCTCGATCATGTCGACCAGCGCCTGCGTCATGTTGACGTTCGATCCCTCGATCGCGCCGGTCTGCACCTTGGCGTCGAGATTGTCGGGCAGCGTCCCCCCGCCGCGCACGCGCAGCAGATTGTCGAGCCCCTTGACGGTGTCCGTTCCCTTGGTGCTGACCAGCTTGATCTTGTCGAGCGCCTGCGGATTCCTGGGATCGCCGCCCTTCGGTACGATCGCGATCGTTCCGTCGGCGGCGATCGACAGCGCATCATACGGCGGCACCGTGATCGGCCCCGACGATCCCTGGACGATGAAGCCATCGCCCGTCTGGAGCACGCCCGACGGCGCGACCTCCAGGTCGCCGCGGCGGGTATAGGCTTCGCTGCCATCGCCCGCCTGGACCGCGATCCAGTCGTCGTTCCCCGCCACCGCAACGTCGAGTGGACGGCCAGTCTGCTGGATCGCACCCGCGCGGCGATCCGCGTCGGTCACCTCCTCGCTGGTAGGGCTGCGTGCCTCGAGCTGCGAACCGCCGCCCTTCAACTCGACCCGGTCGAACACGACGCGGTCGGCGCGGAACCCCGTGGTCGACGCGTTCGCCATGTTGTTCGCGATCGCCGCCTGCGCCGCCATGTGCGCGCGCAGGCCCGTTGCCGCGGTATAGACCAGCTTGTCCATAAGGCTCCCTCGCCGTCGCTAGATCACGAACGGATGTTGAAGATGGTCTGCGAAATCTGGTTGGCGGTATCGAGCGCCTTGGCATTCGCCTGGAAATTGCGCTGCGCCGAAATCAGCGCGACGAGTTCCTCGGTGATGTCGACGTTCGATCCCTCGAGCGTCCCCGTCATCAGCGATCCGTAGCCGCTCTCGCCCGCCGAACCGAGTTTCGGCTCGCCCGAAACCCCGGTCGCGGTCCAATAGCTGTTGCCGAGCTGGCGCAACCCGCCGGGATTGTTGAAATTGGCAACCGCGATCTTGCCGATCGCGACCGAATCGCCGTTCGAGAAGCTGGCAGTGACGACCCCGGTCTCGTTGACGCTGACGCCGGACAAATGCCCTGCGGCGCTGCCGTCCTGGTGGCGGTCGATAACCTGGAACGCGGAGGTCAGCTGCGACGTATTCGCGAAATCCTCGCTCAGCGTTAGCGGCGCCGACGCTCCGGGCATCGACACCGCGTCGAACTGCACTGGCGCGGTAGGCGATGTCAGCTTGCCGGTCGCATCGAACACCAGCTTTTGTGGCGCATTGACGCCACCCTGCGCCAGCTCTTCGTCGCCGATATAGGAATGGACTTCCCATTCGCTGGTCGGGCTCGCCGCGGTGCCGGTCTTGGTGCGGACGTAATAGTTGGCGAGCGTCGAGGGATTGCCGTCGGCATCGAACACCGTCGTCGCGGTCGAATAGTTGAAGCTCGCCGGATCGTTGCGATCGAACGTCGCGGTCGGCTGAGGCTGTTTGGAGGACAGATTGACCGCGAGCGACACCGCGGTCGTCGCCACCGCCTTGCCGCTGTTTTCGGGAAGCTGGAGCGGCTTGAGGTTGTTCGGACCAGAAGCGATGACGTTGCCCTCCGAATCGACCGCGTTGACGAGCAGCTTCGATCCTTGCGCATCGACGACATAGCGATTGGGGTCGATCAGGAACGAACCGTTACGGGTATAATCGACCTGGCTGTTGATCCCCGCGGTCTGCACCGCGAAGAAGCCATCGCCCGAGATCGCGAGGTCGAGCCCCGACGCGGTGGTCTTCAGATTGCCTTCGCCGAACTGCTGGCGATTGGCCTTCACCACGACCCCCGACCCGACCGATTTCAGCGGATCGGATGCCAGGCTGGAGGCGATGACGTCGCCGAATTCGCTGCGGCTCTTCTTGAAACCGTTGGTGCCGACGTTGGCGAGGTTGTGACTGATGACCGACATGTCGGTTTGCGAGGCCTGCAGGCCGCTGAGCGAGGTGTAGAAGGACATGGTGTATACTCCTAGTTGGTTGGGGTCAGCCGGCTTGGCGGACGGCGGAAGGATCGACCGGGCCGATCCCGGTAATTTGAAGCTTGGGGGTGCCGCTGCTCGGCATCGACACCGATTCGACTGGCGCCCAGACCAGGCTGCGCGCGACGACGCTGGCGTTGCCTGATACCGCGGCGACCGCGACCGTGAACGGCCCCGCGCCCGCATCCGCGCCATCGGCGTCCTTGCCGTCCCAATCATATTTGACCGTACCCGCCGACTGCTGGCCAAGGTCGATGGTCTTGAGCGGCTGGCCGGCCGCATCGCTGATCTGGACTTGGACGTCACTGGCATCGCCGTCGAGTTCGACCGCCCCCGCGATTCCGCCCGCAGCGCGACCATAGGCGACGCCGCCTTCGGTCAGCACCGTCTTGCCAACATAGGCAAGTGCGTCGGAACTCGTCGTGCCGCCCAGCTTCGCGGCCAGGCTCGACAGCGTCGTGTTCATCTGGGAAATCCCCGCCACCGACGAGAACTGCGCCATCTGCGCGACCATCTGGGTGTTGTCGACGGGCGCGAACGGATCCTGGTTCTTGAGCTGCGCGGTCATCAGCGACAGGAAGTCCGACTGGTCGAGCGAGCGTTCGCCGAGCTTCGAGGTGTCGGCAACGGCGGTTGTCGCGGTCCGGGGAATGCCCAGGCTCGACAGCGTGGAATCGAAGGTGGAGGCCATGATCTAGCGTCCTAGCTTGAGGGTATCGACGATGAGCGATTTGGCGGTGTTCATCACCTCGACGTTGTTCTGGTAGGTCCGCGAGGATTCCATCATGTCGACCAGCTCGCGGGTCTCATCGACCGCGGCCTCGAAGACATTGCCGTCCTTGTCCGCGAGCGGATTGGTCGGATCGTAGCGCTTGGTCGGCGCTTCGCCCGCGGTGACGATCTTCTCGACGTCGACCGTCGACAGCCCGCTCGCGGCGTCGAAGCTGGTGCGGAACACCGGCTTCATCGTCTTGTAGGCGGCCTCGGCCGATCCTGCGACGCCGCCCGCATTGGCGAGGTTCGACGCGGTGGTGTTCATCCGGACGAGCTGCGCGCTCATCGCGCGTCCTGCGACCTGGAAGATCGTCATGGGGTTGTCGGCCATGGCTTATTCTCCCCTCAGCGCGCGGGTCAGTTGGCCGATCCGCCCGTTGAGGAACGCCAGCGTGGTCTGATACTGCACCGCGTTTTCCGCAAAGGCGGTCTGCTCGGCCGACAGTTCGACGGTGTTGCCGTCCATCGAGGTCTGGGTCGGCACGCGATATTTGGTGGCGGCGTCGATCGCACCGCTGTCGGGGGTGCCGCTCGTCATGCTGGCGAGCGCCGCCTTGAAGTCGATGTCCTTGGCCTTGAAGCCGGGGGTCGAGGCGTTCGCGATGTTCGAAGCCAGCACGCCCATGCGCTGCGAGCGCACTTCCAGCGCCGCGCCATGAACCCCGAACAAACTGTCTCCGGCCATCGCCGTACTCCTCGCGCCCCATGCGCTAGCCGACACCAAGCAATGGGCGTGCCAGTTTCCGGTTTGCCGCGGCCGGACGCTCGATTTCAGCGGGCGGCAACCCGACGGCAGGCGCACACGGCAAGGGATTGCCGCTTTGCCGTCCGATGTTGCCGGGTCCGGCAACCGACGGGGCGCGGCGTTTGTCGGGGGCCGCCCCGCTTGTGTTCGCCTGCCCCTCGCGCTGTACGCGAAGCAGGAAGCGGCTCACGCGGTTGGCCCGCCTCTTGCTTATCGACGCGCATGACGCTCGTCGCTCAACTCGCCGATCCGCTCGCGTTCGCCATCGTCGCTGGCGGCACCACGCTCGGCGTCGTCCTGCGCACCCCGTTGCGAGACCTCGGTCGTGCGCTGTCCGCGCTGCGCATCCTCGCCCGCCGCCGCTTCGTTGCCGATCCGCTGCTCGATCAGATCGCGGCGCAGGCGCGGATCGCGCGCGGCCATGGTGCGATGGCGCTCGATCGATCGGTCATCGCCGATCCCGATGTCGCCGCCGCGATCGCGACCATCGTCGACGGCGCGAGCGGCGAAGAGGTCACCACGCTGCTCGCGCATCGTCGCCGCGCACGGATCGAACGCCACGTCGCCGCCGCCGACATCTGGGCGGGCGCCGCCGAGCTCGCCCCTGCGATGGGGATGGTCGGCACGCTGATCGGCCTCGCGCGAATGTTCGCGACGATGACCGATCCTGCCGCGATCGGTGGCGCGATGGCGATCGCGCTGCTCGCGACGCTCTATGGCGCGCTGCTCGCCAACCTCGTCTTCCTGCCGATCGCCAACCGGTTGCGCGTCGCGGGCCGCGCCGAGGCGTTCGAGCGCGCGCGCCTCGACCCGCCGCTGGTGGCGCTCGCCGATCGCGAACGCCCGCTCGCGTTGAAGACCGCGGCGTGACCGACTATCCTGCCCCCGTCACCGCGCGCCCGCTCTGGCTGATCACGCTCGCCGATCTGGCGCTCCTGCTGGTCGGCTTCTTCGTCCTGCTCCAGGCGACCCAGCAGCTCGATCGCAACGCGCTCGCGCGCGGGTTGCGCGCGGGGTTCGACAACGACGAACCGCTGGCGCCGATGCCCGTCGCCGCCACCGGCATGCTCGATTTCGCGGTCGGCTCCGCCGTCATTCCCGGCCCGACCGATACTCTCGTCGGCTGGGCGCGCGATGCAGCACGCGATCCCCGCGTGACGCTGACCATCACCGGGTCGGTCGACGGCACCGCCGCCGATGTCGACCCGGTCACCCGCAGCTCCACGATCCTTGCCGCCGACCGCGCGCGTGCGGTCGCTGCGACGATTGCCGCGGTCGCGCCAGCGCGAATGGCGATCGCCACCGCCGCCAAGCCCGGCCGACGCGCCGCCATGGTCACGCTCGCCTTCACCGGCGAGCACGCTCCAGCCGACAAGAACAGGACGCCGTCATGATTCTATCCCTCCTGCTCGCCGCTACCGCGCCCGTCGCGGTGAGCCATCAGGACACCCCCGCGCTCGATCGCGCGGTCGCGGCCTTCACCGGCCATGCGATCGGCGACGATGGCGGCGCGCGAACCGCGATCGACGCGCGGCTCCGGCTTGCGCAATGCCCGACGGTCGCGATTTCCTGGCGGACAGAGCGCCACGATGCGGTTGTCGTCGCGTGCTCGGGGCCGAGCTGGCGGCTATTCGTTCCCGTCATTGGCACCCCGGCCGCAAGCGCCGCCGCACCTGGCACTTCGCGGGTCGCCTATGCCCCGCCGGTCAAACTCGAACCCGTCATCAAGCGCGGTGATCCGGTCACGATCGAGGCAGGCGATTCGGGCTTTTCGATCAGCCGCGAAGGCGTCGCGATCGGCGACGCCGCGCCGGGCGAACGCTTCATGGTCCGGGTCGATGGCACCCGCACGCCGGTCCAGGCGGTCGCGGTCGAGACCGGGCACGCCACGCTGCCCGGTTGGGCCGACTGAGCCAAGTCGATTGAGCCGGGGTGCCCCATGCATAAATTTTTTCTAAAGTTTGCCTCGCAAGGGTCGTTCTACGCCATGTCAGCGAAACCAAGAGGGTGCGGACATGGTGGATTCGATCGGATCAAGGCTGGCAACTGCGGACCGGGTGACGCGCGTCGTGGCGGCAACGCCGACGGCGCCGGCGCGCTCGACCGTGACCGCCGATGCGGCACCGATCGCCCAGGCGGGCAGCCTCGCGCAGCAACTCGCCGCGGCAGCACCGATCGATCTCGACCGCGTCGCCCGGCTCAAGCTGGCGATCGCCGACGGCACCTATCCGATCCTGCCCGGCACGATCGCGGACAATCTGATCGCGCTGCGGCTCAAATTGACCGCGGAAGGAAACTGACGTGACTCGGCGCGACGCCCTGATCCGCGTGATCGACGCGCTCCATGCGGAGATCGCCGCGCTGAAATCGAACGATGTCGGCGGGCTGGAACGCGCGACGCAGGACAAGCTTGCCGCGATCGCCGAGGTCGCCGATCTCGGCACCGGCCCCGCGGGTAACGAGATTCGCGAACTCGCCGAAGAGGCCAACCGCCTCAACGAAACCTGCCGCATCTATGTGAACCTGATGGCGGCAAATGTTCGCCGCCGCCTGCAAACCCTGACCGGCAACGCCGCGGGTGCGTATCGTCCGGGGCTCGCGGGCGCCTACGCCTGACGCCGCGCCCGGCGCACCGGGTAATCTGGCACGCCTCTTGCTGATGGTCCCATAGTTAACAGGGGCTTCGCATCACGGCATGACCGTCAATCCTATCTCAGCCGGCCGGATCCAGTCCGCCATCGCCACTGCGAGCAGCAAGACGGGAATCGATTTCGATTATCTGTTCAACCAGGCGAAGGTCGAAAGCGGCCTCAACGCCAATGCGAAGGCGGGCACCTCGTCGGCGTCGGGGTTGTACCAATTCGTCGAACAAAGCTGGCTCGCGGTCGTCAAGAAACACGGTGCCGACAACGGCATGGCCTGGGCCGCCGACAACATCCAGCAGACCGCGAGCGGACGCTACGTCGTCGGCGACGGCGCGACCAAGGCGTCGATCCTCGCGCTACGCAATGACCCCAACGCCGCATCGCTGATGGCGGCGGAACATGCATCGGACAACAAGGACGCGCTCGAAGGCACGCTGGGCCGCGATGCGACCGGCACCGATCTCTACATGGCGCATTTCCTCGGGCTCGGCGGTGCCAAGAAATTCCTGACGACGATGGCGTCGAACCCCTATGCCAACGCCGCCGCGCTCTTCCCCGCCGCCGCTGGCGCCAACCGCAATGTGTTCTACACGCCCGCGGGGGCGCCGCGATCGGTGTCGGACGTCTATGACCGGTTCGCCGACAAGCTCGGCGCGGGCGCGGGCGACACCGGTATCGCCAGCACCGTCAACTACGCCGCGCAGGCGCTGAACCTCGGCGATTCCACCGTCATCACCGGCAACAACCAGAGCGCGGCGGACGCGCTGACGTGGGCGACCAGCGCACTCGGCAAGTTCGCGGCGCAGGCCAACCCCACCGCGGCGGCCAACCTGATGCGCCCGACCCCCGACACCGCGCGGCTCGCGTATCTGATGCTTGCGAATCTCGGCAACTAGCGCGATGTTCCGTCTCGCCACCGCGCGCGCCTCGGCGCTGCCCCTCGCGATCCTGCTACTCGTCGTGGTGATGGTCGTTCCGATCCCCGCAGCGCTGCTCGACATCTTCTTCGTCGCCAATATCGCGATCAGCCTCGCGGTGCTGATGGTCGCGCTCAACGCGCAAAAGCCGCTCGATTTCTCCGCTTTTCCTACCGTGCTGCTGTTCGCGACGCTCTTCCGCCTCGGCCTCAACGTCGCCTCGACCCGGATCGTGCTGGTCCACGGCCACGAAGGCGAAGCCGCCGCGGGGCGCGTCATCGAGGCGTTCGGGACATTCCTGATCGGCGGCGACTATGTCGTCGGCATCTTCGTCTTCGCGATCCTGATGATCATCAACCTGATCGTCGTGACCAAGGGTGCGGGCCGCGTGTCCGAAGTCAGCGCGCGCTTCACGCTCGATGCGTTGCCGGGCAAGCAGATGGCGATCGACGCCGACTTGAACGCCGGGCTCATCACCCCCGACGAAGCCAAGGCACGCCGCGTCGAGGTGTCGACCGAGGCCGATTTCTACGGGTCGATGGACGGTTCGTCGAAATTCGTGAAGGGCGACGCGGTCGCGGCGATGCTGATCCTGGCCGCCAATATCGTTGGCGGACTGATCCTCGGCCCGGTCAGCCACGGGCTGTCGCTCGCCGACGCCGCGCACAACTACATCCTGCTCGCGATCGGTGACGCGCTCGTCGCGCAGCTGCCGAGCCTAATGCTCTCGATCGCTGCCGCCGCAATCGTCACCCGGGTCAATTCGGATAAGGACCTCGCCGGCCAGATCGGCGGCCAGTTTGGCGCGTCGAAGACCTGGATTCCGGTCGCGGGCATCCTGACGCTGCTCGGTATCTTTCCGGGGATGCCGCACATCCTGATCCTCAGCGCCGCGGGAATCGCGGGCTTCGCGGCGTGGAAACTGCGCCAGATCGAAGGTCGCCCCGCGCTAGCCGCGGCGGTCGCGCCCGCCGAACCCGTCGATCCGTCCAAGATCGGCTGGGAGGAAGTGACCGACGGGATGCAGGTCAATTTCGATATTGGCTACGGCCTCGTACCCTTGGTCGACGAGCGCAAGGGCGCGCCGCTGATGGGCCGGATCACCGGGGTGCGCCGCCAGCTCAGCAAGGAACTCGGCTTCATCGTGCCGCAATGCCGGGTCCGCGACGACATCAATCTCGCCCCCTTCACCTATCGCATCCTGGTCAACGGCGTCGTCGTCGGCGAGGATCAGGTATCGCCCGACGACATGCTCGCGCTCGATACCGGTCAGGCTTATGGCGCGCTCGACGGCAAGGCGGCCAAGGATCCGACCTTCGGGCTCGATGCGACCTGGATCAATCCCGGCGACGCCGATGCCGCCACCGGCGCGGGGTATCTCGTCGTCGATGCGGGCACCGTGATGGCGACCCACCTCAACCATCTGCTCGGCCAGAGCGCCGCCGACCTGCTCGGCCCCGACGAGGTCCAGTCGCTGCTCGACGGGCTCAAGGAACGCGCGTCGAGCCTCGTCGCGGCGCTCACCCCGCAGCCCCTCGCGCTCACCACGCTGACCCAGGTGCTGAAGGGTCTGCTCGCTGAAAATATCCCGCTCAAGGAATTCCGGCGCATCGCGCAGGCGATCTCGGTCGCAGCGCAGAAATCGCAGGATGCAGAGGAGATCATCGAGATGATTCGTCCCGATCTCGGCGCGCTCATCATCCAGAAACTGTGCGGTGTGCGCGAGCCGTTGCGCGTCATGACGCTGGAGGGGCAACTGGAAGGGCTGCTCGGTCAGGCGATGCGCAACGACACGTCGCGCCGCCACGTCATCGAACCCGATCTCGGTCGCCGGATCGTCGAGGCATTGCAGCAGGCCGCGCAGCCGCTGATCGACGAAGCCAAGCCCTTCGCGCTGGTCGTCCAGCCTGCGATTCGGATCGCGATCCGCAAGCTCGTCCGCACCTGCCTGCCCGACACCCCGGTGCTGTCGTTCTTCGAGGTGCCCGAAGAAAAATCGGTCGAGGTCGTCGCGGTCATCGGCGCGCCCCAGCCCGCGCACCAAGCGCTGGCGGCATGAGCGCCGAGCCGATGCAGGACGCGTTCGCGGACGCCCAGCAGGTCGCCCTCGGCGCGCTGTCGACCCCGCTGGTCTACGCCCCCAAGCGATCGGCCACCGCGGATACCGAGGCGCTGGTCCGCCAACACCTTCCGCTGGTCCGCCGGATCGCATGGCACGTCCATGGCAGCATGAGTACGATCGTCGATGTCGAAGACCTGATCCAGATCGGCCTCGTCGCGCTGGTCGAGACCGTCGGTGCGCCGCACGACCGCGGCCCCGCCTTCACCGCCTATCTCGCGACGCGGCTGCGCGGCGCGATGATCGACGAACTCCGCCGCCAGGCGACGACGACCCGCGGCGCGATGCGGCGGCGGCGTGCGTACAACGACGCCATCGCGGCGCTGACCGCGACGACGGGCACCCCCCCCGGCGAGGCGCTGATCGCCGAGCACCTCGGCGTCTCGGTCGAAAAACTGCGCGCGGACTATGCGACCGCGGAGGCGATCCGGTTCGATTCGATCGACGACCTGTATTCGGACGACCTGCCCTGGTTCGCCGATGACGGCCCCGACGCGTTCGACCAACTCGCCGAGAGCAACCTGCGCGAAACGCTGGTCGCCGCCATCGCCGCGCTGCCCGAACGCGAGGCGCAGGTCGTCCAGCTCTATTATGTCGAGGAATTGAACCTCGAAGAAATCGGCATGGTGCTCGGCGTCGGCTCCGCGCGGGTCTGCCAGATCAAGGCCGCCGCCCACGCCAGGCTGAAGAAGGCGCTGGCCAAGAAAATCTAGGCGGGGTTCGACGTTCCCCGGCGAAGGCCGTGGCCAAGTCGTTGAGCCTCCGTCAGTGCCCAATTGGGTATTAATCCCACCTGCGGAACGGCGCCTCGGTAAAAACGACGCTAGTCGCGGCGTTCGGTCAGCTTGAGCAATACCAACGCCGCCGCCACGCCGATCGCGCTACGAACGAGCCCCGGCGATTGCACCGGTGCCGTGGGTGCCTCGGGCGCGGCGTGGGGAGGATCCGAATCCTCCGCCACCTCCAGCGCGGCATTCAATTCGCCCCCCAACAGGAACACATAGGCGGATAGCCACAGCCATGTCAGCAGCACGATCACCGCGCTCAGCGACCCATAGGTCGCGCCGTAATTCCCGAAATTGCCGACATACACCCCGAACAATCCAGTCGCGCCGAGCCACAATAGGGTCGCGAGCACTGCCCCCGGCGACAGCCACCGCCAGCGCGCGTCCTGGCGGTTGGGCGCGAACCGGTACAGCACCGCCGCGCCCGTGATCGCGAGCAGTGCCAGCAGTAGATACCCGCCGACCCGGATCGCCACGACCAGCACCGTAGGGGTCCACGGCAGCCAAGTGGTCAGGAAGGTGAGGACCGTCGTCGTCGCTATCGCCGACAGCACCAGGATGACCCCGCCCACCACCATCGCCAGCGCGACCACGCGGAGCATCACGAACCCGCGCCGTTCGTCGACGCGGAACGCGACGTTGAGCGCGATCGTCATCGCCGCGGTCGCCTTGGTCGCGCCGTACACCGCGATCAGCAGCGCCAGAACGAGCCCGAAGCCCTTGCTGTCCTGCGATGTCGACACCACGCGCTTCAACTGATCCCCGACGATCGACGCCGCCTCGGCGGGCAGCGCGGTCGCGAGCGAACGGATGTCCGCCGCGACGCTATGCGCATCCGCGACCAGCCCATAGGACAGCACCACCGCCGCCAGCATCGGGACGATCGCGGTGAACGCATAAAAGGCAACCCCCGCTGCGATCAGCGAGATGTTATCGTCGCCCGCGCGCCGCAAGGCCGCAGTGGCAATCGCCCACCAGCCGCCGCGCAATCGCCCCCACGGGTCGCGCCAGGATTCGTTTAAGGGGGAATTCATTGCCCTTCTGTATCGTCGACGGCCCCCAATGGTTCCATCCCGGGGCACCCGACACGAGAATGCCATGTGGCGTTCCCCGATCACCCCCCGGTGACGGGGGCGCGACGGCGCGCTACAGCGGCGCCATGCAACGTCCCGCGCTATCGGTCGTCATCCCCTGCTACAACGAGGCAGCCTGCCTCGAGCTGCTCCATGCCCGCGTCGCCGCGGCGGCGATCGCGGCGGTGGGCGAGGATCACGAGATCGTCCTCATCAACGATGGCAGCCGCGACGACAGCTGGGCGGTGATGCAGCGGCTCAGCGCCGCCGACCCGCGCCTCGTTGCGATCAACCTGTCGCGCAACCACGGCCACCAGCTCGCGCTGACTGCGGGGCTCGATCTATGTTCGGGCGCGCAGATCCTGATCATCGACGCCGATCTGCAGGACCCCCCCGAACTCCTCGCGGCGATGCGCGACACGATGGCGGCACAACAGGCCGACGTCGTCTACGCGGTCCGCCGCAAGCGCGAAGGCGAGACGATCTTCAAGCGCGCGACCGCGTCGGTGTTCTATCGCGTGCTCGACCGCGTCACCGATACCCCGATCCCGCTCGACACCGGCGATTTTCGCCTGATGAGCCGCCGCGCGCTCGACGCGTTCCTCAGCTTACCCGAACAGGCACGATTCATCCGCGGGATGGTCGCGTGGGTTGGCTTCCGGCAGGTGCCGTTTCCGTACGACCGCGCCGAGCGGCATGCGGGCGTGACCAATTATCCGCTCGCCAAGATGATGCGGCTCGCGTTCGACGCGGTCACCGGCTTCTCGACCGCGCCGCTCCGCTTCGCAAGCCACGCCTCGGTCCTACTCGCGGGGCTGTCGCTGCTGCTGCTGTTCTACATCGCCTGGGGATTCTTCGAGGGCGCGCCGGTCCAGGGCTGGACCTCGACGATGCTCGTCGTCGTGGTGCTGAGCTCGGTGCAGATGTTCGTACTCGGCATGATCGGCGAATATCTCGGGCGGCTCTACATCGAATCGAAGCGGCGACCGCTGTACCTGGTCGCGGACATCGCAGGACCGGTGCAGGGGCATGCAACACTGGGGTTCAATGCGGCGCAGGAGAGCCAGTCGACGCCACTCTCAACCGTCAGCCCTGAGCTTGTCGAAGGGCATGAGTCCCCGATGCTTCGACAGGCTCAGCACGAACCGGATTAGGTCAGGCTGGCATCGCCAGCGTCACGATCGAGACCCCCGGCGTCATCGGCACCCTGCCGACGAGGTAACGCTCGAGCCCGAACACCTTCTCGAACAGCGCGTTGAGCGGCTTGACCGGTGGCGAATCGTCGCTGTCGTCGCGCCCGGTCAGCCGCCCCGCAATGCGCGCCGCCGCCGCGAGCGGGAACAGCAGCGAATTGAAATAGCTGAGCTTGGCGGAAGTCAGCCCCGCAGCGCCGATCGCGCGGCACAGCGTCGCCTTCGAATAGCGGCGGTGGTGGTGGTTGACGGTGTCGTGCGCGCTCCACAGCCATTGGTGCGCGGGGACCGCAATCAGGATCTTCCCGCCGGGTTTCAGTAGCGTCTTCATCGCGGCGAGCGCGGCGACATCGTCCTCGATATGCTCGACGACATCGAGCACCGCGACCAGATCATACGCGCCACGTTCGATGCCGGGGAGCGCGGGGAGCGGCGCATCACCGACCGGCTGCCCCAGTCGTTCGCTCGCGATCGCCCGTGCGGCAGGATCGATCTCGATCGCCTCGACGCTGCCGAAGCGCGCAAGCATCGGCAAATTGTGCCCGGTGCCGCACCCGATCTCCAGGATGCGCGCACCCTCGGGCAGGTCGCCGTAGCGGCTGAGGTAATCGCTAAGGATCTCGCGGCGCGCGCGATACCACCAATGCGTCGAATCATGCGCCGCCATGCGATCGTAGACGATACGGTCCATCTATCGGGCCATCCTACTTGAATACCAGTTGCCGGTTGAGCGCGAAGGTTGCGAACGGGGTGACGAGGAAACACGGGATCAGCGACGCCCAGGCGGGACCGTGGAACAGCGGCCCGGTAATGATCCAGGTGAAGGCCAGGTTGAGCACCATGCCGAGCGCCTGGACGATCAGGAACTTCACCTGGCGCGCGCGCGGGTTGTCGCGCGTGCCGTGCCCCTTGAAGCTCCAGTTGCTGTGGAGAACATAGCCGACCGTTGCCGCCGCGAAGAAGGCGGGGACGACCGCGATCACCGCCAGCCGCTCGCCGGTGACGTACCAGGCGAAAGGCAGGAAGACGATTGTGTAGACGAGGCTCGATATCGCGCCAGCGATCGCAAAGCGCATAAGCTGCCCCAGCACCCCGCTCGTCCGCCATTGCTCTAATCGTCCCGTCAGCACGTTGCGCTTCCCTCCACTTGCCGCCCGCACTAGGAGCAGTCGCGCGGCAGTGAAACCGGATAGTGCCGGTCTGTGGGACGATTACGCCTTGAACCAACAACTGCGCGGCCAGATCGAAGCCGAGCTCGACCGCCACTGGATCCGCCTGACGCTCCTCGCCTGGGTCGCGGTGACGATCTTCTACGTCTGGAGCGATTGGAACTACGTCCGCTGGCTCTCGCTCGGCGATACCGACGACAACATGCGGCTGATGCAGGTCCGTGGGCTGCTCGCGGGGCAGGGCTGGTTCGATCTGACCAACTACCGGCTGAACCCGCCGACCGGGTTCAACATCCACTGGAGCCGGATCGTCGACCTGCCGATCGCAGGGCTGATCCTGTTCTTCCGGCTGTTCACCACCAATGCCTGGGCGGAACGGTTGGCGTGCGGGATCGCGCCGCTGATCCCGCTGTCGATCACGATGGTTGGGATCGGCGCGACCGTCCGGCGGCTGGTCCACCCGCTCGCCTGGCCGCTCGCGGTGGTGTTCCTGCTCGCCACCTCGGTGACGATGCTGATGTACCTGCCCGAACGGATCGACCACCACGGCTGGCAGCTCGCGATGTTGAGCCTCAGCGTCGCGGGGCTGTGCGATCCGCGCGCGCTGCGCGGCGGCGTGATCGTTGGGCTGGCAAGCGCGGTGTCGATTTCGATCGGGCTCGAAATGCTCCCCTATGCCGCGATGGCGGGCGCGATCCTGACGCTGCGCTGGATCTGGGCCGGAAACGGGGAAGGCGGCGAGGCGACCCGGCTTGCGGCCTATGCGATCAGCCTGGCGGGCGGTACCGCGGCGGGGTTTGCGGGGTTCGCCTCGAACGCCAATTACGTCCTGCGTTGCGATGCGCTGACCCCGGTCTATCTCTCGGTGATGGTCGCCGCAGGGGTGCTGTTGTTCGTCCTCGCCTGGGCCAATCCCGCCAGCCGCGCGGTGCGATTGGGGTGCGCCGTGCTCGCGGGCGCGGTGATCGTCGCGGGCTTCGTGCATTTCTTCCCGCAGTGCCTCGGGCGTCCCGAACAAGTCTCGCCCGAACTCCAGCGCAACTGGCTCGACAACGTTCGCGAAGCCAAACCGATCTACAAACATCCCTTCCGCCTCGCCTTCCCGATGGCGGCGCTGCCGATCGTCGGGGTGATCGGGGTCGCGGTGGGCACCTGGCGTGCGCGCCGCACGCCGACGTTGCTTGGCTGGGCGTGCGTCGCGCTGTTCGTCACCTTCGCGACACTGATGCTGCTGTGGCAGGTCCGCGTTGCCCCCGCCGCGCAGCTGATGGCGATTCCCGGATCGGTCGCGCTGGCGTGGCTGATCCTGCCCTGGTTGCTCAACCACCGCTCGATGCCGGTCCGCGTGATCGGCACCGTCGGCGGTTTCCTGATCGTCTCGGGGCTCTTCGCCGGGCTGATCATCAAATATCTGCCGGTCGACCGCCCCAACGCCTACACCCGCCGGGTCAATCTCGCGACGAGTAGCTGTATCCGCACCACGGTACTCTCGAAGCTCGACTATTATCCCGCGCAGACGATCTTCACCTTCGTCGATCTCGGGCCACGGCTGATTACGCTGACGCATCATGACGCGATCGCGGGGCCGTATCATCGCAACGGCGATGCGATCCTCGATGTTCAGCACGCGTTCGGCGGCACGCCTGATCGCGCGCGCGCGATCATGAAGCGGCATGGCGCGACGTTGCTGCTGATCTGCCCCAACGCCGCCGAATCGACCAATTACCGCGCGCGCAATCCGGGCGGCTTCTACGACCAGCTCGCGCATGGCACGGTGCCCGCTTGGCTCACCCCGCTACCGCTGCCCAAGGGCTCGCCGCTCCGGCTGTTCCGGATCGACTGATTATCGAAGGACGAGCTGCAACCCGTCGATCACGAACTGCACCGCGAGCGCGGCGAGCAGCACGCCGAGCAGGCGCGTGATCACCGCCTCGATCTTGGCGCCGAGCACCCGCATGATCGGCCCGGCCGCGAGCAGCGCGACCAGCGTGAGCAGCAGGATCGTCATCATCGCGCCGAGCACCGTCAGCGTCCGCTCGACACCGTCGTTGCGTGCCATCAACAGCATCACCGACGCGATCGACCCCGGCCCCGCGATCATCGGCATCGCCATCGGGAAGACCGAGACATCGTCGACCTCGGGATCGTCGAAGACCTTCTGCGCGCGGTCCTCGCGGCGCTGGGTGCGTTTTTCGAATACCATTTCGAGCGCGATCAGGAACAGCATGATCCCGCCCGCAATCCGAAAACTGCCGAGGCTGATCCCGAGCCCCTTGAGCAGATCCTCGCCGAACAGCGCGAAAACGAGCAGGATCGCGGTCGAGATCGCGACCGCGCGGATCGCCATGCTGCGCTTTTGCTCAGGCTTCGCGCCCGCTGACAGCCCGGCGTAGATCGGCGCGCAGCCCGGCGGGTCGATCACCACGAAGAAGGTGATGAGCGAAGACACGTAGAGTTCGAGGAGCGTGTTCACGATGTTACAGCTCCGGTTCGGCAGCGCATACGCGGCGGCACGCGGCGACCAGCGTGTTGCGCATCAGGCACGCGATCGTCATCGGCCCGACCCCGCCCGGCACCGGGGTGATCGCCCCCGCGACCGCCGCCGCGCCCGCGAAATCGACGTCGCCGACTAGCCCCGCCCCCCCGTCTTCCTTGGCGATGCGGTTGATCCCGACGTCGATCACGCTCGCGCCGGGCTTGATCCAGTCGCCCTTGATGAAGTGCGGAATGCCGACCGCGGCGACGACGATGTCGGCACGCCGGACGTGTGCGGCGACGTCGCGCGTCCGGCTGTGCGCGACCGTGACGGTGCAGCTTTGCTGGAGCAACAATTGCGCCATCGGCTTGCCGACGATGTTGGAGCGCCCGACGACCACCGCCTCGAGCCCCGACAGCTCGCCGAGCGTAGCGCGCAGCAGCATCAGGCAGCCGAGCGGCGTGCACGGCACGAAGCCGTGGAGTCCCGTCGCGAGCCGCCCGACGTTGACCGGGTGGAAGCCGTCGACATCCTTGTCGGGGTCGATCCGGGTCAGCACGCGGCGTTCGTCGATGTGCGCGGGTAGCGGCAGCTGGACGAGGATGCCATCGACCGTGTCATCGGCGTTGAGCCGGTCGACCAGCGCGAGCAAATCGTCGCTCGTGGTGTCCGCGGGCAGCCGGTGTTCGAATCCCGCCATCCCGGCTTCCGCGGTCATCCGCGTCTTCGTCCGGACATAGACCGCGCTCGCGGGGTCCTCCCCGACCAGCACCACCGCCAGCCCCGGCTTGCGCCCGGCCGCGGCGACGAAGCCGGCGACACCGTCGGCGACGCGCGCGCGCAATGCGGCGGCGTGCGCCTTGCCGTCGATGATCATGGCGGTCATGTGCCCTGCCTCAGACGACGACCGGGCCGGTGACGATGCTGATCGCGATGTTGCGCAGGATGATGTCGAGGATCGTGATGACGATCAGCGCGACCATCGGTGAAAAATCGATCCCCCCGGTGTTGGGCAGCACCCGGCGGATCGGGCGATAGATCGGGTCGGTCATCTTCTCGAGCCCGTACCAGATCGACCGGACGAAGCTGTTCGTCATGTTGACCACGTTGAAGGTAATCAGCAGCGACAGCACAAACTGGATGAAGATGATCCACCAAGCGAGGTCGAGCAACACCTGGAGAATCTGGATGATGGTCAGCGCGAACACGATGTGCCTTCCGATGAGGGGGTTCGTCGTCCCTCTAGCCGAGTGGCGAAAGGCTCGCCACCCTTTGCGACGGGCTTACCGTTCTCCCGCGGAGGCGGGAGTCCAGAGTCGCGAACGATGAGACCTGCGGCCTCTGGACCCCCGCCTGCGCGGGGGAACCTAGTATTCCGACATCACGCGTGAACCAGCGTGCCCGCGCCCTGCGAGGTGAAGATTTCGAGCAGCATCGCGTGCGGCACCCGCCCGTCGAGAATGACCGCGGCCTCGACCCCCGCCTCGACTGCGGCGATGCAAGTGTCGACCTTGGGGATCATCCCGCCCGAAATCGTGCCGTCGGTCTTGAGCGCGGCGATGGCGGTCGCGTCGAGATCGGTGATCAGCGTCCCGTCCTTCGCGAGCACCCCCGCGACATCGGTCAGCAGGAAGAACCGCCGGGCGTCGAGCGCGCCCGCGATCGCACCCGCCATCGTATCGGCGTTGATGTTATAGGTTGCGCCATCGGTGCCGAGCGCGACCGGGGCAACGACGGGGATGAAGCCATCGCGCGCAAGGTTGCGCAGGATCGCGGGGTCGACCGCGACCGGTTCGCCGACGAAACCGAGGTCGACATGGCGCTCGATTCCCGAATTGAGATCGGGCTCGGTCCGCGTCACCTTTTCGGCGATGACGAGGTTGGCGTCCTTGCCCGAAATCCCGACCGCGCGCCCGCCAAGCGCGGCAATCCACCCGACGATTTCTTTGTTGATCTTGCCCGCGAGCACCATCTCGGCGACTTCCGCGGTCGCCGCGTCGGTGACGCGCAAACCGCCGACGAAGGTCGATTCGACCCCGAGCCGCTTGAGCATCGCGCCGATTTGCGGCCCGCCGCCGTGGACGACGACGGGGTTGATCCCGACCGCCTTCAGCAACACCACATCCTCGGCGAAATCGCGCTGCGCCTCGGGATCGCCCATCGCGTGGCCGCCGTATTTGATCACAAAGGTCTGCCCCGCGTAGCGCTGCAGATACGGCAGCGCCTCGGTCAGCGTCTCCGCCTTGGCGAGCAGCGCGGCGTCGGGGGTATAATCGGTCATGTGCGCGTCTCTGTGCCGTCCAGCTTCCGGCCCAGCGCCACGAACGCATAAATCAGCGGCGGCACCAGCACCGCGGACAGGACGACCTTGGCAAGCATCTGGCCGAGCAGCAATTCGCCGATCGGGAACACCCCGACAAACGCAATCGTCACGAACAACAGCGTGTCGACGATTTGGCTGAGGATGCTCGCCAGCCCGGCGCGGAACCACAGCAAGGTCGCGCCCTCGCGCCCCTTGAGCCACGAGAAGATCGTGACGTTCAAGGTCTGCGAAATGCCATAGGCGACGATTCCGCCGAACCAGATCCGCGGCGTCCCGCTCATCATCAGCGCGAAGGCGTCGCGGCGCGCGGGGTCCATCTGCGGGCTCGCGGGCACCGCGAGCACGACGATCGAGAGCAGGATCGACGCGATCAGCGGCACGAACCCGATCCGCACCAGCAACGTCGCGGTCTTCTGCCCGTGGAGTTCGGCGACCGCGCTCGAGGTGACGACGAGCAACAGGAACGCGAAGATTCCCGCCTCGACCGCGAGCGGCCGCCCCCAGATCAGATCGCCGATCTGATCGATCGGCCAGGGCGCGACCTGTTTGTTGCCGAGCACACCCGCGATGCAGACCATGCCGCCGTAAAAGATCGAAAAGGCGAAGAGCGAACGCGGGATCGCGGGGGGCATGGTGGTCATCGCGCGCGACGCTAGCGGGATTTGCCGATGCGTCAAATGACTAGCGAAGCGGGATGCCGCGTGTCATGTCCATCGCGCGCAGCCGGGGGGCAGCGTCGTCCACGTCCACGCGGAAAGCTTGCATGAACCGTATCCTGATCGGCCTCGTCGGCATCGTCGTCATCCTCGGGCTCGCGGTCCTGTTGTCGACCGACCGCCGCGGGATCCGCCTGCGCGTCGTCGGCGCGGCGTTCGCGCTTCAGGTCGGGATCGCGGTGCTGGTGCTCTACGTTCCCGCCGGCAAGACCGTGCTCGGCTATATGTCGGGCGGGGTCGCGAACCTCTTGGGCTATGCCAAGGCGGGGGTGGATTTCCTGTTCGGCCCGCTCGCGTCCCCCGCGATCGGCGGCAACAGCTTCGCGATCGCGGCGTTGCCGGTGATCATCTTCTTCGCGAGCCTCGTCTCGATCCTCTATTATCTCGGCGTCATGCAACTCGTCGTGCGCTGGCTGGGCGGGGCGATCGAGTGGGTGATCGGGGTGTCGAAGGTCGAATCGCTGTGCGCGGCGGCCAATGTCTTCGTCGGGCAGAGCGAATCCCCGCTTGTCATCCGCCCGTATCTCGCCGCGCTCACCCCCGCGCAGCTGTTCACCGTGATGACCAGCGGGATGGCCGGGGTCGCGGGGACGATCCTGGCGGCGTACGCGTCGATGGGAATCCGGATCGACTATCTGCTCGCGGCGAGCTTCATGGCGGCGCCCGGCGGCATCCTGATGGCAAAGATCATCATGCCCGATCGCCGCACCGTCGCCGAACTCGACACGGTGACATTGCCGGAATCCCGGATCAGCGGCGAAGGTCCCGCTGCATTGCTCCCGGAAGGCGGTATCGCGGGCGAACCGATGCCCGATGCGACGCATGACGAGGAAAAGCCCGCCAATATCATCATGGCCGCCGCGCAGGGCGCTCAGACCGGGGTCAAGCTCGCGGTCGCGGTCGGTGCGATGGTGCTCGCGTTCGTCGCGCTGGTCGCGCTCGCCAACGGGTTGCTCGGCGGGGTCGGCGGCTGGTTCGGGATCGACGGTCTCAGCTTCCAGGGCTTGATCGGATACGTCTTCCAGCCGGTGATGTACCTGCTCAACGTGCCGTGGCACGAAGCGGGGATCGCGGGCGGGTTGTTCGGCGAGAAGATCGTGCTCAACGAGTTCGTCGCCTATATCGACCTCGGCAAACAGGCCGCGACGCTGTCCCCGCGCACCGTCGGCGTGGTCACCTTCGCGCTGTGCGGCTTCGCCAATTTCAGCTCGATCGCGATCCAGATGGCGGTGACCGGCGGGCTCGCCCCCAACCAGCGCCCGATGATCGCCAAGCTCGGCCTGCGCGCGCTCGCGGCGGGCAGCCTCGCCAATCTGATGAGCGCGGCGCTCGCGGGCTTGCTGATTTATTGACCCTGCCGTTCGGGCTGAGCCTGTCGAAGCCCGGTTTCACCACCGCCCTTCGACAAGCTCAGGACGGACGGGGAAAGGTCAATCCACCCCCTTCGGGCCCCGCGGCGTCAGTTGCCCCGGCGCGATAAACCCGAGCGGCTGGATCGCGGACGCATCCTGCTTCAGCCGCGCCGCCATCTGTTCGTATTCGCGTTCCAGTTCGGGGGTAACGCTGGCGCGCGATTCGGTCAGCGCCTCCTCGAAGTCGGCCATCGTCACCGACGGCGAATCGATCGACCGCCGCAGCGCGACCAGCCCCGCGCGGCGGACGACATCTTCCAAATCCGCGCCGGTGAAGCGATCGGTCCGCGTCACCACCACGTCGAGGTCGACATCGTCCGCCAGCGGCATCTTCTGCGTCTGGATCGACAGGATCCGGCGCCGCCCCTCGGCGCTCGGCACCCCGACATAGACCAGTTCGTCGAACCGCCCCGGGCGCAGCAGCGCGGGGTCGACGAGGTTGGGCCGATTGGTCGCGCCGATCACCACGACCGATTGCAATTCCTCCAGCCCGTCCATCTCGGCGAGGATCGTGTTGACCACGCGTTCGGTCACCTGCGGCTCGCCCGCCCCCGATCCGCGCGCGGGCACCAGGCTGTCGAGTTCGTCGATGAAGATCACGCACGGCGCGACCTGGCGCGCGCGGCTGAACAGCTTAGCGATCTGCTGCTCGCTCTCGCCATACCATTTGCTCAACAGGTCGCTCGACTTGGTCGCGATGAAGTTCGCCTCCGCCTCACGCGCCACCGCCTTTGCCAGCAACGTCTTGCCGGTGCCGGGGGGGCCATAGAGCAGGAAGCCCTTGGCGGGACGGATGCCGAGCCGCAGGAACGCGTCGGGATTCTTGAGCGGCAGCTCGACGCCCTCCTTCAACCGCTCCTGCGCCTTATCGAGCCCGCCGATGTCGCTCCAACGCACCTGCGGCGCCTGGACCATCACCTCCCGCATCGCCGACGGCTGGACGCGCTTGAGCGCCTCAATGAAATCCTCGCGCGTCACCGACAGGTCCTCGAGTACGTCCGCGGGCACCGTGCGATCCTCGAGGTTGAGCCGCGGCATGATCCGCCGCACCGCATCGATCGCCGCCTCGCGCGCCAGCGCCGCGATGTCCGCGCCGACGAAGCCATAGGTGGTGCGCGCGAGTTCATCGAGGTCGACCCGGTCGCCCAGCGGCATGCCGCGGGTGTGGATTCCCAAGATCTCGCGCCGCCCGCGCTCGTCGGGCACGCCGACAACGATCTCGCGATCGAATCGCCCCGGCCGCCGCAGCGCCTCGTCGAGCGCCTCGGGGCGGTTGGTCGCTGCGATCACGATGAGGTTCGCGCGCGCCTCCAGCCCGTCCATCAGCGTCAGCAGCTGCGCGACGACGCGCTTTTCGGCCTCGCCCTGAACATTGCCCCGCTTAGGCGCGATCGAATCGATCTCGTCGATGAACACGATCGACGGCGAGGCTTTCGCCGCCGCTTCGAAAATCTCGCGCAACCGCCCTTCGGATTCGCCATAGGCCGACCCCATGATCTCGGGACCGTTGATCAGGAAGAACGACGCATCCGATTCGTTCGCGACCGCGCGCGCCAGCCGCGTCTTGCCGGTGCCGGGGGGGCCATAGAGCAGCAGCCCCTTGGGCGGATCGACGCCCAGCCGCTGGAATAGTTCAGGATAGCGCAGCGGCAGTTCGACCATCTCGCGCAACTGGTCGATCGTCGCGGCCATCCCGCCGATATCGTCATAGGTGACGTCCGCACGCCGCGCCGCGGCGGGTTCCTCATATTCGGATCGCAGCTCGATCTCGGTATTCTCGTCGATATGGACGACGCCCTTTGGGCTCGCCGCGATCACCGCGAGCCGGATTTCCTGCAACGCATACGCCGGCGCGTTCATGAACTGCTGGACGTTGGGGGGCATGTTGCCGACCCGTTGATGCCCCGCGGTCGCGACGATGTCGCCCTGGCAGAACGGGCGACCGAAGAAGGTGCGCTTCAGCGCGTTGGTCGATCCCTGCAGCTTCAGGTTATGCTGGGCGGGCGCGAACACGACGCGGGTCGCAGGCTTCGACACCGCTTTGCGCACCTCGACCATGTCGCCCGAACCGACCCCCGCATTGGCGCGCTGGAGCCCGTCGATCCGCAACAGGTCGAGCCCCTCGTCCTCGGGATAGGGGCCGACCGCGCGCGCCGGGGTCGATTGCTTGCCGACGATCTCGATCACATCGCCCTCGCCGACATCGAGCGCCGCCATCAGCGCGCGCGGCAGATGCGCCAGGCCGCGTCCCGAATCCTCGGGGCGGCTGTTGGCCACCTGAATCCGGCGCGTATTGGGGTCGCTGTCGGCCATTCTTCGTCCTTCGTCGCTTGGCATCGACGGTCAGATAGGGACGGATCGCGGGCTGTGCGAGCCGCACGGCGCGCGACACGCGCAAAAAAAGGGCCGCCCCAGAAGGGACGACCCTATGAAAGTTTTTAGGAGAGGATGCCTGAAAGGCGCACCCTTTTTGCGCTGCAGCAGTTTATGTTGCAAGTGCGAAATCATCTGATACGATTGCGTATAGTGCAATCGCCGATCGCTACTGGCGTTGCGATACGATCCAGGCCCCGGGGCTCGTCGGGGGGAGAAGAACGATGCGCAGACTGCCGCCATTGGGCGCGATCGAGGCGTTCGTCCAGGTCGCGCGGCTCGGCTCGGTTAAGGCCGCGGCGGAGGAACTCGCGCTGTCGGCCCCCGCGCTCAGCCGCCGCGTCCAGGCGCTCGAACGCTTCATCGGCAAGCCGCTGTTCGCGCGCCGCCATCAGGCGATGACGCTCAACGCCGATGGTGACAAATTGCTCTCGCAGCTCGCGCCCGCGCTCGATTCGCTCAGCGACGCGGTCGAATCGATGACCAGCGGGACCGAGGTGCTGCGACTGCGGCTTGGCGTCCTGCCGCTGTTCGCGTCGCAGCGGCTGTTTCCGCGGCTTGGCGAGCTGCGCGCCGCGCATCCCGAACTCCACCTCGACATCGACACCGCGGGCCACGGCGTCGCGCGGCTCGGCGACGGGCTCGACGCGGTGATCGCCTTGGCGCGCGACATCGACCCCAGCCTCTATGCGCGGCGACTCGATCGCAATTCGGTCTATGTCATCGGTGCCAGGGCGCTGCTCGACGGCCCCGATCCCGTCACCCGCCCCGAACAGCTCGGCGGGCTGACTGCGCTGATCCACCGCGACATGCCGGATACCTTCACCGCCTGGCGCCACGCGGCGGGGCTGCCCGATCTCGAACCGCTCGCGGTAGATCATTTCGATTCGGGCGCGCTGATGCTCGAGGCGGCGGCGCAGGGGCTCGGCATCGCGTTCATGCTCGACAGCCATTTCCAGGCCGCCCACGATCCGCGGCTGGTTCGATTGTTCGACATCGACGTCGAAAGCCCGCACAGCTATTGGTTCGTCTGCCGCCCCCGCGCGCTCCAGCAAAAGCCGGTGCGGATGTTCCACGACTGGCTGATCGGCACGCTCGCCGAAGAACCGGCGCCGAAGCCGTCGCGGACGAGGATCGCGAGCATCTGAATGACTGGCCGCCTGACGCCGGTAGGAATCCGCTGCAGCGCGGTTGAGCCGGAAACCAGCCTGACGGATCACCGCCGCGCTCCCAACGGTTTGACGCCGCCGCACGCTCGGCTACGACGCGCCATGGATTTCGATCAACTGCTCGTCAGCTTCTTCGGCACCGACGCAATCGCCGACCTCGCCCCCGGACAACTCGCGGACGGCATCGATCGCCTGCGCGTACAGTTCGGCCTAGAACGGGACGGCGGACGCCGGTTCGCACTCTGGTGTCTGGCGTACATGCTCGGCGCTGCCCCCGACCTCGACGTCGCCTTCAAGGACCCGGCGGATCGAGAGGCTGCGCGCGACTTTATGGACACCGTCGATCGCGAGATCGAGGACGACGGCTAAGCGATGACCGCAACATCCAAGGCATCGGTCGAGCACGAAGGCTATGCGCACGGTCGGCGGGATGGCTTGCGGCTCGCGCTCGCGATTTTGGCGACGGAGGAAGCCAAATGGGCGGCGCTGTTAGGCGAGAGCCCGTCCTGGCGAACCAACGCCATTCGGCAGGTTCGGCACAAGACATTGCAGGTCGCGCAGCAGCGCGTCCAGACCGCACTGACCCGCCTGACGCCGAGGGCAGCCGCCGCCATCGACCCTGAACTGGCAGCTGCGCTCGAAAAGGCTGGGCTCTGACTTATAACGATGTGACCCATCAGTAGGTGCTCAGCGCGTACTCGACACCGCCTGTAATCAGCCGAACGTCCAACTTGCGATGTGAAAGGCTGGTTGATCAGTAACCGATCGTGTGCGGCAGAAAATCACCTATAGGGAGTGATGGCACCGTCCCCCCGTACCATCACCGCAGTCATCGTCCAGGCCGCGCCCGTGCCGCTTGCGGTCGGCGACGGTATCGCGGCGCTGATCGGCCATCTGCGCCGTGTCGAGGAGCATCGCGCCGCGATCGTCGCGTTCGGCGAGACCTTTCTCGGTGGCTATCCGCTGTGGCTCGACGAAGCGCCCGGCGCGGCGCTGTGGGATCACCCGGGGGCCAAGCGCCTCCACGCGCTCCTGCTCGAGCAGGCGGTCGTGGCGGGCGATGTGCGACTGGCGCCGGTGCAGGACTGGGTGGATCGAACCGGCACGCTCGTGTCGATCGGCGCCCACGAGCGCATCCGTGCAAGCCTCTATAACAGCCAGCTGCTGTTTCGTCCGGGAAGGCCGCCTCTGATCCATCGCAAGCTCGTGCCAACCCATGGTGAGCGGCTAATCTGGGCGCGTGGCGACGGCTCGACGCTCGACGTCCATCAGGCCGCATGGGGACCGGTCGGAAGCCTGATCTGCTGGGAGCATTGGATGCCACTCGCGCGCGCGGCGATGCACCATGCCGGCGAATCGGTCCACGTGGCTGCTTGGCCCACGGTTCGCGAAAGCTACCGCATCGCGTCGCGTCATTATGCGTTTGAGGGTCGCTGCTTCGTTCTGGCAGCCGGGACGATCCAGCACCGCGAAGACCTCGTCGACGGTTTGGCGCGGGTCGGCGGCGATGGTGATGCGCTGGCGCTGATCAGGGAGATGCCGGATGGACAGCTCCAGCACGGCGGCAGCGTGATTGCCGGGCCCGACGGCGTCGTGCTCACCGAGGCAGGATCGGACGCCGACGTGCTAATGGCAACGCTCGATCTCACGCACCGCGATGCAGAACTTGCCGCGCTGGATGTCGATGGCCATTATGCGAGGCCCGATGTGTTCGAACTGGTCGTCGATCGCGCAGCCCGCAATGGTGTCAGCTCCCGCGAATCTTAGTGAAGTCTAGTTCCTCCCCCTTGCGAGGGGAGGAACTACGATCACGCAGCGCGCATCTTCACGATCTTGCCCGGCTCGCGCGGGGGTTCGCCCTTGGGCAGCGCGTCGATCAGGTCCATCCCGTCGGTCACCTCGCCCCACACGGTATATTGCCCGTCGAGGAAGCCGGCATCATCGAACACGATGAAGAACTGCGAATTGGCGGTGTCGGGCTGGTTGGTCCGCGCCATCGAACATACCCCGCGGACATGCGGCTCCTTCGAGAATTCGGCCTTCAAATTGGGCTTGTCCGACCCCGACATGCCGGTGCCGGTCGGATCGCCGCCCTGCGCCATGAAGCCCGGGATCACGCGATGGAAGACGACGCCGTCGTAGAAGCCGTCGTTCGCCAGTTCGACGATCCGTTCGACATGCTTGGGTGCCAGGTCGGGGCGCAGCTTGATCGTGACGTCGCCCCCCCCTCCAGCATTGGCATCCAGCGTCATCGTCAGGGTAGAGGGGGTATCGGTCATGATAATTCCTTTCGGGGTTGCCGCGCAGATAGGGGGCGAGACCCACGCTGGCAAATCCCGGCGCAGCGCGGTAGGCAGCGCACGCAGCATCAGGGAGGCGGCGAGTGAGCGAAATCGAGCTTCCCGAATCGGATAGCGACGCCGAGGTCGAAAACCAGCTCGACGAGGACGATCGGCTGAAACCCGAATTCGTCCGCGCTGTCCTGGAGGCGGTCGAGGCGGGCGACGACGAAGCCGCGCGCACGCTGGTCGAGCCGCTCCACCCCGCCGACATCGCCGATCTGTTCGAACTGACCCGGCAGGAGGATCGCGCCGGGCTCGCGCGCGCGGTCAGCGACCTGCTCGACGGCGACGTCTTCGCTGAGATGAACGATTATGTTCGTGAAGATCTCATCGACGCGCTCGAACCGCACCAGGTCGCCGATCTCGCCAGCGAACTCGATACCGACGATGCGGTCGCGATCATCGAGGACATGGACGCCGACGACCAGCGCGAAGTCCTGCGCGCGATGGAGCCCGACGATCGCGCCGCGATCGAGGAGGCACTGTCCTACCCCGAGGAATCCGCGGGCCGGCTGATGCAGCGCGAGCTGATCGCGGTGCCCGAACACTGGACCGTCGGCGACGCCATCGATTATCTGCGCGGCCACGAGGAACTGACCACCGATTTCTGGGAAGTGTTCGTCGTCGACCCCGCGCACAAGCCGGTCGGCACCGTCGCGCTGTCGTGGATCCTACGCACCCCGCGCGGGATTGCGATCGGCGACGTCATGCAGCGCGAACAGACGCTGATCCCGGTCGACATGGATCAGGAAGAGGTCGCGCTCCGCTTCCAGAAATACGCGCTGATCTCCGCTGCGGTCACCGACGCCACCGGGCGTTTGGTCGGCATGATCACCGTCGACGACATCGTTCACATCATCTCCGAAGAGGCGGGCGAGGATATCCTGCGGCTGTCGGGCGCGGGCGACGGCGATATCAACCAGCCGATCGGGCTGACCGTGAAAACCCGGATGATCTGGCTGATCGTCAATCTCGGCACCGCGATGGTCGCCTCGTCGATCGTCGGCCTATTCCAGGCGACCATCGCGGCCTTCGCGCTGCTCGCAGTGCTGATGCCGATCGTGTCGGGGATGGGGGGCAATGCGGGCACCCAGACGCTCGCGGTCGTGATCCGCGCGCTCGCGACCAACCAGCTGACCAGCTCGAACACCCGCTGGATGATCCTGCGCGAACTGCGGATCGCGGCCGCCAACGGCGCGATGCTCGGCGCGCTGATCGGCATCGGCACCTATCTCGTGTTCGGGCGCACCGACCTGTCGATCGTGATCGCGGTGGCGATGATCATCAACAACGTCAGCGCGGGCCTCGGCGGGGTGCTGGTCCCGATCACGCTCGACAAGTTCAACGTCGATCCCGCGGTGTCGTCGGCGGTGTTCGTCACGACGCTGACCGACACGATGGGGTTCTTCTCGTTCCTGGGGCTCGCGACCTTGTGGGGCCTCCACGGCTGACCCACATCGACGGCTCATGCCGCTCCACCTGACCAAAGTCGCGTTCGGCGCGACGAGCCTCGATCATCTCGCCGAACGGCTCGCCGCGCGCGCCGAAGCGGGGCCGCTGTTCCTGACGACGCGCTATTTGCCCAAGCGCCACGAGGAAGTCGCGGGGCGGGGTTCGTTGTTCTGGATCATTAAGCACCAGCTCGTCGCGCGATCGTCGATCCTGCGCTTCGGCGAGGCGGAGGGGGGCAAGGTCGCGATCCACCTCGATCCGCCGCTCGTGCTGGTCCAGGCACGCGCCAAGCGCGCGCATCAGGGCTGGCGCTATCTCGAAGGCGCCGACGCCCCGCTCGATCTCGGCGGTGGTGCGAGCGGGCTTGCCGACATGCCGCCTCAGCTGATCGGCGCGCTCGCCGACCTTGCGCTGATCTGACGCGTCAGGCGCCGCCGCCGCACGTCACCGGGCCGCCCGCATTCGCCTTGACGCTGCATTTGGGGTGCCCCGCGACCGTCACCTGCCCCAGCCCCAGATTGTCGACCGTCGCGGTGAAGCGCGCGTTCGCCTTCACTTCCCCCGGCCCATCGACGCGCACTGTCGCATCGCCCGCGGCCAGCGCGCCCGCGTCGATCGTCGCCGGGCCGTTGGCGATCAACCGGGTGCTTGTCGCACGCCCCGCCAGCGTGATCGCGCCGCCGCCGATCACCGTCGCATTCGCCTGATCGGCGTCGATCCCGCCCGCGATGATGACCCCCGCGCCGGTCACCGCCAGTTCGACCCGCGTCGCCTTCATCCGCGGGATCGTCAGCCGCCCCGCGCCGATCACCGTCGCGTGCACGACGTTGCGCGTGCGCAGCGTCACCACCACCGGTTGGGTCGTCGATGCGCGCGGCTGTTCGCCCCATTGGCCGAAGCCGTTACGGATCGTCAGCGTCGATCCATCGACCCGCACCTCGACCCCCTCGATCACGCGGCGATCCCCCGACAGCGTCGCGCCGGGCGACCCATTGACGATCCGGACCTCGAACGGCCCCTGGACCCGCACCCGGTCGAAACTGCCGATATAGATCGGCCGGTCCGCCGCCGAGGCGGTGGCGGTGGCGCAGGACAGCGCGAGAACGGCGAGGCGAAGCGACAAGGTCATCCGCTATCCTCGCATCCTAGCGCGTCCCCCGGCAACCCCGCGCGTACGTCCGCGGTCGAGTCACCGACAGCGCACCGACCCCGATCCCACCTTCGACACCGAACAAGTCGCACCCGCGCCCAAGTCTACATCGCCCGATCCGACGATGCTTACCTTCGCCGGGCCGTTGACGACCGCGGTCGCGTCGCCCGATCCGGCGATCGACACCTTGGCCTGCTGCGCGGTCAGCCCGCGCGCGGTCAGGTTGCCCGATCCGGCGATGTCGACCGTCAGCGCCTTGGCAATCCCCGCCGCGCGCAGGTCGCCCGATCCCGCGATCGACAGCTTGGCGTTGTCGACCGCCATCGCCGCGACGCCCAGGTCGCCCGATCCCGCGACGGTGCCCGCGAAATTCGCGCCCTCGACGCGATCGATCGCCATGTCGCCCGACCCCGCGACGTCCGCCGCCGCCAGCCGGGGCAGCGTGACATAGACCTTGACCTTGCCGTGCTCCCCCCAGTGCATCCCGCTCTTGCGCCCGACCTTCAGCGTGTCGCCATCGCGCGCGATCCGCAGCTGTTCGAGCTCCTTTGCGGGGCCTTCGGCGCGCACCGAGAACCCCGCGCCGACGCGGACATCCACATCGTCCGATCCGCGCAGCTCGACCCCGGTGAAGTCGGTGACCGCATAGCTGCGCGTGGTGCCCGATCCCGTCCCGGCGACCCCTGCGCCCTTGTCGTCGTCCCAGCTCATCGAACAGGCGGTCAGTCCGGCGAGCATCGCGATCGCGGCATAGTTCATGATTCGGCTCCCATCGTGTATTGGTGAATTAATACACCGCCGCGATGGGTGCCGCAAACGAAAAAGGGCGACCCCTTGGGGGCCGCCCTTCGTCATCGGATCGTCAATCGATCAGCGATCAGGCGACCACCTTGTCCTTGTTGTAGATCGCGGCCGACGCGTTCAGTATCTCGAGGATCTTGACCTGCGCGGCGGGCTCGTCGGTGCCGTCCATCGCGCCGAGTTCGCGCGCGAGACGGCTGGTCGCGGCCTCGAAGATCTGGCGTTCGGAATAGCTCTGCTCGGGCTGGTCGTCGGCGCGGAACAGGTCGCGGACCACCTCGGCGATCGACACGAGATCGCCCGAATTGATCTTGGCTTCATATTCCTGCGCGCGGCGCGACCACATCGTGCGCTTGACCTTGGGCTTGCCCTTCAGCGTGTCCATCGCCTCGCCCATCGTCTTGTCCGACGACAGCTTGCGCATCCCCACGCTTTCGGCCTTGTTGGTCGGCACGCGGAGCGTCATCCGCTCCTTTTCGAACCGCAGCACATAGAGTTCGAGGCTGGTTCCCGCGATCTCCTGCTTCTGGAGTTCGACCACGCGGCCGACGCCGTGCTTGGGGTAAACGACAAAATCGCCGACATCGAAGGACAGTGCCTTGGCAGCCATGGGGGGCCTTTCTGCAAGCATCCGACGGTGACGGGCCGAGGTCGGGGGGACCACGGGCAGCCGTCGTGTCGAGATGGGGTGTGAATCTCCGGCAGGGCGCGTCGCTCACCGCGCCCGTCACGGACGTATTTAACAGCTTTGAAACAAAATTACCAGCGAAGAGTCAGCCGCGCTGACCCGCTCCGGCACGATTCACCGCAACGCCCACACCCGACCACCGGCTGGACCACTGCTTGACACCGCAACCCGCGGTTCAGTCGCCCTTGCCGGGTTCGGGGCTGAAATATTTGTCGAATTTGTCTTCTTCGCCCTTGTGCTCGTCGGCATCGGCGGGGGTCTGGCTGCTGTTGGTGGTCACATTAGGCCATTGCGCGGAAAAGGTCGTGTTGATCTCGAGCCACTTCTCGAGCCCGTTCTCGGTATCGGGCAAGATCGCTTCCGCCGGGCATTCGGGTTCGCACACGCCGCAGTCGATGCATTCGCTGGGGTTGATGACGAGCATGTTTTCGCCCTCGTAGAAACAGTCGACGGGGCACACCTCGACGCAGTCCATGTACTTGCACTTGATGCAGGCATCGGTGACGACATAGGTCATGGTTCGAAAGGCTCCCTGTCGCAGTATTCGGTGTGGGCGTGTTCGGTATCGGCGTGTTCGACCTGCTGCTATGCCCGACGATGGGGCTCGTCAATCACCCGGCGCTTGCTGCGAGCCGTTCTCAACCATCAGATCCTGATAGCAGCCGCGCGCTTCGGCCGGGGGGCCACGCCGGGTCGGCAGCGCCTCGATCCGGATGACGCGGACTCGCTGCCCCTGCGCGAAGGTCAGGATATTGCCGACGCGGACCGGCGCGGCGGCACGATCGATCGTCCGTCCGTCGATCCTGAGTCGCCGTTCGCATGCGATCACCTGCGCGGCGCTCCGCGTCGTGGCGAACCGTGCGTGCCACAGGAACCGGTCGAGCCGCATCGCCGCGCCCCCGCCTCCACGCGCGTCAGCCATGCCGGACCAGATCGGCGAGCCCCGCGAACGCCCCCGTCGTCGGCGCCTCGCGCTCCTGCCGCCGCGGCGCCGGGCGACCCCGCCACGCCCAGCGCGCGCCGCCGTCCGACTGTACGCTGCGAAAGCCGAGCTCGACCATCAGGCGTTCGATCGTCGCAGGCTCCAGCCCGATCGAGGTCGCGAGCGCGGTGTCGGGCGCGAACGGCGCGCGCCCCTGCCGCGCATCATGCACCCCGCGCGCGATTCGTTCGACCAGGTCGATCCGCACCGCCTGGCGCGCGAGCGGGCGATACCCCGCGGCCAGCGTTGCTCCTGCGGTGCCGCGCGCGAGCACGGTCGCGGCATCGGGCGCGATCGGCAGTTCGCGATCCCGCGCGGCGAGCAGCGCGGCGCGCCACGCCTGCGCCGCCGGTTTCAGCAGCCGCGGGTCGTACAGGTCGAGTGCGCCGACGGTGATGCCGATCGACCGCAGCCGTTTGCGCTCGTCCGCCGACAGCGCCTCGACCGACGCGCGCAGCGGCAGCCGCGCGGTGATCCCGGCGCCATCCTCGATCGCAGCCGCGACGATGCGCAGCGCGGGGGTCGCGTCCGCATCGCGCGTCATCGCCGCGAGCGACACCAGCGCGCGCGCGTGCCGCGCCATGCCGTCCGCGAACCAACGCTCGATCCGCGCGTGCACCTGCGTCGCAATCGGCTTGGCGAGGCAATCGAGCGAGGCGTCGAGGATCAACCGCGGTCGCGCCAGCGACGGCCCCGCCGCGAGCGTCGCGACCGCATGCCCGCGCCACACCATCGCCACCCCGTCGCTCCCCTGCGACCCGAACGCGATATCGCCATCCGCCGCTGCGATCAGCGCCGCTGCGCGCGCCGCGCGTTCGCCCGCCAGATGGCGTTCGGCAGCAGCAAGCAACAGCCGTCGATCCCCCGCCCGCGCGCTGGCATCGACCGTGAAGCGGAACCCGTCGAGCCGCCCGATCGCATGGTCGTCGACCATCACCTCCCCCGCCTCGCCGATCGTCACCGGCAGCGCTGATGCGTCGGCACCGATCTTGCGGATCAGCGCAGTCGTCCGCTTGTCGACGAACCGTTGGGTCAGGCCCGCATGGAGCGCGTCGGACAGCCGCTCCTCGACCTCGCGCGTCCGCTCCGCCCAATGCGCGGAATCGGCGAGCCAGTCCTTGCGGTTGGCGATATACGCCCAGCTCCTGACCGACGCGATCCGCCCGCTAAGCGTTTCGACATCCCCCACCACGGTGTCGAGCCGCGCGATCTCGTCGGCGAACCATTGGTGCGGAATCGGCCCCTCGGCGAGATAGTTGAAGACGCGTGCGACGAACCGGCTGTGCGGATCGAGCCCGCTCTTTCTGAAATCGGGCAATCCGCACGCCGCCCACAGCCGCGCGACCATCTGCGGCGATCGGACGCGCTCGCGCACGCCAGGCTCGTCGGCGAGCCGCTTCAGCACCGCCAGGTCGATCGCCTGCGGTGCGGCGCGCAGCACGTCGGCCTGCGGCTTGCGCTCCAAATCCGCGATCAGCGCATCGATGCTCGACAGGTCGGGATCGCCCTCGCGCCAATACAGTTGCTCGATCCGCGGAAAGCGATGTTCCTCGATCGCGAGCACCTCTTCGGGCAGGAACGCGCCCGGCCCCTCCTCGACCAGCGCGCCGAACGTCCCGTCGCGCTGGTGCCGCCCCGCGCGCCCCGCGATCTGCGCCATCTCGGCGACGGTCAGGCGGCGGCTGCGTTTGCCATCGAACTTGTTCAGGCTCGCGAACGCGACATGCGCGACGTCCATGTTGAGCCCCATCCCGATCGCATCGGTCGCGACCAGATAATCGACCTCGCCCGCCTGGAACATCGCGACCTGCGCGTTACGCGTCCGCGGGGAAAGCGCGCCCATCACCACCGCTGCCCCGCCGCGCAGCCGCCGCAGCATCTCGGCGACCGCATAGACTTCTTCGGCGCTGAACGCGACGATCGCGGAGCGTTTGGGCAGCCGGCTGATCTTCTTCGCGCCCGCATAGGAAAGCGTCGAAAAGCGCGGTCGCGCCACGATCTCGGCGTCGGGAATCACCGCGCGGATCATCGGGCGCAGCGCCTCCGACCCCAGGATCATCGTCTCCTCGCGCCCGCGCCGGTTGAGCAGCCGGTCTGTGAACATATGCCCGCGCTCGGGGTCCGCCCCCAATTGCGCTTCGTCGAGCGCGACGAACGCCGCGTCGTGATCCGGCATGCTTTCGGCGGTACACAGGAACCAGCGCGCGTCGGGGGGGACGATCTTCTCCTCCCCCGTCACGAGCGCGACCTGCCGTTCGCCTTTGATCCGGACGACGCGGTCATAGACCTCGCGCGCCAGCAGCCGCAGCGGAAACCCCATCACCCCGCTCGAATGCGCGCACATCCGTTCGACCGCGAGATGCGTCTTGCCGGTATTGGTCGGCCCCAGGACCGCAGTGACGTTGTCAGCGGAGACGGGGGGGGCGACGGCCATGCACCCCACATCGGGCTTCGCGACGCGCCGCGCAATGATCCACATCGGCTTCGAACACATTGGTTTTCGCTCGATTAAACCGCCCGCCGTGACCCGGCAACCGTTCGCCGCAGCGGGCCGCGCCGCGCGCGCCGGTTAATTTGACTTTAGCACCTTGCCCTCACAGTGAATCGACCTGCGCCGGGGGGAATACGGCGAGCTGACGACGGTAAGGCTTCGCCCGTGTTTCTACGCAACGAACCAGGATTGGAACTCGCGGGGGGCACCACCGCCCGCTCGTTCGTGCGTCCCGGGTTTGGACGTGCCGCCGTCGTTGCGCCGCCGCCATCGCTGTTCGACACGCTCGCGCGGATCGACTGGACCCCCGATCTCGGTACCCAGATCGGCAGCCGCGACTGGTGGCGCGGCCTGGCCACCTGCACCGCGCTGTGTGCCGTCGCCTATATGCTCTCACCCGGCGTCGGGCGCACCGTTGTCGGCGCGGTCCCGGCACCGCTGCAGGGGCGCGAATGGGACGAGGCGCGCGCGCAGGGAATCGCGCCGCTCGCCTGGGGCGCCGATACCGGCAAGCGAATGGCCGCCAACGATCTAGTCGCGCCGCTCGCCGAAGCCCCCGAACGCCCGACCATCGAACTCAGCGCGACGATGGGCGACGGCGACCGGTTCGCCAGCGTCCTCGAACGCGCCGGGGTCGGCGATACCGACGCGAACCGCGCCGCCGATCTGGTGTCGCAGGCGGTAGCGCTCGGCGACATCGCATCGGGCACCCGGATCAACCTGACGCTGGGGCGGCGTGCCGACAAGCGCGTCGCCCGCCCGCTTGAATCGCTGGCACTGCGCGCGCGTTTCGACCTCGCGCTCGCGATCGACCGCGCGGGCAGCGGACTCGTCATGGCCCGCCAACCGATCGCGATCGACAACACCCCGTTGCGGATCCAGGGCCTGGTCGGATCGAGCCTCTATCGCTCGGCACGCGCCGCGGGTGCGCCGCCGCGCGTCGTCGAATCCTATATCAAGGCGCTCGCGACCAAATTGTCGATCGGACGCGACATCGCGGCGGCCGACAGTTTCGACCTGATCGTCGAACAACAGCGCGCCGCGACCGGCGAAGTCCGGCTTGGCAAGCTCGTCTTCGCGGGAATCGACCAGGGCGCGAAGAAGCTCCAGCTCGTCAAATGGGACGGCCCCGCCGGCACCAGCGACAACGGCGGCTGGTACGACGCCAACGGTCAGACCGAACGCCGCGGCTTCATGGGAATGCCGGTCGCGGGCCATATTACCTCGACCTTCGGGATGCGGCTGCACCCGCTGCTCGGCTTCATGCGGATGCACAAGGGGATGGACATCGGCGCGGCCTATGGCGCGCCGATCTATGCGGTGCTCGACGGTGTCGTCCAGCTTGCAGGGCGCGCGGGCGGCTACGGCAATTTCATCAAGCTCGCGCATGGCGGCGGGCTGGCGAGCGGCTATGGCCATATGAGCCGCTTCGCGGTGCGCCAAGGTCAGCGCGTCAGCCGCGGTCAAGTGATCGGCTACGTCGGCTCGACCGGCATGTCGACCGGGCCGCATCTCCATTGGGAGGTGTGGAAGAACGGCCAGGCGATCAACCCGCGCTCGATCAGCTTCGCCGCCGTCTCCGCGCTCTCGGGCGAGAAACTGCGCGCGTTCAAGGCACGGGTCGCGCACCTGCTCGCGGTAAAGGTCGGCGCCACGCGCTGATTGGCGGCTAACGGCGCGACCATGTTAGATCGGTTAAATCTCAACCGCGCCATCGGCTAGCAAGCGCCAACTCAACCTCGGACTATTTGCCCTGTGCGCGCCAGCGGCGGATCGTGCGCTCGATGATCGCGTCTTCGCCACCGCTATCGCGCCACAATTGGGTGAACAGCGGGTCGCCCGACGCCGGACGACGGTCTTCGGCCAGATCGTCGAAGCTCACCCGGATCGGCACCGCAACGCCTTCGCCGCAGATGATGCATTCGCGGTTGCGCAGCGCGGGGATCGAATCGAGGAACCCGCGGGCGCCCTCCGGCATCGCCGCGCGGACGAAGGCTTGGTCGCGTTCGTTGTTGAGGCGCATCGCGATGATCGTGCCGCACTGCGACAGCACGCCCTCTTCCAGATCGGACGGCCGCTGCGTGATCAGCCCCAGGCTCACCCCGTATTTGCGGCCTTCCTTCGCGATCCGCCCCAGGATGCGGCCGACCGACGAATGATCGGTCCCACGCCCGCTCGGAATATAGCGATGCGCCTCTTCGCAGACGAGCAGCACGGGGCGCTGGGGCTCGTTGCGCGACCAGATCGCGAAATCGAACGTCATCCGCGCCAGTACCCCGACGACCACCGAGGTGATCTCCGACGGCACGCCCGACACATCGACGATCGAGATGGGGCGGCCCCCGCCCGGCATCCGGAACACCCGGGCCAGGAAATCGGCCATCGTGTCGGCAACCAGCATCCCTGAAAACATGAAGCCGTAGCGCGGGTCAGCCTTGATCTCGTCGATCTTGGTCTTCAGCCGCAGGTATGGCGCGGTATCGCCCGCGCGATCCATCTTGCCCATTTCGAGCCCGATGATGTTGGTCAGGTCGCTGAGCAGATACGGTACCGGCGCATCGACCGTCAGCTTGGCGATCTCCTGTCCGATCCGGCTCTTCGCCTTGGCCATCAGCAGGCATTTGGCGAGGATGTCGCTATCGATCTGGCGTTCGTGACCCTGCACGGTGACGAACACCTCGCAATGTTCTTCGAAATTCATCAGCCAGTACGGCATTTGCAGATTGGTGACGTCGAAGATCGCGCCGCTGTCCGCGAACGCCGCGGCATATTCGCCGTGCGGATCGATCATCACGATATGGCCTTCGGGAGCCATGTCGCAGATCTTGTGGAGAATCAGCGCGGCGCTGGTCGACTTGCCGGTGCCGGTCGACCCGACCAGCGCGAAATGCTTGCCCAGCATCGCATCGACATACAGCGAAGCACGGACGTCGCGGGTCGGATAGACCATCCCGATCTGAATGTGCGGGCGATCGGTCGCGGAATAGATTTGCTTGAGGTCGAGCGTCGCGACCGGAAAGACGTCGGCACCCGGAATCGGATAGCGCGTCACCCCGCGGCGGAAGTTGTAGAGCTTGCCGGTCAGCCGTTCCTCGTCGCCCTCGCCGAGAAAGTCGACGTCGGCTGCGACCCAGTCGCCCGCGATGTCGTCGAGGCTGAGGCTGCGAATGTTGGCGATCAGCCACGCCGACCCGACCCGCATCTTCACCTGCCCCCCGACCTGTCCCGCCGAGGCGATGACGGGATCGGGGTGCCGCGCGACCGCGTCGAGCTCGGTACGGCTGAGCAGAATACGGCTGCTCGATCCCGCGATCGACAGCACGCAACCGATCGCCGCGACCGCGGTCGCATCGGCGGGCAATCCGGCCCCGATCGGCGTGGCGCCGACGAAGGCACTGGCTCCGGGCATGTCGTTCATCGGCACATCGACCCCTGTCGTTCGATTGCTGCCTATGCCCGCAAACCCGTTAAGATCGTGTAATTAACGCCAATTACAGCCGCCGCGCGATCCAGCCCGCCGCGCCGCCGAGCGCGATCGACAACGCCACCGCGACCAGCCCGTAGCGAATCGACGTATGATCGGCAGCGCGCGCGACGAACCGCTCGAACCCCGATTTCCTGATATCGATATCGCGCACCGCTGCGGCGAGCACGCGCCCATCGCGGATCAAAAAGGTTTCCGCGGTGAACCGGCCCACCGGCACCCGCGCAGGCACCGTCAGACGCGCGCGATAGAGCACGCCGTCGGTAATCTCGACCGCCTGGGGCGCCTCGTAATACAGTCCCGCGCGCCGCTTGAGCTCGACCAGCCCCTGCTGGAACCGCGCCTGCGTATCCGATACCGCGCTCGAGGCGGGGGACAACTGGAGGCTGCCGAGCCCCAGTTCGTAGATCGCCCGCGTCCGCTCGTCGACCAGCTGATCGATCGGGCGCGACGAGGCGACCGCGTAGAAACTCGGCGCGGAGCGATAGCGCAGCCGATCGGCGTTGACCCAGATCCCGGCGACCTTTTCCTTCTCGCGCACCACGATCGACTGGGTCGGGCCCTTGACCACGACGACGATGTCGGTCGGCTGTTCGCCCTTGGGCTGGCGCCCACCGGGGTAAAGGATCGCGCCGAACAACAGCAATTCGGCGCCCGTGAAGCTGTAGGCGATGTCGATGTTACGTTGGCTGACGTCGGGGATCAGCACCGGCTTCGACGCCGACGCCGCCATCATCAGCGGCGCGGCCAGCATCGCCGCCGCCAGCGCGCGCGCGCGCATCAGGCCAGCTCGATCGAAAAGAGTTCATCGGGTCGCCACACCAGCCCCAGCAGGATCCGCAGGCCGACCAGCAGCACCAGGATCGCGAGCGCGAGGCGCAGATATTCCGGGCGGACCTTGGTCGCGAATCGCGCGCCGACCTGCGCACCGGTCACCGACCCGAGCAGCAACAGCGCCGCGAGCACGATATCGACCGCCTTGGTCGTCGTTGCATGGACCATCGTCGCGACCGCGGTGACGAACAGCGTCTGGAACAGCGAGGTGCCGACCACGACGCTGGTCGCCATCCCGAGGAGGTAGATCATCGCCGGGATCAGGATAAAGCCCCCGCCGATTCCGAGCAGCATGGTGAGGATGCCGGTCGAGAACCCGAGCAACAGCGGCGCGAGCGGCGAGATATATAGGCCCGACGCATAGAATCGCGTTCTGAGCGGCAGCGCCGCGATCAGCGGATGGTGCCGCCGCCGCCGTGGCTTCACCGGTCGCGCGCCGCGCGCCGAACCGATCGCGGTCCATGATTCGCGCGCCATCAGCGATCCGATCGACCCCAGCAACACGACGTACACGACCCCGATGACGGTATCGATCTGCCCGCTCGCCTGGAGCAGCTGGAAGATCCACGCCCCCACGAACGAACCGAGGATACCGCCCGCGACCAGCACCCCGCCCATCTTCACGTCGACGCCTTTGCGATCGAAATGCGCGAACACCCCCGACACACTGGCGCCGGTGATCTGGCTCGCCGACGAGGCCGCGGCGACGGTCGGCGGGATGCCATAGATGATCAGCAGCGGCGTCGTCAGGAACCCGCCCCCGATTCCGAACATCCCCGACAACAGCCCGACGCCGCAGCCCAGCGCGACGATGACGAGCGCGTTGACCGACAGATTCGCGATGGGGAGATACACGTCCACGCGCGTGGCGTTACCGCGTCGCGCCGTGGCGTGCCAGAAGCGACGAGCCGATCGATCTAGAAATCACTCCCGATTGACAGCGCGGGGCCGGATCCCGGCGCGGCGCGCCCCGCCACGCGGCGACGCCAGTCGAGCGGTATTATGTATCAGATGCACCAACGTAGCGACAGACGTAACCGCGTCAATACGCTAATGCCATCATATGCAGGACGGATACGATCAGACGCTAAGCGGGTTGCTGCGTAAGCGCGGCGAACTGGCGCTAGAGGTAGAGACACACCGCACGGCGTGGGAGGCGACCAGCGCGTCGCTAGAGGCGATCGACCGCGCTATCCTCGTATTCAGCCCCGGCCTCAATTACGACGATCTCCCGATCCGCAAGCGGCCTCCCGTCGCCAAGGATGGCACGACCGACCTACAGCGGTTCCTGCTCGACATGCTGCGGCGATCAGGCGGGCCGGTGCGGACGCTACAGGCTGCATCGGCAATGGCGGCTGACCGCGGCGTTGACGAGCGCGACCGCGTTGCCATGACGCTCCTACGCAAGCGCGTGGCGGATTCGTTCTACCGGCTGCGGAAGAAGGGGCTGGTGGTGGGGGTGAAGTACGGGTCGGGGAGCGAGTTGGAGTGGCGGCTGGCCGGATAGAGCGTACCTGAACCAGCGCTATAGACAGATTCAGCGGGAATCCCTACATGTCATCCCGCAATGGCTGACGCTCCAACATACGTCTATAAGCCTACATGGGTAGCAAATACCTTTCTCTGGCGCGCCAAAGAAGATCGCGTAGGAGTGGACCCGCTAAAGATACAAAAGCTCGTATACAACATGCATGGGTGGTATCTGGCTACAACCGGGTTTCCCGTCGTAGGTGATCGATTTGAAGCATGGCCTAATGGGCCCGTTTTATCGTCGCTGTATCAGCAATTTAAGAAGTATCGCTGGAATTTTATAACTGAGCTTGCATCCGATATTGATCCCCAGACTGGGGAAGCAAAAGCCTTGGTTGTCGCACAATCAGACGAGAAATTTTACGAGATCTTCGCAGCGGTTTGGCAGCGTTACAAGGGCTTCACCGGGCCGGAGCTTTCCGCTCTTACACATGCTGCGGGTACGCCGTGGAGCAAGGCACGCGAGGAAGGTCACCAGTATATATCGGACGATGAAATCCGAGCGCATTTTCTAGAATTGGCAAGAGCATAGGCCTTGGCGGACGATCTGGCACCGATTACGTCGATCGAAAGCGCACCGGTAGAAGCCCCGACGTCTGAAATACCCAAAAAGGGTTTTGATCCCCTAACCGGAAGACCGGACCCAAATCTTCCCCATCATCTAGGATGGATAGGAAAGTTTTTTGGGGGTGGCCCCGAGAAGGCTGGCAATATCGCGGGATTTGTTATTTTAGGGGCGTTGCTCCTAATCATAGCTGCCTGTATCGGCCTTGGCGTGAGCGCGACCGACAAAGCGGCTGAAGTGTTCAAGTTGGCGATTAGCGGCGCATTTTCGTTAATAACCGGCGCGCTCGGCTTTGTTTTTGGATCAGCTACGAAAGACAAGTAGATTAAGCCGCGCGCTGCCAATATCCCGCCCACTTGCGCGACACCAGCGACACCATCGCAGCCCGCGTAACCATCGCCGCTTGCGTACCGTTGGGCTGGCGACGGTTATCCTCGCGCCATGCCATCTCGCCAGCGTAGGCGTTCAAATACGGTCCCGCGACGTGGTGGTGAACGCCGATCTCCGAACGACGTAGGCGGCTGAAAAAGCTTTCCGCCTGATTGGTGCAAGCGCCGTCGAGTGCGTAGGCCTCGCTGTGGTTGATGCGGAACGTTTCGTAGCGAGCGTGGAGCGCATCCCAGTGGCTGGCCTCGTCAGCATGAACGACCGTGCCGGGTTCGACCACAGCGGCGACGTGAGCGACGCCAGCGGCTTCGCCCTTGCCAACGAACGTCAGCATGTCACCGCCGCGCTGGCGGATCACGATAACCGACTGGCGCTTGCCATTCTGTGCCAGCAGCGTGCGGCGATCGACGCGATCGGCCTTGCGGTTGGCGGGCTTCACATAGCCGCCGAAATACGCGCCATCGACCTCGACCGTGCCGCTAAGGCGCTGTCCCGCATCCTCTAGCGCCATCGCCTCACGTAGCTTGTGCGACAGCACGAATGCGGTCTTGTATTGCACGTCCAGGTCGCGGCTGACTTGCAGCGCTGACACGCCCTTTGCGCCGTTCACGAAAATGACGATCGCGGCGAGTAGGTCGGTGAACGGCAGCTTGCGGCTCGCGAAGATCGTGCCGCTCGTCACCGAAAACTGGTGATAGCAAGCGACGCACTTGAAGCGACGGCGCGACGTTATGTTATAGGTATCGGGGCAACCGCACTGCGGACACACGGCCTCGCCTTCCGTTTCAGGCCAACGCATCTGACGGAACGCCTCGTAGGCGGCATCCTCGCCCATCTTGAAGACGGTCTTCAAGCTGAGGGTGCGAGCTTGTGCGGAAAGGAGGAAATGTTGTGCCATGTAATCGTATCCAGTGCTTATGCATCGGATATAATGGCATCACGGTATCGTTGTCAATGGCGTTTGTATCGCGTATGATGGCATATCGCATCATAGGAGCAGCTACGTGAAGACGATGAAGGATTGGGAGGACGAGGCAAAGGGGCTGCTGAAAGGCGAACTGAAGCGCCGGGGTGTGACCTACGCGCAGCTTGCCGGGAAACTGGCGGACATTGGCGTCATGGACTCGGAACCGAATATCAGGAACAAGCTGGCGCGGGGTAAATTCACAGCGGTGTTCTTGATCCAATGCCTAGAGGCTATCGGTTCGTCCTCCTTGCGGCTTTCGGATGGCTGAGCCTAGCCGCCCAAGGCCCAACTACACCACCCGAGGTAGGCAACACCAAGCCCGATCGCGGCGCTCGCATGGGCGACCAGCACAAGCAGCCCTCGCCTATCATCAACGCTATACCAAGCTCTGATAACGCCCCACCCGCCGATGGCGGCTGCCCCGACCGCAAGGATCGCCGCGATAGCGATCTTTGCGCACAATGGAAGGCTGCCGATGCCGCTAGCGACCAGGTTCACATTGGCTGGGTTGGCTTGGTTTTGGGCTCTGTAACGATGGGGGCCGCAATTGCCGCTGCGCTGTATGCGCGCGACGCTGCACGCGAAACAAAATGCAGCGCTGATATTGCTGAAACCGCTCTGGGGCACACACAAGCGGAAAACCGTCGACTGAGACACGCGCGAACTGCAGAGGCTATGCGCGCTCGGCGCGCGATGAAAAGCTCTGAGGATACCGCGAGAAGGCAATTGCGGGCCTATGTGGGCTGCGATTACGTCACTCTCGCTTGTTCCGGCGCCAGCCCTTCCATTACCCCCAGCATTAAGAATTTCGGGCAGACGCCCGCCACCAACGTGGTCCTCGAAATGTATATCGTCGTGACGTATGACAACCCGAATGGGCGAGTGCCGACATACAAGCCGTTTGAGCACGCCGACTCTTGGATGGGCACCATAGATCCCGGAGCTTCTCTCAGCAGTAAGTTCGGCATCGCTCCCCCAGACGGGGCGGGAGAAGCGATGATGACTCAAGTTTTTACCACCATACGCTATCAAGACATCTTCGGTGCGCGAAAGTGGCGCAGGCAGGCTTGGCTCGTCGCCGACAACCCCCGCAATGGGCTGTCTCCCGATACCGTGCTGTTGGACACGTTCTACGGCGGGAATGAGGACGGCGAGGGCGAGCCACCCCCAGTGCCACTTAAAGAACATAATAAGCGCCTGAGGGGAGCCGCTTAATCATGACGCATCGCCTATGATGGCACCAGCCATCACGCGCGTGCGCTGGTGTAACCGCCTTGGTGCGTTTGCTACATAATACCGCAGTCGAGCGTTACGCGCACCGCGGTCTCGCCGACCGGCACGACGACTCCCACCGTAGGCCCCACATCAAGCCGCGACGCCCCGCGCTGCGCGCCGCCCCAGGCGCCGACACCGAGATCGACCCGGAGCCGATCACGCTGCGCGACGCGATGTGTCACCCGCGTCGCGCCGTCGACGAACGCTTCGAGCGACTCGCGCACGATGCCCCCCGCCTGCGCATAGCCCTCCGCATCGATGCCGGGCAGGATCGCGCTGGGGCCGAACCCGCCGACCAGTTCGACCGTGGGGCCGCCGCGACCGCCATTGATCGCGATCCGCTGTTCGACGATCACATGGACGGGGGCGTGGGTCGGCTGCCAATCGAGCCCGACCGCGGCCTCGCGTCCCTTGCCCGCCAGCGGGGTCGCGACGCGGGCGGACAGCGCGATCCGCGCGGAAGGAAGAATCGCATAGGTAACCCGCGCGCCCGCCTGCGACGCGCCAAGCTGCCCGCCGAGCGGCGCCTGGCGTTGACCACCGCGCGCGATCAGCCACGCGCTCGCGCGCCAGCGCGACGCCTCGCCCGAACCACTTGCGATCGGGGTTGGCACCAGCGGCGGCGGGATCGTCGGGACTTGCGGCGGCGTGGGGCCTCTGAACGGAGCGACCGCTGCAACGAGCGTTGAAATAGGAGTGGCTGACACCAGAGTGGCTGACACCGGGATTGCCGCAGGCGGGATGGCGCGGGCGACGGTCGTCGTCGCGTCGTACCGTGGGGGCGGCACCACCAGAAGCGGGATCGCAGCGCGCGCCGGTACGGATCGCACCGCGGCTTCGACGATAGCCGGCCCCGACAGATCGGCGGCGCGGCGGATCGTCTCGCTGCTCGGCCACAACGCGAACGCGCGCAACGCAATCCAGCCGCCGACCATTGCCGCCATGAACCGGAGCGGCTTGCCTGCGGTCATGCCGGTTGGACGTAGTCGCCGATTCCGGCGTCGGGAAATTCATGGCCGGTCTTGTCCCACACGGGCATCGCGCCGCGGAGCATCGCGACGTAGCGGACGATCGCGCGCGGCGCCGCCACCAGCGCAATCACGTTGCCGACGAAGAAGCGCGGGATCGACCACAGCGCCTCGCGCCAGCCATAGCAGCGCGCGGTACACGCGACGCGCATCGCGAGCCGCCAGACCAACAGGCTCGTCGTGATTCCCAACAGCCATCCCGCCAGCGCATCGGTCGACGGCGGCACCTGCGCAATCCAATGCAGCGCCAGCCGACATCCCCACGCGATCACCGCGATATAGGCGACCGCCAGCACCAGCACCGCGATCGGTGCACGCCGATCGCGCATCCGCATCCAATGATCGCGCCAATGCCGCCCCGTGCTCCATCCGGTGCGATCCCATCCCGCCAGCGCTATCCCGATCATCCACCGCGCCTTTTGCCGGGTCGCCGTGGGGATCGTCGCGGGAAAATAGGCGCGTACCGCGACCAGCCCGCCGTGCGTATCGTCGTCGACCCGCGCGAAGAGGCAGCGCCCGCCCCGCTCGCCGATCCTCAACCCCAGCTCGTAATCCTCGGTCAGGCTGGTCGCATCGAACGGCAGCCCGCCGCGCTCCGCCGCGATTTCCCCGAGCGTCGCGCGTGCGATCGCGCACCCCGTCCCCGCCAGCGGCATTCCCGCCCCCAGCGCGGTGCGAACCGGCATCTGCGCGGTGTGATGTTCGGCGAATTCGTCGGCATAATGTCCCGACACCAGCCGCGATCCGCGCTTGATCAACGGCAGCACGGGGAGCTGGACGACGTCATGGGTGTCGATCAGCGTATCGAAGACGCGCAATTCGGCGGGATGGACGACGTCTTCGGCATCGTGCAGCACCACCGCTTTCAGCGGCCATCGCTCGCGTGCTTCGTCGGCGATCGCCGCGGCCCACAGCCGGTTCAGATTGTCGGCCTTCGTGGTCGGCCCGTCGGCATCGCCGATCACCAGCCGGACGCGGGGGTCGGATTCCGCGATATCGGCGACCGCGTCGATCGTTGCCGGATCGTTCGGATAGACCCCGACGTAGAGCCGATAGTCGTCATGGTCCAGGCGGGCGAGCGCCGAGTCGATCATCCCCCCGATAACCGCCGCTTCATCCCACGCGGGTACGAAGATCGCCAGTCGCCCGACCCTGTTCGATGGCACCAGTTCTTCCAGCCTCAGTCTCGACATTCCACGCCGCCGCACCCGATAAAAGAGGTAAAAGAGATCGACCAGCAGATCATCGAATCCGCCGATCAGCAAACCGGTCGCCGCGAACAACATCGTCTCGCGCGCCACGTTATCGACAAACCACAGCGAATCGACCAGCACGCAATGCCCCCCCGCATCATGGCGCAGCGAGAATCGGACGCTTTGATGATCAAATCAAGCGCAATATACATTGTTCGCCGGACGCGCTTTCTCTATCCGATACCCGAGAAACGCTGCGATCGACGACCGAAATCGGCGCGGCGCGTTACGTCAAAAAACAGGATCGGCGGCGAACCAAGCTCGCCGCCCGCGCGTTGCGCCGTTGGTCCCGTCCCCCCTTTCGGGATCGGTGCCGTCAACACGGCCCGGCCGCGCCGCTGCGTAACACACGGCGTGGCCAAAGCCGGTTTTTGCAGCATCGTCGCGGACCAGGAAATCGGCGTGGTTGTCCACGCGAGTTGGAATCATGCCGGATTAGGGTTGGGTCGGATCGCCGCTCGCCGCGCCGCCGGTACCCGCGGCGCCCACGGTGCCGATATTGCCGAACAGATCCTCGAAGAAGCTACGCTTCTTACCCAGCGTCGGCGTCGTCTTGCCATAGGGATCGATCTGCGCAACCTGCTGGACGCCGCCGCGGCTGATCGAGGAAACGTTACCCGCATCGTCGAAGCTGATCTTCAGCGTGATCTGGTCTTTCACCTTCGGCTTTTGGAAGTTGAGGTTCCGGCTGTCGCGCGCGACATAATACCAGTCCTTCTGCCCGAACTCGCTGACGATGGTCGGCTTCCCCAGCGTCTGCTGCACCGACGTGCGGTTGTCGACGCCCGGCTGAATCGCGTTCACCAGGTCGGCATCGATGATATAGCCCTGATGCGATCGCAGCGGGGCGCAGCCGCCGAGCGCGATTCCAAGGGCGGTGAGCCCCACGATCGCGGCACGCGCGCGGGGGCGGAAAGTTACGCTCATCACATTCTCCACGCGGGCGCGCCAACCGATCGATTGCATCGTCCGCCGTTCGTCTCGATATGCGAGGACGCCGCAGCGGGCAAGCCGCGGATCGGTGCAACGAGGAGTCTGTGCGTGGGATGGTTCGCGACTTTGCTGAGTAAAACGCGCGACGAGGCACTCCCGCTGTACGTCGCGATCGTCGATCGCGGGCGCGCCGAACATTGGTATGTCGCAGGCGCGGTGCCCGACACGGTCGACGGGCGCTTCGACATGATCGCCGCGGTGCTGGCGATGGTCCTGATCCGGCTGGAGCGCGACGGGGCGTCCGCCGCCCCGCTGACCGCACAGCTCACCGAGCGGTTCGTCGAGGATATGGATGGCCAGCTGCGCCAGATGGGGATCGGCGACATCGTCGTCGGCAAGCATATCGGCAAGATGATCAGTATGCTCGGCGGGCGGATCGGCGCGTATCGCGACGGGCTGGCGGCGGGCGATCTTAAGCCCGCGCTGCTCCGCAACCTGTATCGGGCGGGGCAGCCCGCGCCGGCGGCGCTGGCGCATGCCGCGACCGAACTGACGCGGCTTCACGCCGCGCTGGCGACGACGCCGCTGGCCGCGATCGACGCGGGCGAGCTGCCATGAGCGAATTCAGCCGACCCGAACGGCTCGACGCAATCGGCGAGGGCGAGCGCGTGGTGACGATCACCGCGCAGGACGCCGAGCGCGCGGCGCTCGCGACGCGATTCGGCTTGGTCGCGATCGAGGCGCTCGGCGCGACGTTGACGGTCCACCGCGACGCCGCGGGGATTCGGGTGCGCGGCCGGGTGAGGGGGGCGGTGGTCCAGGCGTGCTCGATCACCGACGATCCGCTTCGCGTCGCGATCGACGAACCCGTCGCGCTGATGTTCGTCGAACCCGGCGGGTCGATCGCGGAGATCGAACTCGCCGAAAACGCGCTCGACACCGTCGAGATCGAGGGCGCGGCGATCGATCTCGGCGAGGTCGCGGCGGAAACGATGGCGCTGGCGCTCGATCCGTTCCCGCGCGGGCCGAACGCGGCGGCGGCGTTGAAGGCGGCAGGTGTGATCACCGAAGAGGAAGCCAAGCCCGCCGGACCGTTTGCGGGGCTGAAAGACCAACTGGCGGGCCGCTGACGCCCCGCGACGGGCGCGCCCAAATCCCGTCAGTCGCTGTCCGGCCCCAACGTCGGATCGAGGTCGCGCGGCCGGACGAACCGGGTCAGGGTCGCCGTATCAGGCGCCGCCGCGGCCCAGTCGTCGATCGCAAACGTCATCTCCGCGATCGTCGCGGTCGGGTATTTTTGTTCGGCGGTCTCGCGCAGATCGTTCTGCCCGGTCGGCACCAGCATCAGCACCAGGTCTTCGAGGCCAGGGTTATGGCCGACCATCAACGCGCTCGTCGCGCCATCGGGGAATTCGCGCACCACGTCGAGCAAGGTCGCCGCCGATGCCAGATAGATGCGGCGATCCACCACCGGCGCCAGCGTGCGCGCATACCCCGATACGACCGCGTCGATCGTCTCCCCCACCCGCACCGCGGGCGAGGCGACGACATGGTCGAACGCCATCCCTTCGCTGCGCAAATGCGCGCCGATCAACGCGGCGGCGCGCTTGCCCTTGGGGTTGAGTGGGCGATCGACATCGCGCGACACCGGATCGTCCCAGCCGGACTTGGCGTGGCGCAATAGCGTCAGCGTCTTCACGATTCGGATGTCTCCGTCAGGCCCGATGGCAAACGGGCTCAGGCATCAAGCTGCGCCTCTTGCCCGATGCCGGGCGTCAATGAAAGCCGCCCCACCAATCGTTGCCCGACCCGCGCCACCGCCTCGTCGAGCGTGACCCGCGACACCACGACGCCGGGCGGGAAGGCGGTGAGCAATCGCGACGGCATCGCCGCCGACAGCATCACGAACGCGCCCTTGTCGTCGGCGCGGCGGATCAGGCGTCCGAACGCCTGCGCCAGCCGCGCGCGCACGATGCGGTCGTCATAGGCGCTGCCGCCGCCCGCCAATCGCCGCGCGGCGTGGAGAACACTCGGCTTGGGCCAGGGCACCCCCTCCATCACCACCAGCCGCAGCGAACTGCCCGGCACGTCGACCCCGTCGCGCAGCGCGTCGGTGCCGAGCAGCGAGGCGGCGGGGTCGTCGCGAAAGATATCGACGAGCGTGCCGGTGTCGATCGGATCGACATGCTGGGCGTGGAGCGGCAGCCCCTCGCGCGCCAGCCGATCGGCGATCCGTCCATGCACCCCGCGCAACCGCCGGATCGCGGTGAACAGCCCCAGCGTGCCGCCCCCCGCCGCGACGATCAGCCGCGCGTAGGCGTTGGCGAGTGCGGCGAGGTCGCCGCGCTTGACGTCGGTGACGACCAGCACCTCGGCATTGGTCGCGTAATCGAACGGGCTTACCGCCTCGAACCGGGCAGCCGCGCGCGCGAGATGCGGCGCGCCGACCCGCGCCTCCGCGCTGTCCCAGTCGCCCCCGCCGGTCAGCGTTGCCGACGTCACCAGCGCGCCGTGCGCGGGCTTCAGCACGATCTCCGCGAACGGGCGGGTCGGATCGAGCCAGTGGCGGTGGAGGCCGATGTCGTATTCGCGCCCCTCGATCCGGTCGACCGCGAGCCAGTCGACGAAGTCGGGGCTGACCGGGCCGCCGACCCGCGCGAGCAGCGACAGCCACGCCGCGACCGTATCCGCGCGCCACCCGACCGAGGCGATCGCGCCTTCCACCCGCGCGCGCGCGGCGCTGTCGAGCCAGTCGGGCGCCTCGGCGAGCACCGCCTCGAGCCGCCGCCCGAGCGTGACGAGCGGGCGGACGAGCGCGTCGAGCGCGGCGGCGGCGGGGGCGGCGGCGTCGATCAGTTCGGGGGTGGGCTCGGCGAGTTCGGTCTCGAGGCCGTAGCCCGCATCGCCAGGCTGTTCGGCGCGGGCATAGGTGAGCCCGCGCACCGCGGCGAGCAGCGTTTCGATCGCGCCGAACGGCTGGCCCTCCGCCAGCCGCGCCAGCCAGCCGTCGCTCGCGAGTGCGCGCGCGGCATCGACCGCGTCCTGGATCGCGCGCGCGCCGGCTTCGTCGTAGCTCGCGACGTCGAGCAGCCGCGCGGCCAGGCCCCGGCGACGCCCGCGCCCACCCGCCTCCGGCCCCAGGATCCAGCGCCTGAGCTCGATCGTCTCCTGCCCGGTCAGCGCGGTCGCGAACATCGAATCGGCGGCGTCGAACAGGTGATGGCCTTCGTCGAACACATAACGCGTCGGCCTGGTCGCGAGTTCGCGGCCCCGCGCGGCGTTGACCATGACGAGCGCGTGATTAGCGATCACGACATCGGCCTCCGCCGACGCCCGCGCGGCGCGCTCGATGAAGCATGTGCGATAGTGTGGGCAGCCCGCATAGACGCACTCGCCGCGCCGGTCGGTCAGCGCGGTCGGACCGTTGCGGCGGAACAGCGTCGGCAGCCAGCCGGGGAGGTCGCCGCCGACCATGTCGCCATCGGCGCTGTATGCCGCCCACCGCGCGACGAGATGCGCGAGGATCGCGGCACGCCCCGCGAACCCGCCCTGGAGCGCATCCTCCAGATTGAGCAAACACAGGTAATTCTCCCGGCCCTTGCGGGTGACGACCTTCTGTTTGCGCACCACGGCGTCGGGGAACAGCCGCGTGGTTTCGTGCGCGAGCTGGCGCTGCAACGCCTTGGTGTAGGTCGAAATCCACACCGCGCCGCCCGCGCGCTCGGCCCAGAGCGAGGCGGGGGCGAGATAGCCCAGCGTCTTGCCGATCCCGGTGCCCGCCTCCGCCAGCACCAAATTGGGCGCATCGCGGCTGGTGCGCGGCGCGAACGCCGCGGTCGCCGCGGCGGCATAGGCGCGCTGGCCGACGCGCTCCTCCGCGCCATGGCCGGTCAGGTCGACCAGCCGCGCCTCGGCATCGCCCGGCGGGATCGTGATCGTCCGCGGCGCGGGCCGCGGGGCGTTTTCCTCCCATTCGGGCAACCGCGTGAACAGCCAGCGTTCGTTGGTTTCGGGCTTGGCGAGCCGGTCGGCGAGCGCGGGTGCCCACGGCCAGCGTAGCCGCATCAGCGACTGCGCCGCGGTCCACGCGCCTTCACGTTCGGGCCAGTCGCCGCCGGGCACCGCGAGCAGCGCGGCGGTCGCCTCGAGCAGGAACGCGGCAACGTCGGCGTCGCGGGTCGGCGGGGTCAGCCCGGTGGCGCGCGCGAGCCCCTTGGGGGTCGGCACCGCGAACCGCGCGGGGTGGAGGAAGGCAAAGAGTTCGAGCAGGTCGAGCCCCGACAGCTCGGCATAGCCCAGCCGCTGCCCGACGAGCGCGGCGTTGAGCAGGATGACGGGCGTGTCCGCCGCGATCCGGATCGCCTCCCCCCGGCTGACCGAACGCGTGCCGTCGGCGGTCGCGACCCAGATCCCGGCGTGGCTGGCGTGGAGCGCGGGATGGGGAAGCGGGGTCATCACCGACGACCATGGCGAACCGGGAACGAAAGGGCAACAATCCAGAGCGCGTTTATCTCCTAATGATCGGTGGGCTGCCGAGGTTCGACGGTCGGACTGGCATTCGAGCCGCCATCTCCCCTGGCCCACTTCGCGCGCTTTCGCTCCGCCACCACACCGCCTATGCTCGCGCGCGAAAGGCCCGCCCATGTCCGACGACTTCTACCGCATCAAGCGTCTGCCGCCCTATGTCATCGCCGAAGTCAACGACATGCGCGCCGCCGCCCGGGCGGGGGGCGAAGACATTATCGACCTTGGCATGGGCAACCCCGATCTGCCGCCGCCGCCGCACGTGATCGAGAAGCTGATCGAGGTTGCGCGCAAACCCGACGCGCACGGCTATTCGCAGTCGAAGGGGATTCCGGGGCTTCGCCGCGCGCAGGCGAATTATTACGCGCGGCGCTTCGGGGTCGAGTTGAATCCCGAGACCGAGGTCGTCGTCACGATGGGGTCGAAGGAGGGGCTCGCCAGCCTCGCCACCGCGATCACCGCGCCGGGCGATGTCGTGCTCGCGCCCAACCCGTCATATCCGATCCACACCTTCGGCTTCATCATCGCGGGCGCGACGATCCGGGCAGTGCCGACCACCCCCGACGAGGCGTATTTCGAAAGCCTCGAGCGCGCGATGGCGTTCACGGTGCCGCGCCCGAGCGTGCTCGTCGTCAACTATCCCTCCAACCCCACCGCAGAGACGGTCGACCTCGCCTTCTACGAACGGCTGGTAGCGTGGGCGCGCGACAACGCGGTCTGGATCGTCAGCGACCTCGCCTATTCGGAACTGTATTTCGACGGCAAACCTACGCCCTCGATCCTCCAGGTGGCGGGCGCGAAGGACATCGCGGTCGAATTCACCTCGCTGTCGAAAACCTATTCGATGGCGGGATGGCGGATGGGGTTCGCGGTCGGCAACCCGACGCTCATCGCGGCGATGACCCGGGTGAAATCCTATCTCGATTACGGCGCGTTCACCCCGATCCAGGCCGCGGCGTGCGCCGCGCTCAACGGCCCGCAGGACATCGTCGAGACCAACCGTGCGCTCTACCACAAGCGCCGCGACGTGCTCGTCGAAAGCTTCGCGCGCGCCGGCTGGGACATCCCGTCGCCGCGCGCATCGATGTTCGCCTGGGCGCCGCTGCCCCCTGCGCTCGCGCATTTAGGAAGTCTTGAGTTCAGCAAACAATTGCTGACTAACGCGCAGGTCGCGGTGGCCCCAGGAGTGGGTTATGGCGAAAACGGCGAAGGCTTTGTGAGAATCGCGATGGTCGAGAACGAACAGCGCCTGCGCCAGGCGGCGCGCAATGTGAAACGCTATCTCCAGTCGATGGGGGTCAACACCCCCGCACAGGCGACCCGCTGACGCGCTTCGCCACCCGCACCGGCGCGGCGCGCGCGGCGTGACGATCGAACCGCTGTATTCGGTCGCGGGGGCGCTGGTCGGCGTGCTGGTCGGGCTGACCGGGGTCGGCGGGGGATCGCTGATGACCCCGCTGCTCGTATTGGCGTTCGGCTTTCATCCCGCGACCGCGGTCGGGACCGACCTGTTGTTCGCGTCCGCGACCAAGACGGTCGGCACGAGCGTCCACGGCTGGCGCGGCACCGTCGATTGGCGCGTCGTCCGGCGGCTCGCGGCGGGGAGCATCCCCGCGGCGGTGCTGATGCTGATCGCGCTCGCCCTGCTCGGCGAACGATCGAAGCAAACCGCGGCCGTGATCTCGGTCGTGCTCGGCGTCATGCTGATCCTGACCGCGGTCGCGACACTGTTCCGCGCACGGTTGCTCGGCTGGCTCACCCCGCGATTCGGCACGCTCGAGGGGCGCGCGCTGCTGATCGCGACGGTGATGCTGGGCGCGGTGCTCGGCGCGCTGGTATCGCTGACCTCGGTCGGGGCTGGCGCGCTCGGGATCACCGCGCTGCTGGTGCTTTACCCGAAATTGCCGATCGCGCGGCTCGTCGGGTCCGACATCGCGCATGCGGTGCCGCTCACGCTGGTCGCGGGGGCGGGGCATCTGTTGCTCGGATCGGTCAACGTCGCACTGCTGGTATCGCTGCTCGCGGGCTCGATTCCCGGGGTGATTGTCGGCAGCCTGATCTCGTCGCGAGTCAACGAACGCGTGCTGGCGGTGATGCTGGCGACGGTGCTCGTCGTCGTTGGCGTGAAGATGCTGCTTTAGCTACCCTGTCTTAAATCCCCCCCACCAGGTGGAGGATTTCTGGAATGTCAGCTACTCCGCCGCCTGCATCTGATCGGGATCGGCGGCGATGTCCTGGGGCAACGCCCAGATCAAGTCGGTCTTCTTCAATACCCGCCCGTCATGCGCGTGAACCGCGACCTCGCCGATCGGGCGGCGATCGCGCGCGTCGACCAGGATCGGGAAGGCGGGGACGCACGTTTCCCAGCGTTCGCCCCATTGCCTGAGCGCGATCATCGTCGGGAGCAATGCCGCGCCCTTTTCGGTCAGCGAATATTGGATCTTGCGCCGATCCTCGGGCATCGCCTCGCGCTGGAGGATGCCGTGATCGGTCAGTCGCGCGAGCCGGTTGGCGAGGATGTTGCGCGCGATGCCGAGTTCGGACTGGAATTCCTCGAAATGATGCAGCCCATTGAACGCGGCGCGCAGAATGAGGAACGACCAGCGTTCGCCCATCGATTCGAGCGCCGCGGGCAGGCTGCATTCGAGCAGCGGTTCGCGTAATTTTCCCATCATCGCATCCTCTGTGGCCACCCTACCGCAAAAAAGCGTCACGCGCAGAATGATTTATAAGTTTCCAGTTGCAACCTAAAACCTAGCTAGTTAAGTAGCGTTCTGCAACGGAAAATCCACTGCCCCGATTCGGGCCCGTTCGACCACTGCACAGGAGGATATCATGAAGCATCTCGTCTCGCTCGGCGCCGCGATCCTGGTCGCAGGCACGCTCGTTACCGCCACCGCACATGCCCAGACTCCGACCGGCTATTATGTCGCGGTCCCCGCCGCGCAGCCCGACGCCGTGCATCTCGTCACCCGCACCGCCGCGTGGCGGCTTCAAGGCGGCGCCTATGTCGCCGATCAGGCCCCCGAACGCCCCGAAATCCTGTGCCAGCTCGTCGCCGGCAAGACCGGAGCGCTGACCAGTTTCTCGGTAAAGGGCAAACCGCTCGACGACGCGAAGCTCGCCAAGTGCAACAACAAGGCGAGCGGCGCGACCAACCATGTCGCCAGCAACGCGAAGTGACGCCGAACTAAATGTTGCAAAGCAGCAGCGCGCGGCCCCATGTGGACCGCGTGCTGCGGCAGTACGAACTCGTCGATCGCGTCCTCGACTACGATCCCGATGCCGACGAGGCACTGCTCAACCGCGCCTATGTGTTTTCGATGCAGGCGCACGGCAGCCAGAAACGTGCGAGCGGCGATCCCTATTTCAGCCACCCGATCGAGGTGGCGGGAATCCTGACCGACCTCAGGCTCGACGCCGAGACGATCGCGACCGCAATCCTCCACGACACGATCGAGGATACGCTCACCACGCCCGAGGAGATCGCGCGGCTGTTCGGCGACAGCGTCGCACGGCTGGTCGACGGGGTCACCAAGCTCAGCAAGATCGAGGCGCAGACCGAAAGCGAGCGCGCCGCGGAGAATCTCCGCAAATTCCTGCTCGCGATGTCCGACGACATTCGCGTGCTGCTGGTGAAGCTCGCCGACCGGCTCCACAACATGCGCACGCTCCATCATATCGCGAACCCCGAGAAGCGGCGGCGGATCGCGAAGGAGACGATGGACATCTACGCCCCGCTCGCCGAGCGGATCGGGATGTACGAATTCATGAAGGAGATGCAGTCGCTCGCCTTCGAACAGCTCGAACCCGAGGCCTATGAATCGGTCACGCGGCGGCTCGAACAGCTGAAGGACGGCGGCGGCAACAAGATCGCCAAGATCGCCTCCGGGCTCAACCTGTTGCTCGGGCGGGCAGGCGTCGACGCCGATGTCAGCGGGCGCGAGAAGCACCCCTATTCGATCTGGCGCAAGATGGCCGAACGCCACATCAGCTTCGAACAGCTTTCCGACGTCATGGCGTTCCGCGCGATCGTGCCGACGGTGCAGGACTGTTATCGCGCGCTTGGCATCATCCACCGCCGCTGGCCGATGGTGCCGGGGCGGTTCAAGGATTACATCTCGACCCCCAAGCGCAACGGCTATCGATCGCTCCACACCAGCGTGATCCATGCCGACAACGCGCGGATCGAGATCCAGATCAGAACCGCGGACATGCACGCCGAGGCGGAATTCGGGCTCGCGGCGCACTGGGCATACAAGGAGAACAAGGTTCGCGCCGATACCCAGCACAGCTGGATCGCGGACCTGGTCGAGATTCTCGATACCGCCGGCAGCCCCGAAGAGCTGCTCGAACACACCCGGATGGCGATGTATCAGGATCGCATCTTCGCCTTCACGCCGAAGGGCGAGCTGATCCAGCTACCCAAGGGCGCAACCCCGATCGATTTCGCCTATGCTGTCCACACCGATCTTGGCGAACAATCGGTCGGCGCGAAGATCAACGGGCGCGTCATGCCGCTGTCGACCGTCATCGAAAATGGCGACCAGGTTCAGATCCTGCGCTCTAAGGGGCAGACCCCGCAGGCCGCATGGCTCAACTTCGCGACCACGGGCAAGGCGCTCGCCGCGATCCGGCGGCACCTGCGCCACAAGGAGCGTGTCGAACTGACCGCGCTCGGGCGCAAACTGTACGACGACATCGTTCACCGGCTGCCAGCAGTCATCGGCACCGACGCGATGAACCATGCGCTCCAGCGGCTCGGGCTGGTCGACGAGGCGCAATTGATGATGGCGATCGCGCGGCGGACGCTGTCTGACGCCACCGTGATGGAAGCATTGATGCCGGGATCGGCGGGCGCCGACGTCGCGGGCACCGTCCCGCAATCGCACGCGATCTCGATTCGCGGGCTGACCCCGGGGGTCGCATTCGACCTCGCCGAATGCTGTCACCCGGTCCCGGGCGAACGCATCGTCGGGCTGCGGCGCCCCGATGCGGGGATCGAGGTCCATGCGATCGACTGCGCGGTGCTCGCCGAACTCGCCGAGCGCGGGGACGACGAGGCCGATTGGGTCGACGTCGACTGGGGCGACAAGGCCGACGGCGCGGTGGCGCGGATCGCGGTCCAGGTGAAGAACGAACCCGGCTCGCTCGGCGTGGTGTCGAGCATCATCGGTGCGCACAAGATCAACATCATCGCGCTTCGGCTCGACACCCGCGACACCCAGTTCCACACCAATATGATCGACCTGGAGGTCCACGATATCCACCAGCTGATGCGGCTGATCGCGGCGCTGCGCGCGGCGGACGCGGTGAACTCCGCGGAGCGCGCCTAGCGAACGCTCGATAAAATCGACCAAACTGTGAACCGTTCGCCCTGAGCCTGTCGAAGGGCGGTGAGTCTCACCGTGCTTCGACAAGCTCAGCACGAACGGAGTCTGGAAAGCCCTCGCGTTTCGCCGCCGCGACCTCGTGCCGCCGTGATTACGCGCCCGCCAGCACCCGCGCGACCGCGTCGAAATCGGCCGCGATCGAATCGACCCCGATCGCGCGGAGCCGGTCGGCATGCCCCGCGCCGCAATGCGTCCCCGCGGTCAGCCCAATGACATACCCGCCCGACGCCACCGCGCCGATCGCACCCACCGGCGAATCCTCGATGATCGCGCACCGGTCGATCGCGATCCCGAGCTGAGCTGCCGCGAACCGGTAGAGATCGGGCGCGGGCTTGCCGCGCTCGACATGTTCGCGCCCGCTGTAGACATGATCGCCAAACGCATCGGCCAGCCCGATATGATCGAGATGCCGCCGGATCCACCGCGTCGAGCTCGACGACACCACCGCCTTGGGCAGCGCCGCGTAGAGCAAGCGGACGAACGCCACCGCGCCCGCGACCGCATCGATTCCGTCCGCCATCACCCGTTCGTCCTCCGCGGCACGCGCGGCGTGGAAGCCGTCGGGGATCGGGCGTTCGATGAAGGTTTCGATCCGCGCGAGAAAATCGAGCCCCGAATAGCCCATGAAATTGGCCATCGATTGTTCGGGCGTGATTGGATGGCCCTGCGTGGTCAGCCACTCGGCAAGCTGCTTGTTGCCGAGATATTCGCTCTCGATCAGCACCCCGTCGAAATCGAACAGGATCGCTTCGAACCTCATCCGCGGTCTCCGAACAGCGCGCTGCCGACGCGGACGTGGGTCGCGCCGATCGTCACCGCGGTCTCGAAATCGGCGGACATTCCCATGCTCAGCCCCGCCAGCCCGGCATCGCGCGCCAACTTGGCGAGCAGCGCAAAATAGGGCGCGGGCTCGATATCGGCGGGGGGCAGGCACATCAGCCCCACGACGGGCAGATCGGCGGTGCGCGCCGCGGCGAGGAGCGCGGGCAGGTCGGCGATCGCGCAGCCGCCCTTTTGCGCCTCGTCGCCGATATTGACCTGGATAAAGCACGACGGCCGCCGATCTTCGGTATCCATCGCCTTGGCGAGCGCGCCGACCAGCGACGGGCGATCGACCGCGTGGATCGCATCCGCGAGCGCGACCGCGTCCGCCGCCTTGTTCGACTGGAGCTGCCCGATCAGGTGGATGCGCGCGTCGGGATAGCGCGCGCGCAACGCGGGCCATTTGTCCTGCGCCTCGGCGACGCGGTTCTCGCCGAAGTCGCGATGCCCCGCGGCAAGGAGCGGCTCGATCCGATCGGCGGCGTGCGTCTTCGACACCGCGATCAGCGTCACCTCGTCCGGCTTGCGCCCCGCCAGCGCCGCGGCGGTCGCGATCCGCGCCTCGATCGCGGCCAAATCACTGTGTTCGGTCATGCGCGCCGCTATAGCGGGCGGATGCGCGACCGGAACCCCTGGCTGATGACCGACGAGCGCTTCGGCGACGCGCTGTTCGCCGCGCTCAGGGCGTTGCCCCCGGGGGCGGGGGTCGTGTTCCGCCACCACGCGACTGCGCCGCGCGAGCGTCAACGGCTCTGGCTCGCGGTCCGCCGGATCGCCACCGCGCGGCGGCTATTCGTCGTGGCGGTGGGCGTGATGCCGGGCGCGCGCGGCGAGCACAATGGTCGCCGGCCGACGACCGCCGCGGCGCACGACCGCCGCGAAGCGATCCGCCATCGCGGCGCGCGCTATCTGTTCGTGTCGCCGGTCTATCCGACCCGGTCGCACCCCGATTCGACGACGCTCAGGCCCATGAAGGCGGCGCAAATCGCGGTCGGGCTGGGGGTCGAGGTGATCGCGCTGGGTGGGATGGATGCGCGGCGCTGGCGTCGGATTCGCCATCTCGGTTTCGATGGCTGGGCCGCGATCGACGCGCTCAGCCCCCCTCAGAAGCGGAACGCGGTCCCGACATAGGCGGCCTGGCTGTCGCGACGATCGTCCTGGACGCGCAGAATGCGTTCGCGATCCGAACGGTAGCGGAAGCCCGCGGTCAGTTCGAGGTTGCGCGTCAGCGAATAGGAACTCGACAGGTCGATCGAATAGCTTTCGGGGCTCTCGATCAGCTTGTTGGTGCCCGGCAGCGGCCGATCGGCGGCGGCGGCGAGGCGGCTCGACGCGCGACCCGCATCATAGGTCACCGCGATATCGGCGGCCTCGCGGCTTCCCGGCTGGAGACCCAGGTCGACCCGCGTGACATTGCCCGCGACCGCGAATTTCTTCCAGCCGACCGCGACGCCCAGATTATACGCGATCGGCGCGATCCCGACGGTGGCTGCGGTGTCGGGGCCGGCGTGGCTGTCCACCGCCGCCAGCGCGGTCTGCGTTGACCGGGCGCGCACCGCGACCGTCACCGACCGCTTGTCGCGGCGCGATTCGGCAGGGGTGAAGCGGAATTCATTGGTACCCAAGCCGCCGCGCGCGAACACCGCCGCCAGCCGGGGATCGGCCGCCGCGGGGGTGAAGGTGCCCGACAGCCGCTGCGCCGTGGTCGCGGGTGCCGCGCGCCCGCGCGGTTGTTCGGCTGCGCCGAACGCAGGCGCGACGATCGCCCCGGCGGCGACTAGCGCCCCGATGACAATCCCGACCATGGTCCGTCCAGCGTTCACCGACACTCCTCCAGCGATTCAGTGCCGCGACTCTACAGCGCGACTCTCTTGCAACGCGCGTACCATGAATCCGGCGCGGACCAAGACCCGCTTGCTGGGGGTAACGGCATGATTTCGGTCGACTGTTGCATTCTCCACACAGGTTGGCACGCGCTGCGGTGCCTTGCGGGGCGAACGGCCCGCCTGTAGAGCGGCATCGATCCCCTTCCTGCAGGAACCCACGCCCATGATCCGCCCGTCGCGTACCGCCCTCATGGTCGCCGCCATCGCCCTCCCCCTGACTCTGCCGCTTGCCGCGTGCGGCGGTCGTGGCGGCAATGCCGTCGCCAAGGCCGATCTCGCCGCCTCGAAGGTGACGACGATCGGCGTCAACGCCTATCTGTGGCGCGCCAGCCTCGACACGCTGTCGTTCATGCCGCTGCTTCAGACCGATTCGAACGGCGGCGTCATCGTCACCGACTGGTACGTCAATCCGCAGGTGCCGACCGAGCGGATTAAGGTGACCGTGTCGATCCTCGACCAGGATCTGCGCGCCGACGCGCTGCGCGTCGCGGCGCTGCGGGAGGTCAACCGCGGCGGGCAGTGGATTTCCGCCCCCGTCCAGGCCGCAACCACGCAGAAGCTCGAAGATATCATCCTGACCAAGGCGCGCGACCTGCGCCGCGCGTCGATCGCCGGCTGAACCACCCGGTCATGACCACGCGCTTCGACGCGCTGACGGCGGATGCCGCCTGGCAGAAGGTCTGGGACGACCGCCAGACCTTCGCGGCGCGGGACAATAGCGGCAAGCCGCAAAGCTATGTGCTCGAGATGTTCCCCTATCCGTCGGGGAAGATCCACATGGGCCACGTCCGCAACTACACGATGGGCGATGTCCTCGCGCGGTTCCGGCGGATGCGCGGCTATGAAGTGCTCCACCCGATGGGTTGGGACGCGTTCGGGATGCCCGCCGAAAACGCCGCGATGGAACAGGGCGTCCACCCCGGCGGCTGGACCCGCGCCAACATCGCGACGATGAAGGCGCAGCTGAAGCGGCTGGGCTTCGCGCTCGACTGGTCACGCGAGCTCGCGACCTGCGAGCCCGATTATTACGGCCACGAACAATCGCTGTTTCTCGACCTGCTGGCCGCAGGGCTCGTCTATCGCAAGGAATCGTCGGTCAACTGGGACCCCGTCGACATGACCGTGCTCGCCAACGAACAGGTGATCGACGGGCGCGGCTGGCGATCGGGCGCGCTGGTCGAAAAGCGCAAGCTCAGCCAGTGGTTCCTGCGCATCACCGACTTCGCCGACGACTTGCTCGACGGGCTGGGCGCGCTCGAGCATTGGCCCGACAAGGTCCGGCTGATGCAGGAAAACTGGATCGGCAAGAGCCAGGGGCTGAAATTCCGGTTCGACCTGAGCGATGGCGAAACCGTCGAGGTCTTCACCACGCGCCCCGACACGATCTTCGGCGCGAGCTTCGTCGCGGTCGCCGCGGATCATCCGATCGCGCAGGCGCTCGCCGCGACCAATGCCGACGCCGCCGCGTTCATCGACCGCTGCAAGCGCGGCGGCACCACCGCGGCCGAGATCGAGACGCAGGAAAAGCTCGGCTTCGACACCCGCATCACCGCCGCGCACCCGTTCGACGCGACGCTGCGCCTGCCGGTCTACATCGCCAATTTCGTACTGATCGAATATGGCACCGGCGCGGTCTTCGGCGTCCCCGCGCACGACCAGCGCGATTTCGAATTCGCGACCAAATACGCGCTGCCGATCCGCCGCGTCGTCTCCGACGGCGACCACACCGACCCCGCGTTCGACGGCACCGAAGCCTATACCGGCCCCGGCACGCTGGTGAATTCGCATTTCCTCGACGGTATGGACATCGAGGATGCCAAGCGCGCGGTGATCACCCGCGCCGAAGCGGGCGGCTGGGGCCACGGATCGACCGTCTACCGCCTGCGCGACTGGGGCGTCAGCCGCCAGCGCTATTGGGGCACCCCGATCCCGATCATCCACTGCGCCGCCTGCGGCGCGGTGCCGGTACCCAAGGATCAGTTGCCTATCATTTTGCCCGAGGACGTCAGCTTCGACATCCCCGGCAACCCGCTCGATCGCCACCCGACGTGGAAGCACGTCGCCTGCCCGGCGTGCGGCGGCGACGCGGTCCGCGAAACCGACACGCTCGACACCTTCGCCGATTCGTCCTGGTATTTCATCCGCTTCGCCAGCCAGCCCAAGGACAAGCCGTTCGACAAGGCGGTCGCCGAAAGCTGGCTTCCGGTCGGCCAATATATCGGCGGGGTCGAACACGCGATCCTCCACCTGCTCTACGCGCGGTTCTGGACGCGCGCATTGAAGCACATGGGGATGCTCGACATCGCCGAACCGTTCACCGGGTTGTTCACCCAAGGGATGGTGACCCACGAAACATACAAGTCCGCCGACGGGCGGTGGCTTTCCCCCGACGAGGTCAACGACGGCATCGAAACCGCGACCGGCACTCCGATCGTGCCCGGCCGCGTCGAGAAAATGTCCAAATCGAAGAAGAACACGGTCGATCCGACCGGCATCGTCGACCGTTATGGGGCCGACGCGGTGCGCTGGTTCATGCTCTCCGATTCGCCCCCCGAACGTGACCTGCCGTGGTCCGAATCGGGGATTGAGGGCGCGTGGCGCTTCATCCAGCGGTTGTGGCGGCTGTTCGACGGCGACGCCGCCGAGCCCGGCCAGGGCGGTGACCCCGCGCTCGATCGCAAGCTCCACCAGACGATCCACGGCATCGGCGAAGACATCGGATCACTCGCCTTCAACAAGGCGGTCGCCAAGGTCTACGAACTCGCCACCGCGATCGAGCGTGCCGCGCCGTCGCCCTCGCGCGACAACGCGGTCCGCGATCTGATGCTCATGGTCGCGCCGATGGCCCCCCACCTCGCCGAGGAAGCCTGGGCGGCAAGCGGGCAGGACGGTTTGATCGCCGACGCACCTTGGCCCGCGGTCGACCCGACACTGCTGGTCGAGGACGAGGTGACGATCGCGATCCAGGTCAACGGCAAACTGCGCGACACGCTCGTCATGCCCAAGGGCGCGGCCCGCGACACGGTCGAGGCCGCCGCGCTCGCGAGCGATAAGATCGTCCGGCTGCTCGACGGCAAACCGCCGCGCAAGGTCATCGTCGTTCCCGATCGTCTCGTGAATCTGGTCGCATGACCCGGCGCTCGATCCTCGCGCCGCTGATGCTGCTCGGTCTGCCCGCTCTTATGGGGGGATGCGCGCTTCACCCGCTCTACGCCGGCGGGGCATCGGGCGCCGTCGCGACGACGCTCGCGGGCGTCCAGGTCCCCGCAATTCAGGGCAAGGCGGGCTGGCTCATGGAGAACGCGCTGCGCGATCGGCTCCAGGGGGGTAACGGTACGCGCTATCGCCTCGACGTCCGGCTCGACGACCAGATCGCGGGCCTGGGCGTGCGCCGCGACGACAGCGTCGCGCGCGAGCGGCGGACGCTGCGCGCGCGTTACCAGCTCGTCGACCTCGCCAACGGCAGCGTGTTGCTCGATGCGAGCGCGGGATCGGACGCGGGAATCGACGTCGTCGGCTCCGAATATGCGACGATCGCCGCGGAAAACACCGCGCTGGAGCGATTGTCCGACATCGTCGCCGACCAGATCGTTGCGCGCCTCGCGGTCTATGCGCGCGGGCGCCCGGTGCTGCACGGCCATGCGCCGCTCCCGGCGGCCACCATCCCGCCTGCACCGTGAAGGCGAACGCCAGGGACGCACGTGCCAAGCTCGATCGGCCGTCCGCCGATTGCCGACTCTACCTCTTCCACGGCCCCGACACCTCGGCCGCCGCGGATCTCGCCGCGCGACTCGCCACCGCGATCGGTGCCGACGCCGAACGCATCGACCTCGACGGTGCGACGCTGAAAAACGATCCCGCGCGTCTCGCCGACGAGGCGGCGTCGCTGTCGCTGTTCGGCACCACCCGCTATATCCGCGTGTCGCCCGCGGGCGAGGAAAGCCTCGACGCGTTCACGACGCTGCTCGCGGCCGATCGCGCCGGCAATCCCGTGATCGCACTCGCGCCGACGATCAAATCGACCGCCAAGATCCTGAAACTCGCGGTCGATTCGCGCCACGCGCTCGCGGTCGCCTGTTATGAACCCAGTCAGCAGGAATCGGAGGCGATCGCCGCGACGCTGGCGCGCGAGGCGGGGCTGCGCCCGACCGGCGACAGCGCGCGCCGCCTCGTCGCCGCGGCGGGGGGCGACCGCGCAGTGATCCAGCGCGAGGTCGAAAAGCTCGCGCTGTATCTCGATGCCGCCCCCGATCGTCCCGCCGATCTCGACGACGCCGCGCTCGATGCGGTCGGCGCGGATCTGGGCGACGCCGAAATGACCCGGCTGGTCACCGCGGTGATCGAGGGCAACAGCGCGGCGCTCGGCCACGAACTCGGGCGGCTCGACGAGGCTGGGGTCTCGCCGATTCCGTGGCTGCGCCAACTCGCGCGGCGGCTGATCGCGCTCGCCGACATGCGCGGCGACATCGATCGCGGCGGCGAGGTCGGCGCGGTGCTCAAGCGCCACCGCGTGTTCTTCCGCGAAGAAGCCGCCACCGCCCGCGCATTGCGCCGCTGGTCCCCCGCGATGCTCACCCGCGCGCTCGAGCGCGTCCGCACCGCCGAACGCGCGGTCATGGCCAGCGCCACCGCAGGCCGCGTGCTCGCGGACCACGAAGTGCTCGCCATCACTCACGCGGTCGAACGACGCGGTTAAATCGTCTCGCCAGTCAGCCTTTGACAGACCATGTCGAGCTGATCGAGCGTCGAATAGGTGATCGCGAGCGTCCCGCCATCACCGTCATGGCTGATCCGAATCCCCAGCCCGAGCAGATCCGACAATTGCTGCTCGAGCGCGGCGATATCCGCATCGGGCGTCGCGGGAGCCCTACGCGGCGCGCCTTCGCGCTGTGGTTTCGCCCCGCGCGCGAGCTTTTCGGTCTCGCGCACCGACAGACCCCGTTCGACGACCTGCTCGGCGAGCGCCTCGACGTCGCGCGCGCCGAGCAACGCGCGCGCATGCCCCATCTGCAGCGTTCCATCCGATACCCGCGCCTGGACGCTGGCGGGCAGGTCGAGCAGCCGCAACAGGTTGGCGACATGGCTGCGCGATTTGTGGACAATCTTCGCCAGCGCGTCCTGAGTATGGCCATATTCTCCTGCAAGCCGTTGATAAGCCTGGGCTTCTTCGATCGCGTTGAGATCTTGCCGCTGGATATTCTCGACCAGCGCGATCTCGAGCGTCTCGGCATCGGTCAGTTCGCGGATGACCACCGGGACTTCGTGGAGCCGCGCGCGTTGCGCGGCGCGCCAGCGGCGCTCGCCCGCGACGATCTGGTAATCATGCCCGTGCGGACGCACCACGATCGGCTGGATCAGCCCGCGCGCCGCGATCGACGCCGCGAGTTCGTCGAGCAGGCCATCGTCGAAATGCCGCCGTGGCTGATCGGGATGCGGCGACATCGCGCTGACCGACAACATCCGCACCCCGGGCGGTGCCGCCGATCCCGGCGACACCGGCGCCTCGCTCGCGATCTCGCCGAGCAGCGCGCTCAGCCCCCGGCCCAGCCCAGGCCGCGCACGCTTGTTGTCGCTCATGCCGCCACCGCCGTCATCTTGGGAAGCCGCGCGATCATTTCGCGCGCCAGTGCGATATACGCCTCCGACCCTGCGCAACGATGGTCGTAGATGAGCGCGGGCAATCCATGGCTGGGCGCTTCCGACAACCGGACGTTGCGTGGAATCACGGTGTCGAACACCACGCGCCCGAGCACTGCACGGACATCGGTCGACACTTGGTCGCTCAACCGGTTGCGGCGATCGTACATCGTCAGCGCGACCCCCAGGATCGACAGCCCTGGGTTAAACCGCTCGCGGATGCGTTCGACCGTCGACAGCAGTTGCGACAGCCCCTCAAGCGCGAAGAATTCGCATTGCAGCGGCACGAGCAGCGAATCGGCAGCGACCATCGCGTTGATCGTCAGCAGCCCGAGTGACGGCGGGCAATCGATCAGCACGATATCCCAGCGCGCATCGGCCTGTTTGAGCGCGCGGTCGAGCCGGTGCGTCCGCGCCGCGAACTCGACCAGCTCGATTTCCGCGCCCGACAGATCGACCGTTGCGGGCAGCAGATCGAGCCGCGGCACCTTGGTTGCGACCACCGCATCGGTCAGCGAAGCCTCGCCAATCAGGACGTGATAGCTCGATCGGTGGCGCTGCGCATGGCCAACCCCAACCCCGGTCGACGCATTCCCCTGCGGATCGAGGTCGAGCAGCAATACGCGCTTACCCGTCGCGGCCAGCGCGGTCGCGAGGTTGATCGCGCTGGTGGTTTTCCCCACCCCACCCTTCTGATTGGCGACCGCGATGCAGTTCATCGACGATGCTCGACAATGAGGATCGTCGAATCGGGGTCGGTCAGACTATGTTCCACGTGAAACATCTTGCCTCGCTGCTGCCGCCTCAAATCGGCGAGCTGGGCCGGATCGAGCCGACCTCGCGGCAAAATCCAGCGTGTCGTCGGTGTGGCGCAATGCGCGGTCGCTTGCAAAAGCTTTTCGACCGACGCGACCGCGCGAGCCGAAATCACCGCCGCGGTTGCGTCGATGTGTTCCACTTTGACACTTTCGACGGCCACATTGGTCAGTCCAAGGTCGCCCGCCGCCAGCGCAAGGAACGCGGCGCGGCGCTTGCGCGGTTCGACCAGCACGATTGGCGGATCGCGCAGGATCGCAACGATCATACCGGGAAAGCCACCGCCCGTGCCGACATCGATCCAACATCCCTCGGCTGATCCCATTCCGATGAGCTGCGCCGAATCGACCGCATGACGGGCCCACAGCTGTTCCACCGTCGACGGCGCGATGATGTTCTGGCGCTGGTTTTCCTCGGCAACCATCGCGAGAAACCGCGCGACGCTAGTGGTCCGACCCTCTCCGTAACGCGCCACGATCCAGGCGCGCGCCTCGTCCTCGGTCATGCGGCCTTGCGATAAAGATGGAGATAGATCGCGGAGAGCGCCGCCGGCGTGATCCCGCGAATCCGCGCCGCCGCGGCCAGCGATGCGGGCCGTGAGCGCTCCAGCCGATCGAGCATCTCGTTGGAAAGCCCCGCAATATCCTCGAATCGCAACGTGTCGGGCAGCGCGATCGCCTCGTCGCGCCGCATCCGCGCGATTTCGTCAGCCTGGCGCGCCAGATACGGCGCATAGCGCGCATCTTCGGTGACTTCCGCGACGATCGCATCGGGCCAGCGACCGTCGATATCGATCAACGTCATCATCGCGACCTGCGGCAGCCTGAGCCAGTCATGCGCGCTGCGCCGCGCGCCGTCCTGCGCCACCGCCACGCCCTTGGCGGCAAGCGCCGATGCGGTGGTAGTGAGTTCCAACGCTGCGGTCAGCGTATCAAGCTGCTCACGCCGCAAGCGCTGGTGACCCAGCCGTTCCTCCCCGACGCAACCTATTTCCTGCGCGATCGGCGCCAGCCGCGTCTCGGCATTGTCGGCGCGCAGCGACAGTCGGAATTCGGCGCGCGCGGTGAGCATCCGATAGGGTTCGGTCACCCCCTGCAACGTCAGGTCGTCGATCATCACGCCGATATAACTCGTCGCGCGATCGAGGATCACTGGCGCCAGGTCCAGCGCGTGCGCCGCAGCGTTCAGCCCCGCGATCAGCCCCTGCCCCGCCGCCTCCTCATAGCCCGTCGTCCCGTTGATCTGCCCCGCGCAAAACACCCCCGCGAGCGCCGTCAGCCCCAACCGAGCATCGAGCGAGCGCGGATCGAGATAATCATATTCGACCGCATAGCCCGGCACCACGATCGTCGCGCGCTCGAGCCCAGCGATGCTGCGGACCATTGCCTCCTGAACATCGGTTGGCAGCGACGTCGAAAGCCCATTCGGATAGACCAGCGCGTCGTCGAGTCCTTCGGGTTCGAGAAACACCTGATGCCCGTCGCGATCGCCGAACCGACTGATCTTGTCCTCGATCGACGGACAGTAGCGCGGGCCGATCGCGTCGATCGCGCCGCTGAACAGCGGTGACCGATCGAGCCCCGCGCGGATCGCGTCATGCGTCGCGTCTGTCGTCCGCGCGATCGCGCAACTGATCTGGGGCAGATGCCGTGTCTCAAGCGGCGACATCGTCCAGTCGTCGCGATCCGACGGTTGTTCGGTGAGCCGCGCCCAATCGATCGTCCGCCCGTCGAGCCGCGGCGGTGTGCCGGTCTTCAGCCGCCCGATCGGCAGCCCGAGCGCGCGCAGCTGCGCGGCGAGCGGCTTAGCGGGACGCTCACCGATCCGCCCGCCTTCGGATCGCTCGTCACCCCGGAACAAGGTCGAACCCAGGAAGGTGCCGGTCGCGAGCACCACCGCACGCCCGCGCACGACGCTGCCGTCGGCCAGTGCGACCCCACCAACGCGGCCATCCGCGATCACGAGCGTCTCGACATCGCCTTCCACGATTGTCAGGCAATCGGTCGCCGCGAGCATCTGCTGCACCGCCGCGGCATAGCGCCGCCGGTCGGCCTGGACCCGCGGGCCGTGGACCGCGGCGCCCTTGCTGCGGTTGAGCATCCGATAATGGATTGCCGCGCGATCTGCCGCGCACGCCATCACCCCGTCAAACGCGTCGATCTCGCGAACGATATGCCCCTTGCCGAGCCCCCCAATCGCCGGATTGCACGACATCGCACCGATCGTGGCGCGATCGAACGTCACCAACGCGGTCGACGCGCCACGACGCGCCGCCGCGGCGGCTGCCTCGGTCCCCGCGTGTCCTCCACCGATTACGATCACATCGAACATGGTGGCGCGCTATCCGCTCGTGGCGTCGCGGTCAAAATTGTTCCACGTGGAACATCACTTGCCGATGCAGAACTGCCCAAACAGCGAATCAAGCATCGCCTCCGTCGCATCGATGCCGAGTATCCCGGCCAACGCCATCGATGCCGACCGGAGCTGCTCACCGATGATCAGTGCGTCATCCGATCCATGTTGCAACGCGGCGACGGCAATCCGGCACGCATCGCGCTGACGGCGATCGAGCGACAGATCGCTCTCGCGGGGGATAAGAAGCGACGCCCGCTCGCCGATTGCCTCCCATAAACGCGCGATCGACTCCGCATCCTCGCGCGACACGACGATTCGCCCGGACGCTGACAGCGCCGCTCGGTCGTCCTCATCGGCCCGGGGCAGCACCCAGATCGCCTCGCGCGGCGGCGGCTGGTCGTCGAGCCACAGCAAAATGTCGGCGCGCGCGATCGATTCGACGGTCCGCTCGACCCCCATCCGCTCGATCACATTGTCGGTTTCGGTCAGCCCCGCGGTGTCGGTCAGCACGAAGGGGATTCCGTTGCGCGTCACCGGCGCCTCGATCCGATCGCGCGTCGTGCCCGCGATCGGCGCGACGATCGCGACGTCGCGGTCGCTGAGCAGGTTGATCAGCGTAGACTTGCCGCTGTTGGGCGGCCCCGCCAGCACCACGCGGACGCCATCGCGCAGCCGCTCGATCGGTGGCACGTCCAATACAGCCCCCATGTCGGCGGCGAGCAGCGCGCACGCCTCGCGCAGCGCCTCGACCCCGGTATCGGTGACATCATCCTCGTCGGCGAAATCGAGCATCGCCTCGACCTGGGCCGCGAGCCGCGAGAGCCGCTCCATCCAGTCGCGCACCGCGCGGCTGACCCGGCCTTCCGCGGTCGCGATTGCCGCGACGCGCTGGCGTTCGGTCTCGGCGGCGAGCAGGTCGGCGAGCCCCTGCGCCTCGGCCAGGTCGATCCGGCCGTTGATCAGCGCGCGCCGCGTGAATTCGCCCGCCTCCGCGCGCCGCACCTCCGGCGTTGCGAGCAGCGCCGCTTCGACCGCGTCGATCACCGCGCGCCCGCCGTGACAGTGGAGCTCGACCAGGTCCTCTCCCGTCGCCGACCGCGGCCCCGGAAACACCAGCATCAGCGCGCGATCGAGCAGCGCGCCATCCGCGGCCCGCAGCGCCCGCACCCGCGCCTCACGCGGCGGCGGCAACGATCCCGTCAGCGCGCGCGCCGCCGCGAACGCCTCGCCACCGCTGATCCGGATCACCGCGATCGCGGCAGGCGGCCGCCCGCTCGATACCGCGACGATCGTCGTCATCGCCCGCTCAGTCGCTGCCTTTGCCTGGTCCCGTGCCGGCCTCGAACAATCGCCGCCACATCGACAGGCCCGCCTCGCCCATCGGCGCCCAGTTCTTCATCATCGTCTCGATAATCTCGGGCTTCACGTTGCCATCCATCGAATCGAGCATCATCGCGACATAACGGTCGTGGACCGGCGACAGATCGGGCAGGCCCACCGCGCGGCGTGCCTCTTCGGGGGTGCATTCGACTTCGACATTGACCTTCATCGTCTCGCCCCTTGTGCGCTGGCACGCTTGAGTGGCGCGCGTGCGCGTTGCATAGCCGACCGCATGGCCACACGCGAGACTGCTTCGCTCCCGACCCCGATCGGCATGACCGACGTCGACGCGATCGACGGCGTGATCACGCGGATCGCGATCGATCCGTCGCCCGCGCGATCGGCAACGGCAACCCCGCTCGATCCGACGCTACAAGCCGCGATGAACCAGCTTGCAGCCTATTTCGCCGGGCAATTGACCGTATTCGATCTCCCGCTGGCCCCCGCGGCAACGCCGCGCGGCGCGGCGTTGCGCCAGGCGATCGTCGACATCGGCTATGGCGACACCGCGCGCTACGGCGAGATCGCGGCGACGATCGGATCGAGCGCCCGCGCGCTGGGTCAGGCCTGCGCGCGCAATCCCTTCCCCATCGTCGTGCCATGCCACCGCGTGCTGAGCACCGGGCCGAACGACCATTATTCAGCCGGCAACGGCGTCGCGACCAAGCGCTGGCTCCTCACCCACGAACACGAAGGATCATCATGACCAGGACCGTCACCATCGACGCGCTCGACGGCACGACGCCGTTCACCGCCTATGTCGCCGAGCCCGCCGACACCCCGCGCGCCGCGATTATCGTGATCCAGGAAATCTTCGGGGTGAACGCCGGGATCCGCCGCAAATGCGATACGCTCGCGGAGGCGGGCTATCTCGCCTATGCGCCCGACCTGTTCCATCCGCTCCAGCCTGGAATCGAGCTCGATCCCGACATCGAACCAGACATGCAGCGCGCGCTCGGACTGATGGGCGAGTTCGACCAGGACCGCGGCGTGCGCGATATCGAAGCGACGATCAAGGCCGCGCGCGCCGCGCTGGGCGGCACCGGCAAGGTTGGAGCAGTGGGCTACTGCCTCGGCGGCCGCCTCGCCTATATGACCGCGGCGCGGACCGACATCGACGCGACGGTCGGCTATTATGCGGTCGGGATCGACGGCCTGCTGCGCGAATCGCACGCGATCGCCAACCCGCTGATGCTCCACATTCCGCAGGACGATCATTTCGTCGACCAGGCGACCCAGGCCGCGATGCATGCGGGGCTCGACGATCATCCCAAGGTGGCGCTGCACGATTATCCGGGCGAGGATCACGGCTTCGCGACCGAATTCGGCCAGCGCCGCTCGCCCACATCCGCGAACGAAGCCGACGCGAGAACGATGGCGTTTTTCGCTGAGCATTTAGGGTAAGCCGCAATAGCCTACCCAACACCGACGCACCCATGTGACCACGCGGATCGCCACCGCCTCAGCGGAACAGGTAACCGATCCCGACCTCAGGATCGACGACCCCGCTATAGATCATCGATCCCGCGACATAGAGGATCACCAGCAGCCCGATATATGCGATCCGGTGATGCCGCTGGATGATCCGCGCGATCAAGTTCGCGGCGAGCGCCATCAGCGTCACCGACAGCGCCAGCCCGAAGAACAGCACGGTCGGATGGTCGCGCGCCGCCCCCGCGACCGCGAGCACATTGTCGAGGCTCATCGACAGGTCGGCGATCGCGACCTGGATCGCGGCCTTGGCAAAGCTCTTGGGCGGCCTCACCCCGTCGACCGCGGCTCCCCCAGCGCCGAAATCACCCCCTCGCAATTCGCGGAACAGCTTCCACGCCACCCACAGCAACAGCAACCCGCCCGCGAACAGCAACCCGACGACATGGAGCAGCTGGGTCGCGAAATAGGCGAACCCGACCAGGAACACGAGCGCGATCCCGACCCCGAAGGTGAGCACCTGCTTGCGCTGCTTGGGCTCCAGCCCCGATGCCAGCGTACCGAGCACGACGACATTGTCGCCCGCCAGCATCAGGTCGATCATGATGACCTGACCGAGCGCGGCGAGACCCGCGGAGGTGAACACATCGGCAATGCTGAAATCGGGCATGGCAGCGCGCGTAACGCTTTAGCGCAGCTAAAGCGAGCCTCCGTCGCGCTGCCCGGCCAGCCTCGCTAAAAGCGAGGACTGACGACGCGGCTCTGCCGCGGTGTAGCACAATGTGAATTTAAGATTTTTGAGGATCAACGCAGCGCGGACGTGGGCAAAGTCCACGCCGTCGGTCGGGTGCTTCGCCCCGCCGTCCGCGCTGGCGCGAGTCAGTCGGACGTTGCCGACTGTCGCGCTTCTCTATTGATTCATCGACTCAAAGAAGTCCTCGTTGGTCTTCGAATTCTTCATCTTGTCGAGCAGGAATTCCATCGAATCGATCGTGCCCATCTGCATCAGGATGCGGCGCAGCACCCACATCTTGCTGAGCTTGTCCTTCTCGACGAGCAGTTCTTCCTTGCGCGTGCCGCTCTTGCCAACGTCGAGTGCGGGGAAGACGCGTTTGTCGGCAACCTTGCGATCGAGTACGATTTCGGAGTTACCCGTGCCCTTGAATTCCTCGAAGATCACCTCGTCCATCCGGCTGCCGGTATCGATCAGTGCGGTCGCGATGATCGAAAGCGAACCGCCCTCCTCGATGTTGCGCGCCGCGCCGAAGAAGCGCTTAGGCCTCTGCAGTGCATTCGCGTCGACGCCGCCGGTCAGCACCTTGCCCGAACTCGGCACGACGGTGTTGTAGGCGCGGCCCAGCCGGGTGATGGAATCGAGCAGGATCACGACGTCCTTCTTGTGCTCGACCAGCCGCTTGGCCTTTTCGATCACCATCTCAGCGACCGCGACGTGGCGCGTGGCGGGCTCGTCGAAGGTCGAGCTGACAACCTCACCTTTCACGCTGCGCTGCATATCGGTCACTTCTTCGGGCCGTTCGTCGATCAGCAGCACGATCAGGAAGATTTCAGGGTGGTTGTCGGTGATCGCCTTGGCGATATTCTGTAGCATCACCGTCTTGCCGACCCGCGGCGGCGCGACGATCAGCGTGCGCTGGCCCTTGCCCTGCGGACTGATGATGTCGATCACCCGCGCGCTCTTATCCTTCTGGGTCGGATCCTCGGGATCGAGCGTCAGTTTCTCTTCGGGATAGAGCGGGGTCAGATTGTCGAAGTTGACGCGGTGCCGCACCGCTTCGGGATCGTCGAAATTGACCGCGGTGATCAGCATCAGCGCGAAATAGCGTTCGCCGTCCTTAGGCCCGCGGATTTCGCCCTCGACGGTATCGCCGGTACGCAGCCCGTGCTTGCGGACCTGGTTGGGCGACACATAGATGTCGTCGGGGCCTGCGAGATAATTCGCCTCGGGGCTGCGCAGGAAGCCGAAACCGTCCTGGAGCACCTCGATCGTGCCGAGCCCCATGATCTGGTCGCCATTCTCGGCCTGCACCTTCAGGATCGCGAACAGCAGATCCTGTTTGCGCAGCGTTGACGCGCTCTCGACCCCCAATTCCTCGGCCATGCTGACCAAGTCGGCAGGGGTCTTCTTTTTCAAATCTTTGAGATGCATGGATATTTCCGGATGCGGGTCAGCGGGGGAAGATCAGGTCGGCGGCAAGGACAGCGGCGACGTGAGGCTGGGGAGCGAGGACGCGGAACGGCAGGACGCCGCTCTACACGAAATCAGGACGTAAGTGGGGCGCGTCGCTTAGTCAAGCAACCTCAGAACGGCTTGATGACCGCCAGGATCACGATCACCGTGACCCCCAGCGCGGGAATCTCGTTGAGCATCCGCAGCGTCTTGCCGTCGAGCGAAGGTCGTCCCGCGGCAAGTTTGCGCGCATAACCGACCCCCCAGCCGTGATATCCCGACAGCCCGACCACGAAGACGAGCTTCGCGCCGAGCCAGCCTTCCGCCCAATGATGCCCCAGCGTCGCCAGCGTGATCCCGAGCACCCACACCACGACGATCGCAGGCGTCAGGATGATGTGCCGGATCTTCGCCTCGCGCGTGACCCACAACGCGGCTTCCTCGGTCCGCCCCGCGGCGATCGCCTCCTGATGATAAACCAGATAGCGGGGCAGCATGAACAACCCCGCCATCCAGAACACGACGAAGATCAGGTGCGCGGCGAGGAACCAGTTATAGGCCAAGGCAAGATACTCCATCGGTGTCGCTACCCCCGTACCCGTGCGATCAGCGCCTCGACATGCGCGATCGGGGTATGCTGCCCAATCCCGTGGCCCAGGTTGAAGACGTGAGGACGATCAACGAACGCCGCCAGCACGCGGTCGATTCCCTCGTCGAGCGCTTGCCCTCCCGCCAGCAGCGCCAGCGGATCGAGATTGCCTTGCACCGGCATTCCCGTCGGCAGGACGTCGTTGGCCCAGCGCGGATCGACGGTTTCGTCGAGTCCGACCGCATCGACCCCGGTCTCGCGTGCATAGGCGGGCAATTTCGCGCCTGCGCCCTTGGGAAAACCGATCACGACCGCACCGGGACACCGCTCCTTCACGCCCGCGACGATCGCAGCGTTGGGCGCAATCACCCAGCGTTCGAACTGCGCCGGGCTGAGCGATCCCGCCCAGCTGTCGAACAACTGCACCGCCTCGACCCCCGCCTCGATCTGGCGCGCGAGATAGTCGATGGTGAGCTCGACGATCGCATCGATGATCGCGCCAAACGCGATCGGGTCCTGATAGGCGTAGCTGCGCGTCTCGCCCTGATCCTTCGATCCCTGGCCCGCGACCATATAGGTCGCCACGGTCCACGGAGAGCCTGCAAAGCCGAGAAACGTCGTTTCGGGAGGCAAGGCACCCGCAACCCGCGTGACCGTCTGATAGACTGGCTCCAGCCGCTCCGGCACGCGGTCGAGCGCACCCAATGCGTGATCGATCAGCGGCGGGGTCAACCGCGGCCCCTCGCCGACGCCGAACGTTAGGTCCTGCCCCAACGCCCAAGGGACCATCAGGATATCGGAAAACAGGATCGCGCCGTCGAATCCGAACCGGCGGATCGGCTGGAGCGTGACTTCCGCTGCCGCATCGGGATCGGTCGCGAGCGCCAGGAAGCCACCCTTGGTTTCACGCAGCGCGCGATATTCGGGCAGATACCGCCCCGCCTGGCGCATCAACCAGATCGGGGACACGGCCTGCCGCTCGCCCTTCAACACGGACAGCAGCGACTTGGCGACGGGAACGGTCAGGATCCTTCTTCCTCTATTAGAAGATTCTAAAAATAGGATGTTGAAGTGGTTGGCACGTGGAACGCGGGATAAAGCCGGTTGTCCCGTAACCATCAACGCCTTGACCGGCAAGCAGCCACCATCCCCGCGCGATTCGCGGATGGTGTCCCCGTTATCCACACCCTGTGGATGAAACCGGATGCTGTGCGCGGGATTGTGGATAGATCGATGCTTGTCCACCGCGGCGGTGTCGCTTGGCGGGTGTGGCGAGTTACGCTAGCCGTTTTGCGATGGTTTTCCACAGATCGGTCCAGCCCACTCCATGACGCGCCTCCACCTCCATCTGCTGTCGGATTCGACCGGCGAGACGCTGGAGAACATCGCCAAGGCGGCGCTCGCGCAATATGACGATGTCGAGACCGTCCGCCATTTCTGGCCGATGGTCCGCACCGAAGCGCATCTCGAACACATCCTCCAGGAAATCGCGCAGAATCCGGGGCTGGTGGTGTTCACGCTGGTCAATGTCGCGACCCGGCGGATCCTCGAGGCGCGGTGCCGCGCGCTGGGCTTGCCCGCGGTAGCGCCGCTGGATCCGGTCAACGATGCGCTGTCGCACCTGCTCGGCCAGCAGGCCAAGGCGCGCCCCGGCCGCCAGCATATGCTCGACGCCGCCTATTTCGCGCGGGTCGATGCGATCCATTACACGATTGCGCACGACGACGGCATCGCCGCGGAGGAATGGGAGGACGCCGACATCGTCCTCGCCGGGGTCTCACGCTCGTCGAAGACCCCGACCTCGATCTACCTCGCCAACCGCGGGTACAAGACCGCCAACATTCCGATCGTGCTCGAAAGCCCGCCGCCCGCGTCGCTCTATGCGTTGAAACATCCACTCGTCGTCGGGCTGACCACCAGCCCCGACCGGTTGATCCAGATCCGCCGCAACCGGCTGCTGACGCTGAACCAACAACCCGATACCGCCTATGTCGAGGCCGAGGCGGTCGCGCGCGAGCTCCAGTTCGCGCGCAGGATGTTTGCCGACAATGGCTGGCCGGTGATCGACGTGACGCGCCGCTCGATCGAGGAAACCGCCGCCGCGATCATCGCGCTGGTCGGCGAACGCGCTGCGGCATGACGCTGATTCTCGCCTCGCAAAGCGCCTCGCGGCGCGCCATGCTGACCGACGCGGGCGTGCCGTTCGACGCCATGGCGGCGGGGGTCGACGAGGACGCGGCGAAGGCGGCGTTCGCGCATCTCCCCGCGCGCGACCTTGCCGACGCGCTCGCCGAATTGAAGGCGCTCAAGGTGTCGAGCCGAGCGCCGGGTGCGCTCGTGCTCGGCAGCGACAGTATCGTCGAACTTGCCGACGGCACCCGCCTCGACAAGCCCGAGACCCGCGGGCAGGCCGCCGACCACCTCGCGCGGATGAGCGGCGGTCGCCATAAATTGTGGAGCGCCGCGGTGATCGCGGAGAACGGCGCGGCGGTCTGGCGGCACGTCGACGGCGCCACGCTCCACGTCCGGTCGCTGTCCTACGGCTTCATCGACGCGTATCTGGACCAGGAATGGCCCGCGATCGCGGGCTGTGTCGGCTGTTTCAGGATCGAAGGACCGGGCGTGCAACTTTTCGCTAAGATCGACGGCAGTCACTTCACCGTGCTCGGGTTGCCGCTGCTCCCGGTGCTCGATTTTCTGCGCGTCCGCGGAGTGCTGGCGGCATGACGTTGACGCTCGCGCAAAACACCGATTCCGTGTCAACTTCGTCAACGTCGAAGGGGTGTTTTCGATGACGACGGCCCCTTATGCGGAGGTGATCGGTGACCCGATCGCGCAGTCGAAATCGCCGCTGATCCACCGTTTCTGGCTGAAGGCGCTCGGGATCGAGGCCGATTACCGCAAGACCCATGTTTCCCCCGCCGACCTCGCCGATTTCGTTGCGCGGCGTCGTGACGATCCCGCGTGGCGCGGTTGCAACATCACCGTGCCGCACAAGATCGCCGCGCTCGATCTGGTCGAGGATCGCGGCGACGTCCGCGGGTCGATCGGCGCGATCAACACCATCGTCCGCGCCGACGACGGCGCGCTGATCGGCACCAACACCGATGCCGCTGGATTCTACGCCCCGCTCGCCGATCTGGATCTAGCGGGCGCGCCGGTCACAGTAATCGGCACCGGCGGCGCGGCGCGCGCGGTGCTGTTCGCGCTCGCGCGGATCGGGGTCGACGCGGTGACGATCCTCGCGCGCAACCCGCTGAAGGGCGCCGCGCTGCTGGCGTCGTTCGGGCTCAAGGGCGACGCGCTCGCGATTTCCCCGGTCGCGCCGCCTGCCGCGTTGCTCGTCAACGCCACAACGCTCGGGATGACCGGCCAGCCAGCGCTCACGCTCGATCTCGGCGCGCTGTCCGAGGATGCGGTCGTCTACGATATCGTTTATGCCCCGCTCGACACCCCGCTGCTCCGCGCGGCGCGCGCGCGCGGGCTCGACACGATCGACGGGCTTGAAATGCTGGTCGGCCAGGCCGCGGTCGCGTTCGAGCTGTTCTTCGGCGCCGCGCCCCCGCGGGATCGCGACGAGGAATTGCGCGCCTTGCTGACCGCATGATCACGATCGGCCTTACCGGATCGATCGGGATGGGAAAATCGACCGTAGCCGCGATGTTCGCCGCGGAGGGGGTGCCGGTGTTCGACGCCGACGCTGCGGTCCACCGGCTCCAGGCGGCGGGCGGTGCACTCGTCGCGCGAATCGAGGCGGCGTTTCCGGGCACCACCGACGCGAACGGCGTCGACCGCGCCCGGCTCGGCTCTGCGGTGCTCGCCGACGACGATGCGATGACGCGGCTCGAACGCATCGTCCATCCCGCGGTCGGCGCAGAACGCGCGCGCTTTCTCGCCGATCATGCCGACGCGCCGATCGTCGTGTTCGACATCCCGCTGCTCTTCGAAACCGGCGGCGAGCGCGCGGTCGACCGGATCGTCGTCGTCTCCGCCGCCCCTGCGGTCCAGCGCGCCCGCGTGCTCGCCCGCGCCGGGATGACCGACGCGAAATTCGCCGCAATTCTGGCGCGTCAGACTCCCGATGACGTCAAGCGCGCGCGCGCCGATCACGTCATCGCGACCGATGTGCCGACCGAGGACACCCGCGCCGCGGTACGCGGGCTCATCGCTTGCTTGAACGCGTCGACAGGCGGATAGAGGATCGATGCGCGAAATCGTCTTCGATACCGAAACCACGGGATTGAGCTTCCAGGGCGGCGACCGGATGGTCGAGATCGGGTGTGTCGAACTGATCAACCGGGTCGAGACCGGGCGCACCTTCCACGCCTATTACCACCCCGAACGCGACATGCCTGCCGAGGCGTTCGCGGTCCACGGGCTGTCGTCGGTCTTCCTCGGCGACAAGCCGCTGTTCGCCGCCGCGGTCGATGAATTGCTGGAGTTCATCGCCGACGCGCCGCTCGTCGCGCACAATGCGGGGTTCGATTTTTCCTTCCTGAACGGCGAGATGCGCCGGTGCGGGCGCCCGCTGGTGTGCACGACGCGGATGGTCGACACGCTCCAGCTCGCGCGCAGTCGCCACCCGGGTGCGAAACATTCGCTCGACGCGTTGTGTTCGCGGTTCGGAATCGATCGGTCGCACCGCGTGCTCCACGGCGCGCTGCTCGACGCGCAACTGCTCGCGCAGGTCTATGTCGAATTGATGGGCGGGCGGCAGATCGGGCTGGGGCTCGTTGCCGATGCCGCAATCGTCGCGCCGTCGGCGACACGACGCGATCGGGCTGACGTGCCGATGAGGCCATCGCGCGTATTTCGTGCCAGCCCGACGGAACTTGCGGCGCACGCCGCCTTTCTACAGGGCATCGACATCCCGCTCTGGGGCGTCGACGCGTCGCATTGACGCACCCGCGACCGCGCCGAACGGCGCGTCGCCAAGAACGATAGAATGGAGAATGCAATGGATATCCGGATTTCAGGTCACCAGGTCGAAACGGGCAATGCGCTGAAGGATCATGTGACTGACCGGCTTCAGGGTATCGCCGACAAATATTTTGCCCGCACGATCTCGGCGGAGGTGACGTTCGGCAAGGGACCGCACGACAACGGCTTCACCTGCGACATCGTCGCGCATGTCATGAAGGGGCTGGTACTCAAGGGGCACAACGACGCGCAGGAGGCGCATCCCTCGTTCGACGGCGCCGCCGCCAAGATCGAAACCCAGCTGCGCCGCTACATGCGCCGGCTGAAGGCGCGCCACGCGGATCTTGCGGCCGAGGTCGCGGACAGCAACGCGTTCGACAATGCGGGCTACACCGTGTTCCAGGATACGCCCGAGGAAGAAGAGGTCGCCGATGCGCCGCTGATCGTCGCCGAAACCCGCGCCAACATCCCCGATGTCAGCGTGTCGGACGCGGTGATGATGCTCGACCTGCGCAACACCGGCGCGCTGTTGTTCAAGAATTCGAAGACCGGCGCGCACAATATGGTCTATCGTCGCGGCGACGGGACGATCGGCTGGGTCGAGCCGCAGCACGATTGACGCGATAGCGTCGCGCGGCGCGGGGGGAATATCTGCGCCGCGCAGGGGGTAGTGATAGCGTATGCACGATTTTAGCGACCTATTGTCGCCTGACGGCGTCCTGATCGACGTGGCCGCGGCGAACAAGAAACAGGTGTTTCAGCAACTCGGGACGGTTGCGGGTCAATGCTTCGGCGTCGATCCGCGAGCCGTCATCGACCGATTGGGCGCACGCGAGCGGCTGGGCTCGACCGGTTTCGGCGGCGGCGTCGCCATCCCGCATGCGCGGATCGACGGGCTCGACCAGGTGTCCGGCGTCTTCGTCCGGCTCGCGCACCCCATCGGGTTCGAGTCGGTCGACGATCTGCCGGTCGACCTGATCTTCGCGCTGCTGTCGCCCCCCGATGCGGGCGCGAATCATCTGAAGGCGCTCGCGCGCGTGTCGCGGCAGCTGCGCGATCGCGGATTCCTCGCGAAGCTGCGCGGCGCGGGGTCGCGCGATGCGCTGTTTGCACTGTTCTCGGCGGACGCGGCGCGTGATGCCGCCTGATCCTGCACCTAAGCCTGCGGTCGACCCCGGCAGTGGGGCGACCGCGCATTTCCGCGCGCTCGAATCGCTCTATGCCGCCGCGCCGATCAACCAATTGTTCGAATCGCGGCTGACGATCGTCGCACCCGGGGTGGCGCGGATCGAATTCGACCTCGACGAACGGCATTTCCACGCCGCGGGCGCGGTCCACGGCACCAGCTATTTCAAGATGCTCGACGACGCCGCCTTTTATGCCGCCAACAGCCTCGTCACCGACCGATTCCTGCTCACGACCGCGTTCAACCTGCTCTTCACCCGCCCGCTCGGCTCGGGGCGCGTGATCGCGGAAGGGCGCTGGATCAACGGCAAGCGGCGCGTCCACGTTGCCGACGCCCGGCTGATCGACGCGCAGGGCGAGGAGGCGGCACGCGGCACCGGCACGTTCATGCGATCGCGGATCCCGCTGTCGGACTTGCCGGGTTATCGCCTCGGTGGTGGGGACGGATGACGCTGCCGAGCGGCATCCTGGTGAGCGCGATGATTCGCCGCGCCAATGATTCGGGGGGTTTCGGCTTCGTTCTCGCCAAGGGGCAGCCGCAGGCGGGCGCGATCCTGCTCGTGGTGAGCACCGCAGGCACCGATTACCGGGTGCTCGAACGCGGAATCGGCCCCGACGGGCGGGTCGCGCTGATCGATTCGACTCCGGCGGACGACGTCACCGGTTATTGGCGGCGCCGCCGCTCATCCGATCCGGACCTGTGGGTAATCGAACTGACGAGCCCGGATGCGGAACGGTTCGCCGCTGAAACGATCCTCGACGATTGACGTGTGTGCACTGCACCATATTGCTCCCGATCAGTAATGGAAGCGTTGTGCTGACCGCCGGGTGCGATCCGGATCAGTGACGCAGTCGGGGGGATGCCCGGGCGACCAGAGCGACGATGCTCATCATGGTCGTACCGGCGGTCTCACCGCATATCGACCGATGTGAATGACGATCTTGCAGCGCGCCGCGACCCTCGCGGTGATGACTTTGACCCTCGCCGGCACGCTGGTCCACAGCACCGCCGGCCACGCGAACGACATCGATCGTACCGCGATTCCCTCTCCCAACACCGTGACCCCCGCAATGGTTCCCGCGAACGACCGACCCACCTCGGTCGATACCGCGCTCACATTTATCCAGAAGGTGCCAGACGAGCCCATCGCGGCGGCACCAGCCCAGCAGGCGGACGGTGATTATGACAGCCTGGCCGACGCGGTCGCGGCGCAGGACGTTGCCGATATCGACGACGGCCAGAAATGCCTCGCGGGCGCGATATACTTTGAAGCGCGCGGCGAATCGTTAAGCGGGCAGCTCGCGGTCGCCAACGTCATCCTTAATCGGTCGAAGTCGGGCCGCTTCCCGAGCGACATGTGCGGTGTCGTCAAGCAGCGCGGGCAGTTCAGCTTCGTGCGCGGTGGCGAAATCCCCACCGTTCGCAATCTCGCTGCCTATCGCACCGCGATCGCGGTCGCCAAGGTCGCGATCGCTGCGGCGTGGGACAGTCCCGCCGCCAAGGCGCTGTATTTCAACACCTCGGGCCGTCGCCCCGGCGGGCGGCTGACGCGGATCGCGATGATCGGCAACCACGTCTTCTATCGCTGAATCGGCCAAGCCCCCGCACACGGGCTTGCCCAGCGTTCCTGAAACGTTCTAGACACCGCGGATGCTAGACACCGCTCCGGCTTCGTGCGTCGATGGTGGCGATCCCGCGCTCTGCGCCGCCGATGTGGCGCGCGGCGTTACCCGGATGCTGCTGCGCCACGACCTGGTCGCGATCCTCGAAGTGCCGCTCGACAATGGGCGCCGTGCGGACATGATGGCGATCGACGCGCGCGGCGGGATCGTGATCGTTGAGATCAAGGTGTCGCGCGCCGACCTGATGGGCGACGGCAAATGGCCTGATTATCTTGGCCATGCCGACCGCTATTTCTGGGCGGTCCCTGCGGGGTTCGACCTTTCGCCGCTCGAATCGCCCGCGTTCCTGCCCGAACGGACCGGGATCATCGTCGCCGACCGCTATGACGCCGCGATCGTCCGTCAGGCGCACACCCAGGCGCTCGCCGCACCCGTCCGCAAACGCTGCACCCTCGCGTTCGCCCGCCGCGCCGCGCGCCGCATCACCGCGCTGACCGACCCCGAAGCGCTGGCGCTACCGCTGGGCTAGAATTTCGGCCCCGCAACCGTGGCGCGTCGCGCCGTCTTGGGCGCGGTCGCGAGCAACTGCGCAAGGATCGGATTGCGCGCATCGCGCTTGGCGTAATCGCGCGCTGACATTCCTGCCAGATTGTCGGTCTGGTCGGGGTTGGCACCTTCGGTCAGCAACAGCCGCGCCAGCGGCACATCGCGGTTCGCCACCGCAAGGATCAGCGGGGTCTGCCCGCCCGCGTTGCCGAGATTGGGGTTCGCCTTGTAGGTCAGCAACAGCCGCACCAGATCCTCGCGCCCTGCGAGCGCGGCGAGCACCATCGGGGTGTTGCCCTTGTCGTCGCGGATATTGGGGTCGGCACCCCGCTGAAGCATGAACTGGAAGAACAACGACCCCGAATGCGTGACCAGCAGGTGCAGTGCGGCCTTGCCCGACGTCACCTGCTTGGCGTTGACGACGGAGCTGCCCGGGGTATCGAGCATGTTGGTGACGGTGTTGCCGTCTTCCTTCTCGACCGCCTCGAGGAACTTATAACCTTGCGAGGTCTGCTGCGCGGCGACCGGAACGCCGACAGACATCGCAACGGCAAACAGCAAGAGACGCGGGAGCTTCATCGGGTTTCCTCAACGGCCGGGCAACGGCGCAGGCCTAACTTGCGCGGCAGGCGTTATCAGATCAAGGCTGGCCGAACCATGAACATCGTTTCCAGACGTCACCTGTGCCGAGCAATTCTCCCGCCCTTGGCGACCGCATTGCTCGCCGCCTGCCAGCCCGCCGCCCAGCAGTCCGCGGCGCAACCCGCCGACGCCGCGCCGCCGCTCGCCGGTGCGTCGATCGGCGGCCCGTTCGCGCTGACCAACCAGGACGGCCACGCCATCACCGATCGCGACTTCGCGGGGCAATATCGGATCATGTATTTCGGCTACACCTTCTGCCCCGATGTCTGCCCCACCGACATGCAGGTGGTCGGCACCGCCCTGGCGCAACTCGACAAGAGCGATCCCGATCTCGCGCGCCGAATCGTCCCGATCTTCGTCACGATCGATCCCGCGCGCGATACTCCCGCGGTGCTCAAACAATTCGTGTTGGCGTTTCATCCGCGGATGGTCGGGCTCACCGGCGGCGACGCGGCAATCGCCCGGGTCGCCAAGGAATTCGCGGTCTATTACAGCAAGGGCGATCCCGCGCCCGGCGGTGGTTATTTGATGCAGCACAGCAGCCAGACCTATCTGATGGACCCGGCGGGCAAGCCGCTCGCGTTGCTTCCGACGGACGAGGGCGCGACCGCGGTCGCCACCGAGATCGAACGCTGGGCGCAATGAACAAATTCTGGGAACAGCCGATCGAAACGCTCGATCGCGCGCAATGGGAGGCGCTGTGCGACGGCTGCGGCAAATGCTGCATCCACAAGCTCGAGGACGAAGAGACGGGCGAACTCGTCGCGACCAACGTCGCGTGCCGCCTGCTCGACCGACGCAGCGGGCAATGTTCCGATTATCGGCATCGCCACGCCTATGTTCCCGAATGCGTGCGCCTCACCGTCGGCAACGTCCACAACATCGACTGGCTGCCGACCACCTGCGCCTATCGGCTGCGCGCCGCGGGCGAACCGCTGCGCGACTGGCATTATCTGATCTCGGGCGACCGCGATTCGGTGCATCGCGCCGGTATCTCGGTGCGCGGCTGGACCGTCAGCGAAGACGATGTCGGCGACCTCGAACATCATATGATCGACCGCGAACTGTGAACGAGATCGACGGCGTCGGGGGGGGCGTCGGGATCGATGTCGTTCGTCACCCCACCGCGCGACGGGTACGGCTGTCGCTCGATCCGGTCAGCGGCCGCGCGCGGTTGACGGTGCCGCGCCGTGCGGGGCTGAAGGCCGCGCTCGCCTGGGCCGAGACCAAGCGCGACTGGCTCGCCGAACAGCGCGCACGGCTCACCCCGCGCCTGCCCTTTGTGGCAGGGACGACGCTCTCCGTCGCAGACCGAAAGTTGACGATCCACTGGGGGCCGGGATCGCGCCGCCGGATCGAGATCGTCGGCGATACGCTGTCGCTGTCCGGCCCCGAAGCGACGGTGCCGCGCCGCGTCGAGGCGTGGTTAAAGCGCCAGGCGCTGGCGCTATTGACTGACGAAACCCGCGAATATGCCGCACTCGCCGGGGTGGCGGTGGCGCGGGTCGGCGTCGGCGATGCGCGCGGGCGCTGGGGCAGTTGCGCGGCGAGCGGTGCGATCCGCTATAGCTGGCGGCTGATCCTCGCCCCCGGCTGGGTCCGCCGCGCGACCGTCGCGCACGAGGTCGCGCATCGCGTTCACATGAACCACGGCGCCGATTTCCACGCGCTCGTCGCCGCGCTCTACGGCAGCGACCCTACCCCTGCGCGCACGTGGCTCCGCCGCCACGGTACCGCGCTTCACGGATTTGGCCGCGAATCCTGATATGGGTCGTGCGGCGCGGCGCGCGGCGGATAGGCGTCGCGCGGGACCGCCTGGCGGCTCGGCGCATAGGGATCGCGCGGCGTGCCGCTCGACTCCCGTGGCGCGTCCCGGAGGATATCCCTCGGTGGATCGCGCCGATCGCGCCCGGTCACGCGGTCGATCAGATCGTCGAGTTGCTGGCCGGGTGCCGCCTGCACCGGCGCCCGATCGGGGATCGGTACGGGCGCGACCTGCGGCTCGCCGTAATAATCGTCGGGCGGGATCCGGTCGGCGGGCAGGGGGTTGCCGTCGGGGTCGACGAACGACCCGTTGTCGGGCTCGCCGAAATACATTTCCTCGGTGTTGTCGAGCGCCCAGTCGGGCATCGTCACCTTGGTATCGAATTCCTCGATCGGCCGGTTCGCGGTCGCGGGCTTCATGAACGCCGCGAACGCGCGCGCGGGTGCACTGCCGCCATGCAGCCCCGCGACGGGCTTCGCGTCGTCGCGGCCCATCCACACGCCGGTGGTGAGACCGCTCGAAAAACCGAGGAACCAGCCATCCTTGGTCGATGTCGTCGTGCCCGTCTTGCCCGCGACCGGTCGACCGATCTGCGCCTGCCGCCCGGTGCCGGTGTTGACCGTGGTCTGGAGCAGATCGGTCATCTCCGCGGCGACATAGGGCGCGACCAGCACATGGCTGCGATCGACCTCGTGCGTATAGAGAGTCTGGCCGTTGCTCGTGACGCGCGTGATCGCATAGGGGGTCACCGCGATCCCCTTCGACGCGACGCTGGCGAACGCGCGGGTCATGTCGATCACCCTGACGTCCGACGTACCGAGCACCATCGAGGGATGGGTGTTGACCGGGGTCGTGATTCCGAACCGCCGCGCCATGTCGGCAACGGTGGCAAACCCGACCTCCTGCCCCAGCTTCGCCGCGATCGTGTTGATCGAATAGGCGAACGCGGTGCGGATCGTGACCTGGCCCGAAAAATGCCGCGAATCGTTGCGCGGGCTCCAGCCGTCGATCGTGACCGGCTCGTCGACCACATTGTCTTCCGGCCGGTGTCCCGCCTCCAACGCGGCGAGATAGACGAACAGCTTGAACGACGACCCCGGCTGGCGCACTGCCTGGGTCGCGCGGTTGTAGTTCGACGACACGTAATCCTTGCCGCCGACCATCGCGCGTACGGATCCGTCGCGGTCGAGGCTGACGAGCGCGCCCTGCGTCCCCGGCGGTGCGTTGGCGCGGATCGCGGCGTCGGCCGCCTTCTGCATTCCCAGATCGAGCGTCGTCCACACTTCGAGCGGCGCCTGCGTCTCGTCGATCAGCGTATCGAGCTGCGGCAACGCCCAGTCGGTGAAATAGCGGACCGAATTCTGCTTGGGTTCGGGCGCGAGCTTCAGTCCTTGCGGGTCTGCGCTGTCCGCCTCGCCGCGGCTGATCACCCCGGTCTCGACCATTGTGTCGAGCACCACGCCCGCACGCCCGACCGCCGCCTCGGCGTCCGCGGTCGGCGAATAATTCGACGGCGCCTTCACCAGGCCCGCGATCACCGCGGCCTCCGCCAGGCTCAGATTCTCCGCGCCATGGCCGAAGAACTTGCGGCTCGCGGCGTCGATCCCATACGCGCCGCCGCCATAATAGACCTTGTTGAGATACAGCTCGAGGATCTGGTCCTTCGAAAATTTGCGCTCGATCGCCATCGCCAGGATCGCCTCGCGGAACTTGCGCCCGAACTTCTTCTGGTTGTTCAGGAAGACGTTGCGCGCGAGCTGCTGGGTGATCGTCGATCCGCCCTGGACCCAGCGCCCGCGATCGAACCGGACCTTGAACGACCGCGCGACGCCGATCGGGTCGACCCCGATATGGCTGCGGAATCGGCGATCCTCGACCGAGATCGTGGCGTCGCGCATCACCGCGGGGATGGTGTCGTACGAAAGCCACTGGCCATAGCTCGGCCCCATCGACACGATCACCCTACCGTCGGCGGCATGGACGCGGATCATCTGGCCGTTGGGCGAGGATTTCAAATCTTCGAAGCTCGGCAGCTGCGATCGCGTGACATAGACCGCCAGCGCCAGAGCGGCGGTGCCGAGCACGGCAAGGCCGATGAGAATCTTGATCAGCAGCCCGAAGCGGCGGCGCCAAGGAGATGCAGGGGTACGCGCACGGGCCATGAACGGGCTGGCGATTACCCGCTATCGCGCGCCGCTACAAGCGCACGCGCCGGGTTACCCCGGCTTTGATCACATCGGTTTTCGCGCGCGAAAATCGAGTGCCACCGAATTCATGCAATAGCGCAGGCCAGTTGGCGGCGGGCCATCGGGAAAGACATGCCCCAGATGGCTGTCGCACCGCGCGCACCGCGTTTCGGTCCGCACCATCCCGTGGCTGGTGTCGCTATGGTCGACCACCGCCTCAGGCCGGATCGGCTGGGTGAAACTCGGCCAGCCCGATCCCGATTCGAACTTGTCGGCGCTGTCGAACAATTCGTTGCCGCACGCCGCGCACCGATACAGACCATCGGCCTTGTTGTCGTTGAGCGCGCCCGCGAACGCGCGTTCGGTCCCGGCTTCGCGCAGCACGTGATATTGCTCGGGCGTTAGCTTCTGGCGCCATTCGGCTTCGGAGTGGGTGATCGTGTCCATGCCCTCGAATTTCGTGGCTGCGACGCGCGGAATCAAGAGCGATTATATCCGACCCGGGTCGCATTCGCGACGAGCGTGATCATCGTCGGCCGCAGCAGCGGCATCAGCAGCGCGGCGCGGGGGTGTTCGACGACGCGGCGGACGATCCCCGCGACCGTGATCGGTCGCGCCAGTTGCCGCGCGAACCGTAGCTGCCAGGCGGCCGCTCCCGCCGCGCCGTGGTCGCGATAGGCGCGCGCGGCGGAAATGCCGCTGGCAATCGCGATCCCCATGCCTTCGCCCGCCAACGAGGGGATGACCCCTGCCTGGTCGCCGAGCCGGAACAGCCCCGGGACGCCGGTCCGCGCGCGCCAGCCATAGGGCACGTTGGCGATCGCATCGATCGGCAGCCCGGCGTCGAAATCGGCCAGCCGTTCGGCCAGCACTGGCGCGTCGTGCGCGATCGCGTCGATCAGCGCGCGTGGTGTCCCCGCCTCCTGCAACCGCGACCGGTGAACTGCCAGGCACAGGTTCGCGCTGCCATCCTCCTGCAACGCCAGCCCCGCATAGCCGCGGTCGAACAGGTGCAGCTCGATCGAATCGGCCACCGCTGCGACGCGCCGCGACGGCGGCAGGCGGACGCGCAGCCCCAAGGTCGGATCCTCGCCGCGCGCGTCCGCAGGGCGCGCGAGCCCGCGGATATCGTGCTTGCCGCTCGCCAGGAACAGCGCCTCGGTCTCGATCGTCGCGCCATCGGCGGCGCGCGCGACGAGCCCCTCGATCTCGCGGATCGTCACCCCGTCCTCGACCGCCGCGCCCATCCGGATCGCGGTATCGAGCATCACCGTATCGAGCCGCCGCCGCGACACCGCGAGCGCGGGGTGTGGCAGCGCCGCGTCGCGCCGCCGATCCTTCGCGAACAGCCGTACGTGCGTCAGCCGTGCGGGATTAAGCGTATCGGGATCGACCCCGAGCGATTCGAGCGACTGGATCGTTCGCCAGCTGATGAAGCCGCCACACAACGCATCGCCGCCGCGTTCGCGCTCGAGCAACAGGTGCGGCAGGCGCGCGCGTGCCAGCTCGATCGCGGTCGCGGCCCCCGCCGGCCCGCCGCCGACGATCAGCGCCGACGTTCGACGCATAGTCGGAACGGAAACGCGCGGAACACGCGGGCCTCGGTGATACCCGCCTCTGCCAGCAACGGCGGCCATTCGTCGGGCCGATACGAGCGCGCGATCGACAGCGTGCCGTCATGGCGGACGATCGGGTGCCACCGCGCGATCGTCGCCAGCAGCGCGAAGCCGCGATGCGCAAAGCCATGGCGGTGGAGGTCGTTGACGAACCAGCCCCGCCGCGCGTGCGACTCCATGAAGCGGAGGAAGTCGACCAGCTGGTCGTGCGTCATGTGATGCGCGACCAGGCTGCTGATGATCGCGTCCCATCGCTCGCCCGCCAGGTCGGCATAATCCCCGGTGACATAGCGGATGCCGAGCGCCGCGGGCGTATGCCGCGTCGCCGCGACCTCGCTGCGCGGGTTGAGGTCGACCCCGACCAGCTCGACCGCGCGCCCGTGCTTGGCGGCCCAGCGCGCGATCCGGCGGAGCATGTCGCCATCGCCGAACCCGACATCGAGGATTCGCAGCGGCGCGTCGCTCACGGCGATCCGGTCGAGAAACGCCAGCGTCGGCCGCGCCGCCATCGTCACCGCATTCACCTGCGCGAGGTCGGCGACGACATTGGTATAGGTTTCTACCGGCAGATCGTCCGCGTCCATCAACTCATCGGCCTGGGCTCGGATCGCGAGCGTCATGCGGCGGAGCGGAAGGTGACGCCCTCCGCCGCCAGCCCCGGCCCGAACGCGAGCGCGACGCCATTGTCGACCGACGGCCCCGCAAGCAGTTTTTCGAGCACGAACATCAGCGTCGCCGACGACATGTTGCCGTTGTCGCGCAACACCACGCGCGACGCGTCGAGCGCGTCGGCGGGAAGATGCAACGCCTTTTGCACTGCATCTAGGATCGACCGCCCGCCCGCATGAACCGCCCAGACGAGATCGGCGGGTGCGGTGCCCCCGGTCGCGACCTCGACGAACGCCTCGTCGGCCAGCGCCGCCGCGATCCGGTTCGGGACCGCTCCCCCCAGGTGCATCGCGAACCCTTGGTCGGTAATGTCCCAGCGGATCAGCTCGGCACTATCGGGCAGCGCGGCGGCGAACCCGCGGTCGAGCTCGAACCCGGTCGGATCGGCGGTCACCAGCGCCGCCGCCGCGCCATCGGCGAACTGGAGCATCGCGAGCAGCGGCTCGATCTCGGCGGTATCCTGGAGATGCAGCGTCGACAGCTCGACCGCGAGCACCAGGACGCGCGCATCGGGCTCGGACCGGACGATATGTCGTGCACTGCGCAGCGCCGCGACCGCGGCGTAACAGCCCATGAATCCGACCAGCAACCGCTCGACCGAGGGCGCGAGCCCGATCTTCCCCGCGATGATCTGATCGATCCCAGGCGCGACGAAGCCGGTGCAGCTCGCGACGACGATATGGGTGATGTCGCCGAGCGGCATCTTGGCGGCGAGCGCTTCGATCGCGGCGATGCCGAGGTCGGGCGCGGCCTTGGCATAGATCTGCATCCGCGCCGCGGTGCCGGGCATGCCGTCGGCATAGAACCCTCCGGCGCCGACCGGCGACCCGCCGTTGTGGCCGCGTGGCAGGACCGACCAGCGATGCTCGATCCCCGATCGCGCCGCCATCCGCGCGAACAGTTTCCGCGATGGCGCGTCGACCCGCGCGTCTGCCCAGCCGACGAAGGCATCGTGGATATCATGGTCGGGGACAGCGGTACCGATGGCGTTCAAATATGCGGGCAACCTCGTCCTTTCGACGCACGCGGGCGAAAATCCTGGCGTGAGATCATCAACGCGCCACGATCTGTTTCGTCGCACGCGCCCGTCGCTTCGCCAATCGGTTAACGTCGCGGCGATGAACCGCGGCTGCAAGGTCCGTTCCGGGTCCGTTCAATGGCAGACCCCTATAACGGTAGGCAAGCTGGAACGAGAGCATGTCCCCTCGGACATCGTCGCCCGGCCTCGAGGAGTGACACCATGACCCATTTGCTCAAGAAGGCCGGTCTCGCGCTCGCGATGAGTGCCACCGCGCTGACCGTCGCCGCCCCCGCCGAGGCACAATATTACGGTCGCCAGCGCCACCACGACAACACCGGCACCGCGATCATCGCGGGGATCGCCGGATTGGCGATCGGGGCGGTGATCGCCAGTTCCAACAACAACGACCAGTATCGCCGGCGCGGCTATTCGCAGCGCGGCTATATCCAGGGCGGCACCTACGGTGACGGCTACGGCTACAATGATGGCCGCTATAACGACTACCGCCGCAGCTATGACAATCGCGGCCAGGGTTATGGCGGAGCCTACGACCAAAACGCCTATGGCGGCGGCTATTACGACCAGAACGCGTATGATCGGTGCCGCGTCGAAAATCGCTACGATCGCTATTCGCGGCGGACCGTCGTCGTCCGTGTCTGCAATTAAGCCGACAGCCTGAACAACCGGCGGCGTCGGGGGTCATCCCCGGCGCCGTTCGCGTTTTATCTGAAAAAAATGGTGCGGCCGAGAAGACTCGAACTTCCACGGGCTTTCGCCCACAACGACCTCAACGTTGCGCGTCTACCAGTTCCGCCACGGCCGCACGTGATAGAGCGCCGGCCCGCTTCGTAGAGCGACCGGCAGCTGGCAGGGGAGGCCCCTAGCAAAGCGCTATCGGGACCGCAACGTCATTTCTTACCCAGGCTCAGCGCGCACTGTCGCCCGCGAAGCTTAGTTCGAGTCGCTTCGAGTTCGCGGGCACGTCGAGCTTGGCCGAATTGAAGTCGATCGACCCGCCCGGTGCCAGCGTGCGCTGCGGCGGGGTGATCGTCCAGCTGAACACCAGCCGCCCCTGCGCATCGCGCAATTCGGCCAGGATGTCGGGCACGCGCTGGCGATCCGCCGACGGATTGACGACCTGCCCGCTGACCGCGAACAGCTCGGATCCGTTTTCGAGCTCGCGCCGCTCGATCGGCTTGTCCTTCAACCGCAGCGGCGATTCGGCCGCGCCGATCGGGATGCCGACGCGCGCGAACAGCCCCGGCGTGCCCAGCCACAGGATCGCGCCGGTGACCGCGAGCATCATCAGTCCCGCCAGGATCGCGATCAGCGTCCAGCGCCGCGCCGGGTTGCGCCGCGCGCGGAACGGCGGCCGATTCGCGAACGCGTCGTAATCGCCAGCCGGTTCCTCGACGATCGGGTCCGCATAGACCGGCGGCGGCGGGGGAACCGAATCGGCAACCGGCGCCGTATCGGCGAATGCATCGGCGGGCGGTGGCGCGATCGTCGGTCCCGGGGCGATCGGCGCAGGGGCCAGCGGGGGCAGCGGTGCGGGCGCGGCGGGTTCCTGGTACCAGCTGTGGCGACAGCTGGCGCAGCGCACGGTGCGGCCCTCGGCGCCGATCGCGCGGTCGGCTACCAGATAGCGGGTACGGCATTCGGGGCATTCGAGGATCATGCGGACGCTTCACTGCGGCACCGGCGGAACGCGGTGCGTCGGTTATGCGAATCTAAGCACGCGGGCTTGGGTGGTGGCAAGCTTGAAGCCACGGCGCGTGCATGCGACAGCGGGTCTTAGGGACAGGCAGCGACAAGGCGGTACGACAGCCACGCATGGCGAACATCGTGCAGTTCGAAAATGTGGGATTGCGCTATGGCACCGGGGCGGAGACGCTGTCCGACATCAGCTTCACGCTGGCCAGCGGCACCTTCTATTTCCTTACCGGGGCGAGCGGCGCGGGCAAGACCTCGCTGCTCAAGCTGCTCTATCTCGCGCAACGCCCCAGCCGCGGGATCATCCGCTTGTTTGGCGAGGACGCGGTGACGATGCCGCGCGATCGGTTGCCCGGTTTCCGGCGGCGGATCGGGGTGGTGTTTCAGGATTTCCGGCTCGTCCCGCATCTGTCCGCGGCGGACAATATCGCGCTGCCGCTGCGTGTCGCGGGGATCGTCGAGGACGAGATCGATCAGCCGGTGCGCGAAATGCTCGCCTGGGTCGGGCTCGGCGACCGCGCCCAGGCGCGTCCCGCGACGCTGTCGGGCGGCGAGCAACAGCGCGTCGCGATCGCGCGCGCGGTGATCGGGCGGCCCGAAATCCTTGTCGCCGACGAACCGACCGGCAACGTCGATCCCGAAATGGCTGATCGGTTGCTGATGCTGTTCGATTCGATGAACAAGCTCGGCACCACCGTTGTCGTCGCCACGCATGATTTCAACCTGTTGAGCCGCCTGCCCGGCGCGCAGATGATGCGGCTCGACAAGGGGCGGCTGCTCGATCCCACCGGCGCGCTGCGCTATCCTCCGGTACGGCCCGGCTGATGGCCAGATCGTCGTCGACCAGATCGTCATCGGAACGCCGGGTGCTCGACGAAGCCGGCGGCGTGCGCGCGATGACGTGGGTCATGGCGATCATGCTGTTCTTGACCGTGCTCGCCGCCGCGCTCGGGATCGGGACGCGCACCTCGGCGCGCTCGCTCGAACGCCAGCTCAGCGGGCGGTTGACGGTCCAGATCGTCGAGGGCGATCCGGTCGCACGCGATGCCGCCGCGGCGCGCGTGCTCGCGCTGGTGCGCGCGCTGCCGGGGGTGCGCAGCGCCACTGCGGTCGATCGCACCGAGCTCGAAACGCTGCTCCGCCCGTGGCTGGGGGAGCAGGGCGCCGATCCCGAATTGCCGATCCCCGCGATGATCGATGTCGATCTTGCCGATACCGGCAGCGCCGATCGCGTCGCGGCAGAGGCGCGCCGGATCAGCCCCAGCGCACGGGTCGATCGGCACCAGGGCTGGATGTCGCCGGTCACCGGCTTCATGGCGACGATGACGTGGCTCGCGGTCGCGCTGGTCGCGCTGATGGTCGCCGCGACCTCGGCGGTCGTGGTGCTCGCGGCGCGCGCGGGGCTTGAAACCCATCGCGCGACAATCGAGGTGATGCACATGCTCGGCTCCACCGATATCCAGGTCGCGCGGCTGTTTCAGCGGCGGATCGCGATCGACGCGGCGATCGGGGGAACGATCGGGGCCATCGCCGGCGTGCTGGTCGTGCTGTTCATCGGGCTGCGGCTTCAGGGACTGGGGTCGGAACTGCTCGGCGGGGTGACGCTCGATACCGGCGGCTGGATCGCGATCGCGTTCTTGCCGCTGTTCTTCGTCCTGCTGGCGACGGTGGCGGCGCGGGTGACGGTCGTGGCGGCGCTGCGGCGGGCGCTCTGATGCGGCGGTTGGCGACGCTGGTCGGGACGATGGCGATGCTGTGGTGCCTCGGCTTCGCGGTGTTCATGCTGCTGCTGCCCAAGCCGCTTGAGGGCAACACCACCGACGCGATCGTCGTGCCGACCGGCGCGGCGGGGCGGATCGATCGCGGCATCGCGCTGCTCAAGGCACACCAGGCGCGCCGGATGCTCGTCACCGGCGTCGCGCCGGGGGTCAGCGCGCGCGATCTGGCGCGCGAATACAATACCGCGCCGCGCTGGTTCGCCTGCTGCATCGATCTTGGCACCGACGCGGTCGACACCCGCTCGAACGCCGCCGAGACTGCCACCTGGGTCAAGGCGCACTCCTATCGCACCATCCGCCTCGTCTCGTCCGACTGGCACGTGCCGCGCGCGCGGATGGAGCTGGGCGCGGCGCTCGGCGACAAGGTGTTGATCCTCGGCGACGGCGTCCCGGGCACGCCGCGGCTTGGCACGCTGGTCAACGAATATAACAAGCTGCTGCTGCGCCGCGTCGCGCTGTGGCTGGGGCTCGATCGATGATCGCGTGGCTGCGCACGGTCGTGTTCCGCGCATTCTTCTACAGCGTCTCCTTCCCGATCGTCGCGACCGTGCCGATCTCGGCGCTGTTCGGGCAGCATGTCGTGATTGCGCATGCGACGGTGTGGACGCGGTTCCACCGCTGGGCGGCGCGCGTGATCCTGGGCGTTCATGTCCGGATCGAGGGTACCCGCCCCGTCGGCCCCGCGCTCTACGCCTCGAAGCATCAGGCGATGTTCGAAACGCTCGAACTGCAGGCGCTGCTCGACGGCCCTGCGATGGTCCTCAAGGAAGAACTCGCCGACCTCCCGATGTGGGGCTGGGCGGCGCGGCGCTACGGCGCGCTGGTGATCGACCGCGCCGCCTCCGCCAAGGCGCTCCGCCAGATGATGCGCGAGGGCAAGGCGGCGAAGGCGGCGGGGCGATCGGTGCTGATCTTCCCCGAAGGCACCCGCGTGAAGCCCGGTGAGACGCCCCCGCTCAAATCGGGGTTTGCGGGGCTCTATCGCGCGCTCGGCATGCCCACCGTCCCGATCGCGCTCGACAGCGGCGTGCTCATGCCCAAGACCGGCGCCAAGCACCCCGGCGTCATCACGATCCGCTTCGGCGAGGTGATCCCGCCCGGCCTGCCGCGCGAGGAAATCGACGCCCGCGTCCACGCCGCGATCAACGCACTCGAAGGCTAGACCTCCCCCGCCAGGGGGAGGATCAACCGGCGCCTATTCGTGTGCGCGCCCGAAATCGGGGGCGGCATCGTCCTGACCCTGTTCGACGATCGATCGGCGGATCGCGCGGGTGCGGGTGAACAGGTCTAACAGCGCATCGCCGTCGCCCCAGCGGATCGCGCGCTGGAGCATCGTCACGTCCTCGGTCAGCCGCTGGAGGATTTCGAGCACCGCCTCGCGGTTGTTGAGGAACACGTCGCGCCACATCGTCGGATCCGACGCTGCGATCCGCGTGAAATCGCGGAAACCGCCTGCGGAATATTTGATGACCTCGCTCTGGGTCACGTCTTCCAGGTCGGACGCAGTACCGACGATCGAATAGGCGATCAGATGCGGGACATGGCTCGTCACCGCGAGCACCAGATCATGGTGGCGCGCGGTCATGGTCTCGACATTCGCCCCCAGCTTTTCCCAGAAATCGCGGACGCGGACCGTGGCGGCTTCGGGCGTCGCGTCGTCGGGGGTCAGGATGCACCAGCGCCCGCGGAACAGCGTCGCGAACCCCGCCTCGGGCCCGCTAAACTCAGTGCCTGCGACCGGATGGCCCGGCACGATCGTCGCCTCGGGCAGCGCGCTCCGCAGCGCCGCGATCACGCTCTCCTTCGATCCGCCGACGTCGCTGACGATCGCGTCGGCGGGCAGATCGTCCGCCAACGCCGCCGCCACCGCGCCCATCGCGCCGACCGGCACGCACAGGATGACCAGATCGGCATCGATCACCGCCGCGCCCGCGCTGTCGGCGATATCGTCGGCGAGCCCGATCCGATCGGCGATGCCGCGCACCTCGGGGTCGACGTCGTATCCGGTGAGCCGCACCGTTGGCATCGCGCTTCGCGTCGCGCGCAGGATCGACGAGCCGATCAGTCCCAGTCCGATAACGGTGACGCGCGCAAAGGGCAGCATGATTTACTTCCGTTCGCCCTGAGCCTGTCGGGACCCCATCAAACTACTACGTTGATGGGCCCCTTCGAAGGGCGTTTCGTTTGGGACGTGCTTCAACAGGCTCAGCACGAACGGGATTAGCTAGTCCAGGCGTTCCACCAACCCGCGCAGCGCCGCGGCGACGCCGCGCGTCTCCGCCTCGGTACCGATCGTGATCCGCAGACCTTGCGCCAGCCCCTGGTTGGGCAGCCAGCGGACGATATAGCCCGCGTCCATCAGCCCCTTGTACGCGGTCTCGGCGGTCAGCTTCCCCTCGAACACGACGAGCACGAAATTCGCCTCGCTCGGAATCGCGCGCAAGCCCGCATTGCCCAGCTTGGCGATCTCGTCCGAAAACCACGCGCGCCATGTCGCATTGTGCGCGCGGATGTGATCGACGAACGCGGTATCGCCCAGCGCGGCAACCGCGGCATGTTGCCCTGCGATCGTGATGCTGAACGGCAGCCGGATGCGGTGCATCGCCTCGATGATCGGCGCCGCCGCATAGCCCCAGCCGATCCGCTCGGCGGCCAGCCCGTGGATCTTCGAAAAGGTCCGCGTCACCAGCACGTTGCTCGCGGTCTTGGCGAGATCCATCCCGCCATCGTCCTGATCGGTCCCGAGATATTCGGCATAGGCCTGATCGAGCACGAGCAGGATGTCGTCGCGCAACCCCGCATGGAGCCGCGCGATTTCCGCGCGGGGGACGAACGTCCCCGTCGGGTTGTTGGGGTTGGCGATATAGACGATCCGGGTCTTGTCGGTGACGCAGGCGAGCACCGCATCGACGTCGGTCGCATAATCCTTGTCGGGGGCCACCACCGGGGTCGCGCCGACCCGCCGCGTCGCGATCTCATACACTGCGAAGCCGTAATGGACGAAGATCACCTCGTCCCCCGCCCCCGCGAACGCCCCCGCGGCGAGGTGGAGCACCTCGTCGGAGCCGTTGCCATAGATGATCCGCGCCGGATCGAGGTCATAGGCCGCCGCGATTCCCTCGCGGACGACCGTCGCCCCCGCGTCGGGATAGCGTTCGAGGCTGCCCGCGGCCGCCGCAAACGCGGCGCGCGCCGCGGGCGACGTGCCGAGCGGGTTCTCGTTCGACGACAATTTGGCGACGGTGCGCCCATCGTCGGTCGTCGAGCGCCCGGGCACATAGGGCGCGATCGCCATCACATAGGATTTGGGCTGGGGTGAGGTCATGCCGCGGGGCTTAGCGGGCGGCACTTGCCTTGCAAAGGGCGGGACCGTAGCGCGAACGGCATGTCGGACGACCAGCGCTTCGGGCTTGCCCGCCAGGTTACGCTCCCCGGACCGCTGCCGCTCGACGGCGGCGGCAGTCTGTCGCCGGTCGAGATCGCGTACGAAACCTACGGAACGCTCGCGCCCGATCGCGGCAATGCGGTGCTCGTCTGTCACGCGCTGACGATGGACCAATATGTCGCGAGCCCGCATCCGCGCACCGGCAAGCCCGGCTGGTGGCGGGCGATGGTCGGCCCCGGCTGCCCGATCGACACGACCCGCGATTTCGTGATCTGCGCCAACGTGCTCGGCAGTTGCATGGGATCCTCGGGCCCCGCCAGCATCGATCCGTCGACCGCGCATCCCTATGCGATGGCCTTCCCCGTCATCACCATCCGCGACATGGTTCGTGCGCAGGCGTTGCTGCTCGATCATCTCGGTATCGCGCGACTGAAGGCGGTGATCGGCGGGTCGATGGGGGGGATGCAGGCGCTGTCTTGGCCCGCGACCTTTCCGTCCCGCGTCGAGGCGGCGATCGTCATCGCCTCGACCGCGCGCCACACCGCGCAGAACATCGCGTTCCACGAGGTCGGGCGCCAGGCGGTGATGGCCGATCCGCGCTGGAACGCGGGCGATTATTACAGCGGCGAGGCACCCGCGGCGGGGCTCGCGGTGGCGCGGATGGCGGCGCACATCACCTACCTCTCCGAAGCCGGGCTGACCGAGAAATTCGGGCGACGGTTGCAGGCGAGGGATGCCAAGAGTTTCGGGTTCGACGCCGATTTCCAGGTCGAAAGCTACCTCCGCCACCAGGGCTTGAGCTTCGTCGACCGGTTCGACGCCAACAGTTACCTCTACATCACGCGCGCGATGGATTATTTCGATCTGGCCGAGGAACATGGCGGGATGCTCGCCAATGCCTTCCGCGGCACGCTCGCGCGCTTCTGCCTTGTCAGCTTCGACACCGACTGGCTCTACCCGACCGCCGAATCGCGCACCATCGTCCACGCGCTCAACGCCGCGGGCGCGGCCGCGAGCTTCGTCGAACTGTCGAGCCCCTATGGCCACGACGCCTTCCTGATCGACGCGCCGGATATGAACCGGATCGTAGCGGGCTTCCTGGGTAACCCCGCATGACGCTCCGCGCCGATCTCGCGATCATCGCCGATCACGTCGCGCCGGGCAGCCGCGTGCTCGACATCGGCTGCGGCGACGGCGCGTTGATGGCGGCGTTGCGTGATCGCAGCGGGGTCGATGCGCGCGGGCTGGAGATCGATGCGGGCAACGTCGCGGCGGCGATGGCGCGCGGGCTGTCGGTGATTCAGGGCGACGCCGATGTCGATCTCGCCGCCTATCCCGACGCCAGCTTCGATTACGCGATCCTCAGCCAGACGCTACAGACCGCGCGCGCGCCCGATGGGGTGCTCGATCACCTGCTCCGGATCGGCGCGCAGGCGTTCGTCAGCTTTCCCAATTTCGCGCATTGGCGGGTGCGCGGGTCGCTGCTGTGGGGCGGGCGGATGCCGGTCACCCCGCTGCTCCCCGAACGCTGGTACGATACCCCCAACATCCACCATGTCACGATCGACGATTTCCGCGAGCATTTGCGCAGCCGATCGGTGGTCGTCGAGGGCGCATGGTTCCTGTCCGGCGGCAAGCGCACGACCTCGGCGGCGGCCAACCTGCTTGCCGAACACGCGGTGTTTCTGTTGAGGAGATAGGAACCTTACCGCTTTATTCAGGTTAAGGCTCTCCCCCTCAAACCCCAAGGCTTTCTCCCGATGACCAAAACCGCGTTGATCGTCGAGGATGAGATTTTCGTTGCACTCGACCTCGAGCGCATCCTGATCGATGCGGGCTATCACGTCGCCGCGATCGCCGCCGACACCGAGAGCGCGCTCTCGGCTGCGCCCGGCTGCGAATTCGCGTTCGTTGACGTCAACCTGCGCGATGGCTCGACCGGCCCCGCGATTGCCGAACGGATGGTCCACGAATTCGGCATGAAGGTCGTGTTCGTCACCGCCAACCCCGCGCAGATCGGCGATGGCGACGGCAGCCTGGGCTATATCCGCAAGCCGTTCACCGATTCGTCGGTCCGCGCGGCGGCGGCGCTGGCCGGCGAGGGGGACATCACCGCGCATCACCCGCAACTGATCCGGCTGGCGAACCGCGCCGTTTAACCGCGCCGTTTAACCGCGCCGTTTAACCGCGGCTGAGCCTAACCCCGGCTGAGCGCCGCCAGCGGAATGTGCGCGGTCATGGCCAGGCCATCGGCGCGCCATTCGCGTTCGATCGTCCCGCCGAGTTGACGCACCGCACTCAGCTCGATCAGCTTCGTCCCGAACCCGCTCGCCGCCGTTGGCGCGATCACGGGCGGGCCACCCGATTCGATCCATCGGATCGTCGCTGCGTCCCGGTCTGCGGTCACCGTGACGTCGATCCGCCCGTCATGGTGCGACAGCGCGCCATATTTGGTCGCGTTGGTCGCGAGTTCGTGGAAGAGGAGCGCGAGCGGGGTCGCCGATCGGTCGTCGATCGCGATCGTATCCCCGCTCACGACGATGCGCTGACCGTCGGCTTGCTGATAGGGTTCGAACAATTCCGCCAACAGCCCGGCCAGCGTGTCCTGTTGCCCCGCCGGGCGCGATTCGGCGCTGTGCGGGCGGACGAAATCATGCGCGCGGCCCAGTGCGGTGATCCGCTGGCGCAGGTCGGCGGCGACCTCCGCGATCTCGGGCTTGGCGCGCGCCGCGAACGACACCAGTCCCGCGATCACCGCGAAGATGTTCTTGATCCGGTGCGACAGCTCTTGGCTGATGATCTCGCGTTCCTCGATCGCGAGCTTCTGTTCGTGGATATCGGTGCACGTCCCGAACCAGCGCGTGATCGCGCCAGTGCCATCGGAGCCATCGGTGCCATGATCGCGGATCGGCAGCGCGCGCCCCAACACCCAGCGATAGGTGCCGTCGACATGGCGTAGCCGATATTCGATCTGATACGGCTTGCCGGTGTCGAGCGAATGGCGCCACGCCGCCCAGGCGCGGGCTTGGTCGTCGGGATGGAACACGTCGTTCCACCCGTCGCCGTCGGTCGATCCCTCGGGGATACCGGTGAATTCGTACCAGCGCGCGTTGTAATAATCGTGATGGCCGTCGGGCAGCGTCGACCACACCATCTGTGGCATCGTGTCGGCCAGCGTGTGAAATCGAATCTGGCTCGCCGCCAGCTCCTGGCTGCGCTGCTCCTCCAACTGACGCTGCTCGCGCGCCTGCCGCCGGTCGTCGAGCCGCGCCATCGCCGCGCGCGCGAGCACCGACAGCCCGCGCTTCTGCAACGGCGTCAGGTCGGCGCGGGTCGTTACGTCGAACACGCAGATCGCGCCCAATGCGGTTCCGTCGGTCGCCACCAGCGGCGCGCCCGCATAAAAGCGCAGATACGGTTCGCCCTTCACCATCGGGTGATCCGCGAACCGCGAATCGAGGCTCGCATCGGGCACGATCATCACCGTGTCGCCGAGGATCGCCTGCCCGCAGAACGAGATGTCCGCGGGTGCCACGTCGATCTCCGCGCCGACCCGCGCGACGAAGCGCTGGTCGACGTCGTCGATCAGCGAGATCAGCGAGATCGGCGCCTCGCACAGCTCGGCTGCGAAGGTGGCGAGATCGTCCAGCTCGCCGCGGTCGCGGACCGTGGCGATGTCATAGGCGGCGACCTGGCGCGCGCGATGGCTCACCGTCGGTACGCCCGGGGCGGCGGCGACATCTGCGCTCAGAACGGCACGTCGTCGTCGAGGTCGTCGGCAAACCCGCCGCCCTGCCCGAAGCCGCCGCCGCCAGATGACCCGCCGCCGCCAGACCCGCCGCCCGACGACCCGCCACGGCTGCCGCCGCCCGATCCGCCACCGAAATCGTCGCCGCCGCCGGCCCAATCGCCGCCGCCACCGCCACGGCTTCCGCCGCCCGCGCCGCCACCGCTACCGGGCGCGCCGTCGAGCATCGTCAGCACACTGTTGAATCCCTGCAGCACGATCTCGGTCGAATAACGGTCGGCACCCGACTGATCCTGCCATTTGCGGGTTTGCAGCGCGCCCTCGATATACACCTTGCTACCCTTGCGCAGATAGCGTTCGGCAACGTTGGCAAGGCCTTCGTTGAAGATCGCGACCGAATGCCATTCGGTCTTTTCCTTGCGCTCGCCCGAATTCTTGTCCTTCCACGATTCGCTCGTCGCGATCCGCAGGTTGACGACCTTGCCGCCGTTCTGGAACGCCTTGGACTGCGGATCGGCGCCCAGATTACCGACCAGAATGACCTTGTTGACGCTGCCTGCCATGATGTCCCTCTATATGTCCGGCTCACGCCGGTTTCGGTGCCAGCCCGCTCCCCCGCCCGGCCTCCCACACGGTATCCTCGATGGGAGGCCGGGCGGGGGAGCGGGCTGGCACCGCCTACAAACTAAAGCCCGGCGGCGACCGCCAGCCAGTATGTGATTCCGGCCATGATGTACGCGGCGGCGAACAAATAGCCAACCATGAACGCGGGCCATTTCCATCCATTGGTCTCGCGCCGCGTCACCGCGATCGTCGAGATGCATTGCGGCGCGAACACGAACCACATCAGGAACGCCAGCGCGGTCGGCAGCGACCAGCGACCTTTGAGATTGTCGACCATCGCGCGGCTGCCGGTCGCGCTTTCGGGGTCGTCGATCGCATAGACCGTCCCAATCGCCGCCACCGCGACCTCGCGCGCCGCCATCGCGGGGATCAGCGCCAGCGTGATGTCGCGGTTGAACCCGATCGGCGCAAACACGGGGGCGATCCCGTTCGCGATCCGACCCGCGACCGAATAATCGACCGGCGATACCGCGCTGCCGGCGGGGGGCGTGGGGAAACTCAGCAGCGCCCACAGCGCGACGGTCGAAAACAGGATGATCGTGCCCGCGCGCTTCAGGAAAATGAGCGCGCGGCTCCACAGCCCCAGCGCGACGTCGCGCACCTGCGGCATCTGGTATTTGGGCATCTCCATCATGAACCCCGACGACGCACCCTTGGTGACGGTGTGCCGCAATGCCAGCGCCGCGACGAACGCGCCGACGATCCCCATCGCGTAGAGCGCCAGCATCACCAGCCCCTGCAATCCGACGAACGGCAGCACGCGGGTGTTGGGAATGAATGCCCCGATGATCAGCGTATACACCGGCAGCCGCGCCGAACACGTCATCAGCGGCGCGATCAGGATCGTCGTCAGCCGGTCCTTCTCATCATCGATCGTCCGCGTCGCCATGATCCCGGGGATCGCGCACGCGAAGCTCGACAGCAATGGGATGAACGCCCGTCCCGACAGCCCCGCGCGCGCCATCAGCCGGTCCATCAGGAACGCCGCGCGGACCATGTAGCCCGACGCTTCGAGCACCAGGATGAACAGGAACAGGATCAGGATCTGCGGCAGAAACACCACCACCGCGCCGACCCCCGCGATCACCCCGTCGGCGATCAGGCTGCGTAGGATCGACGGCGGCAACGCGTCCTTGATCCCCGCCTGAAGCGCGGTGAACCCCGTGTCGATCAGGTCCATCGGCGCGGTCGCCCAGGTGAATACTGCCTGGAACATCAGGAACAGGATCGCGAGCAGCAGCAGCGGCCCCGCGACCGGGTGAAGCGCGACCGCGTCGAACGCATGCGTCCACCGCCGGACTGCGGTCTCCTCCACCGTCGCCGCGGTCGCGATCTTCCGCGCCCGCCGCTGGAGCGTGACGATATCCTCGGCGATGCTGCCATCCGACGCGCGCAGCCGGGTCGCGCCGTCCTCGATTTTCGCGGTCAGCGCGTGGCGCAACGCATCGAGCCCGCGCTTCCTGACTGCGACGGTGGGGATGACCGGCACCCCCAGTTCGCGCTCGAGAATCGCGGGATCGAGCGTCAGCCCGTCGCGCGTCGCGAGGTCGATCATGTTGAGCGCGACGACGACCGGCAGCCCCAGCGCAATGAGCTGGAGCGTAAAGCGCAGGTGGTTGTCGAGATTCGCGGCATCGACCACGACGAGCAGCGCATCGGGCAGCCGCTCCAGCCCGCCATGCCCGGTGACGACGTCGCGGGTGACGCGCTCGTCGGGGCTCGACGGCTCCAGGCTGTACGCGCCAGGCAGGTCGATCAGCTCGATCGGGCGCCCGTCGTCGAGCGAGATCCGCCCCGAATGGCGTTCGACGGTGACGCCAGGATAATTGCCGACCTTTTGCCGCGCGCCGGTCAACGCGTTGAACAACGCGCTTTTGCCGGCATTGGGGTTGCCGACCAGCGCCACCAGCGGGGTTGCGGTCATCTAGCTCGCAGCGGCGCCGGACACGGGCAAAACGTGGATCGCGCCAGCCACCGCGCGGCGCAGCGCAACGGTCATCCGCCCGATCCGGCACGCGATTGGCCCCTGGCCCAGCCGCGCGCGATGCAACACTTCGACCGACACGCCCTCATCGAAACCGAGCTCGCGCAGCCGCCGCGCCTCGGGCACCGCCAGCCGCGCCCAGTCGATCGTCGCGACGGTCGCGGGCTGCCGCCGGGGCAGAGATTCGAGGCTGATATCGCGCGTCACTGACACTGACATAAACCTGATGCGATTGATTATCAATTACTGTTACGCGGTCGGGCACCGTCGATAGCGCGTGACGGACCGGGCGCCGGGCGAATCAGGGCCGCGGATCGTCAGCCGCGTCCCGTCATCCTCGACGGCGAGCGTCAGGGTCGAGTGCGACACCGAATCGCCGACTCGTTCGGTAAAGGTCGCGCGCAGATAGTCCGCCGAAATCTGGTCGATCGATTCGAGCAACGCGCTGGTTTCGAAATAGCCGATTCGGTCGACCTCGATCCGCACCACGCGCCCCGCATTGGTATAATTGTCCGCACAATCCGCGGCGGTGGGCGCGGCGTCGCGCTCGCTCTTGGCCCACGTCCCCCGGATCGCCACCGGAATCTTACTTTCCGATGCGGGGCGCTCGCTCGCTCCGGCGGCCGGATCGGGGGCAGCCGCGGTCGGCGGAGGGGGTGTCGGCAGGGGTGATGCCACCGCCGTCGGCGCGGGGTCGGGCGCGGCGCGCGGCCCGCATCCGGCGAGCGATACGGCGGCAACGACGATCAGCACGAACGACTTTGGCAGCATATCCTCTCAACGGGCGTCCGCGGCCAATGGTTGCGGCGCCGATCGACGATCGCGCCCGTCAGATCACCGGCGTTACGCCACCGGGTAGCGCAACCGCCCGACGAAGCGCGACAGGCTCGGCAGATGCTCGGTCCGCTTCAGGAACCCCGCCTTGGCCTTTTCGAACCGCATGATCCCCTCGATCCGCCGCGCCAGGAACGCGCGAGTCTCGGTGAACCCCTCGCTCTCGTCGTCGAGGAACACCGTGACGGTCGCGGCATAGACCCCGAACAGGATGCCGCGCTTGGTATAATGATTGTAATCGGTCGCGGTGTCGCCTGCGCGGTGCCAGATCAGGTCGACCGTCCGCCAGCCGAGCTTCGCCGCGGCGACGACATGCTGCGGCATCGCCAGGATCGCGAGCGCGCGGCGCAATGCCTCGCGGTCGGGCGCCATCGCGTCGAGCCGCGCCTCGATCGATCGCTGGATTCGCGATCGGATCTTCAGCGCGGCGAGCGTCTCGACCGACAGCGCTTCCTCCATCGCGGCGTCGATCCGCGCAAACCACGCATCGATCATCGTCATCGCATCGGGCAGCGCCAGCGCGGCGACGTCGGAATCGATGTTGTTCGCGTCGGCCGCCATCTCGCGCGCCGCCGCGGTCCAGCCGTCGAACGCGGCGTTGGCGGCGATGTCGCCCGCCAGGCGAATGCGGATTTCGTCGAGGGTCAGGTCTTCCATAGCCTATCCGTTCTGCGCTTCGATCGGCGCGGGCGCAACCGGTCGCTCGCCGCGGCGGACGAGGACCAGCGCGATTCCGACGAGCACGACGCCGACCACATCGGGCAGTCCCAGCCGCTCGTCATAGACGATCCACCCCACCGTCCCCGCGACGATCGGCTGCATCAGCAGCGCGATTCCGACCACCAGCGGCGACAATTTGCCGAGCGCGTAGATCATCAGCCCTTGCCCGAACACCTGGCTCGCCAGCGCCAGCCCGATCAGCGCCCCCCAGTGCGTCGGCATCACCCGTTCGCCGAGCAGCAGCGCGAACCCGAGCAGCGGCAACGCGCTCGCGATCGTCGACAGCGTCAGCGCGGGCAGCGGCGCCATCGTCGCGCGCGCGCGCGCCATCGCGATGAAATACACCGTATAGAGAATCCCCGCGAGGATGCAGAGCAGGTCGCCCGCCAGATGCCGCGGGTCGAGTTCGTACGACCGCCCCATCAACAGCGCCGCACCGCAAAAGGCGAGGAACAGGGCGAGCGCCTGGACCCGCGTCGGCCACGCCCTCGCGATCAGGAAGCCATAGATCGGAAAGATTAGCGTCGCCGAATTGCCGAACAGCGTGGCGTTGGCGAGCGTGGTCCTCAGGATCCCGAGATGCCAGCTGCCCAGATCCGCGGCGAACGCGATTCCCCCCGCGACGAGCAACAGCCCTACCCCGCGTTCCAACCGTACCGGGCGCGCCCCGCTCGCGAAACTCAACCCGATCAGGAACGGAATCGCGAGCGTGATCCGCCAGAATCCCGCCGCGACCGGCCCGGTATCCGCCATCCGCACGAACCACGGCCCGAACGCCAACGCGACATTGGCCAGCACCACCGCGACGAACGCAAATCGCGGCGGCGCCGTTGCTACGGATGCTGGGGCGCTTGGCGCCGCGATAGCTTTTCTAGGGGCGGTGGGCGGATGCATGTCGCCCCCTAACGCCCTACCTGTGGGGAAACCACCAAAGGAGTGTCCCTTGCCCAGCCTGTTCGATCCGATCGATCTCGGCGCGATCCGCGCGTCCAACCGTATCCTGATGGCCCCGCTCACCCGCGGTCGCGCGACCAGGGACGCGGTGCCGACCGATATCATGGTCGAATATTACACCCAGCGCGCCAGCGCGGGGCTGATCATCTCCGAAGCGACCGGCATGAGCCGCGAAGGGCTCGGCTGGCCCTATGCGCCGGGACTGTGGACGGACGAACAGACCGCCGCGTGGAAACCCATCACCGATTCGGTCCACGCCGCGGGCGGCCACATCGTCGCGCAGCTCTGGCACATGGGCCGCCAGGTCCATTCCTCGGTGATCGGTGGCCAGCCGGTGTCCTCGTCGGCGACCCGGACCAACGGCCAGGCGCATACGTTCGAAGGCAAGCAGGATTTCGAAACCGCGCGCCCGCTCAGCCTCGAGGAAATGCCGCGCCTGCTCGACGATTACGAGCGCGCGACGCTGAACGCGAAGGCCGCCGGGTTCGACGGCGTCCAGATCCACGCCGCGAACGGCTATCTGATCGACCAGTTCCTGCGTGACGGTGCCAACCACCGCGACGACCAATATGGCGGCAGCCCCGAAAACCGCATCCGCCTGCTCCGCGAAGTCACCGAGCGCGTCGCCTCGGTGATCGGCGCGGATCGCACCGCGGTCCGCCTGTCGCCCAACGGCGAATCGCAGGGCGTCGACGACAGCACGCCCCTGAAGGTGTTCGTCCCCGCCGCCAAGGCGCTGTCGGACATCGGCATCGCCTTCCTCGAACTGCGCGAACCCGGCCCCGGCGGCACCTTCGGCAAGACCGCCGTCCCCCGCCTGTCACCCGCGATTCGCGAGGTGTTCGACGGCCCGCTGGTGCTTAACTCCGATTACCTCAAGGACGACGCGCAAACCGTGATCGATTCAGGGATCGCCGACGCGATCGCCTATGGCCGGACCTTCCTCGCGAACCCCGACCTCCCCGAACGCTTCCGCCAGGACGTGCCGCTCAACGCGGACGATGCCAAGACCTGGTACAGCCAGGGCCCCGAGGGTTACATCGACTATCCCGCGCTCGAACTGGTGGACGCGTAACCCCTAAATCCTCCCCCGCCAGGGGGAGGTGGGCCGCGCGAGCGGGTCGGAGGGGGCGGGAAGCGACCATCTCTCGTTCCGTATCCGCCCCCTCCGTCAGCTACGCTGCCACAGAGCAGGGTCAATCACGCCCCGCGTGATCTTGAATGGCCGGGGGCCATTCAACCCTGCGCTCCCCGCCAGGGGGAGGACTGAAGAATAAAAAAAGGGGCGGCGCGATCATTGCGCACCGCCCCTTTTTCGTGGCCGCGGCCGACCCCTACAGCTTCTCGGTCAGCTCGGGCAGGATCTTGAACAAATCGCCGACCAGCCCGAGGTCCGCGACCTGGAAGATCGGCGCGTCCTCGTCCTTGTTGATCGCGATGATCGTCTTGGAATCCTTCATCCCGGCCAGATGCTGGATCGCGCCAGAAATGCCGACCGCGACATAGACTTCGGGCGCGACGATCTTCCCGGTCTGCCCGACCTGGTAATCGTTGGGCGCATAGCCAGCGTCCACCGCCGCACGACTCGCACCGACCCCCGCGCCGAGCTTGTCGGCGAGCGGATCGATCAGCGCGTGGAACTGCTCCGACGATCCCAGCGCGCGCCCGCCCGACACGATGATCTTCGCGCTGGTCAGTTCGGGGCGTTCGGACTTGGCGATTTCCTGGCCCTTGAACACTGACAGGCCCCCATCCGCGTTGGCTCCACCCGTCGACGCGACCTTCTCGATCGCGCCCGATCCGCCCTCGGTCGCGGCCTTTTCGAATGCGGTGCCGCGGACGGTGATGACCTTCTTGGCGTCCTTCGACTGGACGGTCGCGATCGCGTTGCCCGCGTAGATCGGGCGGGTGAACGTATCTTCCGACTCGACCGACAGGATATCGCTGATCTGCATGACGTCGAGCAGTGCGGCGACCCGCGGCGCGATGTTCTTGCCGTGCGTGGTCGCGGGCGCGAGGAACGCGTCGTGATGCCCCATCAACTCGACGACAAGCGGCGCGACATTCTCGGCCAGCGCATGCGCGAACGCGGCGTCGTCGGCGACATGAACCTTGCCGACGCCCGCGATCTTGGCGGCTTCCGCGGCGACCGCGTCGACGCCTTGCCCTGCGACGAGCAGGTGGACCTCACCGAGTTGCGCCGCGGCAGTGACCACCGCGAGCGTGGCATCCTTGACGGTCTTGCCGTCATGTTCGACCCAAACCAGAGTCTTCATCGTTTCAAACCTTCCCGGGGGTGTCCCCGAACCGTTCGCCCTGAGCTTGTCGAAGGGCGGTGAGTCTCAAACGGGCTTCGACAGGCTCAGCCCGAACGGCGTGGACTATTTCGCGACGCCCATCGCCTTCAGCTTGGCGACCAGTTCGTCGACATCGGCGACCTTGACCCCGCCCGAGCGCTTGGGCGGCTCGACGACCTTCAGCGTCGTCAATCGCGGCGTCACGTCGACGCCGTAATCGGCGGGCGTCTTGTTCGCCATCGGCTTCGACTTCGCCTTCATGATGTTGGGCAGCGAGGCATAGCGCGGCTCGTTGAGGCGCAGGTCGACGGTGATCACCGCGGGCAGCGACAACTCCTCGGTCTCCGACCCGCCATCGACTTCGCGCGTCACCGTGACGTTGGTCGCGGTGAGGTCGACCTTCGACGCGAACGTCGCCTGGCCGACGCCGAGCAACCCTGCGAGCATCTGCCCGGTCTGGTTGTTGTCGTCGTCGATCGCTTGTTTGCCGAGGATGACGAGGTCGGGCTTCTCTTCGTCGACGATCGCCTTCAGCAATTTCGCGACGCCCAATGGCTCGACCTTTTCTTCGCTAACGATCAGGATCGCGCGATCCGCGCCCATCGCCAGCGCGGTGCGCAGCGTCTCCTGCGATTTCTGCTCGCCGATCGAGACGACGACGATCTCGGTGACGCCCTTATCCTTCAGGCGGATAGCCTCTTCGACCGCGATCTCGTCGAAGGGATTCATGCTCATCTTGACGTTGGCCAGATCGACCCCCGTCCCGTCCGCCTTCACGCGGGGCTTCACATTGTAATCAAGCACGCGCTTGACGGGGACCAATACCTTCATTCTCAATCCTCTCCAGCTCGTCACCCCAGCGTAGGCTGGGGTCTCCTGGTTGGGTCGCGCTCCCGATCGGGGAGATGCCAGCCTTCGCCGGCATGACGTGGGAGGCGACGGTTGTCGTTCAGGCGGCCTTCTTCACCTCGGCGACGATCTTCCGCGCCGCATCGCCCAGATCGTTAGCAGGCACGATCGCCAGGCCGGAATTGGACAAAATGTCCTTGCCCGCCGCGACGTTCGTGCCTTCCAACCGAACCACCAGCGGCACCGAAAGGTTCACTTCCTTCGCCGCCGCGACGATCCCGTCGGCGATGATGTCGCACTTCATGATCCCGCCGAAGATATTGACCAAAATTCCCTTCACATTGGGATCGGCCAGGATGATCTTGAACGCCGCGGTCACTTTCTCGGTCGTGGCACCGCCGCCGACGTCGAGGAAGTTGGCGGGGAACATGCCGTTCAGCTTGATGATATCCATCGTCGCCATCGCGAGGCCCGCACCATTGACCATGCAGCCGATGTCGCCATCGAGCTTGATGTACGCGAGGTCGTACTTGCTCGCCTCGAGTTCGGACGCGTCCTCCTCGCTCTCGTCGCGCAGTTCCATCAGGTCCTGGTGGCGGAACATCGCGTTGCCGTCGAATGCCATCTTGGCGTCGAGCACCATCAGCTTGCCGTCATCGGTCACCGCGAGCGGGTTGATCTCGATCTGCTCGGCGTCGGTGCCGATGAAGGCGTCGTACAGTTTCGACGCGGTGTTGGTCGCCTGCTTGGCGAGATCGCCGGTCAGCTCGAGCGCGGCGGCGACCGCGCGGCCGTGATGCGGCATGAAGCCGGTCGCGGGATCGATGTCGATGCTGTGGATCTTTTCCGGCGTGTCGTGCGCGACGGTCTCGATGTCCATCCCGCCCTCGGTCGACGCGACCATCGAGATGCGACCCGTGGCGCGGTTGACCAGCAACGCGAGGTAGAATTCCTTGGCGATGTCGACCCCGTCGGTGACGTAGAGGCGGTTGACCTGCTTGCCCGCGTCGCCGGTCTGGATCGTGACCAGCGTGTTGCCGAGCATGTCGGTCGCCGCCGCGCGCACCTCGTCCGCGGTCTTGGCGAGGCGGACGCCGCCCTTGGCGTCGGGGCCGAGTTCCTTGAACTTGCCCTTGCCGCGGCCGCCCGCATGGATCTGCGCCTTGACGACATAGAGCGGTCCGGGCAGCTTGCCCGCCGCCGCCACAGCTTCCTCGACGCTCAGCGCACCGAAGCCCGCGGGAACGGGGACGCCGAACGTGGCCAGCAGTTCCTTCGCCTGATATTCGTGGATGTTCATGAAGCGGCCCTCGGCTTTTTTCGAAAAACGGGAATGGACCGGCCTAAAGCATAAGGCGACGGGTGAATCCACCCCCGCTCACCCCGCTCGCCTTCACCGGCGGTCGCCACTATATGAACTCGCATGTCCTGGCCGCTCGGAATCCTGCTCTTGCTCGTCACCGTCATCGGCATGGAGGGGTTCGCCTATGTCATGCACCGCTGGGTGATGCATGGCCCCGGCTGGTTCCTCCACGCCAGCCACCACCGCCATCGCGAGGGCAAGTGGGAACTCAACGATCTCTACGCGGTGATCTTCGCGCTGCCGTCGATCACGCTGATCCTCGGCGGGGTCAGCCTCGGCTGGTGGCCGGGCCATGCGTGGATCGGCGCGGGCATCGCCGCCTATGGCGCGATCTATTTCGGCTTCCACGACATCATCGTCCATAACCGCATTCCGACGCGCTACCTGCCCCGCTCGACCTATATGAAGCGGATCATCCAGGCGCACCGGCTGCACCACGTCGTCGAAACCCGGCGCGGCACCGTCAGCTTCGGCTTTCTGGTCGCCCCCGATCCCGCAAGGTTGAAGGCCGAAATCAAGCGCCGCGACCGCCAGGGCATCCGCGCGCCGCAGCCGGATCGCGCATTAGCCGAAAAGTAACCACTGGCGTGGCACAAGGCGCGTCATGGAACAGCCGAGTTTCAATGCGCCTTTCAAGGCCATCATCGACGAGGACGCGCGCCGCGCGCTGCGCAAGTCCGTCAAGATGCGCGCGCACCTGCGCGATCGGGGGCAGACCCGGTTCGAGATCGAGGTCACCGACCTGTCGATGTCGGGGTTTCGCGCCGAAACCAGCTTCACGCTCTGGCCCGGCACCGTCGTTTGGCTGACGCTGCCGGGACTCGCGGGTCTCGAGGCGGTGGTCGCCTGGCGCGACAAGTTCAAATACGGCTGCGCCTTCGCCAAACCGCTCCATCCCGCGGTGCTCGACCATATTATTGCGTTGTCGAACCGCTAGGCGCGGCCACGCCCGCGCCAATGCGCGGCACGCGCAAGCGATCGACCGGACGGCGGTTCGCAAGGCGAACCCGTCCGACGGCGGCTTTGCCGTCGTCGTGGCCCCACTGAGCAATCACTGACTCCTCTCCTCTACTTTCAAGGCAGGGGAGCAATCAATCGAACAGCGACGACACGCTCGTCTCGTCCGCGATCCGCTTGATCGCCTCGCCGAGCAGCGCCGCGATGGGGAGATGGCGAATCTTGCCCGCGCTGCGAATCGAATCATGGTTGCCGATCGAATCGGTGATCACCAGTTCGCGCAGTTCCGATCCCTCGACCCGCGCGACCGCGCCGCCCGACAGCACGCCGTGGGTGACATAGGCGACCACATCCTCCGCACCCGCTTCCTTCAGCGCGGCGGCCGCATTGCATAGGGTGCCTGCCGAATCGACGATATCGTCGATCAGGATGCAGAACCGCCCCTCGACCTCGCCGATGATGTTCATCACCTCCGATTCGCCCGCGCGCTCGCGGCGCTTGTCGACGATCGCGAGCGGCGCGTTGTCGAGTCGCTTGGCGAGTTGCCGCGCGCGCACCACCCCGCCGACGTCGGGCGACACGATCATCATGTTCTTGCCCTTGAACCGCGCATTGATGTCCGCGCTCATCACCGGCGCGGCGTACAGATTGTCGGTCGGGATATCGAAAAACCCCTGGATCTGCCCCGCGTGCAAGTCGACCGACAGCACCCGGTCGGCACCTGCGACGGTGATCAGATTGGCGACAAGCTTGGCCGAGATCGGGGTCCGCGGTCCCGGTTTCCGGTCTTGCCGCGCATAGCCCATATAGGGAATCACCGCGGTGATCCGCTTCGCCGACGCGCGCTTCAGCGCATCGGTCATGATCAGCAATTCCATCAGGTTGTCGTTGGCGGGAAACCCGGTCGACTGGAGCACGAACACGTCCTCGCCGCGGACATTTTCCTGGATTTCGACGAAGATTTCCTCGTCGGCGAAGCGCCGCACCAGCGCGTCGGTCAGCGGGATCTCGAGATAGCCTGCGATCTCGCGTGCCAGCGGCAGGTTCGAATTGCCGGTCATCAGTTTCATGCGTGTCGTCTCCCGAAGGCGTCGCCTTAATCGCGCATTCCGCGGATCGGAAGGGCTTTGCCGGTCCCGCGGTCGCGCCTACAGCCTCGGGGATGACCGTCACCACCCGTTTCGCGCCGTCGCCGACCGGCGCGCTCCACGTCGGCAACATCCGCGCCGCGCTCCACAATTGGCTGTTCGCGCGCCAGCACGGCGGGCGCTTCGTCCTCCGGATCGACGACACCGATGCCGACCGCAGCGAGGAACGGTTCGTCGACGGCATCCGCGCCGATCTCGCCTGGCTCGGGCTCGAACCCGACGCGATGGTCCGCCAGTCGGAACGCTTCGTGCTCTACCAGGCGCGGTTCGACGATCTCGTCGCGGCGGGGCGCGTCTACCCCGCGTACGAAACCGCGCAGGAACTCGACCTCAAGCGCAAGATCCAGTTGGGGCGGGGCCTCCCCCCGATCTACGATCGCGCCGCGCTGGCGTTGACCGACGCAGCGCGCGCGGCGTTCGACGCCGATGGCGTCAAGCCGCACTGGCGGTTCCGGCTCGACCATGATGCGGGAATCGAATGGGACGACCTGATCCGCGGCCCCCAGCATTTCGCCGCCGCGACGATGAGCGACCCCGTCATCCGCCGCGCCGACGGTTCGTGGCTCTACATGCTGCCCAGCGCGATCGACGACGCCGATCTCGGCATCACCCATGTCGTCCGCGGCGAGGATCACGTCTCGAACACTGCGCTCCAGCTCCAGATGTTCGCCGCGATGGGCGTCGAGCCCCCCCGCTTCGCGCACGAGGCGTTGCTGACCGGCACCGAGGGCAAGCTATCGAAGCGGCTCGGCTCGCTCGGGGTCGATCATTTCCGCAACTCGGGGATCGAACCGCAGGCGATCGTCGCGCTGCTCGCGCGGCTCGGGACCAGCGACCCGGTCGAACCGATCGTCGATCGCGAGAAGCTGGTCGACAGTTTCGATTTCGCGCGCTTCGGCCGCGCCCCCGCGCGGTTCGACGAGGCCGAACTCGCGCAGCTCAACGCGCGCATCCTCCACCAGCTGCCCCATGGCGTGGTCGTGGACCGCGTGCCAGCGGGCGTCGACGAAGCGGCGTGGCTGGCGATTCGCCCCAACCTCACCACGCTCGGCGATGTCGCCGACTGGTGGCACGTGGTCGAAGGCCCGATCGACCCGCCCGTGGTCGACGCCGACACCCGCGGCTTCCTCGACCGCGCCGCCGCGCTCGCCGCGACGATCGACTGGTCCACCGACCCCTGGCACGCGCTCACCGCAGCGCTGAAGGCGGAAACCGGGCGCAAAGGCAAGCCGCTGTTCCTGCCGCTTCGCCAGGCGCTCACCGCGCGCGGTTCAGGCCCCGACATGGCCGCGCTGCTCCCGCTGATCGGGCGGGAGCGGGCGATCGAACGGCTTGCGGCGGGCTGATGAGGCGGCAGCACAACCCGGTGGCGGGGCTGGCATCGTCGGCCCCGCCCGCTTATCTTGGCCGCATGTCGTTCTTCGCCCGCTTCTCCCCGGTCCGCGCGATTCAGGATCTTCGCTCGTACCTCGCCACCCGCCCGCCATACGAGATCGTGTTTCTGATGCTCGCGATGGCGGCCACCGGCTTCCTCATCTATCTGTTCGCGCGCAACGACATCGCGCCGCCGCCGTATCGCGCCGACATCATCTATGTCGAACAATGGCCGATGAGTCGCACCGACGCTGAAATCCGCGCCGCGCAGAAGATCGACCAGAAGGTGAAGGCCAAGCGCCTGGCCGACCAACAGGCGCAACGCGACGCGCGCCGCGCACAGTTCAAGAAGCTCGACGATACGTTGAGCAAATGGGGAATCTGACCGCCCGCGAGTCGGGGCGCGACGACGATCGCTGGATGGGCGCGGCGCTGGCGCTAGGCGAGCGCGGGCGCGGGCGGACCGCCCCCAATCCCAATGTCGGCTGCGTGATCATCAACGACGGCCGCGTCGTCGGGCGCGGCTGGACCCAGCCCGGTGGCCGCCCCCACGCCGAAGCGATGGCGCTCGCGGCCGCGGGCGCGAAGTCGCGCGGCGCAACTTGCTACACCACGCTCGAACCGTGCGCGCATGAATCGCCGCGCGGCCCCGCGTGCGCCGACCTGCTCGTCGCGGCGGGCATCGCGCGCGTCGTCGTCGCGCTGCGTGATCCCGACCCGCGCACCGACGGCACCGGCCTCGCGCGGCTCGCGGCGGCAGGAATCGCGACGCAGACCGATATCCGCGCCGCCGACGCCGCGCGCGCGATCGCGGGCTTCCTGACCCGCCAGCGCCACCGCCGCCCGCACGTCACCCTGAAGCTCGCGACCAGCCTCGACGGCTGCATCGCGCTCGCCGACGGCACCAGCCGCTGGATCACCGGCCCCGACGCGCGCGCCCACGCGCATCTGGAGCGCAGCCGGCACGACGCGATCCTGGTCGGGCGGGGGACGTGGGAGGCGGATTCGCCCGCACTCGACGTGCGACTTCCGGGGTTGGAAGAGCGGTCGCCACTGCGAGTCATCCTGTCCGCCTCCCGCCCTCACCCTTCCGGCGCGTTGCGCCTCCCTCGCTCTCCCGGCGGGAGAGGGCAGGTGCCCGCCGGCGCAGCCGGTGGGAAGGGAGAGGACAATATCTGGCTCACCTCCCCCGCCGCCATAAGCACCCTCCCCGCCGACCACCTCCTCGTCGAAGGCGGCGCGCAGACCGCCGCCGCGTTTCTCCGCGCCAACCTCGTCGACCGCCTCATCCTCTACCGCGCGCCGATCCTGATCGGTGGCGGCACCCCCGCGCTCGGCGACATCGGCCTCACCGACCTCGCCGCCGCGCACGGGCGCTGGCGGCTCCACGACGCGCGCCAGCTTGGCAGCGATCGGGTCGAGGTCTACGAGGCAGCCTGATGTTTACCGGAATCATCTCCGATATCGGCGCGATCGAATCGATCGAGCGAACGGGCGACACGCGCATCGTCGTGCGCACCGCCTACGACACCACGACCATCGACCTCGGCGCATCGATCGCGTGCTCGGGCGTGTGCCTCACCGTGGTCGACAAGGGATCGGGTTGGTTCGCGGTCGACGTATCGGGCGAGACGATCGCGTGCACCGCGCAAGGGCAATGGACCGAGGGCAAGCGCCTCAACCTCGAACGCGCGATGGCGCTGGGCGACGAGCTCGGCGGGCATATCGTCACCGGCCATGTCGACGGCATCGCCGCAGTGATCGGCGTCTGCGCCGACGGCGATTCGAAGCGGATCGGGTTTCGCGTCGGCACCGAGATCGCGCCCTTCCTTGCGACCAAGGGGTCGGTCACGATCGACGGCGTCTCGCTGACCGTCAATGCGGTCAAGGACGACGGCAACACTACCGATTTCGCGGTCAACATCATCCCGCATACCCAAGCGATGACGACGCTCGGCGCGCTCGACGCCGGGCAGGCGGTCAACATCGAGATCGACGTCCTCGCCCGCTACCTCCAACGGATGGAGCATTATCGTGCCAAATAAGCCTGAGCTGTCCCGGTTGCGCCACGGCTTCCTTTCCAGCCCGGAGGAGATGATCGACGAGGCGCGCAACGGTCGTATCTTCATCCTGGTCGACGACGAGGATCGCGAGAACGAGGGTGACCTGGTCGTTCCCGCGCAGATGGCGACGCCCGAAAAGATCAACTTCATGGCCAAATACGGCCGCGGGCTCGTCTGCCTCGCATTGACCAAGAAGCGCGTCGACGAACTCGGGCTCGACCTGATGAGCCGCCACAACGGCACCCGCTACGAAACCGCCTTCACCACCTCGATCGAGGCGCGCGACGGCGTCACCACCGGGATCAGCGCCGCCGATCGCGCGCGCACCATCGCGGTCGCGATCGATTCGTCGAAGTCGAAGGACGAAATCGTCACCCCCGGCCACGTCTTTCCCTTGGTCGCGCGCGACGGCGGCGTACTGGTGCGCACCGGGCATACCGAAGCCGCGGTCGATGTCGCCCGCCTCGCCGGGCTCAATCCGTCGGGCGTGATCTGCGAGATCATGAACGAGGACGGCACGATGGCCCGCCTCGACGACCTCGTTGCCTTCGCGCAGCATCACAACCTCAAGATCGGCACGATCCGCGACCTGATCGCGTACCGCCGCCGCCACGACCATCTCGTCGAAAAGCGCGCCGAGGCGAAGTTCACTAGCCGCTGGGGCGGCGAGTGGACCGCGCTCACCTATTGGAACAAGGCGACCGGCACCGAACAGATCGCGCTGGTCAAGGGTAAGGTCGATCCCAACACGCCGACGCTGGTCCGGATGCACGCGCTGTCGACCTTCGCCGACGTGTTCGGCGAAGACAGCGAACGCGCCAGCCTGCTCCAGCGCTCGATGGAAATCATCGGCGAGGAAGGCGCGGGCGTCATCGTCGTCATTAACAAACAGCGGTCGGACGCGTTCACCGTCGCGCTCAAGATGAAGACCGGCACGCTGCCAAAGGCGGACATGGAGGAATTGCGCGATTACGGCGTCGGCGCGATGATCCTCACCGAACTCGGGGTCGAGGAGATGGTGCTGCTCACCAACACGCATCACACGCTCGTCGGGCTCGACGGCTACGGCCTCTCGATCGTCGGCGAACGCGCGATCGACGTCGACTGACCTCCGTCACCCCGGCCATTGAGCCGGCGTCCCGCTTTTTTGATGACAGCGGGACCCCGGGTCGAGCCCGGGGTGACGCCGCAAGGAATATAGATGGCCCACGTCCTCATCATCGAAGCCCGCTTCTACGACCACCTCAACGACCTGCTCGTCGCGGGCGCACGCGCCGCGATCGAGGCCGCAGGGCACACGCATGAGACGATCACCGTCCCCGGCGCGCTCGAAATCCCCGGCGCCATCGCGCTCGGCATCGGCACCGACCGCTACGACGCCTATGTCGCGCTCGGCGTCGTCATCCGCGGCGAAACCTATCATTTCGAGATCGTCGCGGGCGAAAGCGCGCGCGGGATCATGGCGCTCACCCTCGACGGCATCGCGATCGGCAACGGCATTCTGACCACCGAAAACGAAGCCCAGGCGATCGCCCGCGCCGACCCCGCGCAGCTCGACAAGGGCGGCGGCGCAGCCCACGCCGCGCTCGCGATGCTCGCGCTCCGGGACCGGCTGGGCTGACGATGTCGCCGGTCGGGCCTTCGGTCGAGAAGCGCCGCCGACTTGGCGTGGATCGCGGCTCGCAGCCCGACCGACATCCCCCCGTCGCGCTACCGGATCGTCGAGCGCGGGCGGCGGCTCGAGGTGATCGACACGCGTCCCGGCGGCACCCGCGCGCGCGCAGGTCGGCCCGAACCGATGGAGGGTGGAGCGCTCCCCCGGCTCAGCACCGTCAAGTTCGACGGCACCAGCGAACTCCTCACCGCGCGCTGGTTCGACGATCACGGCCCGCGCCGCGTGACGCTGACCGGCGAAACGCTCCGGCCGGTGTGGGTCGGCCTCGCGCTGGGCGTCGCGATCCTGATCGCGGTTGCGACCTTCTTCCCCATGGCATTGATCGTGATCCCGGTCGTCGGCGGCACTAAGCCGCGCGCGGCGCTCCGCTCGCTCGCCACCGGCTGGCTCGACCGCAACGGGGCGTAACGAACCCGAATCGTCGGTTCACGCGTTGGCGCCTCGAACGGAGAACGACGATGTCTGACCAGCAACCCAACAAGCCCGGTGGCGATTTCAAGCCGGATGGCTCACCCCGCGATCCGGGCGACGAACAGGCGGTCGAAAACCAGGCGACCGTCACCCCCGACGATTATCCGGACGGCAGCGGCGGCAAACCCAACTACAAGGATCGCGACAAGGCGTGACGCGTCGCCGGGCGTCATCCGCGCCGCTCAGCTGCGCGCCAGATAGTCCGCCTCGCTCACCTGCTCCATCCAGTCGACCGCGTTGCCGTCGAGCGCCTCGTGGATCGCGATATGCGTCATCGCGGTGGTCGCGGTCGCGCCGTGCCAATGCTTCTCCCCCGGCGCGATCCAGACGACGTCGCCGGGGCGGATTTCCTCGATCGTGCCGCCGTCGCGCTGGACCCAGCCGAGTCCCGCGGTCACGACCAGCGACTGGCCGAGCGGATGGGTATGCCACGCGGTCCGCGCGCCGGGCTCGAACGTCACCACCGCCCCCGCGACGCGCGCGGGCGGTTCGGTCGCGAGCAGCGGATCGATCCGCACCGTGCCCGTGAACCAGTCCGCGGGGCCTTGGCTTGAGGGGCGCGATCCGTTGCGCGTGATCTCCATCGTCATTCTCCTGTCGGTCTGACACCCAAACCGTCCGGCAGCGCGATCGTTCATCCGCGCACCAACCCCGGCGAAATCCCTGTCCTACACCGGCGCGATATGCTCGAATGCAGGCATGTCGATCCGTACCTCCGCCCGCTCCATCCGCCGCGCCGCCAGCCCTTTGCGGAGACGCCGCAAACCACCCCATTCCGTGTCAATGTCGTCAATGTCGCTCGCGCTTTTCGCCGTGCTCGTCGCCACCCCCGCCGCCGCGCAGACCGTCGATACCCGAATCGCTCGCGTCCTCACCGCCGCGCCGATCGTTGACGGCCACAACGACCTCGCCTGGGAATTGCGCGACGCGCAGGGCGGCAAGGTCGAGGCGACCGACCTCACCCGCGATACCGATAAACTCCCCCATCCGCTCCAGACCGATATCGCGCGGCTCCGTCGCGGCCATGTCGGCGCGCAATTCTGGTCGGTGTGGATCCCCGCCGACACGGCCGGCCCGCGCGCGGTCGAGATGACGCTGGAGGAGATCGACATCGTCCGCCGCTTCGTCGCCGCCAACCCGACCGCGTTCGCACTCGCCACCACCGCCGCCGACATCCGCCGGATCGAACAGGTGGGGCGGATCGCGAGCCTGATCGGGGTCGAGGGCGGGCACCAGATCGACGGCCGCCTCTCGGTGCTGCGCCAGTACAAGGCATTGGGTGTCGCCTATATGACGCTGACCCACGGCAAGAGCCTCGAATGGGCCGACAGCTCGACCGATGACCCCAGAACGAATGGGCGCGCGGGCGGATTGAACGCGTTCGGCAAACAGGTCGTCGCCGAGATGAACCGCCTCGGCATGATCGTCGATGTCAGCCACGTCGCCGATACCACGATGCGCGACGCGCTTGCGGTATCGAAAGCTCCGGTGATGGCCTCGCACTCGGGCGCGCGCGCGATCACCGACGCCCCGCGCAATATTCCGGACGACCTCCTCGCCGCGATCGGTAGAAACGGCGGCGTCGCGATGGTCAATTTCTACCCCGCCTTCCTGTCGAACGCGTGGCGCGCGTGGGACAAACTGCGGACCGACTATGCCAAGTCGATCGGCGTTCCCGCCGACATCTACGGCCCGCGCTCACCCGCGCCGCTCGCGACCTGGGATGCCGCGCACCCCGAACCCCAGGCCACCGCCAGGGACGTCGCCGACCATATCGACCACATCGTCGCGGTCGCAGGCCACGACCATGTCGGGATCGGCGGCGATTACGACGGGATCAACGGCACCGGGCCCGCAGGCATGAAGGGGGTCGACGGCTATCCCCTCGTCTTCGCCGAACTCGCACGCCGCGGCTGGAACGACGCCGATCTCGCCAAGCTGTCGAGCGGCAACATCCTGCGCGTGATGGAACGCGTCGAGGCGGTCGCGACCAGTCTCGCCGCCCAACCCCCAATCGACGCCACCGCGCGCTAAGCGGTGCCATCCAATGCACCCCTGGTCACGACAGCCTAGCGGTTCCCGTCGATCGCCAGGATCGCCAGCCCCCCGCCGAACGTCAACACCGCCAGGATCACCATCAACCCCGCGAAATTGCTGGGCGTGGCCAGCAACCATGCCAGCACCGGCCCGATGAGCGCGGGCAGCGTGTTCGTGAGGTTGATCAGACCCAAATCGCGTCCGCGGTGCCGCGGATCGGGCAGCAACTGCATCGCAAACCCCGCATGGAGCGCGAGGAAGACCGCCGATCCGACCGCGTAGAGCGCGAACCCTGCCGCGCTAAGCCGCCAATTGCCGCCGATCGCCATCGCGACCAGCCCGCCCGCCGCCACCATTGCCGCCGCCAGCAGGAACGGTTTGCGCCGACCGATCCGGTCCGACAGCCGCCCCGCGATCACCGCGACGGGCAGCGGCAGCGCATAGGCGATCGCCAATAATCGCCCGACCCGCACCGCGATGGTGCCATGCGGCATCGCCGGCTCCAAGCTTTCGAAATAATAGAGCAGGTACAGTGCCAGGACGTTCCCCGCGACCTGCACCGCCATCCGCGATCCCCACGCGATCGCCAGATCGCGGCGGGCGACGGCGGGTCGGATCGTTGCCGCTGCGCGCCGTCCTACCGCGCGCGCGCGGGCCAGCAACAGCGGCATCGTGCACGCGACCATCGCGACGCCCAGCACGCCAAATCGGGCGCCGTCGCCGAGCAACACCAGGCCGACCAGCACCGCGGACAGCCCGGACGCGACCGGGTTCGCAAGCGCCAGCCAGCCGCTGGTCAACCCCTTTTGCGGATCGGGAATCTCGTCCGCCATGATCGCGAACAACGGCGCGAGCAGCATGTTGATCGCGACTTGAAACAGCCCGACCGCGACGATGATCTGCGCGGGCGTGTGCGCCAACGCGATGACCGCGTAGGATATTGCGGTCGCGAGCACGCCGCCCGCGACCCATCCCCGTCGTTCGCCGCCGCGGGCGAGCGTGCGGTCGCTGGCCCAGCCGAACGCGATGTTGGCGATGCTCGCGGCGATCGCGCCAACCACGATCGTCGCGGTAAAGACCCCGAAATGCGCGTCCCCCGCCAGCCCCTCGATCTTGAGCGGCAGCAGGAGCGTGAGCAGCGGTAGATAACCGATGACCCCGCCGACATTGGCGAGCGCAAAGACGAGCAGGAACCCGGTCGACCTGCGGTCATGGTCGCTAGTGGCGGCGGGCGAGAACGACATGGCGTACGCGATACGCGCTAATCCAGCGGATGCCGATCCCCGCCACCGGTTCGTCGGATTGCCGCACGGCGCGATTAGGGGTTGCTGGAACGAGCGCGACCCACTTGTCGCCGAATTGGACCTTCAACTGTGCAAAAAGTGCATCACGTCGCCGTCCTGCACGACATAGCCCTTGCCCTCCGCGCGCAGCTTGCCCGCTTCGCGCGCGCGCGCTTCGCCGCCGAGCGCGACGAAGTCGTCGTAGGCGATCGTTTCGGCGCGGATGAAGCCCTTTTCGAAATCGCCGTGGATCTCGCCCGCGGCCTGCGGCGCGGAAGCGCCGTCATGGACGGTCCAGGCGCGCGCTTCCTTCGGCCCGACGGTGAAGAAGGTCAGCAGGTGGAGCAGTTTATACCCCGCGGTGATGACGCGCGCGAGCCCGGTTTCCTCGAGGCCCAGTTCGCCGAGGAAATCGCCGCGGTCTGCGGGCGGCATCGTCGCGATCTCCGCCTCGATCGCGGCGGACACGACGACCGCCTCGGCGCCCTCCGCCTTCGCCTTGTCGAACACCCGCGCCGACAGCGCGTTGCCGTGCGCGGCGTCGCTTTCGTCGACGTTGCAGACGTAGAGGACGGGCTTGCTGGTGATCAGCTGCGCTCCCTTGAACACCCGCGCTTCTTCCTCGTCCTTGGGCACGGTCAGCCGCGCGGGCTTGCCGTCGCGGAGCAGGTCGAGTGCTTGGCCGAGCACCGAGGCGCCGATCTTGGCCTCCTTGTCGCCCTGCGCGGCCTTCTTGGCGAGGCTCGGTACGCGCTTTTCGAGGCTTTCGAGGTCGGACAGCATCAGCTCGGTCTCGACCGTCTCGGCATCCGCGATCGGATCGATTTTGCCCTCGACATGCGTCACGTCGCCATCCTCGAAACAGCGCAGCACGTGGACGATCGCGTCGACCTCGCGGATGTTGCCGAGGAACTGGTTGCCCAGCCCTTCGCCCTTGCTCGCGCCGCGCACCAGCCCGGCGATGTCGACGAACGCGAGCTGGGTTTCGATGATCTTCTGCGATCCCGCGATAGCGGCGAGCTTGTCGAGCCGCTTGTCGGGGACGCCGACGTTGCCGACGTTGGGCTCGATCGTGCAAAACGGATAATTCGCCGCCTGCGCCGCCGCGGTTTCGGTCAGCGCGTTGAACAGCGTCGATTTGCCGACATTGGGAAGGCCCACGATGCCGCAACGGAAACCCATGTCACTTACCTTTTGATGTGTCGCCGCGGCGTTAGAGAAGCGGGCGCCCGATTGCCAGCCTGACACGGTTTTCGCAGCGGGCGTGCCGAAATCCGGCTGACGGCGGAGCGTCTGATTGCTAGGGCGCACCATGCCCGCCACCTTCGCCCCCTCGCTCTCGCCCGCCGCCGCGCTGCTCCCTGCGTTCGCGCCGTGGTTCGATCTGGCGGGGCTGGGGGTCTTCGCCGCCTCGGGTGCGCTCGCGGCCGCCAAGCGCGGGCAGACGATCGTAACCTTGTCGTTCTTCGCGCTGATCACCGGGGTCGGCGGGGGCACGGTGCGCGATCTGCTGATCGGCGCGCGGGTGTTCTGGGTCCAGGACGCGCGCGCGGCGGCGACGTGCCTGCTCGTCGCGCTCGTGATCTGGATCACGCCGCAACGCTGGTGGTCCGATCGCGCGCTCGCCTGGTTCGATGCGATCGGCCTCGGCGCCTATGCGGTCTATGGCGCGGCCAAGGCACTGACCTATGGCGTCCCGCCGGTGCCCGCCGCGGTGATGGGGGTGATCACCGCGTGCGTCGGCGGCATCATCCGCGACGTGCTGGCGGGCGAACCGTCGATCCTGATGCGCCCCGAACTCTACGTCACCGCCGCGGCGCTGTCGGCGGCAAGCTATGTCGCGCTGGTCGAACTCGGCACGGTCCGGTTGGTCGCCGCGGTGATCGCGGCAGCGTTGGGCTTCGGCCTGCGCGCGATCGCGATCCACTACCGCCTCGCGCTCCCCGCCTATCGCGGGCTCCGTTAGCCGCGCACGACCCCGATCTCGGCGAAGCGGCGCGGCGGGGCGGGCGGCGTCGCGGGAGCGGCGAGGTCGCATTGCCAGAAGCCGACGTCGATCCACCGCCCGAGCTTGTAGCCGACTTCGCGAAACACGCCCGCGCGCCTGAACCCGATCTGTTCGTGGAGCGCGATCGAGCGGTCGTTGGGCAGCGCGATCGTCCCGACCGCCTGGGTGAAGCCCTGTGCGCGGAGCGTGTCGATCAGCGCCTCGTACAGCAGCCGCCCCGCGCCCTGGTTCTGCGCGACGTCGGCGACGTAGATCGAGGTCTCGACGGTATGCGCATAGGCGGGGCGATCGCGGAACCGCGTCGCATAGGCGTAGCCGAGCACGCCGTCGTCCTCGCCCGTGGTCGCGACCAGCCACGGATACAGCCCGTCCGACGCCGCCATCCGCGCCTTCATCGCCCGCGTGTCGGGCGCCTCGACCTCGAACGACGAGGTGCCGACCAGCACGTGCGGCGCATAGATTGCGGCGATCGCGGCGGCATCGTCGGCGCGCGCGGCGCGGATCGCGATCAACGCGTCAGCCCCCGAAGCCGAGCTTCGCGAGCACGATATCGAGCAACCGGCTATCCGCGATGCTCGCCGCGCGCGGGCCGAGCCCACCGCATTCGAGGCAGCGCGCCTGGATGCCGGTCGTCGTCGCGAGCCGTTTGACGTCGCCGATCGCGCGCGCCAGCGTCGCGCGCCGGTCCCCCGCGATCCGCGCGAACGCGTCGGTGCCCACGGTATCCTCATCGTCGTCCTTGTCGCGCAGCGACTTGGCGAGTTCGGCGGCCCAGCCGGGCTTCTTTTCGAGATAGGTGGCATGGACCTTGGCGGGATCGAGCTTGGCGCGCCGCGCGGCTTCCGCGATCGCATCGTCGATCGTCCCGAACCGGTCGACCAGCCCAAGCTGGTGCGCGGTGCCGCCGTCCCAGACGCGGCCCTGGCCGATCTCGTTGACCCGCGCCGGCGTCATGTGGCGCGATTGCGCGACCCGCGCGATGAATTCGCGATAGCCGTTCTCGATCGTCGCCTGCAGGATCGCATCGAACGCGGGGCTCGTCCCGCCCAGGATGTCGGGCTGACCCGACAGCGGCGTCGTCTTCACCCCGTCGGTGGTGACGCCGATCTTGGCGAGCGTGTTCTCGAAGGTCGGGATGATCCCGAAAATCCCGATCGACCCGGTGATCGTCGAGGGTTCGGCGAAGATCACGTCGCCCGGGGTCGATACCCAATAGCCCCCCGACGCCGCGAGCCCGCCCATCGACACCACCACCGGCAGCCCCTGGCGCTTGGCCTCCAGGATCGCGAGCCGGATCTTCTCCGATGCCAGCACCGATCCGCCCGGCGAATCGACCCGGACGACCAGCGCCTTGAGGTTTTTCTTGGCGAGCCCCTTCAGGATCGCGTTGGCGATCGTGTCGCCATGCGCGGTGCCAGGCCCGCCCTTGCCGTCGACGATCTCGCCCGCGATGGTGACGACGCCGATCGCGTCGCCCGCGGTCGGCAGCGGGTGTGCGCCGAGATAATCGTCATAGTCGATCGTGTCGTACCAGCCCGCGGGCTTGGCATCGTTGCCACCGACGATCGCGGCGACGCGGCGCCCGAACGCGACCTTGTCGCCCAGCTTGTCGACCAGCCCCGCGGCCAGGTTGGCCTTCGACACGTCGCCGTTGGCGGCCAGGATCGGCGCTTGCGGGTTGGCGAGGAACGGCGCGATCTGCGCCTTGGGCCGCGCGGTCTTCACCGCCTCCTGCCAGTCGGCGAACAGCACGCCATACAATGCCTGGCTCGCCTCGCGCGCCTCGGGGCTCTGGTCGCTGCGGGTATAGGGTTCGACGAACGATTTGAACTTGCCGACGCGATAGACGTGGGCGTTGACGCCGAGCTTGTCGATCAGCCCCTTGTAATAGAGCTGGCTGCCACCCGGCCCTGCGAACATCGTGCCGCCCAGCGGGTCGACCCAGATTTCGCTGGCGTTGGCGGCGAGGCGATAGCCGCCGTCGGTATAGCCGGTCGCATAGGCGAGCACGGGCTTCCTGGTGTCGCGGAACCGGCGGATCGCGTTGCCGACCTCGTTCAACGTCGCCGGATACGCACCCCCGAACCCGTCGAGGTCGAGCACCAGCGCCTTGACGCGATCGTCGCTGCGCGCGGCGTCGATGGTGCGGATCAGGTCGCGCGCGCGGAACTGGCGCGCGATCGGCTGGCCCGACAGCGCGGCGAACGGCGCGGGATCTTCGGGCTGTTCGACGATCGCGCCGTCGAGATCGAGCACCAGCGCGCCGTCGTGGATCGGCTTGCTGCCGGGGCGTGCGTTCAGCGCGGCGAACAACAGGCCGAAGAACAGCAGCATCGCGATGAGCACCAGCCCATCCTTGATCGCCACCAACAGCTTCCATGCGCCACGCAGCAGTTTCACGTCATTCTCCTCGGTCGCAGCGATCTAGCCGGAAGTGTCATGCCGGAGCAATACGCTTCTTTCTGGCACGGGATGACGTGTCGTCTCAAATCCCCCCTGGCGGGGGAGGATCGAAATGGCGCTCGGGCGCGCGCGAAGAATCAGCAGCACCGCCCGCATCCGCCTGCTAGGCACCCGCCACCATGACCGCGCTTGTTCCGATTCCGCCGCTCACCGGCCCCGCCCCCGCTACTGCGCGCGGGGAGCTGGCGGCGCTGGTGGCGCTCGCGTCGCCGCTGGTCGTGGCGAACCTGCTCCAGATGGCGGTCTATGCGGTTGATGTCGTGTTCGTCGCGCGGCTGGGGACGGTCGAACTCGCCGCCGCGACGCTCGGCGTCTATCTCTATTCGGTGATGATGTGGGCACTGGTCGGGCTGGTCGGCGCCGCCGCGCCGGTGATCGCCGCCGAGCTCGGCCGCCGCCGCCATGCGGTGCGCGAGGTGCGGCGGTCGTTCCGGATGTCGCTGTGGCTCGCGGTGCTCGGGGCGCTACCCTTCCTCGTCGTGCTGGCCCAGGGCGAGACGCTGCTGCGGCTGGCGGGCCAGGACCCGGTCGTCGCGGCGCGGACCGGCGCGTTTCTCGATATCCTGTTGTTCGCGATGATCCCCTCGATCGCGGCCGCGGCGATGCGCGTCACCGCCGCCGCGCTGGGGCGGCCGGGCTGGGCGACCGCGGTGACCGCGCTGGCGCTGGGGGTCAACCTGCTCGGCAACTGGCTGCTCGTCTTCGGGCATTGGGGGTTCCCCGCGCTCGGGCTCGAAGGCTCCGCGATCGCCAGCGTCATCACCAGCACCGCGATGCTGCTCGCCTATGTCGTGATCCTCGTCACCGATCGCCGCATCCGGCGGTTCCGGTTGTTCGGCAACTGGTGGCGCACCGAATGGTCGCGGCTCCTCGAGATCGTCCGGATCGGGGTGCCGATCGCGCTGACGATGACGTTCGAGGGCGCGTTGTTCAGTTCGGCGGGATTCCTGATGGGGTTGTTCGGCGTGACCGAGGTCGGCGCGCACGCGATCGCGCTCCAGATCGCGGCGGTGGCGTTCCAGATCCCGTTCGGGATCGCGCAGGCGGCGACGATCCGCGTCGGGATGGCCTATGGCGCGCTCGACCGTGCGTGGATGGCGCGTGCGGGCTGGGTCGCGCTGGCGCTCGGGATCGGCTGCATGGTCGTCACCGCGGCGCTGCTGTGGCTGCTGCCGCGGCTGTTCATCAGCGTCTATATCGACGTCGATGCCCCCGCCAACGCCCGGCTCGTCGCGCTGACGCTGCAATATCTGACGATCGCGGCAATGTTCCAACTGTTCGACGGCGGGCAGGCGGTCGCGGCGGGGGTGCTGCGCGGGCTGCAGGATACCAGGGTCCCGATGTTGATCGCGCTGTTCGGCTATTGGGTGGTCGGGTTCGGCACCGCGCTGGCGCTCGGCTTCTGGGCGGATTGGCAGGGCGTCGGGATCTGGGTCGGCCTCGCGGCGGGGTTGTTCGCGGTGTCGCTGCTCCTCATCTGGCGGTGGCACCGCCGCGATGCGCTCGGGCTCACCCCCGATGCGCTCGCCGACGCAAAATTGTTGGCGATTTCGCAGGCCGCGGCCATTGACGCCCGATGAACGGGTACACATATGCGGGGCGCTGGCACTCGACTCGTTTGAGTGCCAAAAAACTGTCACGAACCAGATAAGAGGGTATCCGCAATGAACTTTCGTCCGTTGCACGACCGCGTGCTCGTTCGCCGCGTCGAGGCCGAGGAAAAGACCGCTGGCGGGATCATCATCCCCGACACCGCCAAGGAGAAACCCCAGGAGGGTGAAGTCGTCGCCGCCGGTGCCGGCGCGCGCAACGAAGCGGGTGAAGTCCATCCGCTCGAAGTGAAGACCGGCGACCGCATCCTGTTCGGCAAATGGTCGGGCACCGAGGTCAAGGTCGACGGCGAAGAGCTGCTGATCATGAAGGAATCGGACATCCTCGGCATCGTCGAGGGCTGATTTCTGCCCCGACACGGCGCCGCGCAAACACCCGATTCCGTGTCAACTTCGTCAAACTCACATTTCTGAAAGGGTAGCCAACATGGCAGCCAAGGACGTAAAATTCGGCCGCGACGCGCGTGAGCGCATTCTTCGCGGCGTCGACATCCTCGCCGATGCGGTCAAGGTCACGCTGGGGCCGAAGGGCCGCAACGTCGTCATCGACAAGAGCTATGGCGCACCGCGCATCACCAAGGACGGCGTCACCGTCGCCAAGGAGATCGAGCTCAAGGACAAGTACGAGAACATGGGTGCGCAGATGCTGCGCGAAGTGGCCTCGAAGACCAACGACAACGCCGGTGACGGCACCACCACCGCGACCGTCCTCGCCCAGGCGATCGTTCGCGAGGGCATGAAGTCGGTTTCCGCGGGCATGAACCCGATGGACCTGAAGCGCGGGATCGACCAGGCAGTCGAAGCCGTCGTCGCTGACATCAAGGCGCGCTCGAAGCCAGTTTCCGGCACGCGTGAAATCGCGCAGGTCGGCATCATCTCGGCCAATGGCGACAAGGTCGTCGGCGAGAAGATCGCCGAAGCGATGGAAAAGGTCGGCAAGGAAGGCGTGATCACCGTCGAGGAAGCCAAGGGCCTCGAATTCGAGCTCGACGTCGTCGAGGGCATGCAGTTCGATCGCGGCTATCTGTCGCCGTACTTCATCACCAACCCGGAAAAGATGACGGTCGAACTCAACGATCCGTACATCCTGATCCACGAGAAGAAGCTCAGCAACCTGCAGGCGATGCTCCCGATCCTGGAAGCCGTCGTCCAGTCGGGTCGCCCGCTGCTGATCATCGCCGAGGACATCGAGGGTGAGGCGCTCGCCACGCTCGTCGTCAACAAGCTGCGCGGCGGCCTCAAGGTCGCAGCGGTCAAGGCACCCGGCTTCGGCGATCGTCGCAAGGCGATGCTCGAGGACATCGCGATCCTGACCAAGGGCGAGATGATTTCGGAAGACCTCGGCATCAAGCTCGAGACCGTGACGCTCGGCATGCTCGGCACCGCCAAGCGCGTGTCGATCGACAAGGACAACACCGTCATCGTCGATGGCGCTGGTGATTCCGACACGATCAAGGGCCGTACCGAAGCGATCCGCCAGCAGATTGAGAACACGACCAGCGATTACGACAAGGAGAAGCTCCAGGAGCGTCTTGCCAAGCTCGCGGGCGGTGTTGCGGTCATCAAGGTCGGCGGCGCGTCCGAGGTCGAGGTCAAGGAGCGCAAGGACCGCGTCGACGACGCGCTTCATGCAACCCGCGCCGCGGTCGAAGAAGGCATCGTCCCCGGTGGCGGCACCGCGCTGCTGTACGCGACCAAGGCGCTCGACGGCATGGCCGGCGACAACGACGACCAGACCCGCGGCGTAGACATCGTCCGCAAGGCGCTGACGTCGCTGGTTCGCCAGATCGCGCAGAACGCCGGGCATGACGGTGCGGTGGTGTCGGGCAAGCTGCTCGAAGGCAACGATCCGTCGATCGGCTTCAACGCGCAGACCGACAAGTACGAAAACCTGGTCGAATCCGGCGTGATCGATCCGACCAAGGTCGTTCGTACCGCGCTGCAGAATGCAGCCTCGGTCGCAGGCTTGCTCATCACGACCGAAGCGGCCGTCAGCGAAATGCCCGACGACAAGCCCGCCATGCCCATGGGCGGCGGCGGCATGGGCGGCATGGGCGGCATGGACTTCTGATCCGAATGGGGCCTGGACCAGCGACGCTGGCTCAGGACTCCCATTGGATCGGCCAGCCGGTCGGCTCCGCCGATCCGGTCTGACGTCCCAGCACCGGCTTTGCCGGTGCCCATATCGACGTTCGGAAACAGGGCCGGGGGAGCGATCCCCCGGCCCTTTTCTTGCCTATCTGCGCCGCACCCCCGAGCACCCCTATCGACCCGCGCGGCGCGGTCGTGCAGAAGCGCCGCCAAGGAGACGAGCTAGATGCGCAGAGCGATCACGATCGGAACGATGGCGCTGGCGATCGCGCTGGCGGGCTGCGGCTCGCCGTCCGACACCCCCGCGGCGGCACCCACCGCCAGCGAGCCCGCCAAGCCCGCCTTCGCGGCGGATGGCCCGGCGGTGATCGCTGCGGTCCGCTCGTTCGGCTCACCGTGGAACGAGGCGCGCACCAGCGAACCGATGGTCGATACCAGGACTGGCGGCACCGTGCGCGTCCTGAACGGCGCCACCGGCAGCGCGCAGATCTTCAGCCGCCGCGACGGTAAGGTGTGGCAGGTCAAGCTGGTGACCGGCGCGCCCAACCATTGCGGCGTCTCGCAGCCGTTGCTCGCCGCGCTGCCCAAGCTGGCCGCGGTGCTGACACCCGGCACGACGATCAGCGATGCGGATCGCAATACCGCGAGCGACGGACTGCTCACGCTCGGTCGCAAGACCCACGAGATGTCGGGCATCGCGGTGACGACGCAGGGCGGATGCACCCATTGGCTGACGCTCGCGGTGCCGGAGGTAACCCCAACGGCGCCCTGACCGCCGCCGCCGCGATCAGTCGCGCTTCATCGCCTCGATCAACGCCTTCACCTCTTGGCTGCGCCCCCGCGGGATCACCAGGATGTCGTTGCCGCTCGCGACGACGATCAGGTCCGACACCCCGACCAGCGCCACCCGCGCGCCGTCGGACCGGACCAGGCAACCCTGGGTATCGATCGCGATCACCTCACCGCGATGCGCGTTGCCCGCGTCGTCCTGCGCGCTGATCGCGTGGAGCGCATCCCAGCTCCCGACATCGTTCCACCCCATCGCGACCCGCACCACCGCGACCCGCTCCGCGCGTTCCATGACCGCATAATCGATCGATTCCGCGGGCGCAGCGGCGAACCGTTCCGCGTCGGGATAGATCCGCGTGCCCTCGCGCACCGCGGCGTCCATCGCGGCCTTGGCAGCGGCGAGCATGGCGGGTTCGAAAGCGGCCAGTTCCTCGAGGAAGCGATCGGCGCGGAACAGGAATATCCCCCCGTTCCAGGCATGATCGCCCGCGGCCAGCATCGCCTCCGCCTTTGCCTGCGGGGGCTTTTCGACGAAGCGCGCGACGCGGTGGACGCCCTCGCCGATCGCCTCGCCGATCCGGATCCAGCCATAGCCCGTCTCGGGCGCGTCGGGCTCGATCCCGAAGGTCGCGAGCCAGCCCTGTTCGACCAGCGGCAGCGCGGCGTGGACCGCGGCATGAAAGGCGTCGACATCGCCGATCACATGGTCCGACGGCATGACCAGCAATGGCGTGTCGCCCCCGCCGACGGCGAGTGCGGCGAGCGCGATCGCGGGGGCGGTATTGCGCGCGACCGGTTCGAGGATCAACGCTTGCGGGTCGGCGCCGACCGCGCCCAACTGGCGCTCCACTTCGTCGGCGTGCGCGGCGTTGGCGACGACGATCGGCGCGGCAAAGCCTGCGCCGTGAGCGCGCCCCGCGGTCAGCTGCAGCATCGTCTGGTCCGCGGTCAGCGCCAGCAATTGCTTCGGGTGTTCCGGGGTCGACATCGGCCATAGCCGCGTCCCCGATCCGCCCGACAGGATAACGGGAACGATCGTCGTCTCGGCCATGAATCCTCCACTACCGCTTGCCATGAAGCCCAGGATAACGCGTGGCAAGCGATCGGGATCAATTGTGCCGACCCCGCATCTCCGTTCAGCCTTTATTTGCCTTTTGGTGCGATGCCCCAGTGTCGGAAAGTTTTACATGAGGTCCGTCGGAAGCGCTGAAACGATGATCCGGATCTTCAAACATTACCTGCCCCACGCAGTCCTGTTGCTCGGCATCGTCGATGCCGCGTTGCTGATCACTGCTGCGGAGATCGGCTGGGTGCTGCGGGCCCGCCAGATCGGCATGCACGTCGCGCCGATCTCCACGCGTATCCCGCAGCTCGTGTCGTTCGCCGCCGCGCTCCAGATCGCGCTGGTCGCGGTCGGGGGCTATAGCGCCGCGTCGTTCCTGTCGCTGCGGTTCGCCGCGGCGCGGCTGGCGGTCGCTGTGTCGCTGGGTGTCGTGTTCCTGTCGCTGATCTTCTTCCTGTTTCCGACGCTGTCGCTGTGGCGGTCGAGCCTGTTCTATTCGATGCTGCTAGCGATCACCCTGCTCGTCGCGGTGCGTGCCATCCTCGGCAAGGCACTGGGGGGCGATCGGTTCAAGCGTCGGATCGTCATCCTGGGGGCGGGGACGCGCGCGGCACGGATCGAGACACTGGCCGAAAAACCGGAGGCCAATTTCATCGTCGCGGGATTCGTCGCGATGGGCGAATCCGCACCGGCGGTGCCCGGTGCGGTGCCGCGCGATGCGATCGCGAACCTCGCGGCACATGTCGTCCAGCTTCGCGCGACCGAGGTCGTGCTGGCGCTCGAAGAGCGGCGCAACGCGCTGCCGCTCAAGGACCTGCTCCGCGTCAAGACCACCGGCGTGCTCGTCAGCCAGATCTCGACCTTCCTCGAACGCGAGACCGGACGCATCGACCTCAACAGCGTCGATCCGTCCTGGCTGATCTTTTCCGATGGCTTCGCGTCGGGACGAATGGTGTCGAGCGTCGTCAAACGCGCGTTCGACATCCTCGCCAGTTTGGTGCTGCTCGTCGCGACGCTGCCGATCGTCGTGATCGCCGCGATCGCGATCAAGCTCGAATCGCGCGGCCCGGCCTTCTATCGACAGCGCCGGGTCGGGCTCTACAACCAGTCGTTCGATATCCTGAAACTCCGCTCGATGCGCGCGGACGCCGAGATCGGCGGGAAGGCGGTGTGGGCCGCCGAGCGCGACCCGCGCGTCACCCGGGTCGGTCGGCTCATCCGCCAGGTGCGGATCGATGAGCTTCCCCAGGCATGGACCGTGCTGAAGGGCGAGATGAGCTTCGTCGGCCCGCGCCCCGAACGGCCGCACTTCGTCGACCAGCTCGAACAACAACTTCCCTTCTATGCCGAACGCCACATGGTGAAGCCGGGGATCACCGGCTGGGCGCAGATCAACTACCCCTATGGCGCCTCGATCGACGATGCGCGCCACAAGCTGGAATATGATCTCTATTACGCCAAGAACTACTCACCCTTTCTCGACCTGCTGATCATGCTCCAGACGCTGCGCGTTGTGCTCTGGCCGATCGGCGCGCGATGATCGCAGCGCTCGTCCTGTGGGGTCATGCGCTCGCCGCGCTGGCGTTCGGATTGCTGGCGCTCGGTCAGGCCAATCGGGCGCGCGGTGACTGGCCCAAGGCCGCGCTCGTCACGGCAATGGCCACGACGAGCCTGTGGGCGCTCGCGGTCGCAGGAATGGAGTCGCGCGATATCGCCACCCAGATCGCGCTGACCGTCCGCGACGTCGCGTGGTTCGCGGTGATGGGGATGCTCGTCCGCCGCCACCGCAGCGCGGGGCTCGCGCTGGTGTCGGTCTATGCGGTGGCGGTCGGCATGACGATCGCGAACGCCGCGCTGGCGCTCGTCGCTACTGCGCCGATGGAACCCGCGGGGCTGGAGGCACTCGCGACCGCGGGCTACGCGTGTCGGATGATGGGTGCCCTGGCAGCGCTGGTCCTGGTGCATCATCTCGACAGCGCCGCCGATAATGGCACCCGCTGGCTTGCCAGGCCGCTTGTTGTGATCCTGGCCGCGCTGTGGGGCGCGGATCTGCTGACCGCGGCGTTCGGCTACCTGGGGAACGGCGTGCCGTCGTCACTGGCGGCGGTGCGCGGGTTCGTCCTCAGCGCGGCGGCGGTACTGTTCGGGATCGCGGCCAGGGATGGCGGCGAATCGCGGTTGGCGGTGTCGCGGGGCGTCGCGATGAGAGCGCTGACCGTGGTCGCGCTGATCGCCTATGCGGGCGTCACGATCTGGTTGACGACGCTCGCAAGGCACGCGCCCGCCGGCTACGCCCGGATCGTCCAGACCGCGATCGTACTGGGCTCGGCAACCGCGCTGATGACACTGGTTTCGACGCCCTGGCTGCGCGCCTGGACCCGCGTGAAGCTCGCCAAACACCTGTTTCGCCATCGCTACGACTATCGCACCGAATGGCAGCGATTCACGACGACGCTGGGTTTGCCCGGCCCCGGCGCGGACCCGCTCGACCGGCGCATCGTCAAGGCAATCGCCGATCTGACCGATGCGCCCGCGGGACTGCTGTTGATCCCGCACGCAGGCGGGCTCGAACCCGCGACGAGCTGGCGCTGGGATGGCAGCGGTGAGGTCGGGACCGATCTGGCGGCGTATCTCGAAACCACCTCGCGAATCGTCGAACTCGACATGGTTCGTCGCCAGCGGGTCGATGCAGTCGAGGCGGCGGCCATCCCGGACTGGATGATCGCGCGGGCCGATGCGTGGATATTGGTGCCGCTGATCCACCATGCGACGCTGGTCGGCGCGATCCTGCTCGCGCGACCCCCGGTGGACCGGGCGCTGGATTGGGAGGACCTCGACCTGTTGCGCGTCGCCGGGCGCCAGGCGGCGAGCTATCTTGCGGAGGATCGCGCGCACGGTGCGCTCGCCGATGTCCAGCGGTTCGACGAATTCAACCGGCGCTTCGCGTTCATCCTCCACGACATCAAGAATCTGGTGAGCGGGCTGACATTGGTCGCGCGCAACGCCGAACGCCACGCCGACAACCCCGAATTCCGTGCCGACATGATCGCGACGCTGCAGGATTCGGTCGCGCGGATGAACGGGTTGCTCGCCAAGCTGTCGCAGCATCACCAATCGTCGGTCGAGCCGACCCAGCCGGTCGATGTCGCGGCGCTCGCGACACGGCTGTCGGCGCCGCGCCGCGCGCAACACCGGATCAAGGCTGCGGGCCGCGGCATCGCGCTCGCGCAGCCGAACCGGCTCGAGCAACTGCTCCGCCACCTTATTCAGAACGCGGTCGAGGCGAGCGCCCCCGCCGATCCCGTGACCATGCAGGTCACCTCGATCGACGGGCGCGTATCGATCGAGATCGCCGATCGTGGCTGCGGGATGTCGCCAGCGTTCGTTCGCGACCAACTGTTCCGCCCGTTCGCGTCTTCCAAGCCCGATGGCTTCGGCATCGGCGCCTATGAAGCCCGCCAGCTCGCCGAGGCGATGGGCGGCAGCATCGCGGTCGATAGCGAGGAAGGCGTGGGGACGCGTTTCCGCGTGTCGCTGCCTGCCGCCCCCGCATGGGAGGCCGCGGCATGAGCGACAAGCCGGTATTGCTGGTCGTCGAGGACGACGCCGCGCTCCAGCGGCAGTTGCGCTGGGCGTACGACGGCTATGAGGTCGTTTGCGCGGGAACCCGCGCCGCCGCGATCGATGCGGTGCGCGCGCACGAACCCGCGGTCGTCACGCTCGATCTGGGCCTGCCGCCCGATCCCGACGGCACCAGCGAAGGCTTCGCCACGCTGGCCGAGATGCTGGCGCTGAAGCCCGATACGAAGGTGATCGTCGCCTCGGGGCACGGCGCGCGCGACAGCGCCCGCCACGCGATCGCGCAGGGGGCGTGGGATTTCTACGCCAAGCCGATCGACATCGACGCGCTCGGGTTGATCGTGTCGCGTGCCTTCCACGTCCACGCGCTTGAAGCAGAGAACCGCCGCCTCGCCGCGCGCGGCGACGCGGGGTTCGGCGGGTTGATCTACGCCTCGCCCGAAATGACGCGGACGGTGCGGACGATCGAGCGCGTCGCCCCCGCCGACGTATCGGTGATGCTGCTCGGCGCGAGCGGGACGGGCAAGGAACTGCTCGCGCGCGGGCTCCACGATATGTCGTCGCGATCAGGCGGGGCGTTCGTCGCGATCAACTGCGCCGCGATCCCCGAAACCTTGCTCGAAAGCGAACTGTTCGGGCATGAAAAGGGCGCATTCACCGGCGCGGTGCGCACCGTCGAAGGCAAGATCGAACAGGCCAGTGGCGGCACGCTGTTCCTCGATGAAATCGGCGATGTCCCGCTCGCGCTCCAGGTCAAACTGCTCCGCTTTCTGCAAGAACGCGTGATCGAGCGACTCGGCGGCCGCAAGCCGATCGCGGTCGACACCCGCATCGTGTGCGCGACGCACCAGGATATCGACGCGATGGTGGCCGCGGGCAGCTTTCGCGACGACCTCTATTACCGCCTTGCCGAGATTGTCGTGCGGATCCCCGCGCTTGGCGAACGCAGCGGCGATGCGGGATTGCTTGCCCGCCATTTCGTCACACGCCACGCCGCCACGATGAAATCGGCGGTCACCGGACTTGCCCCCGATGCGCTCGCCGCGATCGATGCCTGGGGCTGGCCGGGCAACGTCCGCGAGCTCGAAAACCGGATCAAGCGCGCGGTGATCATGGCCGACGGCAAGACCGTGACCGCCGCCGATCTCGATCTCGACGACAGCCTCACCGACGCGCTGCCGCTCAACCTGCGCACGGTTCGCGAGATCGCGGATCGCAAGGCGATCCGTCATGCGCTGTCGCGGTCGGACGGCAATATCGCGGGCGCCTCGCGGCTGCTCGGGGTCAGTCGGCCGACGCTGTACGATCTGCTCAAGACCTACGACCTGCATGGCTGACACCGCCTATCCGCTGCTCCGCGCGCACCGGCGGCGATCCGCGCGGTCGTGGGGGATTCCGCAGATCGGGATGCGGTCGATCACGCTCGTCATCGTCGCCCTGGTGCTCGCTGTCAGTGCGGTGATCGCGTTGCGTCGCCACGATGCCACCGATCCCCGCCAGGCGCTGGTCGAGGCGGCGGCGGCGATGGCGCGCGGCAACTACAGCGCCGCACGCAACGATGCGATGGCCGCGATCGCCGCTGACCCCTCGTTGCCCACCGCACATCTCGCGCTGGCGCGCGCGTATGTGCAGCTCGGTGACGGGCTGGCCGCGGAGGCGGAACTGGCACGCGCCAACGATCAGGGCATTCCCGCGACGCAGACCCGGGGAGCGCGCGCGCGCGCGCTGTTCCTGCAGGGCGATCTCGATCGGGCGCTGGCCGAATCCGTCGCGGCAATGCCAACCGACCCGATGGCGATTCGGACTCATGCCCGCATCCTCGCGGCGCAGGGACAGCGCGCCGCGGCGGAGCGCCTGCTGGCGCCATCGCTGACGCGCGACCGATCGGCGGCGCCGGCGTGGGTCGATCTGGCGTGGATCAGGCTCGATGCGGGGGATATCGGTAGTGCCGCGGTGGCGGCAACGCGCGCGGCGACGCTGGCACCGCGTGATCCCGCCGCGCTGGAGATTCAGGGTCAGGTCGTCCGGGTCCGCTACGGGCTCGTCGCCGCGCTGCCCTGGTTCGAGGCGGCGTTGCGGCGCGACGCCTATTATCATTCCGCGCTGATCGAATATGCCGCGACGCTCGGTGACCTCGGTCGCCATGCCGACATGCTCGCCGCGACCCGCAAGGCGCTTGCCGCGCGGCCCGGCAGCCCGCAGGCGCTCTATCTCCAGGCGACGCTGGCGGCGCGCGCGGGGCGGATCACGCTTGCACGCTCGCTGCTCCAGCGCGCGGGACCGATCGATGAGCGGGTCGCGGGTGCGATGCTGCTCGCCGGGGCGGTGGACTATGCCGATGGTCGTTCCGAACAGGCGATCGGCGCGTGGCGACGGTTGGTCGAGCGTCAGCCGATGAACTTGTCCGCCCGCCGCCTGCTCGCCGCCGCGTTGCTGCGGTCGGGGGATGCGCAAGGCGCGCTCGACATGCTCGCCCCGATGCTCGCGCGCGACGATGCGGACAGCTATTCGCTGACGGTGGCGGCGCGGGCGTCGGAACGCTTGGGTGACCGCGTGCGAGCAGGACGGCTGCTCGATCGTGCGGCCACCGGCACCAGCCAGCCCTCGCGCGCCTTCGCGATCGACGGTACGCTCGCCTCGTTCGCGCAGGATGCCGCACGCGCACCCGCGGATCCGTCGCTCGCGGTGGCGCTGATCCGTGCACGGATCGATTCGGGCGATGCCGACATCGCCATCGACCAGGCGCGCGATCTGGTCGCGCGTTCGTCCGGCGACCCCGCGATGCACCGCGCGCTCGGCGATGCGTTGGTCGCGCGCGGCCGGGTCGGCGAGGCGATCGACGCCTATACGCGCGCGGCCGACCTCGCGTTCGACGAACCGACGATGCTCCGGCTGGTCGATGCGCTGGGTCGGACCGGGCACGCAAGGGAAGCCGCCGCGACGTTGGCGCTGTATCTCCAGCAAAATCCGCAAAGCATCGTCGCCCAACGGCTCCGCGCGCATTGGCTCGTCGCCAGCGGGGCGGGCGCAACGGCGATCGAACCGCTCGAGGCGGTGCGTCATATGGTCGGCAACCGCGACGCGGCGCTGCTCGCCGACCTCGCGCTGGCCTATGTGGCGGCGGGCGACGGCGCGGTTGCGCACCGCTATGGCCGCGCTGCCTACGCGCTCGCGCCGATGAACGTCGCGGTCGTCGATGCCTATGGCGTCGCGCTCGCGGCGGATCAGCGGGTCGACGATGCGCGACAAATGTTGGTGAAGGCACGCGCGCTCGACCCCGGCAACGCCACGGTCGCCGCGCACCTCGCACAGATCAGCCGCTAGGGTTGCGGCGCGCGGGCGGCGCGGTCATGATTTGGCGATGACCGAGGATTATCTGCGCCGCATCGCCGATGCGCTCGATCGGCTGGCGCCCCCGCCCGCTGCAACCGCGGACCTCGCGGCGCATCCCGCCTATGTCTGGCGGCGCGGCGGGATCGCGGCCGCGCGCAACTTCGCGCCATTGCCGGTCGACCTGCTGATCGGGATCGACCGGCAGAAGGCGGCGCTGGTCGAGAATTGGCGGCGACACGCGGCGTGGGGGGCGGCGCACGACGTGCTGCTGTGGGGCGCGCGCGGCTCCGGCAAGTCGGCCTTGGTCAAGAGCGCGCTCGCGCAGGTGCGCCGCGACGGCGGCGACATCGCGCTGATCGACGTGGCGACGCACGACGATCTACCGGCGCTGTTCGCGCTGCTCGGCGATTTCGACCGGCGCTTTGTGCTGTTCCTCGACGATTTGGGGTTCGACGGGACCGCGGGCGCGCGGTGGCTGCGATCGCTGCTCGACGGTGGCGCCGAGGCGCGGCCCGACAATGTCCGGCTCGCGGTGACGTCGAACCGCCGCCACCTGCTGCCGCGCGACATCGCCGAACAGGCGAGCGCGATCAATCCGCGCGATGCGGTCGACGACCAGCTCGCCCTGGCCGACCGGTTCGGGCTCGCCCTCGGTTTCCACGCGCTCGACCAGGACGGCTATCTCGCGATCGTTGCTGCCTATGCCGCGCATTACGCGGTCCAGGCCCAGCGGGACGACGCGCTCGAATGGGCGATCCGGCGGGGCAGCCGCTCGGGCCGGGTCGCGTGGCAATATATCGTCGATGCCGCCGGGCGCGCCGGACAGCGACTGCACGATCATTGACGCACAGCTGAGTCCCACCAGTTACGCAACGTCTCGCTCCCTGTCGCCACGGCCGGGCATCACCAGCCACCCCGGCCCGTCTTACGCCGCTCGTCGCCGAGCAACCCGCTCCCGCGTGAACACCCCCGCATCCGAGGAGGCACGCCATCCGTATTAAGGAACTGTAAATTCGCGAAATCTATTCCATGCTCGGGTGACGGCGAACAGGATGGCATGATCATGGCGATGCAGAGGCTGTTCCGTTCGACCGCGATCGCGCTCGCGCTGATGCTCGCCGCGTGCGGGGGCGGCGGTGGTGGCGGGGTCGCCAGCACGCCAGCCCCCCCGGTTGCGACGATTCCCACCCCGACTCCGACACCGGTGCCCGCACCAAGTCCTACCCCCGCGCCCACCCCGACGCCGGCGCCCGGGTTCGACACAAGCGAATATCGCGCCACCGTCGGCGCAGTGTCGATGAACGCGCTCGCCGCCTACCAAAAGGGCGCGACCGGGGCGGGCATCAACCTCGCGATCATCGACAGTGGCGTCGACCTCGACAGCGCCGAATTCGGGAGCCGCATCTCGGCGGCATCGCGCGACGTCGCCGGCAACGCCACGATCGACGACCAGGACGGCCACGGTACTGCGGTCGCCTTTACCGCGGCGGGGCGACGCAACGACGCGGGCACCCATGGCGTCGCGTTCGATGCGACGCTCGTCGTGCTCCGCGCCGATACGCCGGGCAGTTGCGCCGCCGCGAGCGCGGGCAGCAACGATTCGGGATGTAGTTTCGATACCGACGCGATCGCACGCGGGGTCGATGCCGCGCGCACCGCGGGCGCTCGGGTCATCAACCTGTCGCTCGGGGGATCGGCGATGCCCCCCGCGCTGGCCGCGGCGATCGGTCGCGCGACTGCGGCGGGGATCATCGTCGTGATCGCGGCCGGCAATGACGGCAGCGCCAATGTCGATCCGTTCGCGGGGGTCGCAACCAACGACGCGGTCGCGCGCAACCTCGTCATCGTCGCGGGGTCGATCGGCAGCGGCGATGTGATCTCGTCGTTCAGCGACCGTGCGGGCGACGCCGCCACCCATTATCTCGCCGCGGTCGGCGAGCAGGTCCGCGCACCCGATGCCAGCAACACCGCCTATCTGTGGTCGGGCACGTCGTTCGCCGCGCCGCAGATCTCGGGCGCGATCGCGCTGTTGGCGCAGGCCTTTCCCAACCTGTCGGGCGCGCAGATCGTCGACCTGCTCTATCGTACCGCACGCGATGTCGGCGCGGCAGGGGTGGACAGCGTCTACGGCAACGGCGTGATCGATCTCACCAAGGCGTTCCAGCCGGTCGGTACCGCGTCGCTCGCGGGGACCAAGACCGCGGTCTCGCTCGCCGGCAACGCGACGCTGTCGGCGCCGATGGGCGATGCCGCGACCGGGCCACTCGGCGCGGTGATCCTGGACCGCTACGCACGCGCCTTCGCGATCGATCTCGCCACCACGATCCAGCGAACCGCGCCCGATCCGGTGCTCCTCGGCGCGCTGCAGTCGCGGGTGCGCACCGTCGCGGCAGCCCGCGGGGGCATGACGATGGCGATCACGCTCGCCCCGCGCGTGCACGGCGAGGTCGCGCTCGAACGCACGATGCTGACCGGCGAACAGACCGACAGCGCGCGCGCGATCGCGGGCCTCGTCACCCAGCGTATCGATGCGAAGACCAGCATCGCGCTCGGCGTGGCCCAAGCCAGCGGCGTCCTGACCGCGCAACTCGTCGGTCGGAGCGACCCCGCCTTCCTCGTCGCCACTGCCGGTACGATGGGATTCCGCAACCAGGCGCGTTCCGCCGGCGCGATCCGGCACGACATCGGTGGCATCGGGATCACCGCTGCGATCGAGAGTGGCGACGTGATCGCGCGCGCGGGTGACGCGATCGGCGGCCCGGCGGCTTGGCGGCACTCGCCGTACGACCAGGCTACCGTCGGCTTCGATACGCATCTTGGCGCGGTGGCGACGACGCTCGCCGCTACGACACTGGTGGAGCGCGACACCTTGCTCGGCGCGCGCTTCGACGGCGGGCTCGGCGCGGCGCACGCGACCACCCGGTTCCTCGACGCCAGCGCGCGCTGGGGATTCGGGACCGGTTGGTCGCTTGGCGCCACCGCACGGCGCGGCTGGTCGGCAGCGCGGCTCCGCGGTGGTGTCGGCGGCCACGGCGTGCTCGTCACCGAGGCCTATGCCGCCGATATCGGCAAGGACGGCATCTTCGGCGGCGACAGCATCGGCCTGCGGATCGCCCAGCCGTTGCGCGTCGCGCGCGGCGGGATCGATTATTTGCTCCCGACCAATTATGATTATGGTTCGCAGTCGGTCGACGCCTACACCGCGCAATTCCTCAATCTGGCGCCGACGGGCCGCGAGATCGATGTCGAGGCGCGCTATCGCATCCTGATGCCCGGCGGCGAACTTCAGACCAACCTGTTCTGGCGGCGCGACCCCGGCAACGTCGCGGCGCTACCCGACGATTACGGAATGGCGATCCGCTACGGCATCGGCTTCTGACGCCCGTTCCCCGGTCGTTTCGGCCGCCTCACCTGGCGCGGATCGGGCTGGCATTGCGCGCGCCAATCCCCACATCCGCGTAATGACCAGGCTCTCCCTTCTCGATCTCGTTCCCGTCGTCGAAGGCGGCACCGTGTCGCAAGCGCTCGCCAACGCCGCCGATCTCGCGCGTCACGCCGAATCGCTCGGCTTCGCGCGCTACTGGTGCGCGGAACATCACGGCATGCGCGGCATCGCCAGCGCCGCGACCTCGGTCGTGCTCGGCCATGTCGCCGCCGCGACCAGCAGCATCCGCGTCGGTGCGGGCGGGATCATGCTGCCCAATCACGCCCCGCTCGTCATCGCCGAACAATTCGGCACGCTCGACGCGCTGTTCCCCGGTCGCATCGACCTGGGGCTGGGCCGCGCACCGGGGTCCGACCAGCGCGTCGCGCGCGCGCTGCGCCGCACGCTCGAAACCGACGCGAATGCCTTCCCGCAGGACGTGCTCGAGCTGCAAAGCTATTTTGCCGATGACGGCCAGACCGGGATCAGCGCCACCCCCGGCGCGGGTGCGGAGATCGAGATGTGGATTCTCGGCTCCAGCCTGTTCGGTGCGCAGCTCGCCGCCGCGCTTGGGCTGCCCTACGCCTTCGCCTCGCATTTCGCCCCCTACGCGCTCGACCAGGCGCTCAGCGTCTACCGCCGCGATTTCCGCCCGTCGTTGCGCCTCTCGAAACCCCATGTCATGGCGGGCTTCAACGTGTTCGCCGCCGACACCGATGCCGAGGCCGAACTGCTCGCGAGTTCGCAACAACAATCGTTCGTCGCGTTGCGCACCGGCAATCCGCGCCAGCTGCCCCCGCCGGTCGCGGGCTATCGCGCCAGCCTCGGCGCGCAGGGATCGGCGATCCTCGATCACGTCCTGCAATGCAGCGCGGTCGGCAGCCCCGCCACTGTCGCGCGCGCGCTGGCCGCGTTCGTCGAGCGCACCGGGGTCGACGAGATCATGGTCGCGAGCGCGATCTACGATCACGACGCGCGCAAGCACAGCCTGACGCTGACGGCCGAGGCGGTGGAGGAACTGAAGATCGCGGCCTAGGTTGCCGCGGGTAGCCGCAGCCGTACCATCAGCCCGCCGAGATCCTCGCTCTCCTCGAGGCTCACTGTGCCCTCATAGATCTCGGCGACATCGCGGACGATCGCGAGCCCCAGCCCGGTTCCCGGCTTGCCCGAATCGAGCCGCGCGCCGCGATCGAAGATCCGCACCCGCTGTTCCTCGGGGATGCCGACGCCGTCGTCCTCGATCAGGAATTCGACGAACCCGGCCTGCGCGCCGACGGTCACGAACACGCTGCCACCGCCATATTTCGCGGCATTCTCGATCAGGTTGCCGAGCATCTCGTCGAGGTCCTGGCGCTCGACGTGAACCGACAGCGTCTTGGGGCCGTCGACGTCGATGCGGACGTGGCGATAGAGCCGCGCCACCGCGCGCTCGACCGATTCGAGGCTCGGCCACACCGCCGCGCGGCTATGCGCCGATCCGCGCCGCCCGACCGCGCGCGCGCGCGCGAGGTGGTGGTCCACCTGCCGCCGCATCGTTCGCGCCTCGCGGATCACGGTGTCGCCCAGATCGTCGGCGTTGGCGGTCGCGGCGTTCATGATCACGGTCAGCGGCGTCTTGAGCGCATGCGCCAGATTGCCCGCGTGGCGGCGCGCCTCTTCCGCCTGGCGTTCGTTGTGCGCGACCAGCGCGTTGAGTTCCTCGACCATCGGCGCGACCTCGTCGGGCATCGCGCGCGTCAGCCGGTTCGACTGCCCCGCGCGCATCCGCGCGATCTCCTCGCGTACCTTCCTCAGCGGCCACAGCCCGTAAAAGGTCTGGAGCGCCGCGAGCACGATCAGCCCCAGCGCCAGCAGCGCGAAGCTGCGGATCAGCGTCCGCCGCAGCACCGCGACCTGCGCATCGAGCCCATCGGTGCGTTGCGCGACCTGAAACCGCCAGCGCACCGCCGATCCCGGCAACGTGACATCGCGTTCGGTCACGCGCAGCTTTTCATCGTCGAATTGCGTGCTGTCGTAGGCGTGCACCTTAAGGTCGGTGTGCTGGCTCCCGTACGCGAGCCGCCGGTCCCACATCGACCGCGACGTGAAATCCTCGTGGCCTGGTGCGGAGACCTCCCAGTACAGCCCCGAATAGGGCTCGATGAACCGCTGGTCGGCGGCTTCGCGCGAAAACCGCACCTCGCCGTCCGGCCCGATCTCCGCCGAGACGATCAGCGCGGTCAGGACATATTCGAGCTGATCGTCGAAATTGCGCGTCACCGCGGACACCAGCACGCGGTCGAGCGCGAACCCCCCACCCGCGAGCAACAGCGCGATCCACGCCGCCGCGATCACGATCATCCGCCGCGACAGCGAACCGGTCGTTTCGACGGCGCCGCCCTCGCCCAGATCCTGCGCCGCGCCCGCCCACATCGCCCAGGCGATCGCGACGCAGCCGCCCGCGAACGCGATCCGCCCGGACCAATCGGTGGCGAGGCCGATCCACAGCCCCGCGATGCACAGCGCGATCCCGGCGAGCAGCGCGAGGATCAGACCAGGACGCCGCAGTCCCAATGCCGACATCCGGCCTGCGGACATCCTGAACCGCATGGTTTACGCGTCGGGGTCTTCGAGGCTGTAGCCGAGGCCCCGGATCGTCGTGATGACCTCCTGCCCCAGCTTCTTGCGGATCCGCGTCACGAACACCTCGATCGTGTTCGAATCGCGATCGAAATCCTGGTCGTAGATATGTTCGATCAGCTCGGTGCGGCTTACCACCTTGCCCTTGTGATGGAGCAGGTAGGAGAGCAGCTTATATTCCTGCGCGGTCAGCTTGACCGGCTCGCCCGCCTTGGTGACCTTGCCCGATCGGGTATCGAGCCTGACTTCGCCCGCGGTCAGTTCGGACGAGGCATTACCGCTTGCGCGGCGGATCAGCGCGCGCAGCCGCGCGATCAACTCCTCGGTCTGGAACGGCTTGGCGACATAATCGTCCGCGCCCGCATCGAGCCCTGCGACCTTGTCGGACCAGCTGTCGCGCGCGGTCAGCACCAGCACGGGCGTCGTCTTGCCTTCCTTGCGCCAGCGGTCGAGCACGGTCAGCCCGTCGATCTCGGGCAACCCCAGATCGAGGACGATCGCGTCATAGCTTTCGGTCGATCCCAGGAAATGCCCCTCTTCGCCGTCGGTGGCGAGGTCGATCGCATAGCCTGCACCCTCGAGCGTGCTCTTGAGCTGCTGGCCGAGATTGGGTTCGTCCTCGACGATCAGAACGCGCATTACGGAATCCCCTCTTCAGTTCCCGGTGCGGCCGAGGACCTGGCCCGAACGACCATCGACCTCGACCCAGACGACGGTTCCATCGCGCAGGAACTTCAACGTGTAAATGCCGCTGCCGAAATCGAGGTCGAACCCCAGATACTGGTAATCCTTCATCGTCGGAATCACCCGCGATTCGACGATCCGCGGCGACAGGATGCGGCCTTCCTTGGTCGCTTCATAGGCGCGGACCTGTTCGGACCGGCGCTGGTCGGGCTCGACTCCACCGGCAGGGGCAGCGAGAATCAAGAGGGCCGACAACATCATCATGGGGGTCGCATAAGGCGAACCCATTGAACAGCCTGTGAATGACGCGGTCATGAACCCGCAACTTGCCGCGGCGTCCGGCTGCCCCTACCTGCCCCGCGCATGGCGGCTCCTATCCTCACTTTCGAAAACCTCGGCCTCGTTCAAGGCTCGGGCTGGCTCTTTCGCGGGCTCGACATCCATATCGGCGCGCGCGACCGGCTCGCGCTGATCGGGCGCAACGGCGCGGGCAAGACGACGTTGCTCAAGCTGCTCGGTGGCTTGATCGATTCCGACGAGGGGCGGCGGACGATCGTCCCCGGCACCCGCGTCGTGCTGCTCGAACAGGAACCAGCGCTGACCGGCTTCACGACGCTTGCCGATTATGTCCTCTCGGGCGACGATGCGCCGCAGCGGCACGAGGCGGAGGCGATCGCCGACCAGCTCGGGATCGACCTGACCCGCGAGGCGGTGTCCGCGTCGGGGGGCGAACGCCGCCGCGCCGCGATCGTCCGCGCGCTGGCGCAGAATCCCGACGTGCTGTTGCTCGACGAGCCGACCAACCACCTCGACATCGGCGCGATCGAATGGATCGAGGAATGGCTCCAGCGGTTCCGCGGTGCGTTCGTCGTGATCAGCCATGACCGCACCTTTTTGACCCGGCTGACCAAACAGACGCTGTGGCTCGATCGCGGCGCGATGCGGCGCGCGGAGATCGGCTTCGGCGGTTTCGACGCCTGGACCGAGGCTGTCTACGCCGACGAGGCGCGCAATGCGGAAAAGCTCGACGCGCGGCTGAAACTCGAGGAGCATTGGCTGCTCCGCGGTGTCACTGGCCGCCGCAAGCGCAACCAGGGCCGCCTCACCAAACTCCATGAAATGCGCGCCGAACGTGCGTCGATGATCGGCCCGCAGGGCGCGGCCAACCTCACGATCGGCTCCGACGGCGCCAAGACCAAGATCGTGATCGACGCCAAGCATATCTCCAAGGCGTTCGGCGAGGAGGAGGCGCGGCGCACGATCATCGGCGACCTGACGCTGCGCGTGACGCGCCGCGACCGGATCGGCATCGTCGGCGCGAACGGCGCGGGCAAATCGACATTGCTCAAGCTGCTGACCGGCGAACTCGAACCCGACACCGGCACGATCCGCTTCGCCAAGACGATGGAGCGGATCGTCATCGACCAGCAGCGCAGCAAGATGGAACCGGAGAAAACGATCCGCGACGTGCTCGCCGATGGCGGCGACTGGGTCGAGGTGCAGGGCATCCGCAAGCACGTCGTCGGCTATCTCAAAGAATTCCTGTTCGATCCCAATGTGCTCGATGCCAAGATCGGCACGCTGTCGGGCGGCGAACGCTCGCGGCTGCTGCTCGCGCGCGAATTCGCCAAGCCCTCGAACCTGCTCGTGCTCGACGAGCCGACCAATGACCTCGACCTGGAGACGCTCGACCTGCTCCAGGACGTGATCGGCGATTACGACGGCACCGTGCTGATCGTCAGCCACGACCGCGACTTCCTTAACCGCACCGTCACGATCACGCTCGGGCTCGACGGGTCGGGCACGGTCGATGTCGTGGCGGGCGGGTACGAGGATTGGGAACGCCGCCGCAAGGCCAAGGCGCCGACCAAGCGCGGCGCGATCGCCCGAAACGCGATCGCCGCGCCCCCTGCGCCACGCGGTCCGCGCGTGAAACTGAGCTACAAGGACCAGCGCGATTACGAGCTGCTGCCCCAGCGCATCGAAACGCTCGACGCCGCGATCGCGCGCGATCAGGTGCTGCTCGAAGACCCCGACCTCTACACCCGCGATCCCGACGCGTTCGAGCGACTGATGGAGGCGATCGGCCAGGCGCAGGAGGACAAGACGATCGCCGAACTACGCTGGCTCGAGCTCGCCGAACAGGTCGAGGCGCTAGCCTAGTGCGCGTCGAGCCTGAAATGTGAATCGAGGGATGCCGCTGGGTCGTGATGGCTGATTCACCGTGTGATCCTGGCCGCGCTGGAGCGTGCGTGCGTTAGGCGAGCAGATCCCGATATTCGGGATGGCGGTCGATATAGGCCGCGACGAACGGGCATTGCGGCACCACTTGCAGTCCTTGATCGCGCGCCGAATCGAGCGCGGCGCGGATCAGTTTGCTCCCCACCCCGCGGCCCTCGATTTCGGGCGGCACCTTGGTGTGCGTGAACACGATCGTGCCCCCCTCGCGCTGATAGGCCGCGATGGCGCGATGGCCCTCGACCTCGATCTCGAATTCCTGCTCGGCGGCGTTGTCGTGGACTTTCTGCATCTTGGCCCTTTCGCTTGGCGGCAATGATCTATCTATAGCGCCACAACGATGACCGACGACCCCCTTCCCCACCTCCAGCGCGTGTTCGGCTTCCCCGCGTTCCGCGGCGTTCAGGCCGATGTCGTCGACCGCGTGCTCGCGGGCGAGCGCACGCTGGCGGTGATGCCGACCGGCGCGGGCAAGTCGCTGTGCTATCAGCTGCCCTCGGTGATGATGGAGGGCACGTGCGTCGTCGTCAGCCCGCTGATCGCACTGATGCACGATCAGCTCCGCGCCGCCGAGGCGGTCGGCATCCGCGCCGCGACGCTGACGTCGGTCGACGAAAACCGCGCGGAGACGATCGATCGGTTCAAGGCCGGGCAGCTCGACCTGCTCTACATCGCCCCCGAACGCGCCTCGACCGGCCATTTCCGCGAATTGCTCAGCCAGGCCAAGCTCAGCTTGTTCGCGATCGACGAGGCGCATTGCGTCAGCGAATGGGGGCATGATTTCCGCCCTGATTACCGCCTGCTCGAACCGTTGATGGACGCGTTCCCCGATGTCGGGCGCCTCGCGCTGACCGCGACCGCCGACGCCCATACCCGCGCCGATATCTGCAAACAGCTCGGCATCCCCGCCGACGGCATGATCGTCTCGGGGTTCGATCGCCCCAACATCCGCTACGCGATTTCCCCGCGCGCCAACACGTCGAAGCAGATCGCGGACATCATCGCCGATCAACCCGGCCCCGGCATCGTCTATGCGCAGACCCGCGCCGCGACCGAGAAACTCGCCGAGGCATTGGGGCGCACCGGCCGCCCGACCCGCGCCTATCACGCCGGGCTCGACCCCCGCGTCCGCGCGCGCAACCAGGCTGATTTCGTCGCCTCGGAAGACATGGTGATCTGCGCGACGGTCGCGTTCGGGATGGGGATCGACAAGCCCGACGTGCGGTTCGTCGCCCACGCCGGCCTGCCCAAATCGATCGAGGCCTATTATCAGGAAACCGGGCGCGCAGGCCGCGACGGCGACCCTGCGATCGCGCACCTGTTCTGGGGTGCGGAGGATTTCGCGCGCGCGCGCCAGCGGATCGGCGAGGTCGAATCCGAACGCCAGCCGGGCGAGCGCACGCGGCTCGCCGCGCTCGGCGCCTTGGTCGAGACCGCAGGGTGCCGCCGCCGCATCCTGCTCAAGCATTTCGGCGAGGACCGGCTGGAAGACTGCGGCAATTGCGACAATTGCCTCGGCAACCCCGACGCGGTCGACGCGACCGAGACCGCGCGCAAATTCCTGTCGGCGGTATTCCGCACCGGCCAGATGTTCGGCGCGGGCTATGTCGAACAGGTGCTGCTCGGCCAGTCGACCGAGCGCAGCCTGATGAACGGCCACGAGACTCTCTCGGTCTGGGCGATCGCCGAGGGTGACGAGGTCGCGCTGATCAAGCCGGTCGGCCGCGCGCTCCTGCTCCGCGACGCGCTGCGCACCAACGCCCACGGCGGGCTCGAATTCGGCCCCGGCGCGCGCGGCATCCTGAAGGGCGACGACCGCGTCACCCTCGTCGTCCCCCCCAAGCGCGAACGCCGCAGCCGCCGTGCGCCCGCGGTCGCCGCCAACCCCGCCGACAATCCGCTGTTCGAAGCGCTGCGCACGCTCCGCCGCGATCTCGCGAAGGACGGCGGCGTGCCGCCCTATGTCATCTTCCACGATTCGGTGCTCCGCGACATGGCCGCCCAGCGCCCCTCGAGCCGCGCCGAACTCGCGCTGCTGTCGGGAATCGGCGCGCGGAAACTCGACCTCTACGGCGACGCGTTCCTCGGGACGATCCGCGACGCTGAATAGTTCGCGAAGAGGCGCAGAGAACGCAGAGAGTGAATCGTGCGCGGCAGCGCCGAGACAAAATCGCTCATCGATGAAGGACCGCGGTCGCGGTCGGGCAAAACAGCTCTGCGCTCTCTGCGCCTCTGCGCGAAAACCCTGCTGGCATTTTACGCGAACAAAGGCTGACGCCGCGCGCTTCATCGCATATGGGGCTCGCATGGTCGACATCCGCCCCCTCAACGACAGCATCGCGGTCGCGCCGCAGATCACCCCCGCCGACATCGCCGCGATCAAGGCCGCGGGCTATGTCGGAATCGTCAACAACCGTCCCGACGACGAGGAAACGGGCCAGCCCGCGGGCGCCGACATCCGCGAAGCCGCGAAGGCCGCGGGGCTGGGCTATACCGACATCCCGGTGACGCAGGCCGGGTTCAGCCACCCGCAGCTCGACGCGATGGCTGCCGCGCTCGTCGCCGCCGACGGCCCGGTGCTCGCTTATTGCCGCTCGGGCACGCGTTCGTGCAACCTGTGGGCGCTCGCCGCAGCGAAGGCGGGGCGCAACCCCGACCTGCTCGTCGCGCAGGCCGCGGCGGCGGGCTACGACATTGGCGGCATTCGCGCGATGCTGGCGGCACTGTCGGCGGCATGAACCTCTATATCGTCGCCGGATCGCTGGTCGCGATCCTGGCGCTCGCGGGCGTCGCCTGGATGCTCCGCCTCGGCCGCGACGCGCGGATCGACGGGCCGGAGGCCGCGGCCGATGCCGCCGACCAGGCGCTGCCCGGCTTTGCGACGGTGAACGCGGTCGTCGGCGCCGATGGCGCGGGCGCGCTCGCGGTGACCGGCGATGGCCGCGTCGCCGCGATCAAGCGCCATGGCGCGCGGCTCGCGGTGCGCGAGGTCCGGTGGGATTCGGTCCGCGCGACGCCCGCGGGGATGCTCGTCGAAACCGGCGAACGCCCGTTCGGCAGCGTCCTGGTCGCGGGCGTCAGCGCGCTCGACATTCGCCGACTCGCGCCGCAGCTGACACGGGTGTAAATAGCTCTCAAGCGGACCCCGATTCGCGCCGCAGGAGAACGCCGATGCCGTCGACCGGCATGTCGCTGCCCGATCCCGTTCAGTATGCGGTGCCCGCGTTCGTCCTGCTCGTGCTCGCCGAAATGCTCGTCGCGCGGGTCAGGGCACGCGACCGCTACGAACCGCGCGACACGCTGACCAGCCTCGCGCTGGGACTCGGCAGCACGATCGCGGGCGCGCTGTCGGCGGGCGCGGTGTTCGCGCTCGCGACGTGGCTGTGGCGGTTCCGCGTCTTCGATATCGGCTGGCACTGGTATGGGTTCGTCGTCGCATTCGTCGCGGACGATGTCTGCTATTATTGGTTCCACCGTTCGGCGCACCGCGTCCGCTGGTTTTGGGCAAGCCACGTCATCCACCATTCCAGCCAGCATTATAACCTGTCGACCGCGCTCCGGCAGACCTGGACCGGCTTCGTCAGTTTGAACTTCCTGTTCCGGGTGCCGCTGTTCCTGATCGGCTTTCCGCCCGCGATGATCTTCTTCGTCACCGCGATCAACCTGGTCTATCAGTTCTGGATCCATACCGAGCTGGTCGGGCGGCTGCCGCGCTGGGTCGAGGCGGTGATGAACACCCCCTCGCACCACCGCGTCCACCACGCCACCAACGCACGCTATCTCGATCGCAATTACGCGGGCGTTTTCGTCGTGTGGGATCGCCTGTTCGGGACGTTCGAGCCCGAACGCGACGACGATCGTCCGCGCTACGGCATCGTCAAGAACCTCGGCAGCTTCTCGCTGCTCTGGGCGGCGTTCCACGAATGGGTCGGGATCGCGCGCGACGTCCGCAACGCGCCCGGCCTCGCCGCCAAATGGGGCTATATCGCCCGCCCGCCCGGCTGGAGCCACGACGGCAGCCGCGACACCAGCGCGACGATCCGGGCGCGCTGGGCGGCGACCCAGCCCGACCAGACTGCGCCGCCGCCGGCGTGAGCGATCGATGCCCGGTTACTGGCCGGTGCGGATCCGCTCCATCACCTTGTCGTGGAGCCACATGTTCATCTCCGCCGATCCGTTCTTCTCGCCGGTATAGCCCAATTCGTCGGCGAGCTGCTGGCGGTGATCGAGGCTCGAATCCATCCCGATCAGCTTCATCAGATCGACGATCGACGTCTTCCAGTTCAGGCCGGGATTGCCCTTCGACGCCGCGATCTTCTCGAGCGCCGCATCGGCATCGATCACCTTCGGCGCGGCGGGCGGGGGTGGCGCAGCCGGGGCGGCGGCAACCGGTGCGGGCGAAGCGGCGGGCGTTGACGTCGGCGTAGGGGCCGCGTCCTTCACCGCGGGATGACCGAAGATCGCATCCTTGATCGAACCGAAAATACTCATGGCGTTGTTCTCCTTCGTGATGGCGGGATAACGCGGCTGGCCGCAACTCGGACCCGCGCCTATCGTGCGGCGCGACGATGGCGCTCATCCTCCCCTTCCTGGTCGCGGACGCGATCCTCGGCTGGATGGTCTGGCACAGCTGGCACGCGCACGAAGTGCTCGGCACCCGGCTGCAGCGCCAGGGCGACGACCGCTCCGCCTTCTGGCTCGGCTTCTCGCGCCTCGCAGCGCTGCTCGCGCTGTCGCTCGTCGGCACGATCGCAGCCTGGCACGCGGCCTGAACCTCGGCGTCATTCGGTGCTGTCCTACATCGAACCCATTGGGTTAAATTCCGCGCGACCGACAGGAGGATGTATGCCCGATCAGCTCATCGTTTCGCCGCGCGCGAAACTCCGCCACGACGCGTTCGACGGCAAGCTTCGCCAGGTCTTTCTCGACGCGCTCCAGAAGTGCGGGTGCCTCCGCGACGCCGCGCGGCGCGCGGGGGTGTCGCATCAGACGATCTATAATCACCAGGCGCGCGACAAGGAATTCGCGAAGCAATGCGACCTCGCGCTCCATATGGTGTCGACCGGCATCGAACTCCACGCCTGGGAACGCGGCGTCGTCGGGGTCGAGGAACCGATCGTCTATCGCGGCGAGGTGGTCGGTACCCGATTGAAGCGTTCGGATGCGATCCTGCGGCTGCTGCTTCAGGGCGCCAAGCCCAAGAAATACGGCCCAAATCCCGGCTTCGGTCGACGCCGGTTGCACAAGCTCGAACGCAAACGGATCGAACGCGAGGTGCGCGATGAATTGCGCGCGCGCAAGGCGTATCGCGCCGCGACCGCCGCCGAAACCGATGCCGCGCTCCAGGTCAAGCTCGATGCCCTCGCCCGCCACACCGATGCCAAGCGCCTCGCCGCGGGCTGGACCCGGCTCGGCGAGGACTGGATACCGCCGGGCTGGGTCCGCAGCGCGGACGCGCCCGCGCCGGTGCCCGCCGGTAGTCCGGGTGACTGGCCCTATGACGGGGCTGAGCAAATCCTCGATTCCGTGTAAAGGTCGTCAATGTCGTCGCCCACCGGCGCGTCCAGGAGAGGATCGATGGCCCGCGACAAGGCCCCGCCCAACGTACCACTACCCCCCGAACCGCCTTCCGCACCGTCGGGGTCAACGCCCTCGCTGCCCGATCTCCAGCACTGGACCTGGGTGATGGGGCGCGCGCAGCAAATGATGATGGAGCACGGGATGGGCACCGCCACCCCCGCGACTGCCGATGCCGCGCCGTGGCCGGTGGTGCCCGGGTTCAACGATCCCGACACGATTCGCCGCGCGACCGATTTCTGGACCGACAGCCTGACGCTGTGGCAACGCTTCCTCGATCCCGGCGCCGCGCCGCCCGCCGCCGACGAACCCCCCGAACGCGCGCGCGACAAGCGGTTCAAGGCGGCGGCGTGGCGCGACCAGCCCTATTTCGACTGGGTCCGCCGCAGCTATCACCTGATCGCCGACCAGATGCTGAGCCAGGTCGACGCGCTCGACGGCGTCGCGCCCAAGCAAAAGGAGCAAATCCGCTTCGCCGCGCGCGGCTTCGTCGACGCGATGAGCCCGTCGAACTTCGCGGTGACCAACCCGGAGGTGATCGCGAAGACGATCGAGACCAAAGGGCAGAATCTGCTCGACGGGCTCCAGCACATGCTCGCCGACATCGACAAGGGCCAGCTGACGCATGTCGATCCGGACGCGTTCGAGGTCGGGCGCAATTTGGCGATGACCCCGGGCAAGGTCGTCCATCGCACGCCGATGTACGAACTGATCCAATACACCCCGACGACGCCGAACGTCCTCGCCACCCCGCTCGTCATCTTCCCGCCGTGGATCAACCGCTTCTACATCCTCGATCTGACGCCCGAAAAAAGCTTCATCGCCTGGTGTGTCGACCAGGGCATCACCGTGTTCATGGTCTCGTGGAAATCCGCCGACGCCAGCATGAAGGACGTGATCTGGGACGATTACATCGCCGCGCAGGTCGACGCGATCGACACCATCCGCAGCGCGCTGGATGTTCCCGCGGTCCACACCATCGGTTATTGCGTCGCGGGGACGACGCTCGCCGCGACGCTCGCGCTGCTCACCGCACGGGATGAGGCCGACAAGGTCGCGAGCGCCACGTTCTTTACCGCGCAGGTCGATTTCGCGCAGGCGGGCGAGCTCCAGCATTTCGTCGATGACGAACAGTTAAAGCTGGTCGCCTCGCTGTCGCCCGACGGGTTCCTCGACGGGCGCTACATGGCGATGACCTTCAACCTGCTGCGCGGGCGCGACCTGATCTGGAACTACGTTACCAACAACTACCTGCTCGGCGCCGATTATGCGCCGTTCGACCTGCTCCACTGGAACGGCGACACCACCAACCTGCCCGCCAAATGGCACCTTGGCTATCTGACCGATCTCTATCGCGACAACCGCCTTGCGACCCCGGGCGGCATGGTCGTCGACGGCGTGCCGATCGATCTGACGACGGTCGCCACCCCCTCGTATATCCAGGCCGGTCGCGAGGATCATATCGCGCCCGCCGACAGCGTGTGGGCGATGACCCGGATCTTCCGCGGCCCGATGAAGTTCGTGCTCGCGGGGTCGGGGCATATCGCAGGGGTCGTCAACCCGCCCGCGCAGCAGAAATACCAATATTGGACCAATGCCGAGGCGGTCGACACGCTCGACGACTTCGTCGCGGGCGCGACCGAGACCAAGGGCAGCTGGTGGCCCGACTGGCTCGACTGGCTCCGCGCGCGCGATGGTGGCGATCAGGTTCCCGCCAAGCGCGCGCGGGTCCCCGGCACCGGCGCGCTGCCGTCGCTCGGCGATGCACCCGGCGAGTACGTCCGGGCACGCTAGCGCCGCCGCGACGATTTTGGTGCAGTGCAACATTAATTGTTGCACTGCGATCCGAATGCGCTTATGGTGCATCGCAGCATAGAGCTGGAGACTGCACCGATGGCCGATACCGACACGACCGCCAAGCCCGCGACCCCGGTCGCGACGCCCGAGTCCAGGGCTGCGGTCGCTCCCGCTGCGAAGCCCGAGGCCGCGAAGCCCGACGCAGACAAGCCCGCCGTTAAGCCCGACGCCAAGCCGGCGCCCGCCGCCGCGGCGCCCAAGGCCGATCCGGCACCCGCCAAGCCAGCGGCCACCGCAACCAAGACGCGGTCGGTCGCCAAGAAGCAGGCTGCCAAGCCGAAAACCGCCAAGCTGACCCCAGCCAAGCGGAAACCGGCCGCGCGCAAAGCTGCCACCAAGACCCGTAACCCCATTGCCGCGACCGCGGCGCCAGCCAAGAAGGACAAGATGATGGACGCGATGAAGACCACCACCGACAAGGCCAAGGACATGATCGCCCAGGCCAACGAGCGCACCAAGACCGCGGTCGACAAGAGCCAGAAGATGTTCGGCGAGATCAACGATTTCTCGAAGGGCAACATCGAGGCGATCGTCGAATCGTCGAAGATCGCGGCCAAGGGCATCGAAGCGATGAGCCAGGACGCCGTCGCCTATGCCAAGACCTCGTTCGAAGACGCGACCGCCGCCGCCAAGAAGCTGGCCTCGGTCAAGTCGCCGACCGACTTCATGAAGCTGCAGAGCGATTTCGTCCGCTCGTCGTTCGACATGATGGTGGCGCACACCTCCAAGTCGACCGAAGCGATGCTGAAGCTGGCGGGCGAGGTCGCACAGCCGATCTCGAACCGCGTCTCGCTCGCCGCCGAGAAGATCAAGATCGCCGCGTAACCGCGCGTCGATTACTGCCCGGCAACGGGTCCGATCGGGCGGTCGCAGCGATGCGGTCGCCCTTTTCGCGTGTTAGGGCTTGCCCCCGGCGCCCCCGATGCCATATTTTCCGGACCGCAATGACAATCACACCGACCATGATGGCCGAGCGTCGCGATGCCGATCACGACGACGGCGGCGCCGACGGGAGCACTGGGCTCGCGACCAAGACGCGCACCCGCACCAAACAGCCGACGCCCTATCGGGTGCTGATGCTCAACGACGATTACACCCCGATGGAATTCGTCGTCCTGTGCCTCCAGCGCTTTTTCCGGATGGACATGGAGGCGGCGACGCGGGTGATGCTTCACGTCCACCAGAAGGGCGTCGGGATCTGCGGCACCTTCAGCTACGAGGTCGCCGAGACCAAGGTCGGGCAGGTGATGGACTTCGCGCGCCAGCACCAGCACCCGCTGCAATGCACGCTCGAAAAGGCGTGAACCCTCGGCGTAGGTGCGGGGCGAGCGCGTGTCCTTGCGCCTTTGGCATGCATCGCTAGACCCGGCGCGATGGACCATATCCTGATCCGCGGCGGACGCCGCCTTGCCGGCCGCGTACCGATTTCGGGCGCGAAGAATGCCGCGCTGACGCTGATGCCATGCGCGCTGCTGACCGACGAACCGCTGACGCTGCGCAACCTGCCGCGGCTCGCCGATGTCGACGGGTTCGGGCATCTGCTCAACCAACTGGGTGCCTCGACCGCGATCGAGGGGACGCGGCCCGAGGATTTCGGGCGCGTCATGACGATCCGCGCCGGACGGCTGACCTCGACCGAGGCGCCCTACGACATCGTGCGCAAAATGCGCGCGTCGATCCTCGTGCTCGGCCCGGTGCTGGCGCGCGCGGGCGAGGCGACCGTCTCGCTCCCCGGCGGCTGCGCGATCGGCAACCGCCCGATCGACCTTCACCTCCGCGCGCTCGAGGCGATCGGCGCCGAGCTCGAAATGGCGGCGGGCTACGTCAAGGCGGTCGCGCCCGGCGGCCGCTTGTCGGGCGGGCGCTATCGCTTCCCGATCGTCTCGGTCGGCGCGACCGAGAATGTCGTCATGGCTGCGGTGCTGGCGAAAGGCGCCAGCGTCATCGACAACGCCGCGCGCGAACCCGAAATCGTCGACCTGTGCCGCTGCCTCGTCGCGATGGGCGCCTCGATCGACGGGATCGGCACCGAGACGCTCACGATCGAGGGCCGCGATCGCTTGCACGGCGCGACCTATGCGGTGATGCCCGACCGGATCGAGGCGGGCAGCTATGCCTGTGCCGCCGCCATCACCGGGGGCAGCCTCGACCTGGTCGGCGCGAACGGTGTCGACATGCGCGCGACGCTCGATGCGCTGATCGAGGCGGGGGTCACCGTCGAGGAACGCAAGGGCGGGGTAACGATCACCGCGGACGCGCCGCTTAAGCCGCTGACGCTCTCGACCGCGCCTTTTCCGGGCTTCGCGACCGACATGCAGGCGCAATTCATGGCGATGCTGTGCAAGGCCGACGGCGCGAGCGTGCTGACCGAAACCATCTTCGAAAACCGCTACATGCACGTCCCCGAACTCGCGCGGATGGGCGCGGATATCCAGGTCAGCGGGCGCACCGCGATCGTGCGCGGGGTCGACCGGCTGGTCGGCGCGCCGGTGATGGCCACTGATCTCCGCGCCTCGATGAGCCTGATCCTCGCGGGGCTCGTGGCGGATGGCGAGACCAAGGTCGCGCGCGTCTATCACCTCGACCGCGGCTACGAGCGGCTCGAAGAAAAACTCCAGGCGGTCGGCGCCGACATCGAACGCGCCAGCGACGGGTAACGCTCAATCTCTCCCCTTGGGAGAAGGATTGCCTACCCCGAATTCCGCAGCGCGGTCGCGATCGCGTTGATCGACAGCAGGATGCCCTCGCCAATCCGCGGGTCATCTTCGCCCGCGCGGTGGCGCTTCATCAGTTCGATCTGGAGCAGGTTGAGTGGCTCGATATACGGCAGCCGCAGCCGGATCGAGGCATCGAGCGCGGGGTGTTTTTCGAGCAGCCGCGATTGCCCCGTCGCCGTCAGCAGGCCGTCGCGGGTCTGGTACCAGGCATCGCGGATCCGCCCGAAGATCGGATCGCGTAACGCTGGATCTTCCACCAGCTGCGCATAGCGTTCGGCGATCGCGATGTCCGATTTGGCGAGCACCATTTCCATATTGGCGAGCGCGGCGGCGAAGAACGGCCAGCCCTCCGCCATGTCGGCGAGCCGCGCTTTGTCCGGAAATGCCGCGATCGCCTGCCCGACCCCGTACCAGCCGGGCAGCATCGTGCGCGCCTGTGCCCAGCTGAACACCCAGGGGATCGCGCGCAAATCCTCGATGCGATCGGATTTCTTGCGGCTCGCCGGACGGCTGCCGATCTTGAGCCCCGCGATCTCGGCCAGCGGGGTCATCTGGCGAAAGAAGATGCGGAACCCCTTGGTGCCATAGACCAGGTCGCGATACGCGTGGAACGCGGTGTCGCTCATGGTCGCCATCGCCGCCTGGAAATCGGTGTTATCGGCGTTCGACAGCCGCGCCGGCTCCAGGCTGGCGAGCAGGGTCGCCGACGCCATCGCTTCCAGATTGGTCATCGCGGTGTCGCGGCTGCCATATTTGGCGGCGATCACCTCGCCCTGTTCGGTGATCCGGATCCGGCCCTGGACGGTGCCCGGCGGCTGCGCGCGAATCGCGGAAAAGGCTGACCCGCCGCCGCGCCCGACCGCGCCGCCGCGGCCATGGAACAACTGCATGCCGACGCCCGCCGCCTCGAACACCGGCTTCAGCGCGGTCGACGCCTGGAACAGGCTCCACGTCGAGGTGAGATAGCCGCCGTCCTTGTTCGAATCCGAATAACCGATCATCACTTCCTGATGGCCGCGGCGCTGCGCGATCGCGGCGGTTTCGGGCAGCGCGAACCAGTCGGTCATCACCGCGGGCGCGGCCTCCAGATCGCCGATCGTCTCGAACAACGGCACCGCCATGATCGCGGCGACCGGCGGGTCATCCGGCGTCCGACCGGGGGTGTAGAGCCCGACCTCCTTCATCATCAGGTTGATTTCGAGCAGGTCGCTGACCGATTCGGCCATCGAGACGATGTAGTTGGTGATGCACTGCGGGCCGTAGGTCGCGTGCGCCTCGGCGGCGGCGGCGAGGATCGCGAGTTCGCCCGTCGTCTCGTCCGAATAAGTGGTGAAGCGGCTCGCCAGCAGGCGCGGCGAGGCGAGTTCGCGGCGCAGCAACGCGACGCGCGCGGCTTCGTCGAGCGACAGGTAATCCGCCTCGACCCCCGCAACCGTGAGCAGTTCGGCGACGACGCGTTCGTGGACCGCGCTGTTCTGGCGCATATCGAGCGTCGCGAGGTGGAAGCCAAAGGTCTCGACCGACCGGATCAACCGCCCGAGCGCGCCGCCGCTGCGCAGCGGACTGTTCGCGGACAGCGCGTGCGCGAGCGCCGCGAGATCGCGGCGGAACGCCTGCGGATTGGCATAAGGCTCGCCGACCAGATGGCCGCCGCGCGCAGGTGCCTTTCCCGTAATCGCCAGATACGTCGCGGCCAGGCGCGCGTAGAGGCCCGACAGCGCGCGGCGATAGGGCTCGTCGGCGCGGGTCGGGGCCGCGTCGCCGCTCGCCTCGGCCAGCGCGACCACCGCGTCGTCGATGGCGGCATGCTCGCTCGATATCGACAGTTCGGCGCCCAGCGCGTGCAACTGGTCGAGATAATGGCCGAGCACCGCCTCACTCGACCGCCTGAGAGCGGTACGCAGGCTGTCGGCGGTGACGAAGGGATTGCCGTCGCGGTCGCCGCCGATCCAGCTGCCGGGGCGCAGGAACGACGGCACCCGCTCTCCGAACGCACGATCCCAGCGCTGGTAGAGCGCGGGCAGCGTGGGCAGGAACACGTCGCGCAGGTAGCTGAGCGCGGTCTCGACCTCGTCGGTGACGTACAGCTTCTCGCGCCGCAGCACCCGGGTCTGCCACAGCAGCGCAATCTGGCGCAGGATGGCGTCGTCGATTGAGTCACCATCAGGGGTTTCCTTACGCCCCGTATCCTTGAGCTGCATCAGCTCGGCGATCCGGTTCTTGTGATCGATCATGCTCTTGCGCCGCACCTCGGTCGGGTGCGCGGTCAGCACCGGCGCGATCAGCGCGTGCGCCAGAAGGTCGGCGATCGCGGCATGGTCGAGCCCTTCGCGTTCGAGCGTCGCGACTGCGGAGGCGAAATCCGCATCCGGTTCGGCGGCGATGCCCTGGCGATCTTCGGCGAGGTTGGCGAGCATCGAGAACAGCATGAACCCGCGGACGAAATCGAGCGTCTCGTCAAGGTCGAGCTTGCCGAGCCCGAGGTCGAGCGCGGCGCGGTTGCCCAGCCCGTCCTGCCCGTTGGCGTGGTCGCGTGCGCGATCGACCGATGCCTTGCGGATCGCCTCGGTCGCATCGAACAGCGCATCGCCGCCATAGGCCCGGATCACCTCGCCCAGCTTCGCGCCGAGGAAGCGGACATCCGCGTTGTTTTCGATCCGGGGGAGGCTGGCCATGACGCTAATGCTGCGCTGCGACAGGCGCAGGGTCAACCGTTGTGAGCGCGTCAGCTAGTCGGGGGTGGCAATCCGGTTCTCGAGCGCGTCGCCGACCGAATCGCCGCCGGTCGGTACATCGCCGCGCGCGCGGTTCGCGTCGCGCCACGCCTGATGCTCCTCTGAGGTGACGGTGCTGTCGTGGTTGAGGTCCATCGCGTCGAACCGTTTCAACGTGCCTTCGCTGAACTCGATCGGGCTGACCGACCCGTTGCCGTCCTTGTCGAGCCGTCTCAGCCGCGCGGTGCGGCGGGGCAGTTCGTCGGGGGTCAGACGATCGTCGGTGTTAAGATCTAGCTGGCGGAACCGGCGATCCATCGACGAGCCGAAATCGATCCGCGACATCACCGCGGGCGGGGTGAACCCCGCCGCGTTCGCATTCGCATCCGCCACCGCCTTGGCCTCGTCCGCCGATTGGCCGCATCCAGCCAGCAACGCTGCGCCGATCAGCACCAGACCTGCCATCGATCGCATAACTACTCCATCAGGCTTCGAGTTCGATGTCCCAATAGAGCCAGTCATGCCAGGTGTCGTGCAGATAGTTGGGGGGGAAACTCTTGCCATGTTCCTGAAGATGCCAGTTGGTCGGGCGGATCGGATCGATATGCAGCGGCATCGATGCCTGTTTGGGGGTTCGCCCGCCCTTCTTGAGGTTGCACGGCGCGCAGGCGGTGACGACATTCTCCCACGTGGTGCGCCCACCCTGCGCGCGCGGCACGACGTGATCGAACGTCAGATCGCGCGGATGCCCGCAATATTGGCACGCGAATCGATCGCGCAGGAACAGGTTGAACCGGGTGAACGCGGGAAACGCCGATGGCCTGACATAATGTTTGAGCGCGATGACCGAAGGCAGCTTCATCGACAGGTTGGCGCTGTGCACCTCGCGCTCGTAATGCGCGACGACATCGACGCGGTCGAGGAACAGCGCCTTGATCGCGGTCTGCCACGGCCACAGGCTCAGCGGATAATAGGACAGCGGCGTATAATCGGCATTCAGCACGAGAGTTGGACACGCATCGGGATGACGGATCAGATCGGGATGAAACACGGCCCTTCCTCACTCGGCTACCTTCGCGGCGTGTCGCCGATCAGGATGACCGCATCATGACAGCACGGCGAGCGATTCGCGGTCAAGGGGCGGCGTGCGTCACCCGCTTCGCGCCGAGCCCGACCGGGCTGCTCCACGAAGGCCATGCCTATTCGGCGATTCTGGCGCACGATATCGCGCGCGAGACCGGCGGACGGTTCCTGCTGCGGATCGAAGACATCGACGGCACCCGCAGCCGCCCCGACCATGTCGATGCGATCCTCGCCGATCTCGCGTGGCTGGGGCTAACGTGGGACGATGTGGTGTTCCAGTCGGCGCGGCTCGACCTGTACGCCGCGGCGATCGATCGGTTGCGGCGGCGGGGGCTGGTCTATCCGTGCTTCTGCACCCGCGCGGCGATCACGGCGAGCCTGTCGGCGCCGCATGGATCCGAAGGCCCGGCCTATCCGGGGACGTGCCGCGTGCTCACCCCCGACGAACGCGGGGCGCGGATGGCGGAGGCGCATTGCTGGCGGCTCGATCTTGCCCAGGCGCTTGATGCGGTTCCCCCCGGCCTGCGCTGGCACGATGCGATCGCGGGGGAGGTGGTTGCCGATCCCACGCCGCAGGGCGACGTCATCCTGGCGCGCAAGGATGCACCCGCCTCCTATCACCTCGCGGTAACCGTCGACGACGCCGCGCAGGGCGTGACCGACATCGTCCGCGGGGTCGACCTGTTTGCGGCGACGCATGTCCATCGCCTGCTCCAGGCGCTGCTCGACCTGCCGACCCCGCGCTATCATCATCACCCGCTCTTGACCGACACCAACGGCGAACGCCTCGCCAAGCGCCGCGGCGCGCCGAGTCTCGCGGCGTTGCGTGAGGGTGGGGTGGACGGATCGGCGCTCGCCGCGCGGCTGCGCGCGACCATTGCGAAATCGCCTCAACCGACTACATTCGAGCTATGACGATCTTCCTCTCGATCCTGCTCGTGGCCGCGATGATCGCGACCGTGGTCGCGCTGGTGCGCGGCGTCGTGTCGTTCCTGCAGGAAGGGACCGAATCGGTCCGCAACGGCGAAGGGCCAAGTCCGGCGTCGATGAAATCGAACCGCATGATGCAGCAACGGATATTCTTCCAGGCGCTGGCGATTACGATCGTCGTCGCGATCATGATGCTCGCCGGCCACAATTGACGCGCGCGACCGATATCCAAGCCGGGGGGCAACACGCTGGTCAAGCTCAACAAGATTTACACCCGCACGGGTGACGCCGGGACGACCGGGCTGGTCGACGGGTCGCGCGTGTCGAAAGCGGATGCGCGGATGGCGGCGATCGGCGATGTCGACGAAGCCAACAGCGCGATCGGCGTCGCGGTCGCAGCCTTGGGCGCGGGCGATGCCGCCACCGCGCTGATGCGGATTCAAAGCGACCTGTTCGATTGTGGCGCCGACCTCGCCACCCCCGGCGACGATTTCACCCCGAGCGCGATGACGCTCAGGATCGTGCCCGCGCAGGTCGACCGGCTCGAACACGAGATCGACGCGATGAACGCCGGCCTCACCCCGCTCGCGAGCTTCATCCTGCCGGGCGGCGGCACAGCGGGCGCGGCGCTGCATCTCGCGCGCGCCATCGTCCGCCGCGCGGAGCGGAATGCCGTCGGATTGGGCGTGGCCGCCAATCCCGCCGCCGTCACCTATCTCAACCGTCTGTCGGATTACTTGTTCGTCGCGGCACGGCACGTGAACAAAACCGGTGCGGGCGACGTTCTCTGGGTTCCCGGCGCGACGCGTTGACCCACGGCAACGCAGGTCGATCGGGATTCTGATACACGATTCGCGGACGACGCGAGGAGACGACATGCCCAAGGCCGCCCCCGCCCCCGCCAAGCCCGCATCCGCCAGTACCGCGCGTTCGCCGAACGATCGGTCGACGCTCCACGATCGCGTCGCCGGGGTGCGCAGCCTCAGCCTCGCGCTCGCCGCGCCGCTCAGCGATGCCGACGCCACCGTCCAGTCGATGATCGACGCCAGCCCCGCCAAATGGCATCTCGCGCACACGACGTGGTTCTTCGAAACCTTCGTGCTGCGCGATCACGTCGCGGGGTATCGCCAGCACGACGAACGCTGGCCGTTCCTGTTCAACAGCTATTACGAGGCGGAGGGCAAGCGCCACGCGCGTGATCGCCGCGGGATGGTGACGCGCCCGACGCTCGACGAGGTGCGGGAGTATCGCGCACATGTCGATGCGGCGCTGCTCGCGGCGCTGCCGACATTGCCCGACGCGGCGCGCGATCTGGTGGTGCTGGGGTGCCATCACGAGGAACAGCATCAGGAACTGCTCGTCACCGACATCCTCCACCTGTTTGCCGAAAACCCGCTCGAACCCGCGCTCTGGCGCGCGCCGCGCAAGGTGCCGGTCGAAATGCCCGGCCCGATCGGCTGGATCGCGCACGATGGCGGGGTGGTCGAGATCGGGCACGGCGGTTCCGCCGAGGATTTCGCGTTCGATTGCGAAGGGCCGCGGCACCAGGCGCTGCTCCTGCCGCATGCGATCGCCGATCGGACGGTGACCAACGGCGAATGGGCGGCGTTCATCGCCGATGGCGGTTACCGCGACCCGCGTCACTGGCTGTCCGATGGCTGGGCCTGGGTAAAGGCCGATGCGATCGACGCACCGCTCTATTGGGAGCAGGTCGATGGCGCGTGGACGCGCTTCGGGCTCGACGGTCGCCGCGCGCTCGATCCCGCCGCGCCGGTCACGCATGTCAGCTTTTACGAGGCGGATGCCTATGCCAGCTGGGCCGGGGTGCGATTGCCGACCGAGGCCGAATGGGAGGCCGCCGCCGCGGGTCATGATCCGCGCACGGGCAATTTCATGGACGACGCTGGCCCCGTCGAACCGCGCCCCTCGGTTGATCGCCCCGCGTTTTTCGGCGACGTGTGGGAATGGACCGGCAGCGCCTATCGCCCCTATCCCGGCTTCACTCCGGTCGAGGGCGCGGTCGGCGAATATAACGGCAAGTTCATGAGCGGGCAGTTCGTGCTCCGCGGCGGCAGCTGCGCGACCCCGCGCGGGCATGCCCGCGCCAGCTATCGCAACTTCTTCTATCCGCACCAGCGCTGGCAATTCACCGGCGTCAGGCTGGCGAAGGATCTTTGACATGCTGAAACGCGAAATCGAAGACGGCGACCAGTCGCTCGCCGATCCGCAGTTCCGCGCCGACGTGCTGGCCGGGCTGGCGCGACGTCCGCGCGCCATCCCCGCGCGCTGGTTCTACGATCGCCGCGGCTCCGAATTGTTCGAAGAGATCACCGAGCTTCCCGAATATTACCCGACCCGCACCGAACGCGCGATCCTCGAGCGCGCCTGCCCGGAAGTTGCGACGATCGCGGGAACCGGCCGCGCAGTGGTCGAATTCGGGTCGGGATCGTCGGTGAAGACTCCGATCCTGCTGCGCACGGTGGCGCCGTCGGCCTATGTCCCGATCGACATTTCGGGCGATTTCCTGCGCGAATCGTCGAAGACGCTGTCGCGCCAGTTTCCCGATCTGCTGGTGCTGCCGTTCGAGGCGGATTTCATGAAGCCGCTGACGCTGCCGCGGACGATCGCGGATGCGCCCAAGCTCGGCTTCTTTCCGGGCTCGACGATCGGCAACATGATCCCGCGCCAGGCGGTCGACCTGCTCCGCTCGATGCGCGAATCGCTCGGGGAAGGCGCAATGCTGCTGATCGGGATGGATCGGATCAAGGACGAGTCCACCTTGATGTCCGCCTATGACGATGCCGCAGGCGTAACCGCGGCGTTCAACCTCAACCTTCTCGATCGCATCAATCGCGAGCTCGAAGGCACGATCCCGGTCGACGCCTTCCGCCATCGCGCGATCTGGAACGACGATCGCGCGCGGATCGAGATGCACCTCGAAGCAACCCGTGACGTGGCGTTCACCGTGGCGGGGAACGACTTCACGGTTCCGGCGGGCGAGACGATCCACACCGAAAACAGCCATAAATACGGCACCCGCGACGCGCGCATCCTGCTGAGGTCCGGCGGCTGGACCCCGGTCGCGATGTGGACCGACCCCGGCGACCGGTTCGCGCTGTATCTCGCCGAGGCGCAAGCAGAACGGCCCGCGCCCTAACGGGTTGCGGTGCGCGCGCGCCAGACCGGAATATAGTCGATCGAGCCGCGGCATTCGCCCATCGCGGACTGCTCGACCAAGCGAAAGCGGGTGCCGTCCCACGCGAACGCCTGGATCGTGCCGCAATCGCCGATTCCGCGGCCCTTGCCGTATGTCGTCAACCGGTGCGCCTTGGCGTCCCAGTCCGCGTTGATGATGTCGCCTTTGTCCTCTTCCGCGATCCCCGGCGGCGCGTCGAAGCGTGCTGGGGTAGCGTTCCCGCTATCTTCGACGACGAAGGCGCTGCTGAACAGATTATACGCGCCATTGCCGCACGGGTGCGCGACCAGCACCAGGCTGTGGGTCGCGTCGATCCGGTGCGCTTCGGGCTCGATCGGGCCGATCGCATAATCGCAAAACGCATTGTCGGGGCCGATCAATTTGGTCGCGGCGGCCACCGAGAGCGTGGCCGGTTTTGCGGTCGACGGCGGCGGCATGCTGATGACAGGCAGCGCCAGCTCCGCGGGCGCGGTGCCAGCGCCGGGCTTGCGCAATGCGCTGGTCGTGCCGACACGCTGCTGTTGCGCATCCATATAGAGCAGCGATGCCGCGAGCCCGGCGAGCGAGACGGTCGCGATCGGCGTGCCGGTCGGTGTCGTGAGCGCGACGGTCTTGCCATTGGCCAGCGCCGCTGCGCGCGCGCGGTCCAGCGTCAGCGTCGCGGTATCGCCAGTGCCGGAGAGCGGGGCGAAGGGCTTGCCGTCCACGGTCAGCATCGCGTGCGTAGGCGGCGTCTTGCCGATCGGCACGATCAACCGCGCAGGCGCATCGGGCGCGCCGCCGCGCTCAATCAGCAGCAGCAGATAGCCGTCGCGATCGTCGGTCTCGGGGACCAGCGCATTCGCCTGGCACGCGCGCGCATTGTCGCAACCGATCGTCCAATCGCCGAACGTCGTCAGTTCGCCGAGGTGCCGCGCGACGGCGGTGTCGGTTACGGGCACTATTCCTGGCGAGGCCGTCGGGGACGCGACCGGGAGAGGCGAAGACGCAGCGACAGTGTTGGCCGCCGCATCGGGGCCATCGCTCTTCGCCGCCGGAGAACAGGACAGCGCCGCCAGCGCGATGAGGGGGTAGACACGCATCGCGAACACATAGCCCGCTCGCGGCAAAGCCGATAGGGCGCGGCGCAACACGAATGTTCGAACGGAGACCGACAATGCAGACGATTGGTGTGATCGGCGCGGGGCAGATGGGCGCGGGAATCGCGCAGGTGTCCGCCGCGGCGGGTTATCGCGTGCTGCTGAGCGATGTGTCGAAGGACCGCGCCGAGACGGGCAAGGCGGGAATCGCCAAGCAACTCGCGCGTGCGGTCGACAAGGAAAAGATCGACGCCGCGACGCGTGACCGCACGCTTGAGCGGATCGAGGCAGTCGAGAACGTCGGTGCGATGGGCGCATGCCAGCTTGTCATCGAGGCGGCGACCGAGCGCGAAGAGATCAAGCGCGCGATCTTCAAGGATGTCGGCGCGGTGCTCGGCGCGACCGCGATCCTGGCGTCGAACACCTCTTCGATCCCGATCACCCGGCTCGCGCAGGCGTCGCCCGATCCCGCGCGCTTCATCGGCGTTCATTTCTTCAATCCGGTGCCGGTGATGGGGCTGATCGAGGTGATCCGCGGGCTCGCGACCGCCGACGACACCGTGACGCACATCGAAACCTATGCCGCCGCGCTTGGCAAGCAGGTGGTGCGCGCCAACGACGCGCCGGGCTTCATCGTCAACCGCGTGCTGATGCCGATGATCAACGAGGCGGTGTTCGCGCTCGGCGAAGGCGTCGCGACGATCCGCGACATCGACCTCGCGTGCCAGCTCGGCCTCAACCACCCGATGGGGCCGCTGACGCTCGCCGACTTCATCGGGCTCGATACCTGTCTGGAGATTACGCGCGTGCTGTTCGAGGGCACCGGCGATCCCAAATTCCGCCCTGCGCCGCTGCTGGTGAAATATGTCGAGGCGGGCTGGCTCGGGCGCAAGACCGGGCGCGGCTTCTACGATTATGCGGGCGATACGCCCCAGCCCACCCGCTGACAGGAGACACGCGATGAGCATCGACGACACCATCGTCGACACCCCCGACGGGCCGATGACCTACGCCGCATGGAAAAAGAAAAACCCGGTCCAGCTGCCCTCGCGGCGGACCAAGGGCAAGAAATTACCGAATAAAGTCAAACTCCGTACCGACGAGGAATGACCCGATGATGCGGTGACTGCATCGATTCGACCAGTCTCTCCGTACCTGTCGGCACACACCGCCGGTCATTCACCCGGCGTGCTGTTCACAACGGAGAGACACCTATGAAGAAGCTCATCACCACCACGCTCGCCGCGGCTGCGCTGGCCGCGGGCGGCACCGCCATCGTCTATGCGCAGACCAACCCGATGGTCGGCGGCGCCGCGATGTACCCGACCAAGAACATCGTGGAAAATGCGGTCAATTCGAAGGATCATACGACGCTGGTCGCCGCGGTGAAGGCCGCCGGGCTTGTCGACACGCTGTCGGGCCCCGGCCCGTTCACGGTCTTCGCGCCGACCAACGAAGCCTTCGCCAAGCTGCCCGCGGGTACCGTCGCCACCCTGGTGAAGCCCGAGAACAAAGCGACGCTCACCAAGATCCTGACCTATCACGTCATCCCGGGCACGATCACCGCTGCGCAGATCGCTGCGAAGGCCAAGGCGCATCAGGGGATCGCAAACTACAAGACCGTCGAAGGCGATTCGTTGCGCTTCACCAAATCGCCGAAGGGCGGTTGGACGATCATGGATACCCACGGTCATCGCGGCAAGATCTCGATCGCCAACGTCCGCCAGTCGAACGGCATGATCCACGTCATCGACACGGTCATGATGCCCTAATCGCCAGCTTCCTCCGCCCAGCGTCGCTCACGACGGGCGAAGGAAATCACCGCTTGGTTCCACCGGGCGGTCGGGTCGGGTCCGTCGGCACTGCCGGCGGACCCGATTTTGGTGGTCAGCCGCGCGCCTCCGCGGCGGAATGCGCCGCGCCAACCTGTTTGATGAATTCCCAGATGGCGGGAGAAAACGGCGGTTTCTGATCGCCTTTCCATTCGTCGATATGGTCGTACATCTTGCTTACCCCCTGCTTCATCGCGGGGGTCGCGACCGCGGTGAACGGCTCCAGCAGCGCCTGCCATTCCCGATAGAAGGATTGCGCCTCGGGCGAGGCGGGTCGCATCGGCAGTGCGGCCTCGATCCGTGCGACGAGGTCGTCCCATGTTGCGGTGTAGGCGGCTTGATCCCAGTCTTTCGGCATCGCCTGGCGCGTCCGGGCGAAATCCTGCTTGGCGTCCTCGCTCAGGTACTGATCGGCGACGCCGCTCCAGTGTTGGTGTTCCATCAGCGTATCTCCTTGTCGAATCAGTGAGCACAGGGTCGCGACATCGATCTGCTCACCTGAATCGATGCGGGACTTGACCGTCGTCAGCATCGCGCGCGCGGCGGCGATGCGGTCGGACTGGGATTGGAGCGCGTCGAGCTGCGCGGTGACGAGCCGCCCGAGGTCGACCTCGCGCCCCGCGAGCAACCGCGCGATGTCGCTAAGGCTAAACTCCGCGCGCTTCAGTGCCGCGATCGCGGTCAGCCGCGCGAGGTCACCGCTGCCATAGACTCGCCGCCCGTTCGCGGTGCGCAGCGGGCGGATCAGCCCGCGCGCCTCGTAGAACCGCAGCGCGCGCGCGGTCATCCCGGTGCGCGTCGCCACCTCCGCGATGTCGAATATCGTCGTCATGCGACTCATGTAGCGGTTGACGCTGCGTCAACTGCAAGCCCGAAATATCAAGGGAGGTCGCCGGTCTCGCGATCCTTGAGCGACAGCCAGGCGTAGGCGATCATCACGACGCACCCCGCGCCAGCGGCCAGATACGGCAGCGAATGCTGCGCGTCGTACAGCGCGACCCCGATGCTGGGGCCGAGGACGAAGCTGGCGCCGTTGACGCTGGTGACCTTGCCCGCGACCGATCCTTGCGCCTCGGTGCCGACCGCCAAGCTCGATCCTGCGGTGAAGCCGGGGCGGGTGAAGCCGAACCCCAGGCTCGCGAGGCCATAGGCGGTCGCGATGCCGTATAGCGACGTCGCCAGCCCGGTCAGCGCGGTGCCCGCCGCGGCGAACACCAGCCCAGTGAGCACGAGCTGCCGCGGGGTGAGGTTGAGCAACGGGATGATGCCCCATTGGGCGAGCAGCGAGGCGCCCGCTCCCATCATCAGCACGATTCCGGTGGGCTCGAGCGCGGCGATTGGGGCAACGTGGAGCCGGTCGATGACCAGGAATCCGATTGCCTGGCTCGTCATCGCCTGGGCGTGGCCCATCACCAGCCCCGCGATCATCCAGCCGCGGATGCGCGGGTCGAGATAGCCGACCGGTTCGCTGTGCGACCGGGTCGCGGCGGCGATGCTCGCGCCGCTCGGCGCGCCGCCGATCGACGGATACGCGCTGCTCGCACCGTGACCCGATCGGCGGCGCGGGTGGGTGCCGGTGCGATCGTCGGGCAGCATCGCGCGGACGGTGATCCACACGCCCACCCCGAATAGCGCGAAGACGAACGCGGGGCCCGCCAGTCCGATCTCGACTCCACTGAGATGACCGAGAAACAAATACGGCGCGATCGCCGGCCCCAGGATCGTCCCCAACCCGAACGCGCTCGCCAGCAGCGTCAGCGCTTTGGTCCGCTCCTCGCGCGTGGTTTCGCCCGCGACCAGCGCCTGGACCGCGGGCGGCGCGGCCGATCCGAAGGTGCCGTAGATCAGCCGCCCTCCGATGAAGGCGAGGAACGCCGCGGTCCCCGAAATCCAGCCATTGATCCCGGCGAGTAGGAATATCCCGCACAGCGACAGCGAGACCGCAAAGCCGCCGACTCCCAGCAGGATCATCGTGCGCCGCCCGTGCCGGTCCGATCGATTCGCCCAGAACGGTGCGGAGATCACCCACAGCAGCGCCGACACCGAAAATGCTGCGGCGACCGCGCGATCCGCGACCCCGAGGGAACGGCCGAGCGCGGGCAGCACCGATTGCAGCGCGGTGTTCCCCGCCGCGATCGTCAACATCACCAGAAACATCAGCGCGAACTTGCGGTCGAAGCCTGGAAGCCGAGGGCGGGCAGGGGAGGGGACCGAAGAGGGGGTCGGGGCGGTCACGCCGCGGCGCTTTCGTCCAACGTCCAGCGATAGCCGCGCTCGACCCGCGCGACCGCGACCGAATAGCTGTCGTACCAGCGCGCCCGGCCCACATCGCGGATGCTGGCATGCCCGGGATGATCGCGCCACGCGATCGCGGCGGCATCGTCCGCCCAATAGCTGACGGTGATCCCGAACCCGTCCGCGCCGCGCGCGCTGTCGACGCCGCGATAGCCGGGTTGCCGCGCCGCGAGCGCGTCCATCGCCGCGCTCGCCTCCGCATAGCCTGCTGCATCCACGCGAGTGCGGTGCGAGGCGAAGATGACCGCGATCTGGCCGTGGCGGGTGGCGTCCATGGTTATGGGATTAGGGATTGCGGCGGCGCTGGCAAGTCGCAGCATGGCCCGATCGGTCATCGCTCACGACAACGCCCAAGGCTGCGGGGCACGAGCCGATGGTGCCGCCCGATCAGGTCGACGCAACCCCAGCCCTTGAAACGCGTTTGGCATTCGTGCGACGGGGAAATATCCTCGCCGTCGTGCGGGATCACGATCGACAAGGAAGCCGATGCCAAGTTCGACCACCGCCGCGCGACGTTCACGCATACGTCCCGCGGGAGTGCCCTCGCCCTGGGGGATGTTCTTTCAGGGTTTCCTCAAGCACCCGGTGATGGTCGGATCGATCATCCCGTCGTCGGACAAGCTGATCCGCAAGATGCTCGCCCCGGTCGACTGGAGCGCGTGCAAGGTGTTCGTCGAATACGGCCCTGGAGTCGGCACCTTCTGCCGTCCGATCCTCGAACGGATGGCGCCCGATGCGACGCTGATCGCGATCGACACCAACCCCGATTTCATCCGCTATCTCGATCACACGATCAGCGATTCGCGCTTCGTCGCGGTGCACGGATCGGCGGCGGATGTAGAGCAGATCGTCGCAGACCTGGGCCATGGCGCGGTGGACTATGTGCTGTCGGGGCTGCCCTTCTCGACCCTCCCCCCTGGGGTGGGCCAGGAAATCGGCTACGCCACGCATCGCGTCCTTCGCATCGGCGGCGCATTCCTGGTCTATCAGTTCAGTCCCAAGGTGAAGGATTTCCTCACCCCCAACTTCACCGAGATCGACCACGACATGGAATGGTGGAACGTGCCCCCAGCGCAGCTGTATTGGGCGTGGAAAGACTGACGGTTCGCGGCGCGCCCCTTACTCGCTGACCCCGAAATTCAGCCCTCGCGAGACGCCGGGATCGACCACCGCGATCGTCAGATAGGCGAAGAATTGTTTCACCCGCTGGATCGGCCCGGTGTGGTCCTTGTACCATTGCTGGGTAATCGGCCGCGATTTGGCGATCTCGCCGTCGACATAGCCGCGCACATGCCGCGCGAACGCCGCATCCTTGATCCGCAGCATCATTTCCAAGTTGATGAACAGGCTGCGCATATCGAAATTCGCCGACCCGATATAAACCGCGTCGTCGACGACATATAATTTGGTGTGGAGCTTGGTCGGCAGGTATTCGAAGATCTTGACGTTCTTGCGCAACAGCCCCGCATAGGTGAACCGCGCCGCCGCGATCGTGACGTTGCTGTCGGATTTGGCGGCGGTGACGACACGCACCTCGGCGGCGCGCTTGCCCGCCTTGTCGAGCCGCTTCAGCATCGTTCGCGACGGCGCGAAATAGGCGGCGATCAGGTCGATTCGGGTCGCGCTGCGCATGTCGTTGCGGACGGTGCGCGCCCAGGGCGACAGCCGTTTGGTCGGCCCGCCGATCAGCCAGCGCAGCGCGCCGCTGTCCTCGCTGAAGTCGGACAGCGCGCGGTTGAGATGGCGCAGCTTGCCGGCATCGCGCTTCACCCAATCCTGCAACGCGTCGAAATAATCCGCCATCCGGGCCGCTGCTGGCCCCTCCACCAGCAATCCCAAGTCGCGCCAAGCCTGGTCATCGGGGGTGCCGAAATAATCGTCCTCGACGTTGAACCCGCCGATGATGATCCGCGCACCTTCGAGCCCAGCATCGGCAAGCGCGAGCTTCTGGTGGTTGCGGAGCAGATAACGCCGTCCAAATCGCGGGGAGAAACGACAGGTTTCAATTCCCGCCTCTCGCAGCGGTGTGAAGAAGGCGTCGTCGGTGTCGTCGCTGCCGAAGCCGTCGACGATCAGCGATACCGTCACGCCGCGCGCCGCCGCCGCGAGCAGCGCGTCGGTGACGCGTCGGCCCGTGTCGTCGTCGGCGAAGATGTAATAGAGGATCCGCAACGTGTCGCACGCTTCGTCGATCAACGCGAGCAAGGCGGCGAGGCGGCGTGGCCCGGTATCGAGGAGCGTCAGGCGGGTGCCGTCGACGGTGAAACTCGGCTGTGTGGGCGGCTCATTCATGCCGGGGTGATGGACGCGGTGCGAGACCGCGACAAGGTGTTTTCCTTGACTCGGCAACCGCGAGTGCCTAGGCATCGACGCTTCATTTCATCGTTATTTTGCGAAGGAAAGCGTCCATGGCGCGCGTCACTGTCGAAGATTGCGTCGACAAGATCCCCAACCGGTTCGACCTCGTCCTGTTCGCGGCGCAGCGCGCGCGGCAGATTTCTGGTGGCGCGGATTTGACCATCGATCGCGATCGCGACAAGAATCCGGTCGTCGCGCTGCGCGAGATCGCCGAGCAGACCGTCAAGCCCAAGCATCTCGAGGAGTCGGTTATTTCGGGGCTGCAGAAGGTCCAGATCGATGACGACGACGAGGCGGACGACATCGGCTCACTGGCCGCGTCGGCAGAGGCGCTCCGTCTCACCGCCGCCGCGCCGCCGCGCAACCAGAATCTGGGCGCGGATTACGAGGGCTGATCGGACCAGGGGTCGGCTTGGCTGATCCCTGTCCTCCCGGTACCGATCCGCCGCTCGACCGACGCCGCGTCATTCCCGCGGCGTTTTGGTGTCACCCGCGGTTGCGCGGAGCAACTTTCCTGGCGCGTGCGGCGGCGTCAGTCGCCTGTCCGCGGTGCCAAGCGGCCCTTGAACCCCTGCGCGACGACAAACCATTCGACCGATCCCTTGCGGCTCGCGGGCGGCTTGGCGTGCTTCACGGTCGTGAAGTTGCGCTTCATTTCCGCGACCAGCTCGGCATCGGCGCCGCCCGCAAACACCTTGGCGACGAAATGCCCGCCGGGTTCGAGCACGTCGATCGCAAACGCCAGCGCGGCCTCAACCAGCGCCATCGTCCGCAGCGCGTCGGTCTGCGGATGCCCGACAGTGTTTGCCGCCATATCGGACAGCACGAGATCGGGCGCGCCGCCCAGCGTCTCGATCAGCCGGTCGGGCGCGGCATCGACCATGAAATCCATTTCCAGGATCGACACCCCCTCAATCGGGTCGACCGGCAACAGGTCGATTCCGACGATCGCCGCCTTGGGCACCTGCCGCCGCACGACCTGGCTCCAACCCCCCGGCGCGAGCCCCAGATCGATCACCCGGCGCGATCCCTTCAGGAAGCCGAACCGCTCGTCGAGTTCGATCAGTTTATACGCGGCGCGGCTGCGATAGCCTTCCGCTCGCGCGCGCTTGACGTACGGGTCGTTGAGCTGGCGTTCGAGCCAGCGCGTCGATTGCGCGGTGCGCTTGCGCGCGGTGAGGACGCGGGTCTTGCCGCCGGAACCACCCCTGCTCATGGCCGCGGGCTCCCCATCAGCCGTTTTAGGATGCCTTCGCGAATCCCGCGGTCCGCGATGCCCAGCCGTTCGGCGGGCCACAAATCCATGATCGTCTCCAGGATCGCGCAGCCCGCAACGACCAGGTCGGCGCGCTCGTTGCCGATGCACGGTAGCGTCGCGCGTTCGGCAAGCGTCATCTTCGACAGATCCTTGCTGATCTGCCGCATCGCGCGAGTCGGGACGATCAGCCCGTCGACGAGCGATCGATCGTAGCTGCTGAGCCTCAGATGGACGCTGCCGAGCGTGGTCACCGTGCCGCTCGTCCCGAGCAGCCGCGGGCACCGCACCGACCGCGGCAGCCGTGCCGCAAACGCCGCCATGCTGTCAGCGACGGTCCTGCGCATCTTGGCGTAGGTATCGGCGAGCGAATCGCGCGTCGTGCCGAGGCCAGCGAATTCGGTGAGGGACACCACGCCCCAGGGGGTCGAATGCCAGTCGAGCACGCGGGGCAGCGGCCCCGATGTGTCGATCAGGACCAGCTCGGTAGACCCGCCGCCGATATCGAACACCAGCGCGGGGTCGTCGCCCGGTTCGATCAATGCATGGCAGCCGAGCACCGCGAGCCGCGCTTCCTCCTCCGCGGTGATGATATCGAGGTGGATGCCAGTCTCGGCCAGCGCGCGCGCGATGAACGCCGCGCCGTTGGTCGCGCGGCGGCACGCCTCGGTCGCGACCGATCGCGCCAGCGTGACGTTGCGTCGCTTCAGCTTGTCCGAACACACGCGGAGCGCCGCGATCGTGCGCTCGATCGCGGCGTCCGACAGCGCGCCGGTGGTCGCCAGCCCTTCCCCGAGGCGGACGATCCGCGAGAACGCGTCGATCACCACGAACCCGCTGCCCTGCGGTCGCGCGATCAGGAGCCGACAATTGTTGGTGCCAAGGTCGAGCGCGGCAAACGCCTGCGCGTCGGACCAGCGCCCCCGCTGGGGCCGGATCGGCGCCGGACGAGCAGGCGGAGCCTGCCGGTACGGCTGTCGGGCGGAATGATCCCCCATCGCCGTGTCACTTTCTGTTCTGTTCTGCCGTCGCGGACCCTGCCGGCCCTCTCGGTGCTTGGCGCCATCGTAGCGCAGCGCCGCCACAGCGACAAGCCGCGCGCGCGCCCCGTTGACACTCCCCCCGCCCCCGCCTAGACGCGCCCCGCTGTTGCCCCGTCGTCTAAAGGTAAGACTACGGACTCTGACTCCGTTAATTGAGGTTCGAATCCTCACGGGGCATCCAGCTTTTTGTCATATTCCATGATGGTCCGCTCATTCTTGCAGTTAGAGCGGATTTTCTGAAATGCAGCGTTCGTCGAGCCGTTGTTGACTAGGCCAGCAGGCTCGGACGGCTAATCCGCCAAATTTACGGCGTTGCCTCGGTGGACAAAATTCTGGCCGGGCTTGTCTATGAGGGTCCCCCGGTTTCTCCTCCAGTTCGAAGGCGAGTTTCCGGCGTTCAGTCGGTTGCCTTTGCAGCCGCGGCAGCAGCATATTCGATTGGCGTCAGCCAGCCAAGCGATGTGTGAGGACGGCTCTCGTTGTAGTCCCGCCGCCAGGCCTCGATCTTGGTCCGGGCGTCCTCGAGCGACAGGAACCAGTGCGTGTTCAGGCATTCGTCGCGCAGCCGACCGTTGACTGATTCCACGAACGCATTGTCCGTCGGCTTGCCCGGCCGGGAGAAGTCGAGCGTGACACCGTTCTCGTATGACCAGCGGGCGAGCGCCTTCGAGATAAACTCCGGCCCATTGTCCACCCGGATGGTTCTGGGCGCTCCGCGCGACAGGGTGATCCTTCCCATCGCGGCGACCACCTGTTCCCCCTTGATGCCCTGATCGACATCGATCGCCAGCGCGAGCAGCTTCAGGCGCCGCAACTCGCCGACGCCGAGCCCGCCATAAACCTTCTTCCAGCGGTAGAACGTCTGCTCAGAGATCCCCATCCGGCGGATCACCTCCGCCACCGCCGTACCCGTCTCCGCTTGCTTCAGCGCGAACGCGATCTGCTCGTCGCTATGCCGTGTCTTCTTCATGTCCAGCTCCTCGCCCGCAGGCTCTACAGGGCCAGAAAACTCTCGCTCAAACTGGATGAAAAAACAGGGGAAACGTCAAATCCCGGTGTCGCTGCTTCGGGTGCAGGCGGGCGGTAGTCCAGGCTGCTGTGTGGGCGGACAGTGTTGTAATGGCGCCGACATGCCTCGATCAGCACCCTTGCCTCGGCGAGACTATAGAACACTCGCCGTTGAGCAGCTCGTCGCGCAGAGAGCCGTTGAAGCTCTCGTTATACCCTTTCTCCCATGGCGAGCCCGGCGGATGTACAGCGTCTTCACGCCGACCTGGCCGAGCCATTTCTGGACCGCGGTAGCGATGAACTTGCTGCCACTGCGAGTTGCTGCGCTCGTTCAATCATCCGCAGCGGAGGGTCCGCGCAAGATGGTTCAAAGCCCGTATTGAGGAGCATGGGCAGCGATGCGACGATTGAGGTGTGGGCGTAACCGACACCAGTAGGATTCTCCCATTTCAGGCGATCAAGGAACATCCGTTTCGCCCTGAACCCCCCTGAAATCAAGGAACAGACATGACCGATACCTTACATGACATCGTCGATACCGCCGTCGCCGCGGGTTCTTTCACGACGCTGGTCGCCGCCGTCACGGCGGCGGGTCTGGTCGATACGCTGAAGGGCGACGGACCGTTCACTGTCTTCGCGCCGTCCGACGATGCGTTCACTGCGTTACCCGCAGGCACCGTCGACGATTTGGTGAAGCCCGAGAACAAGGATAAGCTAACCGCTATCCTGCTGCTGCACGTCCTCCCGGGCAAGGTGATGGCAGCCGATATTGCAGGCCAGGTGCTCGATCCGGCCACCGCGGGCGGCGCGACCGTCCATGTGGACGGCACCGACGGCGTCACCGTCGACGGCGCCAAGGTCGTCACCGCGGACATCGCGTGCACGAACGGGGTAATCCACGTCATCGACGCGGTGCTGCTGCCCAAGGGCTGACCTGCGGCGCCAGCGACCGGAGGCTGCGCCGCCCCCGGTCGCACGTGCGGGTTTTCCCTGAACGGAATCGGACCGCGGATGAGAATCGGAATCGTCGGGGCGGGCATTGCGGGGCTTTCCTGTGCTGAGATGCTGGCGGCGGGGGGGCATGCGGTCATGCTCTTCGACAAGGGCCGCAGCGCTGGTGGGCGCATGGCGACCCGGCGCGTTGCGACGCCTTCCGGCAACGTCGCGTTCGATCATGGCGCACAATATTTCACGGCGCACGACCCGCGATTCGTGACTGCGGTCACGCAATGGCAGGCGTCCGGGATCGTGGCGCCCTGGCCTGGGGCAGGCGACGACGCTTGGGTCGGAATCCCGGGAATGAACGCGGTGGTGAAGGCGCTTTCGCGGCCACTGGCCGTCCAGTGGAACAGTCGTGTCGACGCCCTCCGTCGCATCGACCAGTCATGGTTCTTCGATCCCGTTGCTGACGTCCCGTTCGACGCGGTCATCGTCGCGACCCCCGCCGAGCAGGCGGCACCATTGCTGGCGACGCACGAGCCAGCGATGGCCAAGATCGCCCAAGGCTGCCCGTCCGCTCCGTGTTGGACCGCGATGGTGGCGTTCGCGGAACGGATTGCCGTCGCTGAGGACATCATCCGTGACGCCGGAATCATCAGCTGGGCCGCGCGCAACAGCGCCAAACCCGGTCGCAGTGGCATCGAACCGTGGGTGATTCAGGCGACTGCGGACTGGTCACGCCATCATCTCGAGGACGAGGAGAGCAGCGTGATCGATGCGCTGCTGTCCGCGCTCGCGGCGCAGGCAAACCTGAAACTGCCCGTGCCCGCCATCCGGATCGCCCATCGCTGGCGTTACGCGCGCGCGACGTCCGTGCACCACGGATCGCTGTGGAACGGCGCGACCCGGATCGGCGCCGTTGGCGACTGGCTCCTTGCACCGAGGATCGAAAGCGCGTGGCTGTCGGGACGAATGCTGGCCGACCGGATCATTGCGACCGATCGTCAGGCAGGCATGCCCGCGACGATCCGCGGATCGATCGCGTAATCACGCGCGATTTCGCGTGCGGTCATCTTCGCGGACATCATGACCGATGGCGTTCCGCCACCCGGTTGCGTGCCTTGCCCGACGAGATAGAGGTTGGTGAGGTCCTCGCTGCGGTTGTGCGGACGGAAGAATGCGGTCTGGGTCAGCCGCGGTTCCACGCCGAAGCCGTTGCCCGCCTACGCGCCCAGCGTCTGCGCGAAATAATCGGGCGTGACGAAGCTGCGATAGACCAGCCGCTCGCGCAGGCCCGGAATGTAGCCGCGGCCATCGAGGAAATTCAACACTATGTCTGCAAACCCTTCGCCCACCGTATCCCAGTCGATGTTGCCCAGCGTGTTGGGCACGGGGATCAGCGTGTAGGCCGCATGATGGCCCGACGGTGCCAAGCTAGGGTCGGTCAGCGTCGGGATATGCAGATATTGGGAGAAGTCCTCGGCGAGTATTTTGCGGTCGAAGATGTCGGTCAGCAATTCTTCATAGCGTGGCCTGAGAATGATGTTGTGATGGCGCACATCGGGGTCGCCGTCGCGCTTCTCATGGCAGAATAGACGACCATCAGCGACATGTTTTGCGGGCGGAATTTGACCACGGCATCGCGGTTGATTCGCCGATGCGCCTTGTCGATCCGCTGCAGGTACGTGGTCGCGTGATCGCAGATTGGGCACCATCGCGAGCAGCGAGCCAAGGTTGCCAAAATAAGTATAGCCGAGCTCAAGGACGCCGCGCTGACGTGGTTCCCGAACCAGGAACATCCTCCGCGCAGTTGTCGTTGTTCGACGGCTTGCTTACGCCGGTCTACCAGGACGAGAGCTACGTCTACAAGCAGTGCCGCAGCTTCGTTCTGCGCGCCGGTGCGGAGACCCGTCTATTAGACCGGGTGGGCGCGAGAATCGAATTCGAGCATCTTGATGATTCGAGGGATCAGTTCATGCTCGGCATCTCGGTAAGGCTTTAGGAGAAAGCCCAAGGTCAGCGTATCGATCGCCCTCGCGCCGACGATGTTGCCCACCGCCCGGTTGCCCTCGTACGCTCTGATAAGGGACGATATCCGAGTCGGACATCGCATGTTACGGCCATATCATCGGCCCTCAGTGCGGGCCTGATCGGCCATTGCCTGCACCTCACACCGCGGCATAAATCGAAACCCATAGGTCACCTCATGGGCCCCGCGGTTTCCTGCTGCGAAGGACATCGTACACTTGCCGGTGCCAGATGTCCTTCACATTCGCGGCCGTTGGCGATGATCGCGAAGATGCCGCCGCAGTACAGTGTCGCGCCGCCCATCATCGCGCGCCGCGTCACGGTGCCGGTCGGCGCCATCGCCTCCTCGACGCACGTAACGAGCCCCTCGTCGACCGCTATCAGCCGCTCTCGGCCAGGCGGTCGAGCGCATCGCCGGTGACCCGGTTGATCCGCCAATCCTCCATCGACACCGCACCGAGCGACCGGTAGAACTCGATTGCAGGCGTGTTCCACGTCAGCACCGACCATTCGAACCGCGAACAATTGCGCTCCTTGGCGATGGCCGCGAGCCGCTTGAGCAACGCTGTGCCCGCGCCCGATCCGCGCGCCTCCGGGGTGACGTAGAGATCCTCGAGATACAGCCCGCGCCACCCGGTCCAGGTCGAGAAATTATGGAAGAACAGCGCCATACCGATCGGCTCGATGCCATCGGGGCCATCGCGTTCCGCAATCAATGCTTCGGCCGCGGGTCCCATCAAAGTACTACTTTGATGGATGCCCGCCGCGGGGGGCGTCGCGAACAACGCCTCGGCGAGCAGTGCCTCGGTCGCAACGACCTTGTCGGCCTCGCGCTCATACTCGGCGAGGTCACGAATGAATCGCAAAATCGTCGCGACATCGTCTGGAGTGGCGAACCGGATTTTCATGCACCTGCCTCGATCTGCGGCGCGGGCGCGACCTTGCGCACCGCGACGACGCACCCTGCCACGATCAGCGCCGCGCCCGCCACCGTGAACGTTGTCACCCGCTCGCCGAACACGAGATAGCCAAGCACCGCCGCCCACACGAACGCGGTGTATTCGACCGTTGCGAGCAGTTGCGTCTCGGCGCGCGCATAGGCCCAGGCCATCAGCATCGAGGAAATCGTCCCCAGCACCGCGGCGAACCCGATCGCGGGGGTCTGTGGCCACGCCGGCCAGCCCGACAGCCACGGCGCGCCGAGCAGCAGCACGGTGCCGATGACGAGGCTGGTGAACAGCGTCACCTCGAGCGGATCGGCGGCCTGCGCCTGCCGCCGCAGCAGGATCAGGCTCGCGGCATACAGCACCGAGGCGACGACGATCGCGATCGTCCCGAGCACGCTGTCGGTCGAGGACCGGGCCTGTACTTCGCCCGCGGCGATCACCAACACACCCCCCGCCGCGACGATCGCGCCCAGGATCGCGGCACGCCTGATCCGCTCGCCGAGTACGACCGCGGCCAGGAAGATCGCGAGCAACGGCGCGAGAAAGGTCAGCGTCACCGCCTTCGCCATTGGCACCCGCGCCAGCCCCCAGAAGAACAACAACACCGACAGCCCCGCGAACAGGCCGCGCGCGACATGGAGCCTGATCGCGACGCGCCCCGGCCATCGCCGCCGCCGCGCGACGAACACGGAACCCGCCAGCGCCAGCCCCGCGATCGATCGCCACAACACCGCGCTGTACGCGCCGCTCTCGACCGACAGCCCCTTCATCACCGCGTCCATGACCGAATAGATCGCGATTCCGGTGGCAGGGATGGCGAACGCGAGCGGGGAAGGCGTGCGTGCAGTCAGTGGATCAACCGGAGATGCATCACGCGCCTTCCGCCGCCGCGCCGATCTCGGCCAGTCTCAGCAATGCGGGCAGCGCGTTGCGGACGGCGGCGATTAGTTCGGCATTTCCGATCGACCGCCCGTTGATCGGCACGACATATTCGGGAAGCTGGATCAGCGTGGCCGCGATGATGCCGTGAGCCGGGCAATCGGTCAGGTCGTCGCTGTCTCCCGACTCATTGGGTTTGGTCGCGGTCGCGGTAGCGCACATCGCGAAATCGTCGTCCATCGCGCGGACGTACCAGGGGCCGGGCGTCGCGGCCCGTTCCATATTGGCCAGTTCAGCAAGATCGAGTGAAGCCATGACGTGTAACATACCCCCATGTGGCGAAACGATTTACCGATCTAAGGCGGGGCTCGCTCCAAATGATAGAGAACCTCTGGTCAACATCGGTCGTCGGATCACGCCGCTGCCAGCACCTCGTTCCCCGCTTCGATCTCCGCCGCCTTCGCTTCGACGAGCTTGACGATATGCTCGATCATGTCGGCGTCCTGGACATGGTGGTCGGTGACGCCGGACAGATACACCATGTGCTTGCCCGCGCCGCCGCCGGTGATGCCGATATCGGTTTCTCGCGCTTCGCCCGGGCCGTTGACGACGCAGCCGAGCACCGAGAGGCTCATCGGCGTGCGGATATGCTGGAGCCGTTCCTCCAGCGCCTGGACGGTGCGGATCACGTCGAACCCCTGCCGCGCACACGACGGGCACGAGACGACGCGGACCCCGCGATTGCGGATGCCGAGCGCCTTCAGGATCTCGAACCCGACCCGCACCTCGTCCTCGGGCTCCGCCGACAGCGACACCCGGATCGTGTCGCCGATGCCGTACCAAAGCAGGCTGCCGATCCCGATCGCGGATTTCACGGTGCCGCCGACGAACCCGCCCGCCTCGGTAATGCCGAGATGCAATGGGCAGTCGACCTGTTCGGCGAGCTGCTGATACGCCGCGACCGCGAGGAACAGGTCGCTCGCCTTCACCGCGACCTTATAGTCGTGAAAATCATGATCCTGGAGGATCTTGATGTGATCGAGCGCACTTTCGACGAGTGCATCGGGACACGGCTCGCCATATTTTTCGAGCAGATCCTTTTCCAGGCTGCCGCCATTGACCCCGATCCGGATCGCGCAGCCATTGGCCTTCGCCGCCGCGATCACTTCCTTGACCCGCGCCTCCGACCCGATGTTGCCCGGGTTGATCCTGAGGCACGCCGCGCCTGCATCCGCCGCCTCGAGTGCGCGTTTGTAGTGGAAATGGATATCGGCGACGATCGGCACATTGGCGGCGCGGACGATCTGCTTCAACGCCGCGGTGCTCTCGACGTCGGGGCAACTGACGCGGATGATGTCGACCCCCGCCTCTTCGCAGCGGCGGATCTGGTCGATCGTAGCCTTGGCGTCGCTGGTCGGCGTGTTGGTCATCGTCTGGACGGTGACCGGCGCGTCGCCGCCGACGGGGACGTTGCCGACCATGATCTGGCGGCTCTGGCGGCGCACGATGTCGCGCCACGGACGAAGGGACATGGAGTTTCCTCGCGGGGGTTCGCACCACCATATAGCGCGTCGAGGCCGCGAACGGAACGCCGGTGGCTCACGCCCGCCAACTGCGCCATAGGGGCTCGACCTGAAGGAGACGATTGATGAGCCTTTCCCTTTACGACGCGACGGTGCCCTCGAACCTCCAGATCCTGCGCGCGATCGATGCGCTACTCGACAAGGCGGAGGCATTTTGCGCCGACCAGGGCCTCGCTCCCGCCGACCTGATCGACGCCAAGCTCGCGGAAGACATGCTGCCGTTCGCCTATCAGGTGAAGTCCTGCGCCGAACATTCGGTCGGCGCGATCGCGGGCGTGCGCGCCGGGACCTACTCTCCCGATCTACAGCCGTGGCCGACCGATTTCGCGGGGCTCCATGGCAAGATCCGCGACGCGATCGCGACACTCGAAGCGACCGACCGCGCCGACTTCGACACACTGGCGACGCAGGACACCGAATTCCGCTTCGGCGAGCATGTCATGCCCTTCACCGGCGCGAATTTCCTTTTGAGCTTCTCGCAGCCCAATTTCTATTTCCATGCTTCCACCGCCTACGCGATCCTGCGGGCGAAGGGCGTGAAGATCGGCAAGCGCGATTTTATGGGGATACCTCGCATCAGGCAGTAACGGCGGTACAGCCCGCGCGCTCGCCTTGCCCCGTCGCGGCCCACCCCCTAGGCCGCTCGCCATGACCCGGCATTACGGCATGGATTGGCTGAGGATCGGCGCATTCGCACTGCTGATCCTCTACCATATCGGCATGGTCTTCGTGCCGTGGAACTTCCATGTGAAGGCCGACCCACTCGTCAAGTGGGCGCTGTTGCCGATGCTGGTCGTCAACGCGTGGCGGCTGTCGCTGCTGTTCGTCGTCTCGGGTTATGCCAGCCGCGCGTTGCTCCGCCGCGCCGGGGGGGTTGGCGGGTTCATGCGCAATCGGTCGTTCCGGCTGCTGGTGCCGCTCGCGTTCGGCATCGCGGTGATCGTGCCGCCGCAACCCTGGGTCGAGCTGACTACCAAGGCCGGCTACGATGCGGGCTATCTGCATTTCTGGCTCTACGATTATTTCGCGTTTCAGACGGTCGCGGGGGTGCCGATGCCCAACTGGAACCATCTGTGGTTCGTCGGCTATCTCTGGCTCTACACCGCGCTGCTTGCGGCGATGATCGTGACCGTCCGGCTGCCCCGGCTGCAAGGCTGGTTCGACCGCGCGTTCGGCGGGCTCGGCGTCATCGTCATCCCGCTGGCCTATCTCGTCGCGGTGCACGCCTGGTGGCTGCCGATGGTGGGCGAAACCCATCTGGTCGTCGGCGACTGGATCGCGCATCTATCTTATCTTCCCGCCTTCCTGTTCGGCTTCGCGCTGGCGGGCTCTGATCGCGCGCTGGTTGCGATCGCGCGCTGGTGGCTGCTCGCGCTTGGCCTTGCAGTGCTCGGCTATCTCTTCATCATGGGGGCCGAGTTGCGCTGGTGGACCACCGCGATGATGACCCCGCGCACCTATGTCCGCCTGTACGGCGCGGCGCACGCATTCGAACAATGGGGCGGGCTGGTTGCACTGATCGGCGCCGCGGAGCGCTGGTTCAACCGCGACCGCGCGATCCGCCCGGTCCTGACCGAGGCGGTGTTCCCCTTCTACGTCGCCCATCAGACCATCATCGTCGTGGTGATGTACTGGTTGCTTCCCGCCAGGTTGCCCGGCTGGGCGAATTTCGCGATCCTAGTGGCGAGCACCATCGCGGGGTGCTGGGCCTTCTATATGGTCGGGCGTTCGATCGGCTGGCTGCGGCCGCTGATCGGCCTGCGCCGTCGTATCCGCCCGCTCGCCGCTCCCATCATCTGACGGAGATATCATGATCGATCCACGCTGGACCCTCGCCATCCATGGCGGTGCCGGGCAAATGACCCGCGACACCGTCTCCGCGCAGGCCGACGCAGGCACGCGCGCCGGGCTGGCTACGGCGCTCGATGCGGGGGCCGCGGTGCTCGAGGCGGGCGGCAGCGCAATCGACGCGGTCGAGGCGGCGGTCCGCGTGCTCGAGGACGATCCGCACTTCAACGCCGGGCGCGGCGCGGTGCTGACGTTCGATGGCACCAACGAACTCGATGCCGCAATTATGGATGGGCGAACCCGCGCGGCGGGCGCGGTCGCGGCGACTCACGCGACCCGCAACCCGGTCAGCCTGGCGCGCGCGGTGATGGACCGCAGCCCCCACGTCTTCCTGGTGGGCAAGGGCGCCGACGCCTTCTCGGTCGAACACGGCGTCGAACAGGCGAGCCCCGACTGGTTCGCGACCGACGAACGCCGCGCGCACCTCGCCGAATTAAAAGCGGCCGGGGACGACGCATTCGACGTCGACATGAAATACGGCACCGTCGGTGCGGTCGCGTGCGACACCCACGGCCATGTCGCCGCCGCGACCTCGACCGGGGGGGTCACCGGCAAGCGCTGGGGCCGCGTCGGCGATTCGCCGGTGATCGGGGCGGGCACCTACGCCGACGATCGTGGCGCGGCGGTGTCGGCGACCGGCGCGGGCGAATATTTCCTGCGCGTCGGGGTCGCTGCCGACATCGCGGCGCGGGTCAGGCTGATCGGCGAATCGCTCCAGGTCGCGGCCGATACGGTAATGGCGGAGGTGACCGCGCTCGGCGGCACCGGCGGGGTGATCGTGACCGGCCCGACTGGCGAGGCGGTGTTCCGCTTCACCACGCCGGGGATGAATCGCGGCGTGCGCTCGTCGGACGGAACGAACCGCATCGCGATCTATCATGACGAGGGCGGCTGAGCCTTGAATTGCCACGCATCCGGCGTAGAGCGCGGCGCATGAGGTTCTTCCGGATCGCAGCCCTGTCCGCGGGCCTGGCGCTTGCCGCCCCCGCCAACGCCTATTGGGAATATGGCCACGAAACGGTCGCGCGGATCGCGATGGCTAACGTTACGCCGCGGACGCGCGCCGCGGTGAAGCGCTTGCTCGCCGCGACCCCCGAACTCGGTACCCCGGAATGCCCCGCGACGACGATCGAGCGCGCCAGCACCTGGGCGGATTGCGTCAAGCCGCTCAAGGACCCGAACGGCAAATCGCGGTTCGGCTATGCGTACAACTGGCACTTCCAAGACGTGAACATCTGCCGCCCGTTCACGCTCGAGGAAGCGTGCAAGGACGGCAATTGCGTCTCGGCACAGATCACACGCGATGTCGCGATTCTCAAGCACAAGCGCACGTCGCAGAAGGAGCGCGCGCAGGCGCTGGTGTTCCTGATCCACTTCGTCGGCGATCTCCACCAGCCGCTCCACGCGGGCGAAAAGGACGACAAGGGCGGCAACGACGTCGCCGCCGCCTACGGCATCTATTCGCCCAAACGCTTCAATCTCCATTCGATCTGGGACGGCACGCTGGCCGAACGCGCGATCACGACCGGACCATCGCTGATCCGCCGCTATCCGCCCGCGGTAAAGGCGCGGATCGCGGCGGGCGACGTCACCGACTGGAGCCGCGAATCATGGCAGGTCGCGCATGATTCGGTCTACGCGACCGCGCTCGGTGGCGACCCCTGCGCGCCCTCGCCCGCGAAGGTGACGCTGAGCGAAACGACGATCGAACAGCTGATCCCGGTCGCACGGCTTGAGATCGAGCGCGGCGGGCTGCGCCTCGCGAAACTGCTCGACCGCGCACTCGGCTAAGATCAGCGCTTCACGAACGCCGCGATCGTATCAGGCACCGCTGGCGCGATCGGCAGCGAGGGGTCACCGTAGGTCGCCACGTTTGCGGCGCGATCGTCGCTCGCGACCATCTTCAGGACGTGATTGACCCCCGGGCAGCACCGCGAGCGTCGCCTTGGGAGCCGCCTTCGCCAGCGTCTGCGCGTCGGTGACCGGAACCTGGATGTCGCGGTCGCCCTGGACGATCAGCATCGGCACCGTGACCCGCGTCGCCTCCGCAGCGGGATCCTGTGCGAACAGATCGATCATGAACCCCTGCACCGCCGCGGGGAACAGGCGCGGCAGCGGCGCGGGCAACGTCGCAGGATCGACGCGCTTGCCCGCGGCGAGCGAATCCATCGCAGCGAGTACGGGCGCGAGAATCGGTGCATTGGCGGGATTGGCGCGGAGCTGTGCCTTCATCGTCCCCGCCAGCGGCGTGCCCGGCGCGGAAAGCAGGATGACGCCACACAGGCCACGCGGCGTCTGCGCGGCCTTCAGCGCCACCAGACCGCCCTCACTGTGCCCCAGCAACCACGCGCAGCGGTTGCCAGTGCGCTTGGCGGCCTCCGCCACCCACCCGAGCGCATCGCCGGCATAATCGGCGATCGCCACCGCATTCGCGTCGGCGATCGCCGATTTGCTCCCGAACATCCCACGCTTGTCGATCCTGAGCGTCGAGACGTTCCGGGCGGCGAGTCCTTCAGCAAGGAGGCGATAGGGCGCAGCCGCGACGCCGAGCGGATTGTCGCCGTTGCGATCGGTCGGTCCCGATCCCGGAATGATGACCACGACGGGCGCACCTTTGCCCGCGTCGGTCAATGTTCCGGCGAGCGGACCCGTCGGCCCCGGGATCGTGATCTCGGTCTGCGGAGCCGCCGAGGGCGTCGCGACCGCCGCAGCGGCCAGCGCGAGCAACGCGATCGTCATCGTCATCTACCTTCTCCCTTGTTCGTCCCGTTCAATCGGCGCTGTGTTGCGCCGCCACGATCCACAGCCCGATCGCCAACACCGCGATCATCGCTAACTCCGCGATCCGATGACGCTCCCGCAGCAGCGTATCGAGCCCGATTGCGATCGCCACGAAACCGATCGTCATCACCCATCCCGGCCATGCCACAGGGACGAAGCCCAAACCGCAGCGCTTGCGCCGAAACCAGGGGCCGCCATCACTCATCGTCATCCTCCTTCGGCGGCCGCCCACGCCTCGCGCGTTCGGGCGGATCGAGTTTCACGCCCCGCCGCGCCAACGCCTCGCGCAATAGGCATTCGACCTCGGCATTCACGCTTCTGAGGTCACCCGCCGCCGCTCGCTCGATCGCCGCATACAGCGCTGGATCGAGCCGGAGCGGAAACGCCTTCCGCTGCGAAGGAGGGCGGGCCGGCGAGACCATTATTGGTAGAGAGAACCGGTATTAACGATCGGCTGGGTATCGCGCTCGCTGCACAGCACGACCATCAGATTCGACACCATCGCCGCGCGGCGCTCGTCGTCGAGCTCGACGACATTCTTCGCGCTGAGCTGGTCGAGCGCCATCTCGACCATCCCTACCGCACCCTCGACCAGCGTCATTCGTGCCGCGACCACCGCCTCGGCCTGTTGCCGCCGCAGCATCGCGCCCGCGATCTCCTGCGCATAGGCGAGGTGGGTGAAGCCGCATTCGTCGACGCTGATCCCCGCGACGGCCAGCCGCGCCATCAGTTCGGCGAGCAGTTCGTTGCCGACCTGGTCGTGGTTGCCGCGCAGCGTCATCTCTTCGCTGGTGAAGTCGTCATAGGGGTAGCGCGCGCCGATCGTCCGCACCGCGGCCTCGATCTGGACGTTCACAAACGCCTTGTAATCGTCGACGTCGAACAGCGCCTGCGCAGTGTCGGTGACGCGCCAGACGACCTGCGCCGCCATCTCGATCGGGTTGCCGCGCAGGTCGTTGACCTTGATCCGGTCGGAGATGATGTTGTTGGCGCGCACCGAGATGCGGCGGCGAATCATCCACGGCAGCACCCAGCGCAGGCCCGATACTCGATCGGTACCCTTGTAGCTGCCGAACAAGGTGATCGCCGCGGCCTGGTTGGGCTGGAGCATGTAGAATCCGACCGCGCAGAACACGACGCCAATCATGCTCACGATCGGCACCCACGCCCCGATCGGATCCCATCGATCGTTCGCCAGCTGCGCCACCGACCAGGCGGCGATCGCCACCAGCACGACGATCGCGATCAGCGCGGGATAGCCGCTGTAGGTGGCGCCCCTCCGCTCTGCCGAAAGTGTCAGCCCGCTCGCTGCCCGCTTGTCCGCCTGCGTCATGATACCCTCCGTTAAGATGATATCACAATTATATCCCTTTCAACCGAGTCGCAAGCTCAATCGGTCGCCGCCTGCTCGGATTCGCGGCGCTGTGCGCGGCGGCGCGGCTTGGGCGGCTTCTTGCCCGCAGGCCAGCCCTCGCGCTGGGCGGTGCGATCGCCGTCGGTTTCCTCGGTCTGGTCGTGAAACAGGATGACGCTGGTCGGGTACGGCAGGTCGATGCCGTGTTCTGACGCCGCCTCCCAGATCGCAAGGACCACCTTCGAACGAATATGGACGACGTTGGTCCGCGTCGAATCGGTCCACCACCGCGCGCGCAGCGTAATGAAATTATCGTCGAGCCCCCACGGCAGCACCTCGGGCGCGGGGTCGGCGAGTACGCCCTCGATCTTGGCGATCGCGGCGAGAAACGTGTCCGCCGATCGCGCCGGCTTGTCGCCATAGCCGATCCCGATGTCGAACTGGTCGCGGCGGTGCTCGAACGCGGTGTTGACCACCACCGGCGACGTATAGACGTCGGAATTGGGGATGATGACCCGGCGACCGTCATAGGTTTTGATCAACGTCGCGCGGCTTTCGATATGTTCGACCGTGCCCTCGAAATCCTTGACGACGATCTGGTCGCCACGCCGATAGGGCCGGTTGACGAGCAACAGGATCCCCGCGAGCAAATTCTGCAGGATATCCTTGAACGCGAACCCGATCGCAACCGATCCGATGCCGAGGCTGGAGATGATCGTGGCGGGCTGAACCGAGGGGAAGATGATCGCGGACGCGAACAGCACCGCGACAATCATGATCGCTCCGAACGCCAGGCTGCCGAGCACGCTGCCCAGATCGAGCCGTCCGCGCTTGTGGAACAGCGCCCGCAATCCCCGCGCGACCAACCGCCCGATGACGTACATCACCAGAATGAAAACGATGCCGCCGATGATGTTGGGAAGCTGGAGGAAGAACGAATTGCTCGCAACGTGGAGCTTGGCGACGATCAGGTCGATCGGGTTCTTGACGGGCGGCGGGGCGACTGGCTGCATCGAAACCGAACGCCGCCGAAACCATCTCGGTTCCGGCGGCGCCGCGATCCTGCGGGCCGGTTAGCTGAGAACGCCGGTTAGTTGAGAACGACAGTCACCGCGCGGCGGTTCTGCGCATAGGCGGCCTCGTCGGATCCCATCGCGATCGGACGTTCCTTGCCATAGCTGATCGTCGTCAGCCGCGCCGGGCTGACCCCGCGCGCGACGAGATAGTTCTTCGCCGCGTTGGCGCGGCGATCGCCGAGCGCAAGGTTGTACTCACGGGTGCCGCGCTCGTCGCAATGCCCTTCGATCGTCGCGCGGACATTCGGGAATTTGGTGAGCCAGGCGGCCTGGCTGTCGAGGATGCTGCGCGCCTGCGGATCGATATCGTACATGTCGACATCGAAATTGACCGTGTTCGACGTCACCGAACGGCGGAAATCGGCGTCGGAGCCGGGGACGACCGCGTCGCCATAGGGGTTGGTGGCGGGCGGGGCGACCTGACCTGGCGCGGCGTCGGTCATCGGCGCGGGCGGCAGCGTCTCGGGCCGCTTCTTCGAACAGCCCGCGACCGCGATCAGTGCGGTCGCCGCGAGCAGCGTGGTGGAAAGTTTCATCAGTCTATCTCCCGTAGTGATTTCTCGCCCCCGCGAACATCTATGGCCGCAACGGTCCCCACGCCGGGTCCGATCCGTCGAGCGGGGTCGGAATCTTGCGCTCGACCTGCCCGGTCAGGTCGACCATCCACAGGTCCGCCTTGCCCGATCCGCCTTGGCTCGACCGGAAGAAGATGATGACCCGCCCGTTGGGCGACCAGCTCGGCCCCTCGTCCTGCCAGGCGTTGGTCAACAGCCGCTCGCCGCCGCCCGTGGGGTTCATCACCCCGATCCGGAACGCGCCGCCCAATTTGGTGAACGCGATTAGGTCGCCGCGCGGGCTCCACACCGGGGTGCCGTAGCGGCCACCCCCGAAGCTGATACGCTGCTGGTTCGATCCATCGGCGTTCATGACATAGAGCTGCTGCCCGCCAGACCGGTCGCTTTCGAAGACGATCTTCGATCCGTCGGGCGAATAGCTGCCACCGTCATCGATCCCCGGCGAATTGGTCAGCCGCTGCGGCGTGCCGCCGCTCGCCGCCACTCGATAGACATCGGTATTGCCCCCCGTCGCCATTGAGAACAGGATATACCGGCCATCGGGCGAGAAGCGCGGTGCGAAGGTCAGGTTGACGTTCTGCACCACAAGCCGCTGCCGCCCCGATCCGATGTCGTAGACATAGATCGCGGGACGATCGTTGACGTAGCTCATATAAACGATCGACTGCTGGTTCGGCGCGAACCGCGGCGTCAGCACGATCGACTGGCCGTTGGTCAGGAACCGGTGGTTGGCACCGTCCTGGTCCATGATCGCGAGCCGCTTGATCCGCTTCGCCTTGGGGCCTGTCTCGCTGACATAGACGACGCGGCTGTCGAAATACGGGCCTTCTCCGGTCAGCCGCGTATACACCATGTCGGCGCATTTATGCCCCGCGCGGCGCCAGTCGGACGGCGGCACGACGAAGCCCTGGCGGCTGAGTTCGATCTTCGAGAACACATCGTATAGGTAACAACCGACGGTCAAATTGCCGTCGCCATTGGCACGGATGAACCCCTGGACCAGCGCCTGCGCGCCGGTGCCACCCCAGTAATCGAACGCGGGGGCGGTGACTTCGGGGAAGATCACGCTGCGCAACTGCGCGGGCTGGAGCGGCGAGAACAACCCCGAATTCTTCAGGTCGTTGGTAACGATCTCCGCGAGCTTGCGTCCCAGGTCGTCAGTCGATCCGGCAGGCGTCGAGATGACCGCGTTGGTCGGCATCGCGGGAATCGCGATCGGCATCGGCGCGGACACGCCGCCGGTGACCGACACTTCGAGCGGCGGCGGTGCCTGATCCTGCCCGGCGGCAGCGGCGGGCGCGGGGGTCTGCGGTGCGGCCGCGGTCTGGGCGACCGCTGGTGCCGCGGCGATGAGTGCCAATCCGGCGATCCAAGCAAAACGAGTCATACGCATCCTCTACACTATTTGACGCCGCGGGGCTGCTACCCCGATGGTCGGAGGGTGGATCATCCGACGCGCAGCCCCGTTCACCGCAACTGCCAGTTATAATTGATGTTGTTCCAGCCGCCCGCGGGCGTTGAATAATATTCGGCGGGCAGTTTCAGCGGCGAACAGCCCTTGAATGCGGCGACGCCCAGATCGACCACCCGCTGGCGATAACGATCGTTGTCGCCGTTCACCCCGGTCTGGCGCACCATTCGCGGGGTCGCCGCGAGTGTGCCGTCTTCGTTGAGGCGCAGGTTCAGGACGGTGACGATCTCGTTCGCGCCCGGCCCGGGGTTCACCTGGCGATCGGCGCACGGCTGGATCTGCCGCGCGATCGCCTGCTGGATCGAGGCGAGCGCGCGCGCGTCGATCTTGGCGGCGACCGGCGCGGTCGACTTGCTCGTCGACGGCTTGTCGGTCAGCCCCTCGAGGAAATTGGGACCGAGCCGCGATCCACGTGGTTTCGAGGTCGTTGCCTCGGCTTTGCTCCCGCTTCCCTTGGCTTTGGACGGCGTTGCGGGAGTGGGCTTCGCCGAGGCCGCAGGCTTAGCGGGCGCGGCCTTGGGTGCCGCCTTTTCGGGCGCGGGAGGCGCGGGTTTCGGCTTCGCCCGAACCGGCGCAGGCTTGGGCGCGGGCGCAGGCTTGGTCGTCGGCGCAGGCTTGGCGGGCGCGGGCTTTGCCGCCGGGGTGGGCGGAACCGGCGCGGGCGCGGGCTGCGGCTCGGTCACCGCCCCGGCGGGCGGCGCGGCATCCTCGGGCGCACCTTGATCGGGCGCGACCGACTGCGCGGGCGGGGTGACCGCCTGTGGTGCGGTCGCCTCCAGCCCGACATCCTTGACCAGGCTCACCTCGATCGGGTGCTGCTGGAGTTTTTCGGGGTTCGGCGTCGACAGCAATCCGACCGACAGCAGCCCGAAGAGCACGATATGCCCGACGACCGCGATCCCCAGACCGACTTTCTCCGCCCGATCCACTGCTGTTACCCGTTCGTTTCGAGCGCAGTCGAGAAACCGGGGGCGCTCACTTCGGCGTACCCTCGACCGTCACCAGCGCGACGCGGTTGAGCCCGGCGCGGTTGAGTTCGCCCATCACCGCCATGACCCGCCCGTAATCGAGCTGGCGGTCGGCACGCAGGAACACCTGCGGCGGCGTCCCCCCGGCCTGGATCGCGGTGATCCGTTCGAGCCGCTGCGGCAGATCGGTCTCGGCGACCTCCTCGTTCTCGAGGAACAGCCGACCCTGATCGTCGATCGACAACTGAACCGGCTTTTGGTCCTGGTCGAGCGGCTTGGCGAGACTGTCGGGCAGATTCACCGGCACGCCCGCGGTCAGCAAGGGCGCGGTGACCATGAAGATGATCAGCAGCACCAGCATGACATCGACCAGCGGCGTCACGTTGATATCCGCCATCGGCGCTTTCCGCCCGCGCCCGCGCTGCGAAGGAAGGTTCATCGCCATCGCGTCAGCGACCGCCATCCAGTTGGCGCGACAGCGTGGTGTGGAATCCGTCGGCGAAGCGATTGAGCGCCGCTTCGATCCGGTTCACGCCGTGGCTGAAGCGATTGTACGCGATCACCGCGGGGATCGCCGCGAACAAGCCGATCGCGGTCGCGAACAGCGCCTCCGCGATTCCCGGAGCGACCACAGCCAATGACGAATTCTGCGCGCTCGCGATTCCCGTGAACGCACGCATGATTCCCCACACTGTCCCGAACAGCCCGACGAACGGCGCGACCGATCCGACCGTCGCGAGGATGTTCAGCCGATCGGACAGCGTATCGATCTCCTCGGCGGAGGCCGCGGCCATCGTCGTCGCGAGCCGTTCGCGGGTGCCGCCCTTGTCGATCGATCCGCCCGCGGTCGACCGCCGCCATTCCTTCACCCCGGCGATGAACACCCGCGCCGACGGCAGCGTATTCTCGCTTTCGGCCTTGTAGAAGACGTCGATATCGTCGGCTTTCCAGAATTCGCGTTCGAACCGCGCCATCCCCCGGCGGGTTTTGCCGAGCCGCAGCCAAAAGGCGACGATCAGCGCCCACGTCCAGATGCTGGCGATCAACAGCCCCGCCATCACGATCTTCACGACCCAATCGGCCTGGATGAAAAGCGCCACCGGCGACATCGTCGCCGCGTCCATGTTGAAGACCGGATTCATGCGTTTCCCTCTGTCGGGTTTGCGGCGATCAGCCGTTGATAGATGGCGAGCCAGGCGCGTGGCTGACGAACCGGTCGCCCCGATGGCGCGACTAGCGCCGCGGTCACGTCCGCATCGGTCAACTCAACCGTGCCGCGCCTGACTGTTTGATGAATGACGACGCTGGCCGGGCTCGCCCGTGTCACCGTGCTGACGACCAGCAACGCATCGTCGAGCCTGGCGGGCGCGCGATAGCGAATCGCCAGATCGACGATCGCATACGCGCCATCCCCCGCCTCGTGGGCCGCGCGCTGGTCGATCCCCGCAATCCGCAGCATGTCGGACCGCGCGCGTTCCATGTAGCGCAGATAATTGGGGTGATAGACCACCCCCGACAGGTCGGTATCCTCGAAATAGACGCGCACCGGAAACCGGTGCTCCGCGCCGTCGAACCGCCCTGCGGCGGGTTGGTCGATCCCGGGTTGCGCCATGCCCGCGGCTGTTAACCCAACCGGAGTCACGAAGAAACCCGCTTGACGATGTAACCCAAGGGTGACATGTAACCTGTGAGTTACATCGGGGAGATCATCATGACCATCGTCGACATCGCCGAGCGCAAGAGCATCGTGCGCGCGATCTTTTTCTTGGCGCTCGCCGCGGCCTTGGTGCTGCTATTGATGGTGACGTTTGCAGGCGGGGTCGATTTTCTCAACGGCCTGTGGGCGGGCCTCATGATCGGCGCGAGCTTGAACCTGTTGCCGTTCGCACGCTGGGTGAAAGCAAGGAATCCGGTCGCGCTTTTGCTCGACGACGAATCCACCCGTGAGCATCGCCACATCGCGACCACCAGGGGCTTCTGGGCGGCGGTCGTCGCCACGCTCGCGATGACGATCGTGTCGCTTTACGTTCCGGCATTGACCGCTTACGACGCGGTTCGCGTTATCGGCACCGCCGGGATGGCGGCGGCACTGATCGCGTTCGCGGCGCTGGAGCTGCGGGCCAGCCGATGAACGAATCGCTGATCAACAGCTTGAAGGACGAACGCGAGCGGCTCGGGCTGACCCAGGCCGCGCTCGCCGAAATGATCGGGGTCAGCCGAAAGACGATCAACACCGTCGAAAACGGCGTCTTCGTCCCCTCGACGATCCTCGCGCTCAAGCTCGCCGCGGCGCTCGATCGCCCCGTCGAGACGCTGTTCCGCCTCGCGGATCAGTGAGTGACGGTGGTATCCTGGAAGACGCTGGGGTCAAGCTCCAGCCGCGGTGGTCTGGCGGTCGCCGCGGGTCCTGGCGCGGTCGTCGCCGCCAACGCGTAGATCGGTCGCGACCGACTTTCGCGCCACGCATCATAAGCCGCGTAGAAATCGGTGAACGGCCGTTCGAGCACTGCCAACCGGATCGCCGCAAAACCGCTCAACCCGGCATCGTCGACCAGCGCGGCGTCGGCAAGCGTCGCCGCCGCGGCATCGCAGAATGCGTCGCGCGCTGGCGATTGGGAAAAGAAATTATACAGCCGCGTCATCCCGTTGTCGTAGGTCGCGCGCCAGTCCTTCGTGCCCGTCGCCTTGAATTCGGCGGCGTAATGCGTCTCGGCGGCCGCCAGCGGTGCCTTCTCGCGCGTGAGCATCGAATTGTATCCGGCGACGATGCGGTCGCCCTCCTCGCCCCGACACGCGAGCGCCGCAACGTTGAGCGCGACGCGGAAATGCCAGATCGTGGCATCGGGGGTCAGATCGCGGTTCGGGGTGGCATAGCGCCCGTCGGGCAGCCGCGCGGGGATCGCCATCCCGACATACGCTCCCTTGGGCATCGCCACGACGACGGGTGCCGTAGCCGGCGGCGGCGGTGCTTCGGCGATTACCGCTGGCTTTGTCGCACATCCCGCCAGCGTAACCAGCACGACGGCCGACATCGCGAAGGCGGGAACCAGCGGATACTTCATGACGACCATTCCTCACTGCCCCCCGGCGTGAGAAACTATGCGCGCAAAAAGGTTAATCGATCGTAAGGTTACCCCGATCGAGGGAGGATCGACGACATGCGGATGGCGACGTGGAGTTTCGCACTGGCCGGGGTTTACGGCCTCGCCGCGACGTTATCGCTCTACTTCCGCGCTCCGCTCACGATCGAGACGCAGTGGCTCTACGCCTTTGCGGGCGCGGCGGCGGTGACCCAGCTTGCCTATCTGCTGATCGCCACCGATCCGGTGCGCTATCGGCTGGTGATCCCGATCGGGATCGCGTCGAAACTCAGCTTCGCGGTGCCGATGACGATTCTCTACGCGCATGGTGCGATCACGATGGGAAGTTTCGCCTTCGCGCAGATCGACTATGCGCTGGCGGCGCTGTTCGCGGTCAATTTCGTGCGGCTGCCGAACCGATAGGTCAGGCCGCGCGCTGTTCCAACGCGCCCGCCGCCTCCGCCATCAGCGTCGCGATAATGTCGGCGAGCGGTTCTTCCTTGGTAACCATGCCAACCGACTGGCCCGCCATGACGCTGCCATGTTCGACATCGCCGTCGATCACCGCGCGGCGCAATGCGCCCGCCCAATAATGTTCGATCTGAAGCTGCGCTTCGAGCATCTCGACCTTGCCGCCGTCGAGCAGCGCGGCGACCTCGCGCTGCTTGGCGCCGAACGATTCGCCCGCCGCGTTCTTGAGCGCGCGGACCGGGATCACCGGGAGCCGCGGGTCAAGCTGGACGCTCGCCACCGCATCGCGCGCGCTGGCGCGGATGAACGCCTTCTTGAAATTGGCATGCGCAATCGATTCGGTTGCGCACACGAACCGCGTGCCGAGCTGGACCCCCGCCGCGCCCATGTCGAGATACCCCGCGATCGCCTCGCCGCGACCGATCCCGCCCGCGACGAAGACCGGCACTTCGTTGGCGATCGTCGGTAGCATTTCCTGCGCGAGCACGCTGGTGGAGACCGGGCCGATGTGCCCGCCCGCCTCCATTCCCTCGATCACCAGCGCGTCGACCCCCGATCGGATCAGTTTTTTCGCCATCGCCAGCGTCGGCGCGAAGCAGATGACCTTCGCCCCCATCTGCTTGATCGCCTCAAGACTACCCTTCGGTGGAAGCCCGCCCGCCAGCACGACATGGCCAACCGCGTGCTTCGCGCACACCTCGATTAGCGCGAATAGATCGGGGTGCATCGTGATCAGGTTTACCCCGAACGGCTTGGCGGTAAGCGTCTTGGTGCCCGCGATCTCGGCATCGAGCAGGTCGGTAGTCATCGCGCCGCACGCGATCACCCCGAACCCGCCCGCGTTCGACATCGCGGCGACGAGATTGCGCTCGCTGACCCACGACATCGCACCCGCCATGATTGCGTAGTCGCTGCCCAGAAATGCGGCGCCCCGCGCCATCCGGCGGTGGAGACGCGCCGCGCCGATCGAAGATGTATCGTTCATGATGGCGGCCTTAGGTCATTTTTCGCACGATGCGAATTGTACGACGCCTACGCCGCCGCATCCTCGGCATCGAGGCCGTAGGCGGTGTGGAGCACCCGCACCGCAAGCTCGGTGTAATCCTCCTCGATCAGCACGCTGACCTTGATCTCGCTGGTCGTGATGACCTGGATATTGATGCCGCGTTCGCCCAGCGTCGCGAACATCGTCGCCGCGACGCCTGCGTGGCTGCGCATGCCGACGCCCACGACCGATATCTTGGCGACGCGAGTATCGTGATCGATCGCCGTGAACCCGATTGTCGCCTGGTTGAGGCCAAGCACCTCAAGGCTGCGCGGCAAGTCGGCGGCTGGCACCGTGAAGGTCACGTCGGTCGATTGCGCCGCATGCGCGACGTTCTGGACGATCATGTCGACGTTGATCCCCGCGTCCGCGAGCGGGGTAAAGATCGCCGCAACCGAACCGGGGCGATCGGGCACGCTGGCGAGCGTAATCTTCGCCTCGTTCTTGTCGTGCGCGATTCCGGTGATGAGTTGGCGTTCCATGTCGTCAATTTCCTCTTCGCCCACGATCAGCGTGCCGCGCTGGGGCTCGTCGCCGTCCTCAAACGACGACAACACGCGCACCCGAACCTTTTCCTTCATCGCCAGCCCGACCGATCGGGTCTGGAGCACCTTTGCCCCGACGCTCGCGAGTTCGAGCATTTCCTCATACGTCACCTTCGACAATTTGCGCGCGCGCGGCACGATCCGGGGATCGGTGGTGTAGACGCCATCGACGTCGGTATAGATGTCGCAGCGATCGGCCTTCATCGCCGCCGCCATCGCGACCGCCGAGGTATCCGACCCGCCGCGCCCCAGCGTAGTCACGCGCTCGCCGGACGCGACCCCCTGGAATCCGGGGATCACCGCGACCTCGCCCGCCGCCAGGCTCGCGTTCAGCGCGGTCGTGTCGATCTCCCCGATCCGCGCCGAGGCATGGCCGTCCGACGTGCGAATCGGCAATTGCCAGCCGAGCCAGCTGCGCGCCTTCACGCCCGCAGCCTGCAACGCGATCGCGAGCAACCCGCTGGTGATCTGTTCCCCGCTCGATACCACCACATCATATTCGCGGGGATCGTAGAGCGACGATGCCTCTCGGCAGAAATTCACCAACCGATCGGTCTCGCCCGCCATCGCCGAGACGACGACCGCGACCTCGTTGTCCGCATCGACCTCGCGCTTCACCCGCGCGGCGACGTGGCGGATCCGTTCGATCCCCGCCATCGACGTGCCGCCGAACTTCATCACGATGCGTGCCATGCCGGTAGATGCAAATCCCGTTGGGTGGAGGCGGCGGTCCTGATAGGAAGGCGTCATGACGGTGGCAAGCGACAGCGTAACGATCGGCACAACGATCGATCCGGCGGAGGCCGCGCATTTCGGTGCGATGGCGAAGCAATGGTGGGATCCCCGCGGCTCCTCGGCGATGCTCCACAAGCTCAATCCGCCCCGGCTGCGCTACATCCGCGAACAGATCGACGCTCAGTGGGGCGGTGATGCCCCAAGCTTCACCCCGCTGGCGGGCAAAACCGCACTCGATGTCGGCTGCGGCGCGGGCCTGCTCTGCGAACCGCTCGCGCGGCTGGGCGCGACGGTCACCGGGATCGACGCGGCGGCGGAGAATGTCGCGGTCGCCGCGCTCCACGCCGCCGCGAGTGGGCTCACGATCGACTATCGCACCGGCAGCGTCGACGCGATCGCCGACCGCTATGACCTTGTGACCTGCCTCGAAGTGATCGAACACGTTACCGATCCTGCCGCCTTCGTCCGCGGCCTGGCAGCGGCGGTAGCAGAGGCCGGACTGATGATCCTGTCGACCCCGAACCGCACCCCGCTGTCGCGGCTCGCGATGATCACGATCGCGGAGGGCACCGGGCGCATCCCGCGCGGCACGCATGACTGGTCGAAGTTCCTGACCCCCGATGAACTGACCGAGCTGCTGGCCGCAGCCGGCCTGAGGGTGATCGACCGCCGCGGACTGAGCTTTTCGCCTGCCACGGGCTTCACCCTGAGCGACAACACCGCGCTCGATTACTTCCTGACCGCGGTACGCGCCTAATCACGCCATCACGTTGCGCCCGCGCGCCACGCTCGCGGTGTGGGCGATGGTTGCGCGCGTCGTTTTCACCTTGACGGTATCGACCATCACCCAATCGTTGCTGACCCGATCTGGCGTGATCGTCATCGCCATATAGCCGCGCTTCGACGTGTCGCACCATTTGAGCTCGGGGTTCGCCGTAACCAGTTCGCGCGCCACCGTGGCGGGCTGGAGCGAGAAGCCGCTTTCGATCCCGTTCGAGGTGACGCTCGACCCGGCGAATTCAACCCCCGCCGCGCTGCCGCGCTGCGCAAGGTCGTATGCCCAGGCATTGTGGCTGTCGCCCGAGATCACGACCAGGTTCGCGCCGCTCGCCTGCGCGCCCGACAGGAAGCGAGCGCGCGCCGCGGGATAACCGCCCCAGCTATCGAAATTATACGGCAGCCCCACCTTCGCCGCCGCGATGCCATGTTCGATATAGCCGCGCGCGCGATCGCTCGAGCTCTGGTTGAGCCAGGTCGTCGCCTCTGGCGGCAGCCCGGTGTCACCCACGATCGTCCCGAACCCGACCACCTGCCAGCGCTGTCCCGTCTTCACCGAGGCACGGATCGCGTGGTCGAGCCACACTTCCTGCTGGCTGCCCATCATCGTAGCGCCGGGATCCTGCCACGCCCCGTCGTGGAACGCTTTCAGCGCCGTTGCGGGGTCGGCAAATTTAAACAGCGCCGCCACATCGGGTTGCTCGGTTCGCGCAAGCACGCGGGTTTCGGTGCGGAACAGCGTCGCGAGGCGACCAACGTCATACGCCTTCCACGGCTCGTCGCTGACCGGCATCCATTCGCGATACGCCTGGATCGCGGCGGCCCTGCGCAAGTTCCACGCACCTTCGGTCTTGGGATCGTGGTTTTCCGCGCCGCCTTCCCAGCTGTCGTTGGCGCTTTCATGGTCGTCCCACTGGACGATCATCGGCAGCAGCAGGTGGAGCTTTTGGAGATCGGCATCGCTGCGATAGCTCGCATAGCGCAAGCGATAGTCGGCAAGCTGGAGCAGTTCGTTGGCGGGCAGCGGGTTGCGCCCGGCGACCGCATCCTTGGCCACCGGATAATTGCCAGTGGCGTATTCGTAGAAATAATCGCCGAGGTGGATCGCACAGTCGATGTCGTCGCGCGCCGCGGCGTGCGCATAAGCGTTGAACCAGCCGAACCCCATGTTCGAGCACGAAAAGATCGCCGCGCGCCACTGCCTGCCGCTCTCGTCGGGCAGCGTCTTGGTCCTGCCAACCGGCGAGAACGAGCCATCGGGCGCGACAAAGCGATAATGATAGACTTGCCCGGGCGCGAGGCCATCGACCGTGATCTTGGTCGTATGATCGCGCCATGGGCCGGTGATCGCGGTGCCGCCTGCAACCACCTTGGCGAAATCGGGAGTGGCGGCAACCTCGACCGTCAGCTCGACCGCGCCGCCGCCGGCGGGGACGTAGCGGGTCCACAACAGCATCGAATCGCTCGCGGGCTCGCCGCTCGCCACCGCATGGGTAAAACCACGCGCCAAATCTTGAGCGAGCGCGAAGCCGGGAATGGCGAACGCGCCCAGCCCCAGCGTGGCGGTGGCGATGAGTGAACGACGGTCGATAGTGATGGTCATGGAAGCCCTCCTGTCCACCCGTCCCTGCGCCGGGCCGGTGATGTTTTCGTGACACCGGGGACGGCGCTTTTTAAGGAGCGTCGTCATGGCGGGATCGCGGCGGATGATGACGGGCGCGGCGGCGTTGTCACTGATATTCTTGGCGCTCGCGCTGCTGCGTCCGATCGATCACGACGAAAGCCAGTATGTTGCCGCTGCGGTGCTGACCGCGCACGGGCTGCTGCAGTATCGCGACTATGCGTATCTCCAGACCCCGCTGCAGCCGTTGCTGCTCGCACCGGTCGCGGCGCTGGCGGGTAGTTTGGCCTGGCCCGCGCTGCGCATCGTCAATGCGCTATTCGGTGTCGTCGCGGTGATCGCGGTGGCAGGAGCAGCGCGCACCGCAGGCGCATCGCGGTGGTTGGCGGTCGTGGCCGCGGGACTGTTCGCGACCACCGACATCCTGCTCTTCAGCATCGGCACCGCGCGCAACGATGCGCTCCCCGCTGCGTGCCTCGCCGTCGCGCTGTGGCTCGCCCTCCGTCCCGCACGAACGCGCGCAGTAGCGGCGGCGATCGGGGGACTCCTCGCCGCCGCCACTGCCGCCAAACTATCCTATGCGTTCCCCGCGCTCGCCTATGGTGGCTATGCGCTGGTCGACGCCCACCGCCAACGTCCCGGTTGGGTGCTCGCTGGGGTCGCGCCACTCGCGCTGTTCGTGGCGTGGACCCTATGGCTCGCGCCGCAGGGATTTGCGTTCGGGGTCTTCGTTTTCCCCCAGGCCGCACCCGACCAATATTATCGCGCGGCGGGGCGGGCGTGGAAGCTCACCGCGAGCGCGAAAATCATCGATTTCGTCAAATTCCTCGCGCTCGGCCCCGCGCTGCTGTCGCTGATCGTCGTCGGGATCGCGCGCGGCACTCGCCGCCCGGTGCTGCCGCTGGTTCTCATCATCGCGGGATTGTTCGCGGCACTGCTCCCGACCCCGACCTGGCGGCAATATCTGTTACCACTGCTCCCACCGCTCTTCGTCGCGCTGGCGTTGGTCTGGACTCGACAGCCGCCGGCACGATGGCTGCGGGTCGCGATGGCGGTCTTCGTCGGCGCGGGCCTCGCCCCGTCGCTGATCGCGATCGCGTCCGGGGGCGGCATGGTTACCGCGATCCGGGACGGTACCGCGATCCGTACCGCGATGGATCGAGCGGGCGCGACCGGCGCGGTCGCTACGCTCTCCCCCGCATTCGTCCCCGCGACCGCGCGCGCGATCGATCCGCGGTTCGCGACGGGGCCGTTCTATTTTCGCAGCCGCGGGTTGTTATCACCCGCCGACGAGCGTGCGCTGACATTGGTATCGCGCGACCGGGCCGCCGCCGCGCCGCTGCCGCCGACGGTGCTGACCGGGGGCGAGGGTCCGTGGACCAGCGGCGATGCCGCGCTCGATCAGCTACTGGCGGACCGCGCGCGCGGAGCAGGCTATCGCAAGGTCGCGGTGCCGGGTGACCGGTTCACGCTGTGGATCGAACCCTGAGCCAGACCACGCAGGTTACGTCGGCCTACGCCGTCCGCGCCGTCGCCGTCGCGATCACCGCATCATAGTGCGCGATCAGCCGCCGCGCATGTTCCTCGTCGCTGAGCACACCGTCTGCCGCCGCCGCCGCCGCGGCGCGGATCGGCGCCTGGTCGCGCGCGAAGAAGCGCCCGATCGCTTCGGCGCAAGACACCGCGTCGCGCGCGCGATACGTCTCGGTGTAGAGTGGGTCGGCAAGCGCCGCCATCCCGCCCGCGTCGGGCAGGATCAACGGCGCACCGCTCGCGAGCGCCTCGTATCCGACGAGCCCGAACGGCTCGGCGTCCGACGCATGGATATACGCATCGACGCTCGCCATGATCGCGGCGAGGCGCGCGCGGTCATAGGTGGGGCGGAACAACCGGATGTGCGGGCTTTCCCCGATCCGCCGCTCGAGCGCCTTGGTCGCCATCCCCCGCCCCAGCAGGATCAGCCCCACCGGCAGCTTCGCCCCGGCGCGCCCGACCGCGTCGATCACCACCGGCCAGCGTTTTTCGGGATGGTGCCGCCCGATCCCGAGCAGCAGATGCCCGCCGGGCGGCAATTTGCACTCGTCGAGCAACGCCGCGCGCAACTCTTCGTCGCGAAATGCAGGCGAGAAATGTCGGCGCTCGATCCCCAGCGTCATCGTCGCATCGACCCGCACGCCGCGCGCGCGCAGTCGCGCGGTCATCGCCGGACCGTTGGTGACAACCGTGTCATGCCGATCGAGGAACCGCCCCTGATAACGATCGTACCACGCGAAGGCGCGCTCGATCGCCTGTGGCGACGCGACCCCGCCGAACCAGCGTTTGGGATAGGCCTCGACATTGTCGTTATGCACGAAGAACGACCGGATCGCGCGCTTGTTGCCCGTACCCGGCCAATCGGTCACGATCCACGCGGGGCGCCAGGGCGAACAATTCTCGACCACATCGGGGTCGTATCGGTCGAGCAGTTCGTGGATCGGCGCCGCGTCCCAGAGCAACCCGTAATTGCTGTCGAACGGCATCCCGGGCGATTTGACGTAAACGATCCGGCCGCCCGCGCGCTCCTCGACCCGATCCTCGCGGCCCGGCGCGATCACGATCAATTCATGGCCCATCTCGCCCAGGATGGTCATCTTGCGGTCGACGTACGTCCGAACCCCGCCGCCGGTCGGCGAATAGAATTCGTTGACGTCGACGATCCGCATCAGCCGTCCTTGGTCGGCCCGAAGCCCGATAGCACGCCGCGCAGATACTGCATCCGGATGGTCGTGGTGGTGACGCCGCTGCCGACGTCGATTACCGCTTCGGCCAGCTTGGGGCGCGACATGCCGAGCTTCTTGTTGCTCGGAAAGCCCGCGCCGTCGGAGAAGAAATTGAACTTGTTCTTGCCATCGCGGTCATGCGTCGCGAGCAGCGCGTAGCGGCCCGGATGGGGGACGCGGATGCACACCGACACGCTGCCCGACGCCGGCGTGCCGGCCCGGACCCGGCGGAAGACTTTGCCCTGCGCGACCAACTCGTAGTCATCCTTCAGAAAATCGTCCTCGGCCGCGGGGTACAGCTCGAGCTTGAGCGAGCCCTTGCGGTCCTTCAGCCCGGTCAGATTGGCCAGGATCGCGGGGCCGCCGCCCGGCGCGCACGCCGCGGCGTCGGTGCCGATGATCTGGGCGGTAGCAGGTGCGGCGGCAATTCCGGTGGCGGCGACCAGCACGACGGTGAGGATGACAGACTTCATTTTACGCTCCTGATCGCTAGCCGATAAAGGCCGAACGCGACGATGAGGATGACATGAACGAGCAGCGCCGCCGCGGCGGTGAACGCGATCAGGCCGGACAAGACCCCTTCCTGCCCGATGAACAGGATCGCAAAATTGGCGAAAAGCAGGTCCTTGTTGGGCAATAACGGCAGTCGTGAGAACAGCAGGCGTCCCGCGGACAAAAACAGCCATAGCCCGACTGACACTGCGGGCAGCGCGAAATGCCACGCCAACGCCAGAAAGAGCGAAGTCAGTACCGAGCGCACGATGTGCGCGCCGAACACCCACCACAGCTGGCCGCGATCGAGCGAGAACACACGTTTCGAAAAAATCAGGAACGGGATCGACGTGCCGAACACGATCGCGAGCGACCCATAGACATAGCGCATCATCTCGGGCGGGATCAGGTGGCGCCCGACCGGCAGCGCGACCGCGATCATCGCCAGCGTGATCGCATTACCCGCGATCGCGGACAGGATGGATACATCCTTTACCGCGCCGAAAGGTGCCGCCACGAACCGCGCCTTCGCGCGCGCCCAGGCATAGAAATACGCCTCGCCCGAATAGCCGACGACGACGTCGTTCGCGATCCGCTTCTTGATCAGCGCGACCAACCCCGACAGCGGAATCCCCCACAGTTTGCGAAAGATCAGATAGTCGAACACCGGCAGCGTGAAATACACCCCCGCGAACGCAACGTAGAACAACGGATCGCGCGGCACTGTTCGCGTCAGCCCCGCGAGCCCCGATCCGAATAACTCCCGCCCCAGTCCGACCAGCATCGCGACCGTCACCAGCGCGCCGATGATCGTCGGCCAGCGGCTCTTGATCGTCGTCACCGGCTCCAGCCCGACGACGGCCGAGGGCGCGGCGACGAGCGGGGACAACAGGGTGGCGAGCGGCGGTTCGATGGTCGGGGTGATGGGCACCGGGGCTCCGATGGCGTTGAGGCGCAGCGCTGTAGCCGCAAGGCGCGGCGCTTGCACCTGTATAGGAATGTGCCACAGCCGATACCAGATGGCGGCCGATCATATCCTTACCTTCGCGCGGACTCTTGACGGCGGCGGGGTCGAGCGCGCGCAGTTGCGGCTGGCGCGCGCGTGGATTGAGGCGGGGCGGCGGGTAACCTTGTTGATCGGCGATCGCAGCGGCCCGCTCGCCACTGAATTGCCGCCGGGCCTCGATCTCGTCGACCTCGGCACGCCCTCCTTTTGCGCGCTCGCGACCGCGCTGCCCCGCCTCATCCGCGATCGGCGCCCCGACCTGCTGTTCTGCGCGGGCAGTTACTACACCAGCGCCGCGGCATGGGCGCGGCTGGTGCTGGGACTCGCGAGCCCGCCGATCGTCGCCAAAATGTCCAATGCCCCCGATCGCGGCGACCACGGGATCCTCCTCGATATCGCGCATCGGCGCTGGCTCACGCTCCACGGCCGTTTCCTCGATGCGCTCGTCGCGATGACCCCTGCCACTGCCGCTACCGCCGCGCGGTTGCTGCGGATGGATGGCCGGGTCAGCGTCATCCCCAATCCGCCCCCGCCCCCCGTGCCCGGCGCAGTGCCGGTCGCGCTGCCGGGCACGCGAGTCATTCTGGGGGTCGGCCGACTGGTGCCGCAGAAACGCTGGGATCGACTGATCGACGTCATTCCGCTGCTCCCCGCCGATGTGACGGTGGTGATCCTCGGCGAAGGCCCGCTCCGCGCCGATCTGGCCGCGAAGGCGGCGGCCGGCGCCGATCGCGTTCACCTACCGGGGCATGTCGCCAACCCGGTTGCGATGATGGAGGTGGCGCGCGTCATCGCGCTGACCAGCGATTACGAGGGTGTGCCGGGGGTGCTGCGGGAGGCGCTGTCGGTCGGCACGCCGGTGGTCTCGACCGATTCGAGCGAGGCGATCGCCGAGATCGTCATCGACGCCTCGCTCGGCACGATCGTCCCCCGCGACGATCCGCAGGCGCTGGCGCGCGCGTTGACCCATTGGCTCGATGCGCCCCGCCCACCGCCGGTTCCGCTGCCGGGGCTCGATTCGGGCGCGCGCTACCTGGCGCTATTCGACAGCTTGGTCTGACGCGGCGTCCTCGCGGTCGGCGCTGCGTTCGAGCGCGGTCTTTATCATCGCGGTCATCGGGTCGGCGAGCGCCAGCCCCAGGATACCGAACAGCGCGCTCGCGAGAATCTGCATACCCAGCGTCAACGCGGGCGGCAGGTCGACCGTCCGCTTCGCCACCATCGGCACGACGACATAACCATCGAAGGTCTGGACGATCAGATAGGTGCCGATCGCCCACAACCCGGTGTGGACCCCGGCGCTGAACCCCACCGCGACCATCATCGCCCCGGTGATGATCGCGCCGATATTGGGGATGAATGCGAGAATTCCGGCGATGATTCCGAGTAGCAGCGCCATCGGCACGCCCCCGATCGCCAGCGCGATCCACGTGAAAACGCCCTCGAACGCCATCCCGACTAGCCGCCCCGCGAGCAGCCGCCTGAGCGTCCGCCCCATCGCCTCGATCGTCTCCGCGAACTCGGCGCGTGAATCGCGCGGGATCATCCATTGCAGCCCGCGGTCATAGGCGCGCGGGTCCATCGCCAGGAACAGCCCCAACACCAGGATCATCGCCATGCTGGTGAGCGCGCCGACCGCAGTCCCGAGCCACGACGTCAGCCGCCCGACCGATCCCAGGGCTTGGCGGACGAATCCGTTGACGTCCGATGCACCCGGCATCATCCCCTGCGCGGTAAGGAAATTGCCGAAGCGACTCGCCTGAATCTCAAGGGTCGCGCGAAGCTGGCTCGCCTGCTGCGCCACCTGCACCCCGGTCAGATAGAAGGTCGTGAGCAGGCACAGCACGACCGCGACGACCACGATCAGCAGCCGCCACCCGCGCGGAATCGGCAGCACCCGGCCAAGCAGCCGCACGCCACCGTCGAGCAACGCCGCGAAGACGATTCCGGCAAAGATGATCAACAGCGGCTGGACCAGGATCACCGCCAGCGCGATCGCGCTCGCCATCCCCAGCCACACCCCCGCGCGCTTCAGTTCCTGGCGAACGATCGGATCGCGCAACTCGTTGGGGCTGGGCGCCTGGACGAGATGCGGGGGCAGATCCACGTCAGCGCGCCTTCGCACCCTGCACGGGATGGAGCGATGTCCCCGCGCGCGCCGGGCGGAGCGATCCCCACCAGGTCAACGGGTTGAGCGAAGCATCGCCATCGAGGCTGAAGGTGATGAATTCGGCACGCCCGCCGAGGTTCTCGTACGGCACCGCACCCCCCAGCCCCTGTTCGTACAGCGGGAAGCGGCTGTCGGCCGACCGATCGCGGTTGTCGCCCATCAGGAACACGTGGTTGGCGGGGATCGCGATCGGCCCGTAATTGTCACCCGGCGACCAGCCCAGCTCGACGGTGTCGTAACGGCGGCCATTGGGCAGCGTTTCGGTCACGATCGGCAGGTGGCAGACCATTCCGCCTTGCGACCCGCGCACCCGCGCGCCGGGATAGTCGGCATCGCTGCATGGGCTGTTGCTGTCGACCGGGATATTGACGAAATGCAGCGGCCCGCGCGGGATTGCGCGCCCGTTGAGGATCACGTTGCCGCCGCGCACCTCGATCGTATCGCCGGGCAGGCCGATCACCCGCTTGATATAATCATTCTGCGTCCCCGGCGGGGTGATGATCACGACATCGCCGCGGGTTGGCAGGCTGCCGAGCAGCCGTCCGTGGATAAACGGCAAACCGACGCTCCAGCTATCCTCCTGCCGGTGGAGGACCAGGCTGTCGAAGATCGCGACCGGGTTGGGGATCGTCGGCGACACGAACGACCAGCCATAAGCGAACTTGCTGACCACCAGCCGGTCGCCGATCCGGAGGCCCGGCAACATCGATTCGCTCGGGATATAGAAGGGCTTGGCGACGAAGCTGTGAAAGCCGAGCACGATCAGGATCAGCCAAAAGATGCCCTTGGTCTCGGTCCACCAGTCGGTCCGTTTCTTGACCGTGATAGCATGCGCAGGGGCGGGCTCGGCGCCGTCCTGACGCTCTGGCGCTGCGTTGCCGTCCACCACCGCTTCCTTCATTCGTCGTCACTCGCCTTTGGGTTGGCTATCGCCTCGATGATCACGAAGGCCTGCGCCCAGGGATGATCGTCGGTCATGGTCAGATGTACGCGGGCGCCGTGGCCTTCGGGTATCAACGCGTCAACCCTGGCCTTGGCCCCGCCGGTCAGGCTGAGCGTCGGCGCGCCGCTGCCCGCGTTGACGACGCCGATGTCCTTCATGAACACCCCCGCCCGAAATCCGGTCCCGACCGCCTTCGCGAACGCTTCCTTGGCGGCAAAGCGTTTGGCCAGCGTTCCCGCCTTGGTAAACGGCCGCCGCGCCGCCTTGGCGCGCTCGACCTCGGTGAACACGCGGTTTTCGAACCGCTCGCCGAACCGCTCGAGCGACGCCGCAATCCGCTCGATCTTGCACAGGTCTGATCCTAGCCCGACGATCACATCGTTACTGTTTCTTGAAGAAGATTGGTTCGCGCAGAGGCGCGGAGACGCGGAGAAGAATAGGAGGAGAAGAACGAAATGCGCTGCGCGCGGCTTTCTCCTCGCGCCGCAGGCACCCGCAATCCACCCGCGCCTGACGGATTGCGCCTCATCCCCCAGACCCGAACGCCAGTCACTCCGCGTCTCTGCGTCTCCGCGCGAACCAATCCCTTCTGCCGACCATCACCCACGCGCCGCATCCATCGCCGCACGCATCCGCCGCACCGCTTCGTCGAGCCCCAGAAAAATCGCCTCGCCGATCAGGAAATGCCCGATGTTCAGCTCGCGCACCTGGGGGATCGCCGCGATCGGCCCGACATTGTCATAGGTCAGGCCATGCCCGGCATGGACCTCGATCCCGTTCTTCACCGCCAGCGCCGCGGCGTCCGCGATCCGCCCCAGCTCCTGCGCGCGCGCGTACCCCTCCAGCATGCAATAGCGCCCGGTATGGAGTTCGACGACCGGCGCGCCCAGCCGGATCGCGGCGTCGATCTGGCGCGGATCGGGCTCGATGAACAGCGACACGCGGATGTTCGCGCCGCTGAGTTCCGACACGAGATGCTGGAGGTGGTTATGCTGCCCCGCCGCGTCGAGCCCGCCCTCGGTCGTCCGCTCTTCGCGCTTTTCAGGGACGATGCACGCCGCATGAGGCCGGTGACGCAGTGCGATGCCAAGCATCTCGTCGGTCGCCGCCATCTCCAGGTTGAGCGGCACCGTCAGTTCGGCCGACAGCCGCGCGATGTCGTCGTCGGTGATGTGGCGCCGATCCTCGCGCAGGTGCGCGGTGATCCCGTCCGCCCCCGCCGCCGCCGCGATGAGCGCAGCGCGCACCGGATCGGGATAACCCTCGCCGCGCGCGTTGCGGACAGTAGCGACATGGTCGATGTTGACGCCCAGGCGCAGCGGCGCGGTCACGTCGCGCGACTGCCGGGCTTGATCGCGGGGATCGCCACCAGCTCTGGCGGCAGCGCATCGGGCGCATAGGTCGGCACGTCGAGCCGCAGCAACGGATAGAATGGCACGCCTAGTTCCGCGCCGCCGCCCGATCGATCGACCAGCGCCGCCGCCGCGATCGCTTCGCCGCCCGCGCGCGCGATCGCGGCGATCGCTTCCTTCGACGACAGGCCGGTGGTGACGACATCCTCCATCATCAGCACCTGCTGCCCCGGTGCGAGCCGGAACCCGCGGCGCAGTTCGAACACGCCGTCGGGGCGTTCGAGGAACATCGCCTCGACCCCCAGCGCGCGCGCCATTTCGTGCCCCGCGATCACCCCGCCCATCGCGGGCGAGACCACCGCGGATATCTTCGCCTTCAGCTCGCCCGGCAGCCGCTCGACCAGCGCCAGCGCGAGCCGCGCGCCCCGCGCCGGGTCCATCAGCACCCGCGCACACTGCAGGTAACGCGGGCTGCGCAGCCCCGATGACAGGATGAAATGCCCCTCGAGCAGCGCATCTGCGGCGCGGAATTCGGCGAGGATGTCGTCGTCGGTCATGGCGTGCCCGGATCGTGATCGCGAAGCGCGGCTAATAGGGGGTCGCTGCGCCAAGGCCAAGCAGCGTCGCCAGATTCCTTGCCGTCCGCGCTTGAGGCTCGCGTCACCCGCGCGTATAGGCGCATCGCAACAACGGCGCAGGGTAGCGCACGTCCGTCGTGGCGCGCGCCGCGCCGGGTGGTTCGAACTGGGGTGAATTGACGCATGCGCATCGGCTTTAAGGGTAGCGGATTGAAGGGAGTGGTGGCCGCCGCCGCTCTCGCATTGACCGGTTTCGCGCCGGGCGTCGGGGCGCAGGCCGCGCAGCCTGCGCCGCAAGCCGCCGCCGCGCCTGCGGACGTTTCGAACCTCGCGCCGACCAGTGCCGCCGCGCCAGTGACCGCCGCGCCCGCCAGCCCGGAACTGGCGATGGACGGGGCGCCCCCGATGACGGTGAAGCCAATGGTCGGCCAGCCGACCGACGGCCTGTACGGCCTCCAACCTCAGGTGACTAAGAACGGTCGTCGTGCGCATCATTTCCATGACGTTATCCTGGTTCCCGTGATCGTCGCGATTTCGCTGCTGGTCCTCTTTCTCCTGATGTGGGTCGTCTTCCGCTATCGCGAAGGCAGCAACCCGGTGCCGAGCAAGACCAGCCACAACACCACGATCGAGGTGCTGTGGACGCTGATCCCCGTCGTGATCCTGGCGCTTATCGCGATTCCGTCGATCGGGCTGCTCGCCGCGCAGTACAAGCCGGCGCCTGCCGGAGCGATCACACTAAAGGCGATCGGCAACCAATGGTATTGGTCGTATCAATATCCTGACAATGGCGGGTTCGAGATCACCGCCAATATGCTGAAGGAAAAGGATCAGGTCAGCGCGGGCGAACGCTATCGCACTGCCGCCGACGGCCCGCGGCTGCTTGCGGTCGACAACCGTATTGTCCTGCCGGTCGGCGTGCCGATCCGGCTGATCACGACGTCGACCGACGTGATCCACAGCTGGGCGATGCCCGCGTTCTGGATCAAGCTAGACGCAGTGCCTGGACGCCTCAACGAAACCAGCTTCACGATCGAAAAGCCCGGCCTGTATTTCGGCCAGTGTTCCGAACTGTGCGGCGCGCGCCACGGCTTCATGCCGATCGCGGTCGAAGCGGTACCGCCCGCGCAATTCGCGGCGTGGGTCAAGGCCAAGGGGGGCACGATGCCGACCCCGGGTCAGCCCTCGAACAAGGTGATACCGCAGCCGGGCGCCGATTTGGGTGATGCCACCTCGGTGACGCCGCCGGGCATCGTCCCAACCAGCAACGGCGCGCTCGAGAACACGACCGCCACCCCTCCCGAAGTCACCCAGGGCGCGACCGCTACCGCACCCGTCGGCAACGTTGGACGCTAAGATGACCGATACCGCTCTTCCCCCCTCGGCCTTCGTCGCGCATGACGACCACGCGCATGCCGATGCGGACCACAAGCCCAGCTTCTTCGCGCGTTGGTTCATGTCGACCAACCACAAGGATATCGGCACGCTGTACCTGATCTTCGCGATCGTCGCGGGGATCATCGGTGGATCGATTTCGGGACTGATGCGCGCCGAACTGGCGCATCCCGGCATTCAGTATCTCCAGGGTTGGGCCGCGCACCTTCATGGCGGCTCGGCGAGCCTCGATGAATCGCTCCACCTCTGGAACGTCCTCATCACCGCACACGGCCTGATCATGGTGTTCTTCATGGTGATGCCCGCGATGATCGGGGGCTTCGGCAACTGGTTCGTCCCGATCATGATCGGCGCGCCCGACATGGCGTTCCCGCGGATGAACAACATCAGCTTCTGGCTGCTCGTTCCCGCCTTTTCGCTGCTGCTGGCCTCGCCCTTCTTTGGCGGCGCGGGCAACGGGTGGACGCTCTACGCGCCGCTCTCGACCTATGGCGAGCCGGGGCCGTCGACCGATATGGCGATCCTGTCGCTTCATCTGGCGGGCGCGTCGTCGATCCTCGGCGCGATCAACTTCATCACCACCATCTTCAACATGCGCGCGCCGGGCATGACGCTCCACAAGATGCCGCTTTTCGTGTGGTCGGTGCTCGTCACCGCGTTCCTGCTGCTGCTCGCGCTCCCCGTCCTGGCGGCGGCGATTACGATGCTGCTGACCGACCGTAATTTCGGGACGACCTTCTTCGATCCCGCGGGTGGTGGCGATCCGATTCTCTACCAGCATCTCTTCTGGTTCTTCGGTCACCCGGAGGTCTACATCATGATCCTGCCGGGCTTCGGCATCGTCAGCCAGATCATCTCGACCTTCTCGAAAAAGCCCGTCTTCGGCTATCTCGGCATGGCCTATGCCATGGTTGCGATCGGCGTCGTCGGCTTCGTCGTGTGGGCGCACCACATGTTCGTGACCGGACTCAGCGTGAACGTGAAGATGTACTTCACCGCCGCGACGATGGTGATCGCGGTGCCGACCGGCATCAAGATCTTCAGCTGGATCGCGACGATGTGGGGCGGATCGCTGTCGTTCAAGACCCCGATGGTCTGGGCGATGGGTTTCATCTTCATGTTCACGGTCGGCGGCGTCACCGGCGTGGTGCTTGCCAACGGCGGGATCGACGATTACATGCAGGACACTTATTACGTGGTCGCGCATTTCCACTATGTGCTCAGCCTCGGCGCGGTGTTCAGCCTGTTCGCAGGGTTCTATTACTGGTTCCCGAAGATGTCGGGCCGGATGTACAATGAATTCCTCGGCCAGGCGCATTTCTGGATTTTCTTCGTCGGCGTGAACGTGATGTTCTTCCCGATGCACTTTCTGGGTCTTCAGGGCATGCCGCGGCGCATTCCCGATTACACCGAGCAATATGCTTACTGGAACGGGATCGCGACCCATGGCTACGAGATCATGGCGTTCTCGATGCTGATCTTCTTCGGCAATCTGATCTGGAGCCTGATCGCGGGCAAGAAGGTCGGCGACAACCCGTGGGGCGAAGGCGCGACGACGCTGGAATGGACGCTGTCCTCCCCGCCGCCGTACCACCAGTTCGAAACGCTGCCAAAAATCGACTAGCCCCGGCGACCGACGCACTCACGGCAACCAGCAACGCCCCGGGGGAAACCCCGGGGCGTTTCGCGTCACGGGGTCGGCTTGCCCTCACGCCACCGCCAAGCTAGGCGCAGCGGATGACGCAGCCTCTTGTCGGCATCATCATGGGATCGACTTCCGACTGGGAGACGATGCGCCACGCCGCAGCGATCCTGACCGAACTCGATATCACTCACGAAACCCGCGTGGTGTCGGCGCACCGCACCCCCGATCGTCTGGTCAACTATGCCAAAACCGCGGCATCGCGCGGGCTGAAGCTGGTGATCGCGGGCGCCGGCGGAGCCGCGCACCTCCCCGGCATGACCGCGGCGATGACGCATCTTCCGGTCCTCGGCGTGCCGGTCGAATCGAAGGCGTTGCGCGGCCAGGATAGCCTGCTCTCGATCGTCCAGATGCCCGCGGGGATTCCGGTCGGCACGCTCGCGATCGGCAAGGCAGGCGCGATCAACGCTGGGCTACTCGCCGCCGCGATCCTCGCGCTCGGCGACGACTCGCTGAGCGATCGCCTCCAGGCTTGGCGCACCGCGCAAACCGAGGCGGTCGCGACCGACCCTACATGACCGAGCTAGGCAGACTCGAGCCCGGCGCCACGATCGGAATCTTGGGCGGCGGCCAGCTCGGTCGGATGCTCGCCACCGCCGCGGCGCAGCTCGGCTATCGCACCCACGTCCTCGCCCCCGACCGCGAGAGCATCGCCGCGCAATCGGCGTCGAGCATGACCCGCGCCGATTATCACAACCGCATCGTCCTCGCCGATTTCGCCAACGCCTGCGACGTCGTGACCTACGAATTCGAAAATATCGCGTGCGAGCCGGTCGAATGGCTCGCGACGCGCGTCGCGGTCCATCCCCATCCGCGCGCGCTCCGCATCGCGCAGGAACGGATCGCGGAGAAGCGCTTCGTCGAACAGGTCGGCGGCCGCCCCGCGCGCTGGGCCCAGGTCGACAGCCTCGCGACGCTCGAAGCGGGCATCGCCGCGGTCGGCACCCCCGCGATCCTAAAGACCGCGCGTTTCGGCTACGACGGCAAGGGCCAGGTAAAGCTCGATTCGCCCTCCGACGCGGACACCGCGTGGGAGGCGATCGGCGGCCCCGCGGTGCTCGAGGCGTTCGTCCCCTTCACCCACGAATTCTCGATCCTGATCGCGCGCGGGCGGGATGGCGCCACCGCCCGCTACGACGCGCCGCACAACGTCCACCGCGACGCGATCCTGCGGACCTCCACCCTTCCCGCCCCGGTCGAGGTGCTCGCGCAAACCGAGGAAGCGACCGATCTGGCGCTGCGGATCGCCGAACGCCTCGACTATGTCGGCGTCCTCGCGTGCGAATTCTTCGTCGGTGCGGACGGCCCGGTGTTCAACGAGATGGCGCCCCGCGTCCACAATTCGGGCCATTGGACGATCGAGGGCGCCGAAACCTCGCAATTCGAAAACCACATCCGGGCGATCTGTGGCCTGCCGCTCGGCAGCACCGCGTTGACCGGCACGCGGGTGACGATGGAAAACCTGATCGGCGACGATCCCTGGGCACCCGCGCTCGCCGAACCCGGCGCGCACCTCCACCTCTACGGTAAGCGCCAGGCCCGCCCCGGCCGCAAAATGGGACACATCACCCGCGTCACGCGCTGATACTTACGCCGCGAACAGTTCGAGCTGTTCCTTCTTCGGCGCGATCAGCGGGCGCAGATCGGCGCGGTCGGCCAGCACGACGGGCCGCCAGTTCTCCGCGACGATGAATGGCCGCACCTTCGCGATCGATACCGTCAGCCGCGCGACATCGTCGAGCCGCAACCGCCGCCAGCGTCGGCTCGTCAGGATCGCCGCGACCGCCTTGGTTCCCAACCCCGGCACCCGCAGCAGCATTTCGCGCGGCGCGCGGTTGACGTCGACCGGAAACGACCCGCGGAATTTGAGCGCCCAGGCGAGCTTGGGATCGATGTCGAGCGGGAGCATCCCGGTCGACGTATCCGCCGCCGCAACGATCTCGGCGGGCGCATAGTCGTAGAACCGCATCAGCCAGTCGGACTGGTACAACCGATGTTCGCGCATCAGCGGCGGACGCTGGAGCGGCAACACGCTGCTCGCATCGGGAATCGGGCTGAACGCCGAATAATAGACCCGGCGCAGCCCGAATCGATCGTAGAGCGACGACGCGCGGGTTACGATGTCGCGGTCGGTCGCGGCGTCAGCGCCAACGATCATCTGCGTCGACTGGCCCGCGGGCGCGAAAGTCGGTGCGGACTTGTACTTCTTCTTCGCATCGCGCCCGTCGGTGATCGCCGCCTTCACCTCGCGCATCGCAGTTTCGATCCGCACCCCGTCCTTTTCTGGCGCCAGCCGCTTCAGCCCGCCCGCGGTCGGCAATTCGATGTTGATCGACACGCGATCGGCATGGAGCCCGGCCTGGTGGACCAGCGCGGGATCGGCGTCGGGAATCGTCTTCAAATGGATATAGCCGCGGAAATGATGGTCCTCGCGCAGGCTGCGCGCGACCTCGACCATCTGCTCCATCGTGTAGTTCGACGAGGCTATGATCCCCGAGCTGAGGAACAATCCCTCGATATAGTTGCGCTTGTAAAAGGCGATGGTGAGGTCGACGACCTCCTTCGCGGTGAAGCGTGCGCGGCGGACGTTTGAACTCTTGCGGTTGATGCAGTAATGGCAATCGAAGATGCAGCTGTTGGTCAGCAGGATTTTCAACAGGCTGATGCACCGCCCATCGGGCGCATAGGCGTGGCAGATCCCCATCCCCGCGTCGGTCGATCCCAATCCCTTGCCGTCCTTCGACCCGCGTTTGACGGTGCCCGACGACGAACAGGACGCGTCATATTTCGCGGCGTCGGCGAGAATTTCGAGCTTCTCGCGGGTGTCGAGCTGGGCCATGTGTTCTCTTTACGTTCCCGCAGAACCGTTGTCGATTGATTCGGATCAATTCGCGCCCTCCGCCTTAGCGGCCGGCGCTACTCTGCCGCGAGCAGCGTCGTCGCTGCCTGGAGATCGACCGACACCAACCGGCTCACCCCCTGTTCGATCATCGTCACCCCGAACAAACGGTGCATCCGGCTCATCGTCACCGCATTGTGGGTGACGATCAGGTAACGCGTCTCGGTTTCGCGCGTCATCCGGTCGAGCAGGTCGCAGAACCGCTCGATATTGGCGTCGTCCAATGGCGCATCGACCTCGTCGAGGATGCAGATCGGCGCGGGGTTGGTCAGGAACAGCCCGAAGATCAGCGCGACCGCGGTCAGCGCCTGTTCGCCCCCCGACAGCAACGTCAGCGACTGCAAGCGCTTGCCCGGCGGCTGGGCCATGATCTCGAGCCCCGCCTCGAGCGGATCGTCCGAATCGATTAGCGCAAGATGCGCCTGCCCGCCGTTAAACAACGTCGCGAACAGCCGCTGGAAATGCCCATTGACCGCCTCGAACGCGGTCAGCAGCCGCTGGCGCCCTTCGCGGTTGAGCGTCCCGATCGACCCGCGCAGCCGGTTCACCGCCTGCCCCAGTTCGTCGCGCTCGGTTGCGTTGCCGATGCTCGCGGCCTCCAGTTCGGCGAGTTCGGTCTCGGCGACCAGGTTCACCGGGCCGATCCGTTCGCGATCGACGCTCAGTTTCTCGTGGGTCGCAGATTCATCGGCGGGGCATCGCACGCTCATCGCGTCGAACCCCAGTTTTTCGGGCAGCACCGGCACGGGGCATTCGAAGCGTTCGCCCGATAGCCGCCCCATCTCGACCCGACGAAGCTCCTGCGATTCGAGCCGCGCCGCCGCCCCCGCGCGGCCCTCGCGCGCCTCGGCGAGGGCCTCGATCGCAGCACGCTGGGTCGCCTCGGTCGATCGCAGCGCGGCCTCGGCGTCACGCTCGGCGGTGGCAAGCGTCGCGGCGGACGCGCTCATCGCGTTGTGCTCCGCCGAGAGCGCCGCGATCTCGGCTTCGAGCATGGCGGGGCGCGCCGCCACCGCGTCGTGCTCGGAGGCGATCTCGGCCTCGCGTGCATCCATCGCGGTGATCCGCTGCGCCGCCTCGCCCGCGCGCGCGCGCCAGGTGCGCGTGTCCGCCTGCGCCGCGGCGCGCCGTTCGCGGTCGGCCTGGAGCCGCCGCGCCGCCGCACCTCGCGCCTCGCGTGCCTCCGCGACCGCCGCCCGGCGCTGTTCCGCCGCGTGACCCAGCGTCGCGACCGCCGCGGCGCTCGCCGCGGTATCGGGCAACGCCGCGACCGCCGCGCGCGCGGACGCGCGCTCGTGTGCCGCCTCGTGGTCCTCGTGCGCGACCTGCGCACGGCGCGCGGCGAGATCGGCGCGCCGGTCCGCGAGCCGTTCCAGCCGCGTCGTCGCGCGGTCCTCCGCCAGCGCCGCCTCGCGGCTGCGGGTATCGGCGGCGCGCAGTTCCTCGCGCGCACGCGCTGCGGTGGTGCGTGCGGTCGTGATGCGCTCCTCGACCGCGGCGCGCGCCATCTCCGCCGCCGCCAACGCCGCCGCCGCCGCCGGTCGTTCGCCGACGATCGCCGCGAGCCGGTTGAGCCGCGCCAGTCGCTCCGCCGCCGCCGCGCCGCTCCCGGTCGCGACATAGCCATCCCAGCGCCGCAGCGCGCCCTCGCGCGTCACCAGCCGTTGCCCGACCGCGAGCGCCTGCCCCGTGTCGCGATCCGCGATGAAGATCTGCGCGAGCCGCCGGTCGAGCGCGGCGGGCGCGGTGACCTGATCGACCAGCGGTGCGGTGCCCGGCGGGGGGGCAGGATCGTCACCCCCGGGCCGCGCGCCCTCCCACGCATCGGGCGATGTATCGAGATCGTCGCCGAGCGCCGCCGCGAGCGCACGCTCGTACCCCGCCTCGACCGCGACCCGATCGAGCAGCTTGTCCGTCCCCGATCGCTGCGTCGCACGCGTCAGCGCTGCCGCCTCCGCATCGATCGCGGCGAGGTTCGCGCGCGCGGTCGCCAGCGCTGCGTCCGCCGCCGCGCGGGTCGCGGTCGCGGTGCGCTCGTCGGCATCGGCGTGCTCGATCGCGCCGCGCGCGGTGTCCCCCGCCGCCAGTGCCCCAGCCCGCACCGCCGCCGCCGCGTCGCGCTCGGCCTCGATCGGCGCGGGATCGCCCAGCTCGGCAAGTGCGCCGTCGATCGTCGCCGCCCCGCGCGCCACCCGCGCGCACCGCGCCTCCGCCGCTGCGAGCGCCGCGGTCGCGACCCGAGCTTCCGCCGCCTCACTCGCCTGTCGGCCGAGCGCCTGCGCCAGCGCGACCTCGGCATCGCGCCCCATCCGCTCGGCGTCGGCGACCGCGGTCTCGAGCCGCGGCGCGTCGTTCGCCGCCGCCCGGATATCCGCGTCGAGCGTACCGATCTCGCGATCCAGCCGAGTCAGCGCGTCGGCGGCATCGCGCGCCAGCGATCCTTCGCGCGCGCGATCGTCGGTCATTCGCCGCGCCGCATCGGCAAGATCGGCGATCCGCCGCTCGGCGGTGGCGCGCTCGGTGCGCAGCGTGGCGAGCCGGTGCGCGGCCTCGCTCGCGCGGTCGCGCGCGGCCAGCGCGGCGGCGCGCGCGGCGGCAACGGTCTCCGCGGCCTCGTGCTGATACGCCGCCGCCGCCGCGCTCGCGTCGGTCGTGGCGCGCACCCACTCGTCGGCGACCGCCGCCTCCGCGCGGGCAGCGTCGGCGGCAGCGACCGCGTCACGCCAGCGCGCGAAAATCATCCGCGCCTCGGCGACGCGGATCTGCGCCGAAGCCAGCCGATAGCGTTCGGCGGCGCGCGCCTGGCGTTTCAACGCAGCGGCGCGCGCGTCCTGGTCGGCGATGATCTCGTCGAGCCGCGCGAGGTTCGCCTCGGTTGCGCGCAATTTCTGTTCGGCGTCGCGGCGGCGGACGTGGAGCCCCGCGATCCCCGCCGCCTCTTCGAGCATCGCGCGGCGATCGGCGGGCTTGGCGGCGATCACCGCGCCGATCTTGCCCTGGCTGACGAGCGCAGGGCTATGCGCCCCGGTCGCGGCGTCGGCGAACAGCAGCGCGACGTCGCGCGCCCGCACGTCGCGCCCGTCGATCCGATAGGCGGACCCCGCACCGCGCTCGATCCGGCGGACGATCTCGGTCTCCTCGACCCCGTCGGCGGTCGGCAACTCGGCGAGAATCGAGACTTCGGCGAAATCACGCGGCGGCCGGGTCGCGGTGCCCGCGAAGATCACATCCTCCATCTCCGCGCCGCGGAGCGACTTCGCGCTCGCTTCGCCCATCGTCCAGCGCAGCGCTTCGAGCAGGTTCGATTTGCCGCAGCCATTGGGGCCGACGACGCCCGTCAGCCCCGGCTCGATCCTGAGATCGGCCGGATCGACGAAGCTCTTGAACCCGGCGATCCGAAGCCGCTTGATCCGCATGGGTGGCGCCCCCCAACGCCGGTCGTGTGTCCTTGGCTTACGCCCCCGCCGCCTTCAGCGCCTGTTCGACATTGTCCCAGGTCGGATTGTCGATCGGCTTGCCATCGACGATTACCGTCGGGGTCGATTCGACCGTCCCGTCTCCTCCGCGTTTCTGCGTGACCGCGGTGATCGCGTCCATTTTCTTGGTGTCGGCCAGGCATGCCTTAGCCTTCGCTTCGGGCATCCCGCGCTGCTTCATGAAGTCGATCCCGCCGATCGCCTCGGTCCAGCCGGTGACGATCGCAACGGGAGACTTGCCCTGCAGCGCCTGAATCTGCGTCGGCGGCACCTTGATCATCGCGTCGTTGAGCGCATCCTGATTCGCATAAGTCTGCTCGAGGATCGGGAAGAACGTCGCCGGATCGCCGCACTGGCCCATCAGCGCGAGCCCGAGTTCGGCGGGACCGTGGATCAGGAAGTCGCGGAATTCGAAGCTGACCTTGCCGGTCGAGACATAGTTGTCGATCAGCGGTTGAAACGCGGTCGTCGCGAACTGCTTGCACCCCGGACACAGCCGCGCGCCATATTCGACCACCTTTACCGGCGCATCGGGATTGCCCATCCGATAGCCCTCGTCCGTCTTCGCGACGACATCCTGCCACTTCTGCCCGGCGGGCGCGGCCGCGGCGGCGACCGGGGCGGCGGTGACGTTGCCCGTCGTCTCCCCCTTCGAACACGCGACGAGCGCGAGCGGCAGCAGGAACAGCGCAGTCAAAAATCTCATCGGGATAGGCCCTTCACTTGGCGCCCTTGGCGCGCAGAATGGTTTCGAGTCCGTCCCACCCGGTGGGCGGCACGACTTCGTTATTGATAAAGAAGGTCGGGGTCGAGGTGACCCCGGCGGGGGCGTCGGCGGTCAGCTTCACGATCGCGTCGGCTTCCTTGGTATTCGCAAAGCACGCCGCAACCTGCGTCGCGGTCAGCCCGCGCGTCCGCATCAGCCGGGTCAGCCCGGTGCCGTCGGCCAGCGCGCGCGCCTGTTTGAGCGGGGGATAGCCCGCGATCTTGGGGTGTTTGGGGGACCAGTCGATCGCCGCCTGGAGCCAGGTCGGCTGGGCCGCGAAGATCGCCGCCGATGCGCGCGCGAACTGGCGCGCGCCGCCACACCGCGCGAGCAACGCCGCGCCGAGATCGAGGCGGTCGCGGACCATGTGGCGATATTCGAGCGCAACCGATCCGTCGCGGATCATCTCGCCACGCAGCACCTTCTCGCTCTCGGCCGCAAACGCAGCGCAATGCGAACAGGTATAGCTGCCATATTCGACCAGCCGCAGCGGCGCGGCGGGGTTGCCGGTCAGCATCGCGCCATTGGGCAGCCGGGTCGTCGTCGCCGACCAATCGCGGGGCGGCGCGGCGGCGGTGAGCAGGATGACCGAAAGGAACGCGAACAACCAACGCATCGAATTACCCTATCTTGGGAAGGCCACGGGTCGCCGCCACCCCGGCGGCGAGCGATTCGAGCACCGCGCGCAGTTCAGGATCGGCGATTCCCTTCAGCTCGTTGCCGAGTTCGGGGGGCACCGGGCGCTCCGACGGCGGCGCGGCGGGGACCCGCCACGTGGCGACCTCGCCCTGGCGGATCGTCAGCTTGGCGACCGCGGCATAGCCGAAGAAGCGGTTGACCCGCTCGATGATCTCGGGCGCGACATGCTGCATCATCGGGGCGTGAGCGCCGCGAACGGTGAGCGTCAGCACGCCCGCGCTCTTCTGCCCCGGCGGGAAGCGGATCGATTCGGGGGCCGACGCGCCCGCCCACTTTTCGCCGACGATCTCGGGCCAGCGGCTGACGATCGAGCTCTGCACGAAGCCGAACTTGCGGAACGCCGCGCCGCCGATCGCGGGCAGCAGTTCGGACACCGCGCGGCTGCGGTTCTGCCGCTCCGGTTCAGGTCGGGATTCCTGGCGGGGGGCGCGGACGCGCTTGCTCATGCCGCTACCCATGCCATAGCGGGGGCGTGGACGCCAAGCGCTCTTCGCCGCTCCCCGCCAGCGCGCCCGGTGTCGCCGATGCGTTGCTCGGCTGGTACGACGCGCATCGCCGCGACCTGCCGTGGCGCGCACAGCCGGGCGACACCCCCGACCCCTATCGCGTCTGGCTGTCGGAGGTGATGCTCCAGCAGACCACCGTCGCCACCGTCCGCCCGCGCTTCGCTGCCTGGGTCGACCGCTGGCCCGATTTCGCGAGCCTGGCCGCGGCGCGCGACGAGGACGTCATGGCCGCCTGGGCGGGGCTCGGTTATTATGCGCGGGCGCGCAATCTGTTCGCTGCGGCAAAGGTCGTGGTGGCCGACCATGGCGGGCAATTCCCGCGCACCGAGGCCGAACTGCGCGCCTTGCCAGGGCTCGGCGCGTACACCGCCGCCGCGGTCGCCGCGATCGCGTTCGGCGAACGTGCGGTCGTCGTCGACGCCAATGTCGAGCGCGTCGTCGCCCGCCTTTTCGCGATTCGCGACGCCCTGCCGGGTGCGCGCGTCGCGATTCGCGCCGCCGCCGATACGATCACCCCCGACGCGAGGGCGGGCGATTTCGCGCAAGCCATGATGGACCTGGGATCCGCGATCTGCACCCCCCGCAATCCACGCTGCCTGCTCTGCCCCCTGCGGACGCAATGCGCGGGATTCGCGGCGGGCGATCCCGAGACGATGCCGGTCAAGACCGCGCGAAAAGCACGCCCGCACCGCCACGGCACGATCTTCTGGCTGGAACGCGACGGACATATACTGCTGGTTCGTCGCCCACCGACCGGATTGCTCGGCGGGATGCGCGCATTGCCGACCGGCGCGTGGACCGATTCGCCGCCCGGGCTCGCCTCGCCCCCCGCCGTGGCGGACTGGCGCGTACTCGACAACAGGGTCACCCACGGCTTCACCCATTTCGACATCGATCTCGCGCTTGCGGTCGCGCGCGTCGAGGCGCATCAGACCCCCAACCACGTCGCGGAGGGGGGCGAGTGGTGGCCGATCGCGACGCTCGACGCGGCGGGACTACCGACCCTCTTCGCCAAGGCGGCAGCCGCGATAAGGAGAGCATCGTGAAGCGCAGTTTCTGGATCGTTACGACGGGCGCGATCGCGCTGGCCACCACTGCCGCGATCGGCGGCGAGATCGAGGCGCTGCCCCAAGCGCAGACGGCTACCAAGGCGACACCGGCGCCACTTCGTGCCCAAGCCAAGCCCGCACCGCCGATCGCCACGCTGTCGCCGCGCGGGCTTCCCGCCAGCGTGCTGCTGCCAGAGACCCAGGCGTTGTTCGACGGCTATATCCGGGGCGGCAAGATGCCCGGCGTCGTCGCGGCCTATGGTCTCGGCGATCTGCCGACGCTCTATCCCGCCGCAGGCAAGATCGGGCTCGCCGCCGACGCGCTGCCCGCCGGTCCCGATTCGCTGTGGCGGGTCTATTCGATGACCAAGCCGATCACCGCCGCCGCCGCGATGATCCTAATCGAACAGGGCAAGATCGGGCTCGACGATCCGGTCAGCAAATACATCCCCGCGTTCAAGACGATGACGGTGCTGACCGATCCCGACACCAGCCTCGCCGCGGTTCCCGCCAAGAGCGAGATCACGATCCGCGAACTGCTGACGCATACCTCTGGCCTCGGCTACAACATCAGCGCCAAGGGGCCGCTGCTCAAGCTGTACGAGGCCAAGGGCATCCTTCCCGGCGAGGTCAATGCGGCGACGGAGGCACAGGCGCGCAAGGCCCGCCCCGCCACGCTCGAGGAATTCGCGAACCGCGTCGCGACCGTCCCGCTGGTTTATCAACCCGGCACCAAATGGCATTATTCGATTGGGCTCGACGTGATGGGCCGGGTGATCGAGGTCGCGTCGGGGATGCCGTTCGACCAATTCGTCAACACCCGAATCTTCGCGCCGCTGAAGATGCAGTCGAGCTTCTGGACGGTGCCGCAGCGCGACGTAAAGCGACTCGCCACCACCGTCGCGTTCGTCGGCGACCAGATGGTGCCGTTCGATCCTCCCGCGACCTCGCCCTACACCCGTGCGCCGAGCTTTCCCTATGGCGGCGCAGGGCTCGTCATGAGCGCGCGTGATTACGATCGCTTCCTCGACATGCTCCAGCATGACGGCACGCTCGATGGCGTGCGCGTCATGAAGACCGAAACCGCAAAGCTGATGATGTCGAACCTGCTTCCCAACGGGGTGAAATTTCCCGGCCTCGGCAACGCCAACGGCAACGGATCGACCGGGGGCGGCACGACGCGCCCCGCGGCGGCGGAGATCGGCTTCGGCGCGGGCGGCACGGTCTATCTCACCGACGGCCCCGGCGGCTTCCCGTCGAAGGGTACCTATGGCTGGGGTGGCGCGGCGGGAACGACCGCGTTCGTCGATCCCGCCAAGCGCGCGCGCGGCACGATCATGGTCAATTACTTCCCCGGCGAACAATGGCCGCTGCGCACCGAAGCGATAGCCGCGCTGGCAAAGGACGTGGCCAAATTCCGCCGATGACGGTCGTCCCGGGGTTTACCGGCGGCACGCTCGATCGCGCCGATCACCTTCGCCATGATCCCACCGCGCTGGCCGCAACGATTGACTGGCGCGCGCGGCTACTCCGGCTCGACGGATTGATCCCCGCGATCGCCGACGACGCCCGGCTCGGCTGGACGACACTGACCGACGCGCCCGACGAGGCCGAATTGATCCTGCTCGGGATCGGCGACGGGCGCGCGCATTTCGCCGCGTTGCTGCCGGGGCTGCGCCACGACGACCTGCCCGCGATGCGCAACCCCGCGTTGATGGGCGCGCTCGCCAGCCTCGCGCCGGGTGAAGCGGCGACCTATGCCGCCGCGCGCAGCCTGATCGACTGGCATCTGCGCCACGGTTTTTGCGCACGCTGCGGCACCGCGACCACGCTGTTCCGTGCAGGCTGGGGCCGATCCTGCCCGCAGTGCGGCGCGGAGCATTTCCCGCGCGTCGACCCGGTCGTGATCATGATCGCGGAGCATGATGGGCGCGCGCTGCTCGGGCGCGGCAAGGGCTGGCCGCCCGGGCGCTATTCGGCGCTCGCGGGGTTTCTCGAACCCGGCGAATCGGTCGAGGAAGCGGTCGCGCGCGAAATCCACGAGGAGGCCGGCGTTCGTATCCGCGACGTCCGCTACATCGCCAGCCAGCCCTGGCCCTTCCCTTCGCAGCTGATGATGGCTTGCGTCGCGACCGCCGACGACGATACGCTGACGATCGACGCCAACGAGCTCGAAGACGCGATCTGGGTCCCCCGCGACGAGGTTCGCCGCATCCTGGCAGGCGAGGACGGCGCGTTCATCGCACCGCCCCCCTACGCGATCGCGCACACCCTGCTAACGGTGTGGGCCGCAGGCTGAAGTAGGTCTTCTTAGTTCTGATTGGCGCTGGATCGATCATACCCAGCACCGTTCGCCCTGAGCTTGTCGAAGGGCGGTGAGTCTCACCGTGCTTCGACAAGCTCAGCACGAACGGATCTATGTAGTGGCTCGCCGTCTACGTAGCGCATCATTACGGTCGAGCACGCGCCTGCTGATAGGTACCGAGCACCCGCAGCCATTTCGACTGGAACCCCAGTTCCTCCAGCGCGCGGTCGACATTCTCGTCGCCGGGCTTGCCGACGATATCGGCATAGAATTCGGTCGCTGCGAAACTGCCGCCGCGCTGGTAGCTTTCGAGCTTGGTCATGTTGACCCCGTTGGTCGCAAACCCGCCCATCGCCTTGTAGAGCGCTGCAGGCACGTTCTTCACCTCGAAGATCAGCGTCGTCATCCACGGTCCCGCGCCCACCGGCGGCTTGCCGCCACGCGCCAGCACCACGAACCGCGTCATGTTGTGATCGGCATCCGCGATGTCGGCGTCGAACAGCGTCAGGCCATAGATCGCGGCGGCACGCGGCGGCGCGAGCGCGGCGATGCGCGGGTCGCGGCGTTCCGCGACCACCGCTGCCGCGCCCGCGGTATCGGGATAGGCCAGCGGCTGGATGTCGTGCGCCTTCAGCCAGTGGCGGCACTGGCCCAACGCCTGCGGATGGCTCATCGCCTGGCGAACGTCGGCGCGGATGCCGGTCCCCATCAGCGCGTGGCGAATGCCCAGGAAATGTTCGCCGGTGATGACCAGCCCCGATTCGGGCAGCAAAAAATGGATGTCCGCGACCCGGCCGTGGAGCGAATTTTCGATTGGGATGATCGCGCAATCGGCGTCGCCCGCCTTCACCGCATCGATCGCATCTTCGAACGAAAAGCATGGCAGCGGCAGGCCATTGGGGAACGCCTCGACCGCGGCGACATGACTGTTGGCCCCCGGCGCGCCCTGAAACGCGACCGCGCGCGCGGGTTCGGCGGCGGCGGCGGCGGCCATCGCGGCAACGATCGGGCGGGCGGGGGCGGCGAAGGTCTCCATGACGCGCGGGGTAGATGCGGTTGCGCGGCGCGACAAGCGCGGCTTGCGGTGGCCTTCCGCCTTTTCTATGGGGAGCCGAGCTTTCTTCCAAGCCTAGAACATATTGGGGGCCGTCGCGCGCAATGGATACTCGGACCAACACGATCGCCGGCTGGACGCTGGCCGCCTGTGGCGCGGCCCTGGGCCTGTCGATCGTCGGCGGCATGATCTACCACGGGGAACGCCCCGAAAAGATGGGTTATCCGATCGAGGGCGTTCAGGAAGCGGGTGCCGCGGGTGCGGTTGCCGAGGTGCCCATCGCGACGCTGCTCGCGTCCGCCGATCCCGCCAAGGGCGCGGAAGTCTTCAAGAAGTGCGCTGCCTGCCACACGATCAACCAGGGCGGGGCCAACGGCGTCGGGCCGAACCTGTACGCCACGGTCGGCGAAGCGGTCGCGCAGGGCAAGGGCGGCTATCCGTTCTCCGAAGCGCTGAAAAGCGTCGGCGGATCATGGGATTTCGACAAGCTCAACGCCTGGCTGACGTCCCCACGCAAATTCGCCAACGGCACCAAGATGACCTTTGCGGGGCTCGGCAACGCGCAGGATCGCGCCAACGTGATCCTCTATCTCAACCAGCAGGGATCGAACGTTCCGCTCCCCGCCGCCCCGGCCGCGGGCGCCCCCGACAAGAGCGCGAGCCCCGCGGAAAATGCGGTCGAAGCCGATCCGCGCGCCGCGACCGGCGACCTGGCCAACACCGGTACCCCCGCGGCGGGCGCCCCCTCGGTCGACCCCAACGCCGCCAAGGAAGCCGCCAAGCGCGGCGAGTGACGCGCGGGCGGATGCAGCGAGGATGCCGCGCGGCACGTCTGGTCAGCGCACCGTAATGGCCCGAAATGGTGGTTAGCTGCCATTCGCAGTTGAGCGGTTCACCCACAGTCGCACCGTAGCCGTAGCCGCTTCGAGAAGAGCGGGAAGCGCGTTCGTGGTGCCTTCCCAGTGCTGCTCGAACTCGCTGTCGTCGTCGGTATCAACGGAGCGAGCCAACACGGCGACACGACCGGCAATTGGCGGATCAATAGAAATTTGAAAGCACTCGAAGGGGCGTAGCCCCGGAAGGTAAGCGAACCTCGCGGGCTGATCCGCCCATTCGGTAAAGAGCTTTTTGACCGTCACTTGTGCCCAAGCGTCGATGATCGGATCAACTTCGGCATATGTTGTCATGGCCAGAGTTTGCTCCGGCTCCTGAATGTCCGCAAGTGGGCGAAACCCGCCATTCCTTTTCAACACCCCGGCTCTCGTCGGCTGCCGATGCCGTGGAGGCGCGCATCTTCGCGTGAACGTCGCGCGGCGCGGACGCGGTCGATCCGTCGCCGCCGCCTACGCCTACGCCGCCTTGCGCAGCTCGAGCCGACTCCAGATCTCGACCAGCGCGTCGGTCAGGTCGCGCATCATCGCCTCGTCATGCGCGGGGCCGGGGGTGAAGCGCAGCCGCTCGGTGCCGCGCGGGACGGTGGGGTAATTGATCGGCTGGACGTAGATGCCGTATTCGGCGAGCAGGACGTCGCTGATCTTCTTCGCCTTCACCGGATCGCCGACCATGACGGGGACGATGTGGGTGTCGCCGATCATCACCGGCAGCCCCGCGTCCGCCAGCATCGACTTCAGCGTCGCCGCCGCCGCCTTTTGCGCGACGCGCTCCTCGTTCGATGCCTTCAGGTGGCGGACGCTCGCGAGCACGCCCGCGACCAGCACCGGCGACAGGCTGGTGGTGAAGATGAAGCCGGGCGCGTAGCTGCGGATCACGTCGATGATCGTGCGATCGGCGGCGATATAGCCCCCCATCACCCCGAACGCCTTGCCCAGCGTTCCTTCGAGGATCGTGATCCGGTCCGCGACCGCCTCACGTTCCGAAATCCCGCCGCCGCGCGGGCCATACATCCCCACCGCATGGACCTCGTCGCAATAGGTCAGCGCGTTGTACCGGTCGGCGAGGTCGCAGATCGCGGCGATCGGCGCGATGTCGCCCTCCATTGAATACACGCTTTCGAATGCGATCAGCTTGGGGGCGGCGGGGTCGGCGGCGGCGAGCAGCGCTTCGAGGTGCGCGAGGTCGTTGTGGTGGTAGATCTGCTTCTCGCACCCCGAATGGCGGATGCCTGCGATCATCGAGGCGTGGTTCAGCTCGTCCGAAAAGATGATGCAGCCCGGCAGGATCTTGGCCAGCGTCGCCAGCGTCGCCTCGTTCGAGACATAGCCGCTGGTGAACAGCAGCGCCGCCTCCTTGCCGTGGAGATCGGCGAGTTCATGCTCGAGATCGATATGATAATGCGTGTTACCGCCGATGTTGCGGGTGCCGCCCGATCCCGCGCCGACGTCGTGGAGCGCCTCCTCCATCGCCGCGATCACCTTGGGATGCTGCGCCATCGCGAGATAATCGTTCGAACACCACACCGTGATCGGCTTGGGGCCGTTATGCCCCGCAAAACAGCGCGCGCTGGGAAACGACCCCTTGTTGCGCAGGATATCGATGAAGACGCGGTAGCGCCCCTCGGCGTGGAGGCGGTCGATCGCCTGCGAAAACACGCGCGAATAATCGACTCCCGCGCCGACGGGAACGGAGCCAGCGGAATCGGAACCTACGGTCATGCCGCGCAACTAACCCGCGCGCGCGCGGATTTCCAGCGTTTTGCGAGGATCCGGGTCTCCGCCCGTCCCCAAACGTCGCGTTACAGCACCTCCAGCCGGACGAAACCGCGCGCCACCAGCGCGGGGGCGAGCGCGCGTTCGCGATTCCCCAGCCGGGTGAACACCGCGATCCCCTCGCCGGGTGTTGTCGACCATTCCTGCCCCTCGGTCAGCGCGACGATCCGCCGCGCGATCCCCGCCGCGCCGTCGACGAAGCGGATCGGTCGCCCCGCCGCCGCCGCGAGTTCGGGTTCGACCAGCGGAAAATGCGTGCATGCGTTGACGATCACGTCGATCCGGTCGCCGCCGGGCTGACCCAGCAAACCGCCGAGCGCCGCGGCATAGGCGGCGGTATCGACCGCTTCGCGGTGCAGCTTCGCCTCCGCGAGTTCGACGAGCGCCGCCGACCCGTGGCGCAGCACCGTGCAATCCGCCGCGAATCGCGCCGCCAGATCGTCGACATAGGCCTGGCGGACGGTCGCGTCGGTGCCCAGCACGCCGATCGTCCGGGTTCGACTCAGCGCCGCGGCTGGCTTGATCGCGGGCACCGTCCCGACCACCGCGACGTCGAGCGCGGCGCGGACGCTGCCGAGCGCGATTGTCGAGGCGGTGTTGCACGCGATCACGATCAACCGCGGCGCATAGCGTTCGCACAATCGCCCGAGCAGCGCGGGGACGCGGGCCGCGATCTCCTCCTCCGACCGAGTGCCATAGGGGAACCCTGCCGAATCCGCCGCGTACACGAACCGCGCATCGGGCAGCAGCGCGCGCGCGGGCGCAACGATCGACAGCCCGCCGACCCCGGAATCGAAAAACAAGATCGGCCGGTCATCCATCCGCGGGGCTCTATCCGCACTCTCGCACGCGGCCAAGCTGAGCAAGGTTATTGGCGATTCGTCACGTACCCGATATGATCGGAGTACTAAGGGGGAACATGACAACCGAAATCGTCTGGCTCGCGCCCGCCGCAGCTCTTGCCTTGGGGTATTTCCTCGGGGCGATCCCGTTCGGGGTGTTGCTGACGCGTGCGTTCGGCGCGGGCGATCTGCGGACGATCGGATCGGGCAGCATCGGCGCGACCAACGTGCTGCGCACCGGCCGCAAGGGCCTGGCCGCGGCGACGCTGGTGCTCGATCTGCTCAAGGGCGCGGCGGCGGTGTGGCTGACGAGGTGGCTGTTTCCCGGTAACGAGGTGCTGGCGGCGGCGGCGGTGTTCGTCGGCCATTGCTATCCGGTCTGGCTGGGGTTCAAGGGTGGCAAGGGCGTCGCGACGCTGATGGGGATCGTGCTGGCGCTCTACTGGCCGCTGGGGGTGGTCTACGCCGCGGTCTGGCTCGGGTTGCTCGCCACGCTGCGAATTTCGTCGGTCGCAGGCATGGTCGCGGCGTTCAGCACCCCGGTTGCCGCCGCGCTGTTCAACCGGTTCGACTATGTCCTACTGCTGCTCGTCCTCGCGCTGATCGTGCTGTGGAAACACGGCGATAATATCGAACGGCTGCTGGCCGGGACCGAACCCCGGCTCGGCCGCAAGGATGGCTGACCGCGGGCGGGACGACGGCGCCTTCGCCCAGCTCCGCCTGATCCGCACCGCCGGGATCGGCCCGGTCACCTATCGCCAATTGCTCGCGCGGTTTTCGACCGCCGCCGCCGCGCTCGACGCGCTCCCGATGCTCGCGCGCCGCGGCGGGGGTCAACCGCCCCGCATCGCCGACCCACCGACGATCGAGCGCGAGATGGCGACGACCCACCGGCTCGGCGCGCGCTACCTGTTCATCGGCGACCCCGATTATCCCGCGCTGCTGACCCAGATCGACAACCCCCCGCCCGCGCTGATCGTGCGCGGTGCCATCGCGCTGGCGCATCGGCCCACCGTCGCGATCGTCGGCGCGCGCAACGCATCGGCGGCGGCGTGCCGGTTCGCGCGTCATCTCGCCCACGATCTCGCCGCCGAGGGCGCGACCGTCGTCTCGGGGCTGGCGCGCGGGATCGACACCGCCGCGCATGTCGGCGCCGACACCGCGACGATCGGGGTCGTCGCGAGCGGGATCGACGTCGTCTTCCCGCCCGAAAATGCCGAACTCCAGGAACGCATCGCACGGGACGCGCTGCTGATCGCGGAACAACCCCCCGGCATCGAACCGCGCGCGCGCCACTTCCCCTATCGCAACCGGATCATCGCGGGGCTGGCGCTCGGCACGATCGTGGTCGAGGCCGCCCCCAGATCGGGCTCGCTGATCACCGCGCGGCTCGCAGGGGAAGCGGGGCGCGAGGTGATGGCGGTCCCCGGCAGCCCGCTCGATCCGCGTGCGCAGGGGTGCAACCAGTTAATTCGCGACGGCGCGACGCTGATCCAGTCCGCCGCCGATGCGCTCGAACAAATTCGCCCGATCGACGCGCGCGCGGTCCGCGCGCCGATCGATCCGTTCGCCGGCGCGCCGCCCGACGACGCCGACGACACCGACCGCCGCCGTGTGGTCGACCTGCTCGGCCCCGTCCCGGTCGCTGTCGACGAACTGATCCGCCAGGCCGGGCTCCCCCCCGCGATCGTCCAGATGGTGCTGCTCGAACTTGAACTCGCGGGGCGGCTCGACCGCCACGCCGGGGGCCGCGTCAGCCTGAATTGACCCCGATCGCGAGGATCGCCCGCGATGATTCCCGCGCTTGACGCGATTTCCCGATGGCCCCCATGCTCGCGCGTACACGTGAGGACAGCTTAACACCGCCATGCAACTCGTCATCGTCGAATCGCCCGCCAAGGCGAAAACCATCGAGAAATATCTCGGCTCCGATTATCGCGTGCTCGCGAGCTACGGTCATGTCCGCGACCTGCCGCCGAAGGACGGATCGGTGAATCCCGACAACGGCTTCGCGATGGAGTGGGAGAATTACGCCGATAAGGCCAAGCAGTTGAAGGCGATCGCGGATCTCGCCAAGACCGCCGATCGGCTGATCCTGGCGACCGATCCCGATCGCGAAGGCGAGGCGATTTCGTGGCATGTCCAGGAGGTGCTCGCCAAGCGCAAGGCGCTCCCAAAAGACGTCCAGCGCGTCACCTTCAACGCGATCACCAAGGCGACGGTGACCGAGGCGATGAAGCACCCGCGCGAACTCGATACCGACCTGATCGACGCGTATCGCGCGCGCCGCGCGCTCGATTACCTCGTCGGTTTCACGCTCTCGCCCGTGCTGTGGCGCAAGCTCCCCGGCGCGAAATCGGCAGGCCGCGTCCAGTCGGTGTCGCTCCGCCTGATCGTCGAGCGCGAGCGCGAGATCGAACTGTTCCGCGCGCAAGAATATTGGTCGGTCACCGCGACCCTCGAACAGGACGGCACGCCGTTCGTCGCGCGGCTGACGCAGTGGGACGGCAACAAGATCGATCGCCTGTCGATCGGCAACGAAGCCGATGCGATGCGCGCCAAACAGGCAGTCGTCGACGGTCGCTTCGCGGTCCAGTCGGTCGAGACCAAGCCCGCCAGCCGCAACCCACCGCCGCCGTTCACTACCTCGACCCTGCAACAGGAGGCAGCACGCAAACTGGGCTTCTCGGCGGATCACACGATGCGGATCGCGCAGGGCCTCTACGAAGACGGCGCGATCACCTATATGCGGACCGACGGCGTCCAGATGGATTCGAGCGCGATCAGCGCCGCGCGGCTCGCGGTCGCGAACCGCTACGATGCCAGCTACGTCCCCGATTCCCCTCGTCAATATCAGTCGAAGGCCAAGAATGCGCAGGAAGCGCATGAGGCGATCCGCCCGACCGATTTCACCGCGGAACGGTTCGGCGGCGGCGATCACGCGCGGCTCTACGACCTGGTGTTCAAGCGCGCGCTCGCGAGCCAGATGGCGTCGGCGCGGATGGAGCGTACCGCGGTCGACCTCGCCGACGGCACCGGTCGCACGATGCTCCGCGCGACCGGGCAGGTCGTGCTCTTTCCCGGTTTCCTCGCGCTTTATGAGGAAGGCACCGACGACAGCCAGGATGAGGATTCGCGCCGCCTGCCGCGGATGCGCGAGGGCGATGCCCCCGCCAAGAAGGCGGTCGACGCCGAACAGCATTTCACTCAGCCGCCGCCGCGCTTTTCCGAAGCGAGCCTCGTCAAGCGGATGGAAGAGCTCGGCATCGGGCGTCCGTCGACCTACGCTTCGATCATCAAGACGCTGAAGGACCGCGAGTATGTCCGGATCGAAAAAAACCGCTTCTTCGCCGAAGAGAGCGGGCGACTGGTGACGGCGTTCCTCGAACGCTTCTTCGAAAAATACGTCGCCTATGACTACACCGCCGATCTCGAGGAGGAACTCGATGACGTATCGGGTGGCCGTGCCGAATGGCAGTCGGTGCTCGAGGCGTTCTGGCGCGATTTCAAGCCGCGCACCACCGAGGTGATGGATTTCAAGCCGAGCGAAATCACCGCCGAGCTCGATATTTTTCTCGGCGACTATCTGTTTCCCGACCAGGCAGACGGCGGCGATCCGCGGCTCTGCCCCAATTGCGGCGAAGGCCGGCTCGCGCTGCGCGGCGGCAAGTTCGGCGCGTTCATCGCCTGCTCCAACTATCCCGAGTGCAAGTTCACCCGCCGCTTCGCGCAACCGGGCGGCGACGGCGAGGAGGCGATGCCCGAGGGGCTCGGCAAGGATCCCGAGACCGGGCTCGAGGTCGAGCGCAAATCGGGGCGGTTCGGCCCCTATATCCAGCTCGGCGAGGGCAAGGAGGCCAAGCGCGCGTCGATCCCCAAGGACATCGGCGAACTCGACCTCGAATGGGCGCTCAAGCTGCTCGGGCTGCCACGGACGATCGGCACCCACCCCGAAACCGGCGAACCGATCGAAGCCGCGATCGGCCGCTATGGCCCGTACCTCAAGCACGCGGGCAAATACGCGCGACTCCAGACCACCGCCGACGTGTTCGAAACCGGCATGAACGCCGCGGTCGTCAAGCTAGCCGAAGCAGCGGCAGGCGGCGGCCGCGGGCGCGGTGCCGCGCGCGAGCCGCTAAAGATTCTCGGCCCCCATCCGCGGACCGAGCTAGAGATCAAGCTGATGGAGGGTCGCTACGGCGCCTATGTCACCGACGGCGAAACCAACGCGACGCTACCCAAGTCGATCGAGCAGGATGCACTGACCCTCGAGGAAGCCGCCCAGCTCATCGACGCCCGCGCCGCGCAGGGACCGGCCAAGGGCAAGAAGAAGGGCGCGAAGAAACCCGCCGCGAAGAAGCCAGCTACCAAGAAAGCGGCCCCGAAGAAAAAGGCGGTGACAAAGGAGAAGGCAGCCTGACGCGCCGCCTGCGTCGCTTGGGCAAGACCTGACGTGATCGGCACCGCGCGGGCAGCGCGGGGTTCGGCGTCCGCCCCGATCGTTGCGACGGCGGGGGTTACGCCGCGCGGCGCTGCATCGATCCCAGCCACGCACGTGCCGCGGCCTGGGCGGTCGCGATTTCGCGTGCCGTCATCTCCTCGGCGATGTCCGAGCGTGCATCCGCCGCACAATCGAGCCCGGATACCGCGGCAAGATTGAAGAACTTGTGCGCCTCGATCAGGTCGATCCCGACCCCCGACGTCCCGGTCGAATAACACACACCCAGATCGTATAGCGCATCCGGATCGCCGCGCACGGCGTCGCGCATCCGGCTGTCGATCAGGAACTGCGCACGCTTGAGACTGCTACCCATGGTTGGACCCCTTATTGCCCTGGGGATCAGCCTGCCTCGATTCGTGTCACCAAATGGTTAACGCGAATTAGTCATCCTGGATCGCGATATTGTCGATCAGCCGCGTCGCCCCCATCCGCGCCGCCGCCAGCAGCCGCCGGGGGCGATCCGCCGCGGGGTTTGCCGCCAGCGTCTCGGCGTCGGCGAGAGCGACATAGTCGATGTCGAACCCCGCCGCGTTCAGCGTCGCGCGCGCCTCGACCAGCGCATCCTCGGCGTCGTCGCCGCGCGCGATGCTCCGCGCCGCAATGCCCAGCGCCCGCGGCAGGGCCGTCGCCTTCGCGCGCTCGTGCACGTCGAGATAGACGTTGCGCGACGACAGCGCGAGCCCGTCGTCGTCGCGCTGGGTCGGCACGCCGACGATGTCGATCCCCAGGTCGAGATCGATCGCCATCCGCCGGATCACCGCGAGCTGCTGGAAATCCTTCTCGCCGAAATAGGCGATGTCGGGGCGGACCTGGTTGAAGAGTTTGGTGACCACCGTCGCGACGCCGTCGAAATGCCCGGGCCGCGCGACACCGTCGAACGTCTCGCTGACCCCGCCGACGCTGATATTGGTCGCGAAGCCGTCGGGATACATCGTCTCGACCGACGGCATCCAGACCAGGTCGCACCCCGCCTCGGTCAGCATCCTGAGGTCCGCCTGTTCGCGCCGCGGATAGCGCGCGAGATCCTCGTTCGCGCCGAACTGCCGCGGATTGACGAAGATCGATGCGACGATGCACACGCCGGGGCGTCGCGCCGCCTCGACCAGCGCGACATGGCCGTCGTGGAGCGCCCCCATCGTCGGGACCAGCGCGATCGCCGCCCCGTCGTCGCGCAACGCCGCCACCGCGTCCCGCAACGCGCCAATTTCCCGGACCGTGTCCACCTCAAACCCCTCGAACAATGAGCGCGCGGCTTCTATGGAGGCGGCGAACACCGATCAACCGAATTGCGCCAAGAGGAAACCGTCTTGCCCCATGGGCCCCATGTTCCCCCTTCTCCTCACGTTATCGTCTTCGCCAACGAAAAGGGCGGCACCGGCAAGTCGACCACCGCGGTCCATGTCGCGATCGCGCTCGCGGCGAAGGGCGCGCGCGTGGCCTGCCTCGATCTCGATCATCGCCAGCGTACCGTCGGGCGCTATCTCGACAACCGCGCGGCGACCGCGCGGCGCACCGGCAGCGATCTGCCGATGCCGGTCCATGCGACGCTGACCGACCAGACCGAGGCAGCGTTCGAGCGGCTATGGGCCGAGCTGTCGGCGGATGCGGATTATCTCGTCGTCGACACCCCCGGGCGCGACGACCCGTTCGCGCGCACCGCAGCGGCAATGTCGAACACGCTGGTGACCCCGATGAACGACAGCTTCGTCGATTTCGACCTGATCGGCCAGGTCGACGCCGAAACCTACAAGGTGACGCGCCCCAGCTTCTATTCCGAACTGATCTGGGACGCGCGCAAGCAGCGCGCGCGCGCCGACGGGACGCAGATCGACTGGGTCGTGCTGCGCAACCGCCTCCAGCATATCGAGGCGCGCAACATGCGCCGCGTCTCCGAAGCGCTGACCCAGCTCGCCAAGCGCGTCGGCTTTCGCATCATCCCCGGGCTCGGCGAGCGCGTGATCTATCGCGAGCTGTTCCCCGCCGGCCTCACGATGATCGATTCGAAGGAATTCGGGTCGATGGGCCTCAGCCACGTCGCCGCGCGGCAGGAACTGCGCGAAATGATGGCCGCGCTCCAGCTGCCCGAACCCGCACTGCACCTCGTCGCATGATCCATTGGCTCATCGCGATTGCGTGCATCTTGCTCGCCTGGACCTATCTCAAGCCGAAGAAGGCTAAGCGGCTGCCGGTCGCGACCGAGGCGGAGGCACGCGAGATCCTGGGGGTGACCGAAGGTGCCGACGCCGATGCCATTCATGCCGCGCACCGCCGCCTCGCCGCGCAGGTCCATCCCGACCGCGGGGGCTCGGTCGACCTGGCGCGCCGCGTCAACGCCGCGCGCGATCTGCTGCTGAAGGGGCGATGACCCACCGGTTCGATCCCGCGATTTTGCGCGAATACGACGTCCGGGGCACGGTGGGGATCAACCTGTCCGCCGCCGACGCGCATGCGCTCGGCCGCTGCTTCGCGACGCGGGTCCGCCAGGCCGGGGGCACGCGGATCGCAGTGGGCTACGATGGTCGGCTGACCTCGCCCCTGCTCGAAGCGGCGCTGGTCGAGGGACTCGTCGCCTCGGGCGTCGACGTCGTGCGGATCGGGATGGGGCCGACCCCGATGCTCTATTATGCCGAGGCGCATCTAGAAGTGGATGGCGGCATCCAGGTAACCGGCAGCCACAATCCCCGCGATGACAATGGCTTCAAGCTGATACTCCACCATCGCTCGTTTTTCGGCGACGACATCAAACGCCTGGCGGAACTTGCCGCGACCGGCGGCTGGGCTGAGGGGGCAGGATCGGTCACCGACGCCGACGTGCGCGACGCCTATGTCGCGCGGCTGATGGCGGGCTATACTGGTGGCACCTATCGGGTGGCGTGGGATTGCGGCAACGGCGCGAGCGGCCCGGTCGTCGAGCAATTGGTGAAGCTGCTGCCGGGTGAGCATCATGTGCTCCATGCCCATGTCGACGGCGAATTTCCCCATCATCATCCCGATCCCACGATAGAAGAGAATCTGGCCGACCTGAAGCGCGTCGTCGCCGAGAAAAAGCTCGATTTCGGTGTGGCTTTCGATGGCGATGGCGACCGGATCGGTGCAATCGACGCGCAAGGCCGGGTGATCTGGGCGGATCAGCTTCTGTCCATTCTGGCGCAACCTGTCCTCGCCGCGCATCCCGGCGCGACGATCATCGGCGACGTCAAGGCGAGCCAGGCGCTGTTCGATCGCATCACCGCGCTCGGCGGCGTGCCACTGATGTGGAAAAGCGGCCACAGCCTGATGAAGCAGAAGCTGCGCGAGACCGGCGCCCCGCTCGGAGGCGAGATGTCGGGCCACATCTTCTTCGCCGATCTCTACGGCGTCGACGACGCGCATTATGCGGCGATCCAGCTGATCCGCGCGCTGCATCTGTCGGGACACTCGCTCGCCGAGCTGCGCGATGCGCTGCCCGCCTATGTCAGCACCACCGAACTGCGCTTCGCGGTTGCCGAGGATTGCAAGACCGCGGTCGTCGCCGAGGTGCTCGCACGGCTCGCTGACGCTGCCGCGCAGGTCGACCGCACCGATGGCGCGCGCGTCACCACCGCCGACGGCTGGTGGCTGCTGCGCGCCTCGAACACGCAGGCCGCGCTCACTGTCCGCGCAGAGGCACGCGACCAGGCGGGGCTCGACCGCCTGCTCGCGGCGGTCGATGCGCAGCTCGCGGCCTCGAACGTGTTTCGAGGCCTACCCGCTTAACACACCCCCGGCGGCGGTCGGGGCCAGGGGACCGGCAGATCCAGACTCATTGCTTCGATCAACGCGCGAACACGCCGTCGCGCTTGCGGCCGGTCGCTCCGGTCGCGCTCGTTCCGGGCCGGTCGCACTCCGTTTGGCTGCGATGTCGACCTGCATCCCACCCCCGCGGGGATGGTCAGGGCACCAGCACGGTGTCGACCGCGTCGGGGAGCGTGGCGGGATAATCGAGCGTGAAGTGCAGCCCGCGACTTTCGTGGCGGTGGAGCGCGCTGCGGACGATCAGGTCGGCGGTCGCGAGCAGGTTGCGCAGCTCGATCAGGTCGGGGGTCACGCGGAAATGGCCGTAATAATCGTTGACCTCGTCGGTCAGCATCCGGATCCGGTGCTGCGCGCGTTCGAGCCGCTTGGTGGTGCGGACGATCCCGACGTAGTTCCACATGAAGCGGCGGATCTCGGTCCAGTTCTGCTGGATCACGACTTCCTCGTCCGAATCGGCGACGCGGCTTTCATCCCATGCACGGATCGTCGGTACGGCGGGTAGGTCGTCCCAGCGCGCGGCGATGCTCTTCGCCGCCGCCTCGCCGAACACGAAGCATTCGAGCAACGAGTTGGACGCGAGCCGGTTGGCGCCATGAAGCCCGCTTTCGGTGCATTCGCCCGCGGCATAGAGCCCGGGCAGGTCGGTGCGGCCGTCGCGATCGATGACGATCCCGCCGCAGGTGTAATGCTGCGCGGGGACCACCGGGATCGGCCCGGTCGTCATGTCGATGCCGAGCCCGAGCAATTTTTCATAGATGTTGGGGAAATGCCCGCGGACGAAATCGGCGGGCAGGTGGCTGATATCGAGATGGACATAATCGAGCCCGTCGCGCTTGATCTCGGCATCGATCGCGCGCGCGACGATATCGCGCGGCGCGAGTTCGAGCCGTTCGGGATCGTAATCCGCCATGAAGCGCTTGCCGGTCGAGGGATTGATGAGATGCCCGCCCTCGCCGCGGACCGCCTCGGTGATCAGGAAATTCTTGACCTCGAGATTGTAGAGGCAGGTCGGGTGGAACTGCATCATCTCCATGTTGGAGACGCGGCAGCCTGCGCGCCATGCCATCGCGATCCCGTCGCCGGTCGCGCCGCGCGGCGCAGTCGAGAACAAATAGGTCCGCCCAGCGCCCCCGGTCGCGAGGATCGTCGCGCGCGCGGTGAACAGGCTGACGCGCCCGCTCGGCTTGTCGACCGCATAGACCCCCCAGACGTTGCCCGCGCCCGAATAGCGTTCCTCGTGGCGGCTGGTGGCGAGATCGATCGCGACCTGATCGGGGACGAGGGTGATGTTGGGATGCGCCTCGGCGGCGCGCTGCAACGCCTCCTGTACCGCCCAGCCGGTGGCGTCGGCGACATGGACGATGCGGCGGTGCGAATGGCCGCCTTCGCGGGTCAGGTGGAGCGCGCCCTGACCGTCGGCGCCCTCCGTAGCGAACGGCACGCCGAGCTCTTCGAGCCGGTGGATCGCGGCGGGGGCGTTTTCGATGACGAATTCGACAATCGCGCGGTCGTTCAACCCTGCGCCCGCGATCATCGTATCCTCGATATGGCTTTCGAACGTATCGCCGGGTTCGAGCACCGCGGCGATCCCGCCCTGCGCCCAGGCGGTCGACCCTTCGTTGAGCGCGCCCTTGGCGAGCACGGTCACGCTGAACCGATCGGCGAGGTTGAGCGCGGCGGTGAGTCCCGCGGCGCCCGAACCGATGATGAGGATGTCGCTGGTCGCGGTCATCGACGACGGGTGAAGTGGACAAAGTGGAGAGCGTCGCGCGGGTTCGTCCGGGCCGGGCCGGGCGCCTGGGGCGAGGCGATCGGAGAGAGACGCGTCAAAGTCAGCATCTGATCGGTCTGGCAGCTATTTTCCTACATTCATAGAGGCGGCTTCCGCCCAGTTGTCGCCATTCAACCCGCCGATCGGCGTCCCTAAAACCTGCCGTTCGCTCAGGCTCGCCGCCATGCCCCATGAAGGTCCGCACCTGGGGACTTTCCCGTCGGACCGCTTTTAGGCGGCGAGGCATAGATAGCTGCCGGTCCGCTTGTTCAGAATCGACCGGGCAGGAAGCGCCCCAATACCAGCAGGTCAGCGCGAATTTTCGGTTTGCCGAAACCCACCGAAAGCCGATATTTTCGAAGCGCTTTCTCTCGACCTAATTCCCAATGTCCACGCTCTTCAGCTTATCTCGTGATCAGGCGGCAGCGGGAACACCCACGTCTAGTCGGCAGCGCCATTGCCCATCACTCTCCTTGGCATATGTGGCTGTAGTTGCGCCAGTCGTTGTAATAATTTCCGATGTTTCGGGGTCGGTGTTGCGTCACGAACGTGCCAACCATCACCGCTAAATCGCATGATCGGGCCATATCGAGGCGCTCTACGCCGAACTTCAGAGAGAATGCCGGGTCCGAACAGTAGGCCTCGACTAACGCCAGAATGTTTTCTCTGCCCCGGATTGTAAGGCCAGTGAACATCGCAATTCCGTCTTCGGCAAAAAACGAAGTTATGCGAGCGGGATCAGAGGCCAGCCAAGCTTTCTGCCAGTCCGCCTCCATCGCAGCCACTTCCGCACGTGCCTGAGCCTCATAATCGATCGCCATTTCTTTCCCCTTATTCAGGCTACAACACGATAAGTTTAATCACCCATCGGACATTATCACCAGAAAAAACAAGCCATGCCCGGTTGGACAGTGGGAAGCTATTCGGCAGCAATTGACCGCCCAAGACGGGCACATGTCTCCTTTCCACCCACACATCTCCGTTGCGGCGCTCCTAATCAACGCGACTCGTCTAAAAGACCACTTGCAGGTTTTACGTCGAGAAACTGCCGGGCGGCAAGCGCCCAATCTCGGCCGTCCAGCACAAATTCTCGGTTTCCTGAAACCTGCCGTTCGCTGAGCAATTGCTCTTCGGCGAGAGTTGGGCCGGTTCCGGACGGTCTGCTTGCAAAGCTAGCTGCACGATAAGCGGACTTTCGGCTCCTGACCCTTGTGTGGACGATCTGCACTTGGGCCTTTAACCGTTTTCCTCCGCCACTAGCCGCGCATGGACTACGCTCGGAGGAGCAACCCAAAGAACGCTGGCACCCCACATCAGGAATCCATAACCAAACCATGGGGAGTCGAAGCAAAGCATCGTGACGATCAGGGCGATTGCGAGATAGGCGAGAAAATAGCGCCCGCGGCGCCTTCTTAATGGTTGCATGATCGGGTCGTGAGTAACTGACTCATAATCGCCAAACCAAGCCATCAACAAGAGGCTTGCCAAATTGAGCGCGATGCTGGCCACCATGATCGCGGCACCCAGGCCGTCATAGGGATGTTCCGCTGCCGTGCGCGCGCCAAAGGGAACCAGTGTGATCCAAAAGAGGACTAGCAGATTGTATCCGAGCATGTTGCTGCCGATCCGCTCCACATGCTCGAGGAAATGATGATGAGTGATCCACGCCATACCGATTACGAAAAAGGCTCCTGCGTGCACCAACAGGCCAGGCGTTGCGGTTCTGAGTCCCGCCAAACCGAGACTTTCGGGGACCTTCAGGTCGAGCACGAGCAGCGTGAGTATGATTGCAAACACTCCGTCGCTGAAAAGTACGAACCGTTCCTTGTTGATCGTGCCCATTTTTGCCATCTCCCCGAACATGCCTAGCCTACACCGGCACGGTTGTGATGAAACCGGCAATTTCCAGGAAGCGGAAGTGAAGCTTTCCACCCCTTACTCGCCATTCCCGCTCCGTCTGTCTATCAGGCGAGACTGGATGCAGACCGACAGGTTTCGGGACGGAATGCTGCCTGACCGCAACCGCTCAATAGCCGCCTCCTCCGAGCCGCGATGGACTTCCAAAAGCAGGCACTGATTAACTGAGGGATTGCAAGTGGCCTGCAACCGTATAGCCAATGAGCTACATGGGAGAATCGCCTGAAATCGCGCCGGTTGCGGCTTTCGAAGCTGATCCTGCCCAAGCGCCCAAGTGCGAGGATCAGAGCGTGGAAATTCACAAACCCAAGCCGGTCCATAACTCGCGCGAGTTCCTCGGCGAGGTAGCGATAATCGTGCTGGGCGTCCTGATCGCGCTCACGGGGGAACAACTCGTCGAGGCGTGGCACTGGCACGAGACGGTCGATGTCGTTCGCACGTCACTAATGGGTGAACTGGCAAATGATCGTGGTCGGTGGGAAGTCAACATGGCGATTGCTCCCTGCGCCGTAAAAGTGATCGACCGGCTGGATCGTTGGGCTCAGGAAGCACCCGTAGGCGCCGCGGTCCCGATTAAATCGACGAGACCAAGCGACGCAATCATGTTCTGGATGCACTCGGCCAACTGGGATTTAGCCAGCGGAAGCCAGACATTGAGCCACTTTCCGCTCAAGGAACAGCTTGCCCTGGCCGCGCTGTATGATGGCCTCGCGCATCGTCAGTTGGATTTAGAAAAGGTCTCGGACCTCTCGGAACAGCTGGCGACGCTTGTGCCTTTGGCGACCGATACTGCTGAGCGGCGTCAGTTGCGCGTCACGATCGGCAATCTGAAAACTAAGCTGCGCAGCATCACGTCCAACGATGCTTACATGACGCGTCATTTCGACGCACTTGGCATCAAGGCAGATCGGAGCGACATCGAGGCCGATCTGACCGATCTTGGTTGCGAGCATTGAATCAGACGAACGCTGTTTTTCGGGATCGCGTGAGACCCTCGGCAGGCCGGATACGCTGCTGAGCTCACTTGCGGCGTGGTTAACCCGCTCAGGATCACGATGCATGTAGCGCAGCGGTGTAGTTATCGCGATCGTGTCCCACTACGTGGTGCAGCTTCGCCGGTGCGATGACGGCGGTCTCCGGCAGGGCCGGATCGATCACGCTGCCATGGCTGGAAAAGCAGTCTGGTGGCAAGCGCCGCAATGGACGCTGTCGCATGCGAGCGAACGGCAGCTTTTGGGAACTGGGTTCGCGTCGCCGAACGGCCGAGAGTAGGGCGCCTAGCTGCCGCCATCGATTGATCCAGCGACGGCAGCTTAGGCAATCCTCGTTCCCGAAAGCTGTCGGACTGCAAACCACCATTACCAGACGCAGCGACATTAAGCGTTTGCGGCGCGGGTCAGGTTGAGGAACACGTCCTCCAGATCGGCTTCCTTGGTTGTTACGTCGACGATGCCGAGGCCGTCGGCCTGGACCGCGGCGAGGACTTCGCCGGCGTTGACGCGGCCCTTGTGGTAGGTGATTTCGAGGACGCGGTCGCCCTTCAGCACGATCTTTTCGAAGCACGCGGCCACCGGCGCGACGGTCAGGTCGCGGTCGACCGTGACCGCGACGATCTTTTCCTGTGCCATCCCGACGAGGTCGCGGGTCGGTTCGTTGGCGATCAGCTTGCCGTGGTTGATGATCGCGATCCGGTCGCAGAGTTCCTCGGCTTCCTCGAGATAGTGCGTGGTCAGCACGACGGTGACGCCCGCGGCGTTGAGGCTGCGGACATAGGTCCATAGTTGCTGGCGCAGTTCGATGTCGACCCCCGCGGTCGGTTCGTCGAGGACGAGGACGGGGGGCGCGTGGACCATCGCCTTGGCGACCATCAGGCGGCGCTTCATGCCGCCCGACAGCGTGCGGGCGTAGGCGTTGGCCTTGTCCTCCAGATGGACCGCGCGGAGCAGTTCCATCGTCCGCCGCTGCGGCTTGGCGACGCCGTAGAGCCCGGCCTGGATCTCGAGCGTTTCGAACGGCGTGAAGAACGGGTCGAACAGGATTTCCTGGTTGACGATCCCGATCGACGCCTTGGCATTGCGGGGGTGTTCGGCGATGTCGAAACCCCAGATCGACGCGGTGCCGCCGGTCTTGTTGACGAGCCCCGCCAGGATGTTGATCAGCGTCGACTTGCCCGCGCCGTTGGGACCGAGGAGGCCGAAGATCTGGCCGCGGGGGACGTCGAACGTCACCGCGTCGAGCGCCTGCTTGCCGCCGGCGTAGGTTTTGGAGAGGGACTGGATGCTGATCGCGGCTTCGGTGGTCATGGGGCGGGGGATAGGCCGCGACGTGTAACTCTACAATCCTCCCCCGACGGGGGAGGGGGACCATGCGGAGCATGGTGGAGGGGCAGCCAAGCAGGACTAGTGCTTGGCGCTGCCCCTCCACCACGCTCTTCGAGCGCGGTCCCCCTCCCCGTGCCGGGGAGGATTGTGGGCAGCACCGGCGCTTGCTATCGCGCCACCATGGTACCGCCACCCGAAACCGTCCGCGTCTCCCACCGCCGTGTCGCGTGCGATGGCGCCACCGATATTCCGGGCGGCGCGGCGCTGGGGCATCCGCGGGTGTATCTTGAGATTGACGAGAGTGGCTATGTCGATTGCGGCTATTGCGACCGGCGGTTCATCCTGGTTGGCGGCGCGGCGGACGGCGCGGATCAGTCGCTGCTACCCGATCACGGGGATGGCGCGGGGCGGTAGGATGCGGGGGCTGGCCTATCTGCTTGCGCCCGCGCTGATCGCCGCCGCACCCCCATTCGACAGGAGTCCGACGATGCATGCGATTGGAACGTTCACGGTCGAGATTACGCCCGAAGCGCAGGCTGACGCGCCCGCGGGCGGGTTGCCGACGGCGCGGATGGGGATCGCCAAGACCTTTACCGGAGGCATGACCGGCACCGCGACCGGCACGATGCTGAGCGCGGGCGCACCCAAGCCGGGTCAGGCGGGGGCCTATGTCGCGGTCGATCAATTCACGGGCACCGTCGATGGGCACGGCGGAGGGTTCGCGTTGTTGCACCGGGGCACGATCGACAAGGCGGGCACGGCGGACCTCAGCGTCGTGATCGCGCCCGATACCGGGACGGGCGCGCTGGCGGGCATCGCGGGGACGTTCGGTATCGAGATCGAGGGCGGCGTCCATCGTTACGACCTTACCTATACGCTGCCCGCCAAGCCTTAGGTTTACGCGAGGACACCGCGCTCCTATCTTTAGGGGATGACGATAGCTTCAGACCCCCGCTCGTTCCTGTATCGCGACACGCTGTCACCCGACGCCGCGCAGGCGCTGACCGCCGCGGCGCTTGGCAAGGCCGATGACGGCGAACTCTATTTGCAATACAAGAAATCGGAGGCGTTCGGGTTCGACGACGGGCGGCTGAAGACCGCGAGCTACGACACCAATGCGGGGTTCGGGCTGCGCGCGGTATCGGGCGAGATGACCGCGTTCGCGCATGCCAACGAGCTGTCCGAAGCCGCGATCAAGCGCGCGGGCGAGACGATGGCGCTGATCGAGCCGGGGACCGCGGCCAAGGCACCGCCGCCGCAGGGGACGAACCGCCACCTGTATACCGACGCCGATCCGCTCGACCTGGTGCCGTTCGCGGACAAGGTGAATCTATGCCAGACGATCGATGCCGCGGCGCGCGCGCGCGATCCGCGGGTGGCGCAGGTGTCGGTGGGATTGAGCGGCACGTGGGCCGTGGTCGAGATCGTCCGCGCCGATGGTTTCGTCGCGACCGACGTGCGGCCTTTGGTGCGCCTCAACGTCCAGATCGTGGTCGAGCAGAATGGCCGGCGCGAGACGGGCACGTTCGGGATCGGCGGGCGGTATCTGTACGATTCGCTGTTCGAGCCCGCGACGTGGAACCGCGCGATCGACGAGGCGCTGGCGCAGGCGCTGGTAAACCTCGAATCGGTCGCCGCACCCGCGGGCGAGATGACGGTGCTGCTCGGGCCGGGGTGGCCGGGGATCGTGCTCCACGAGGCGATCGGTCATGGCCTGGAGGGTGATTTCAACCGCAAGGGCACGTCGGCGTTCTCGGGGCGGATCGGCGAGCAGGTCGCGGCGCGCGGGATCACGATCGTCGATGATGGCTCGCTGCCCGACCGGCGCGGGTCGCTGTCGATCGACGACGAGGGCACCCCGACGCGCGAGACGATTCTGATCGAGGACGGCTTCCTGAAGGGCTATATGCAGGATCGTCTCAACGCGCGGCTGATGGGGGTCGAGCCGACCGGCAATGGTCGCCGCGAAAGCTTCGCGCACGCGCCGATGCCGCGGATGACCAACACCTTCATGAAGGCGGGCAAGGATGATCCCGCGGAACTGCTCAGCCGCGTCAAGCGCGGGATTTTCGCCAAGAGCTTCGGTGGCGGGCAGGTCGACATCGTGTCGGGCAAGTTCGTATTCAGCTGCACCGAGGCGTATCTCGTCGAGAACGGCCGGATCGGTGCGCCGATCAAGGGCGCGACGCTGATCGGCGACGGGCCGACCGTGCTCACCAAGGTGGCGGGCGTCGGCAACGACTTCGCGCTCGACGAGGGCATCGGGGTGTGCGGCAAGGGCGGGCAGTCGGTGCCCGCCGGGGTCGGGCAGCCGACGCTGCTGGTCGATGGGCTGACCGTGGGCGGGACCGCGGCGTAATTCCTCGCACCACCCGTCACCCCGGACTTGGTCCGGGGTCCATGATGCCGCGGGCGCCGCGTTCCTGCCGCTAGCTTACGCCAAGCCGCTCGATGGACCCCGGAACAAGTCCGGGGTGACGTTTGGGTAAGGGGCTTGCCTGATCCCGCCCGGCCTGCGACGCTGACCGTATGCTCAAACCCATATTTGTCGCGCTGATCGCGCTTACCCTCGCGTCGCCCGCATTGGCGCAAACCGGGGACCGGACCGAACGGCTGCTCGCCGAACTCGCCGATGCGCCGGGGCCGCCGGGGTTCGAGGAGGATGTCCGCCGGATCGTGGTGCGCGAGGTGAAGCCGCTCGCGGATAGCGTGACCTATGACGGATTGGGGTCGGTGATTGCGAAGCAAGGCGCATCGGGGCCCAAGATCATGCTCGATGCGCATATGGACGAGCTTGGCGGGGTGGTGCGGCGCGTGACGGGGACCGGGTTCCTGTCGATGCAGATGCTCGGCGGCTGGCTCGACCAGGCGCTGCCCGACCAGCGCTGGATCATCATCGGGTCGAAAGGCCCGGTGCGCGCAGTGACCGGGATCCGCGACATCCACGTCGTTCCCGCCGAGGAGCGGACCCGCGTGTTCCCGCGTGATTCGCTGTATCTCGATGTCGGCGCAAAGAATGCCGCCGAGGTCGCGGCGCTCGGGATCGGGGCGGGCGATCCGGTGGTGCCCGACGCGCCGTTCGCGGCTCTCGCCAACGGACGCTATCTGGGCAAGGCGTGGGACGACCGGGTCGGCGTCGCGGTGGTGATCGAGGCGCTGCGGCGGCTCAAGGCGAGCGGCCACCCCAACCAGCTCTACGTCGCGGCGACGGTGCAGGAGGAGGTGGGCCTGCGCGGTGCGCGGACCGCCGCGGACCTGATCAAGCCTGATATCGGCATCGCGATCGAGGGCGGGATCACCGGCGACAGCCCCGGGCGCAACCCCGAGGAAACGCAGGCAGTGCTCGGCGGCGGGCCGGGCATCTTCCTGTATGATTCGAGTGCGATCCCCAATCGCAAGATGGTGGCACTCGTTGCCGACACCGCAAGAGCGGCGGGGATCCCGCTCCAGCGCGACCTCGTCCAGGGCTATGGCGACGACAGTGCCGCGATCCAGGCGACCGCGGGCGGCGTGCCGACGGTGAACCTCGTCGTTCCCGCGCGCTACACCCATGCGCACAACGGCGTGATCGATCGCGGCGATTTCGACGGGATGGTCGATTTGGTGGTGGCGCTGATCAAGCGGCTCGATACGACGACGGTCGCGGGGCTGCGGGATTTTACGCCATAGCGGCGGTGTCAGTAGCTACCGGTAAGGGTGTCGAGCGCCGCCTGGATCTTGAGATACTGCATTGCCAGCGTGCCGATCCTAGTCCGCAGCAGGCTCGCAGGAACAGCGGAGATGGCCTGCGTCATCAATATTCATTCCGCGCCATCGATCGGAAAAGCCGCATTGAGGCGCGCATTGGGCGGCACGCCCTCATGGTCGGCGAACAGCGGCACCACGACGCGGGTCGCCAGATGCCATAATTGATCGGTTTGGCAGTCCACGACGACGTCACCCGACGACAGTCGGTACACGTCGAATTGCGCCATCAGAAGAGTCGGTATTTATCGAGCGGCAGCCCGTTCTTTTTGATCCAAGCGTTATATGCATCGACGGATTCGCGGTTTTCCGCGTAATATTGTCTGGCCTGTTCCTTGCCGACCGCGCGTCGCGCTCCCGCCTCGTCGAGTCCGGTGACGTCCAGATTCAAGGATTTGGCCTCGGCAAACGGATCGCGCCGAGCATGTCGAGCGGCACGGGGGCCGCGATCATCAATCGACGTTGCCATGATCGAAAGATATAGGTCGGGCGCGAATGCGTCAATCCGGAGCCGGGCGATGGAATTCTTCGATCACGTCAACCGCGACCATCGCGACTTTATCGCGAAACAGCCGGTGTTCTTCGTCGCGACCGCCGCCGATGGCGCGCGGATCAATTGCAGTCCCAAGGGCATGGACAGTTTCCGCGTGCTCGACGATTCGACCGTCGCCTATCTCGATCTGGGCGGATCGGGGAACGAGACGCAGGCGCACCTCAGCGCCGACGGGCGGATCACGATCATGTTCTGCGCGTTCGACAACCCCGCGCTGATCCTGCGGATCTATGGCCGTGGCCGCGCGGTGTTGCCACAGGACGAGGGATTCAGTCCGCTCGCTGCACATTTCGAGCTGCTGCCGGGGACGCGGCAGATCTTCGCGATCGCGGTCGAGGGGTTGCAGACGAGTTGCGGCTGGGGCGTGCCGCGGATGACGCTGGAAAAGGAGCGCCAGACGCTGGTGAAATACCACGCGCAGCAGGAGCCCGATGCCTATCTCGCGACGATGGCAACGCGGACGCGGAGCATCGACGGGTTTCCGGTCCGCCCGCAGACGGTGATACCCGCATGAGCTTGGTCGAGGTCGGGCGGTTCGATCGCAATCTTGCCAATATCGTTGCGGGACGGCTCGAATCCGAAGGCATTCCCGCGGTCGTCTTCGATGGCGGCACGAGCATCGCCGATGGCAGCTATCTGCTGATCCCGGTGCGGGTGATGGTCGACGAGGACGATCTCGCCGCGGCCAAGGCGATCGTCGACGCTGCCTAAAAAGCAGGCAGCCGCCCCGCGCTGATCCTATTTTACGCACGATTTGATGTCACCGCGCGTCCGTTCCGCGCTTCCCCGTGGTTGCGCATCTGGCACGAGTGTTGCGATGCAGCATCACGACCAACTGGGGGGGTACGGATGAAACTCATCATCGCGATCATCAAACCGTTCAAGCTCGACGAGGTGCGCGAAGCGCTCACCACGTTGGGAGTGGCCGGCATGACGGTAACCGAGGTCAAGGGCTTCGGGCGGCAAAAGGGCCAGACCGAAATCTACCGCGGTGCCGAATACAGCACCAATATGGTGCCCAAGATCAAGATCGAGGTGGTCTGCGCCGCCGGCCTGGCCGACCGCGTCGTCGAGGCGGTGCAAGCCTCAGCGAACACCGGCGCGATCGGCGACGGCAAGATCTTCGTGCTCGATGTCGGCCAGGCGGTGCGGATCCGCACCGGCGAAACCGACGATTCTGCGCTGTGAGGGGGGACGGAATGAAACACGCATTGAAGATTGCCGCTCATGTAGGCGCGGGCACGGCGCTGTTCCTGGCGCTGCCCGCCTGGGCGCAGGACGCTGCGCTGCAGGTGCCCGCCGCGGCGGCGTCGCCACCGACGGTCGACAAGGGCGATACCGCGTGGATGATGACCTCCACCGTCCTTGTCCTGATGATGATCCTGCCCGGGCTCGCGCTGTTCTACGGCGGTCTGACCCGCGCCAAGAATATGCTCGCGACGATGACGCAGATCGGGGCGGTCGCGTGCCTCGCGATGCTGATCTGGGTGATGTGGGGCTATACGATGGCGTTCGGCGACGGCGGGGGTGATGTCATCTCCGGCTTCGGCAAGGCCTTTCTCCGCGGCGTCACGTCGGAATCGACCGCCGCGACCTTTACCGCAGGCGTCGCGATCCCCGAATATGTCTTCATCTGTTTCCAGATGACCTTCGCCGCGATCACCGTCGCGCTCGTGCTCGGATCGGTCGTCGAGCGGATGAAGTTCAGCGCGGTGATGGTGTTCGGCGCGATCTGGCTGACGATCGTTTATTTCCCGGTCGCGCACATGGTGTGGGCATCGGGCGGGCTGTTCTTCAAGATGGGCGCGCTCGATTTCGCGGGGGGCACCGTGGTGCATATCAACGCGGGTGTCTCGGCCCTCGTCGCGGCGCTGATCCTCGGCAAGCGGATCGGCTATCCGACCGAGCGCATCGTGCCGCATTCGCTGACGATGACCGGCGTCGGCACCGGCTTGTTGTGGGTCGGCTGGTTCGGCTTCAACGCGGGCAGCGCGCTCGAGGCGAACGGGTCGGCGGCGCTGGCGATGATCAACACCTTCGTCGCGACCGCGAGCGCAGGTCTTGCCTGGATGCTGATCGAGCGGGTCAATGGCCACAAGGGATCGGCGCTCGGCTTCTGCTCCGGCATCGTTGCCGGGCTGGTCGCGGTGACCCCCGCGGCGGGCAATTCGGGGCCGTTCGGCGCGATCGTGCTCGGCGCGGTCGCCTCGATCGTTTGCTATTATGCGGTGTCATTCCTCAAACCGAAGCTTGGTTACGACGACGCGCTCGACGCGTTCGGGATCCACGGCATCGGCGGGATGATCGGCGCGATCGGAACGGGCATCGTCTATGCGCCGTTGCTCGGCGGGCCGGGCAAGGCCGATTTCGAGATGGGCCACCAGCTCGTCGTCCAGCTCGCGACGGTCGGCGCGACGATCGTGTGGGCGGCGGTCGGCACCACGGTCGCGATCTACGTCGCCAAGGCGGTCACCGGCCTCAGGGTCTCGGCAGATGTCGAGCGCGAAGGCCTCGACCTCGGCGAACACGGCGAGCGCGCCTACAACTGATCGGGCGCGGGGCCGCCACGCTGGCTGGCTGGCTAGCCCCGCTCCCCACCGACGTTCCTCCTGCGGACGACCTCAGCCCGGTACGGCGACGTACCGGGCTCTTTTTTGTGATTTCCTATCGTGACGCCAAGAGCGGTCAGAGCGCGACAACCTTGCACTGCGCCGTACGTGCTGCGCCTGTCGAAGCACGATGAGACTCACCGCCCTTCGACAGGCTCAGGGCGAACGGTTCAACAGTGGATCGGCTTCACGTCATCGCGCCTTAGTTTTCGTCGGGCTCGGTATAGCCGCTGCTCCAGACATGCTCCCAGAACGCATAGTCCGCGACCGGGCGGCCCCGCGCGTCGGTCGAGGGGCGGAACCGGAGACGCTTGATCAGGACGGCACAGATCGACGCGTTGAGCGCGGCGCTGTCGCTGGCGGCGATGACGGTACAGGCGGTCACGCGGCCGCTGGTGCCGATGATGATCTTGGTGCGCACGCGATGGGGTCGACCGTCGTCGGGCATGCCGCGCGGAAAGTCGTTATCGCGCAGGTCGCGGCTGATCAATTCGAACCCTTCGCCATCGCCGCCGCCGCCCCCCGGACCATCGCCGTCGCGACCGCTGCCGGTGCCCTCGCCGACCCCGCCACTGCCGGTCCCCGGACCGGGAACCGGGGCATTGCCACTATGATCGTTCGCCCCGGTCGAGGCCTTGATCGCGGCGACGATCGGGGGCGGTTGGGGCGGTGGGATGACGACCGGAGGGACGACGATCTCGGTCGCCTTAGCCGTCGAATTGGCGGGCGCGGCGGCCCCCTCCTTGCGGGGCGCACGATCCTTGCGCGGTTTGGGCTGTGGCTTGGGCTCCGGCTTGGCGGGGGGCGGCAGGATCGTAAAGGTCGCCAGCGAATCGGCGACCTTGCGCGGAAAATCTACCGCCAGCCCCGTCAGGAGGGCGTAACCGATCGCGCAATGGATCGCCGCGACCGCGACGATCGATCCCGCGCGTTCGCGGCTGATGGGCTGTTCACCGTACATTCGAGCGCCTCTACGATCGGTTGTCTGAACCGGCGGTTGCGCGATGCGACGCAACCGAATCGATCGACAACCGTTACGCTACCGACACCGATTCCCGGTGCTGAAGGATCGACCCATGCGTAATTTGGTTCTGATGCTGAGTGCAGTATCGCTTGCTATCCCCGCCACGATGGCAGTGCCCACGAGCAAGGCAGAGGCACGTCACCGCCATTATGCCAGCCGCAGCTATCATCACGTCAAGCGCTGCCGCCATTCGAGCGGGACCACCGGCTTGGTCGCGGGCGGCGTCGGTGGCGCACTGGTCGGGCAGTCGATCGTCGGCCACGGGCTGCTAGGCACCGCGGCGGGCGCAGTTGGCGGCGCATTCGCGGGGCGTGCGATCGATCGCACGATTTCCGCTCCCCACCGCTGCCGCTAAGGACGTTTGAGGTCGTCGGCATGGGGTGACGCGCGCGCGGGTTCGCGCTACCGCATCGCATCATGACCGACGACCTCCGCTCCGCCGCCATCGGGTCCAAGGCCTGGCCGTACGAAGAGGCGCGCAAGCTGCTGAAGCGCTATCCGGACGGCAAGCCGGGGGGCGATCCCATCCTGTTCGAAACCGGGTACGGGCCGTCGGGCCTCCCGCACATCGGCACCTTCAACGAGGTGCTGCGCACGACGATGGTGCGCAATGCGTTTCATGCGTTGTCCGACCAGCCGACCCGGTTGATCGCGTTCAGCGATGACCTCGACGGGCTGCGCAAGGTGCCCGACAACGTCCCCAACAAGGCGATGTTGACCGAACACCTCGGCAAGCCGCTGTCGCGCATTCCCGATCCGTTCGACAAGTTCGACAGCTTTGCCGCGCACAACAATGCGATGCTGCGCGAATTCCTCGACCGATTCGGGTTCGAGTATGAGTTCGCGTCATCGACCGATTATTATGAAGGCGGCCGGTTCGACGGAGCGCTGAAGGGTGTACTGCACCATTATCAGGCGATTCTCGACGTGATGCTGCCGACGCTGCGCGCCGAACGCCGCGCGACCTATTCGCCGGTGCTGCCGATCAGCCCGACGAGCGGCATCGTGTTACAGGTGCCGGTCGAGGTGGTCGATGCCGCGGCGGGGATCATCGCGTTCGACGATGCGGGCGAGCGGATCGAACAATCGGTGTTCGGGGGCCGCGCGAAGCTGCAGTGGAAGGTCGATTGGGCGATGCGTTGGGTCGCGCTGGGCGTCGACTTCGAGATGTACGGCAAGGACCTGATCGATTCAGGCATCCAGAGTTCGAAGATCGCACGGATTCTTGGCGGGCGGCCGCCCGAGGGCTTCGTGTACGAGATGTTCCTCGACGAAGCGGGCGAGAAGATTTCGAAGTCGAAGGGCAATGGGCTGAGCCTGGAGCAATGGCTGACCTATGGCCCCGACGAGAGCCTGGCGTTCTACGCCTATCGTGAGCCCAAGAAGGCCAAGCAGCTCCACATGGGGGTAATCCCGCGCGCGATCGACGATTACTGGCAGTTCCGCGGCAATTACGCCGATCAGGACTGGAAGCAGAAGCTCGGCAACCCGGTCCACCACATCCATGACGGCACGGTGCCCGACGAGGCGCTGCCGGTGACGTTCGGGCTGTTGCTCAATTTGGTCGGGGTGATGGGCGGCGATGCGACCCGTGAACAGGTGTGGGGATATCTCGGCAATTATGTCGAACAGGCCTCAGCGGCGGCCTATCCGGCGCTCGACCGGCTGATCGATTACGCGCTCGCGTACGTGCGCGATGTCGTCGCGCCAACGCTCAAGCGCCGTGCGCCCGATCCGATCGAGCGCGCCGCGCTGAAGCGGCTCGACGCCGACCTCGCCGCGCTGCCCGACGATGCCAGCGCGGAGGACATCCAGACGATCGTCTACGAGATCGGCAAGACCGCTGGGTTCGAGTCGCTGCGCGACTGGTTCAAGGCGCTGTACGAGACGCTGTTGGGATCGAGCCAGGGACCGCGGATGGGGAGTTTCATCGCGCTGTTCGGCATCGCCAACACCCGCCGCCTTATCGCGGAGGCGCTGGCGTCGGCGTAGCGCCGGGGGCGGGCAACGGCGTCGCGGTCGGGTCGGGCACCGCCCAGCGCAGCGTGACCGTCCGCCCGCCGCCGACCCGCGTCGCGGCGATGCCCGCCTTTGCAAATGCCTGAACCACCGTGGTCGCCTGCGCGATCGGCCCGCGGACCTCGATCGCGAGGCCGAGTCGTTTCGCCGCCCAGATCGCCTCCCCCAACGCGGCGCGCCCCGCCGCGTCGGGGGCATCGTCGTCGCCGAAGCTGACGTCGGGCAGCGGCGCGGCGGGGGGCACGAGCGCGATCGTCCAGCCCGGCTCGACGCCTGCCACCCTCGATTCGAGGAGGTGATAGGCGGAAAGCTGCGCTCCGGGCAGCAGCGTCGCCGCAACGCGTGCACGCTTGTTGTCGCGATCGACCATGATCTGCCCCTGGTCGACGCCCGCGACCAACGCGAGCCGTTCGACCAGTTCGGCGACCTCCGCGTCGACCGAGCTGACGCTGCCCTGGCTCGCCGCGGCCTGGAGTGCTGCAGCTTCGGCCGCGCCGGGGCCGGTGCCGACGCGATATTGCTCGATCGACACCGCCGCGCCCTGCCCCGCCGCCTTGGCGAAGGTCCGTTCGACCTTCCGGTTGGCGTCGGCGCGATAGGTGGGGGTCAGGACGGTGGCGGTCAGCTTAATCGGGGACGAGCGGAAATCGAGGTCGAGCTGGCTGATCCGAGCCTGCGATCCGAACACGTCGCTGACCGCCTGGCGGGCATAGCTATTGGCGAAATTCTCGAACGCGATCCGGCGCAGCGACAGCCCGAGTGGGACCGCCAGCAGCGCGAGCGTCACGAGGATCGCAATGCTCTGGAACGCGGTCTGGTGCGGCGACAAGGTCGGCCCGAAGCCGTAGATCCGCGCCATCACCGCCGCGGTGAGCGCGATCGTCACGAAATTGGTGACGAACAGCAGCAGCGACCCGAAAAAGACGGTGCCGTTCCACGTCGCGAGCCCGAAGCCGATGACCGCGATCGGCGGCATCAGCGCGGTCGCGATCGCGACTCCGACGATCGTCCCCGCGCGCCCGCGGATCGTCGCATAGCTGCCCGCGAGCGCGGAAAAGAGCGCGATGAGCAGGTCGAACAAATTGGGCCGCGTCCGTGCCGCGATCTCGGTCGTCACGTTCTGGAGCGGGGACACGAGGACGAGCAGCGCGCAGAACAGGACCGCGAAGACCGATCCGCCGATCAGCGCGGTGCTGGCGCGCTTGATCTGGTGCGCGTCGGCGGTCGCGAGCGCGAACCCCAGGCCGATGATCGGCCCCATCAATGGCGAGATCAGCATCGCGCCGATCACGACCGCGGGGGAGGACAGCAACAGCCCCAGGATCGCGATCCCCGCCGACATTGCGGTGTTGAACAGGTAGCGCTGGCTCCACCCCGCATCTTCGTGGACGCGTTCGTTGACCGCCTGATGCTCGACCTGCGCGATCGCATGCGTCCGCCACCAGGCGAGCAGGACGTGATGGGGGCCGGTTTCCGCCATGGCCGATGTGGTTAGGGGCTTTGCGTGGTCTTCGCCAGCGGTTACCCGAACGACATGGCCGTCGAACCCCCGAACCCGACCAGCGTCACCAAGGCGATCGTCACGGTCGCGCGGGAACGATACCGGTCGACGCTGCGCGATTTTCTGACCAGCGAGGCGTCGGGTGGGATGATCCTGATCGTCGCCGCCGCGCTCGCGATGATCGTCGCCAACGTGCCCGGGCTGGCCGACGATTATTTCCACCTGCTCCATGCGGAAACCGGACCGATCCTGTCGCCCGAGCTCGGGCCGATGACGGTCCATCTGTGGATCAACGACGGGTTGATGGCGCTGTTCTTCCTGCTCGTCGGGCTCGAGATCAAGCGCGAGATCGTCGACGGGCGGCTGGCGAGTGCCGAGCGGCGGCGGTTGCCGTTCATCGCCGCGGTCGCGGGGATGGCGGTGCCCGCGCTGGTCTATCTGGCGATCGCGGGGCACGACACGCGGCTGCAATCGGGCTGGGCGATCCCCGCGGCGACCGACATCGCGTTCGCGATCGCGGTGCTCGCGCTGCTCGGCAGCCGGGTGCCGTCGTCGCTCAAGCTGTTGTTAACGACGGTCGCGATCGTCGACGACATGGGTGCGGTCGCAATCATCGCGGTGGCGTACACCGCGAGCATCCACGTTGTGCCGTTGATGCTGGCGGGGGTGACGGTCGTGGCGCTGTATGTCCTCAACCGGCGCGGGGTGACGCGGTTGTGGCCGTATCTGGTCGGGTTCGGGTTCCTGTGGCTGTTCGTGCTGATGTCGGGAATCCACGCGACGATCGCAGGCGTGATCACCGCGCTGCTGATCCCGGTCAGGCCATCGCCCGGTACACCCGACAGTGAGGATTCGCCGCTCCACCGGCTCGAACACGCGCTTCACCCGATCAGCGCCTATGTCGTGGTGCCGCTGTTCGGGTTCGCCAATGCCGGCGTCGCGCTGGGCGGCACCAGCCTTGCCACGCTGCGCGACCCGCTGGTGCTCGGCATCGCCGCGGGGCTGTTCGTCGGCAAGCAGATCGGCATCTTCGGCGCGATCTGGGGCGCGACCAAGCTCGGCATCGCCAAACCGCCGCGCGGGGTGTCGTGGAGCCAGATCTACGGGCTGTCGCTGATCGCGGGGATCGGGTTCACGATGAGCCTGTTTATCGGCGGGCTTGCCTTCTCCGACCCCGTGATGGTCGACGCGGTGAAGATCGGGGTGCTGTCGGGGTCAATCCTGTCGGCGATCGCGGGGGTGGTCATACTCGTGCTGGCGAGCGGGCGCGGCAAGGCCGCGGCGTGATGCGCGCGTTTTATGCGCCGGCCCAGGCGCGCCACGCGCCGACGCAGGAGCTCCATAATGGCGGGTTCGCCGCCTACGCCGAGACCCCGGCGCGGGTCGATGCGGTGCTTGCCGCGATCGGCGCGACCGAGGAGCCGGAGGATCGCGGCGAGACGCCGATCCGCGCGGTCCACAGCGCGGCCTATGTCGACTTCCTGAAGGCCGCGCCGCGGCTGTGGCGCGAGGCGGGGCGGCAGGGCGATGCGATTCCCTATGCGTTTCCGATTCGGGGGCGGCGACCGCTGGCGCTGTCGCGGATCGATGCGTTGCTGGGCGCGCATGCGTTCGACGCGACGACTCCGATCACGCCCGACAGCTGGGCCGCGGTCTATGCCAGCGCGCAATCGGCGCTGGCGGCGACGCATGCGGTGCTGGCGGGGGAGCGCGCCGCGTTCGCGCTGTGCCGGCCACCGGGCCACCACGCAGGCGCGGATTATTGCGGCGGATACTGCCACCTGAACCATGCCGCGATCGCGGCGCAGGCGGCGCGCGATGCGGGAATCGGGCGGGTCGCAATCCTCGACATCGACTATCACCACGGCAACGGGACGCAGGACATCTTCTGGGAACGCGGCGACGTGTTCTACGCCTCAATCCACGCCGATCCCGCGACCGATTATCCGTTCTATTGGGGCCATGCCGACGAGACCGGCGCGGGCGACGGGGCGGGCGCAACGCTCAACCTGCCGCTGCCGCAGGGCACGACGATCGACGCGTTCCGCGCGGCGCAGGCCGCCGCGCTCGACGCGATCGCGCGGTTCGCGCCGGGCCTGCTGATCGTGAGCTTCGGCGCCGACACCTGGGCGGGCGACCCGATTTCGGCGTTCGCGCTCCAGACCGCGGATTACACCACGCTCGCGCGCGACATCGCGGCGCGTGGCTGGCCGACCGTGGTACTGCTCGAGGGCGGCTATGCGGTCGCCGCACTGGGCGACAACGTCGCGCGCTTCCTTGCCGGATTCTAGCGGGCCGGGTTCCGACGGCCACGCACGGGGATCGGCGGACTATCGGCGGTTGACGCTGGCGATGCTGTTCGCGGGATTTTCGACGTTTTCGCTGCTCTATGCGGTCCAGCCATTGTTGCCGTTGCTCGCCGCCCAATACCGGCTGAGCGCGGAGGCGGCGTCGCTCGCGGTCAGCCTGGCGACGGGGCCGCTGGCGATCGGCATCCTGCTGGCGGGGTTCGTGTCCGACCGTGTCGGGCGGCGACCGTTGATGGTGGCGGCGATGATCGCGGCGGGCGCGCTGTCGACCGCGGCGGCGCTCGCCCCGGGATGGTACGCGCTGCTCGGGCTGCGGCTGCTGACCGGGATCGCACTCGCGGGCGTGCCCGCGGTGGCGATGGCCTATGTCGCGGAGGAGGTCGACGCCGCCTCGGTCGGCGCGGCGATGGGGCTGTATATCGCGGGCAGCGCCTTGGGCGGGATGGGCGGGCGGCTGATCGCGAGCCTGATCGCGGATGTCGCGGGGTGGCGCTGGGCGCTCGGCGGGGTCGGGGTCGCGGGGCTGGCGATGGCGGAGGCGTTTCGCCGCCTCGCGCCGCCGTCACGCCGCTTCGTCGCAAGCGCGGGGCGGATCGGCGATTTGACGCGCGCGGCGGCGACGCTGTTCGGCGACCGCGCGATGCGGCTGTTGTTCGCGGAGGCGTTCCTGCTGATGGGGGTGTTCGTCACGGTGTATAATTATGCAGGGTTCCGGCTGCTCGGCCCGCCCTATTCATTGAGCCAGGCGGCGGTGGGGCTGGTGTTCCTGCTGTATATCCTGGGGTCGATCAGTTCGGCGTGGTTCGGATCGCTGGCGGGCAGGATAGGGCGGCGGCGGGTGTTCTGGATCCCGGTCGTGCTGCTGATCGCGGGCGTCGCGCTGACCGCCGCCGTGCCGTTGGCACTAGTGATCGGCGGGATCGCTATGACGACGGTGGGGTTCTTCGGCGCGCATTCGATCGCGAGCGCATGGGTCGGGCGCCGCGCGCTGGCCAATCGCGGGCAGGCGGCGGCATTCTATCTGTTCTTCTATTATCTGGGATCGAGCGTGCTGGGGTCGGCGGGCGGGGTCGCATGGACCCGCGCCGGGTGGCCGGGGGTCGCGGGATTTTGCCTGGTCTTGTCGGTCGCGGCGCTGGTCATCGGGATCATGCTGTTCCGGGTGCCGCCGCTGGCGGTGAATGATCCGCCGCCGGGGTTGGAGGCGTAAGCGCGCAATGTCTGCGGCGTGGCGACACGGATCGATGGTGAATTGCGCTGGGTCGTCTATCCGGATGCGCGCGATATATTCGTCGGGTGTGAGGCCGCGGGGCAGCGTCAATCGGCGACCGTCATTCCCACCATCCATGGCGGTTGTGCGGACGACTATCATGCAAGACCAAACACCTAGGCCGCCATCGCTCGTCGTGGCTCCTCGTCGTCGTTGTCTGCCGCTCGCTCGGTCCGAACGGGCCTCGTTCGCACCGCACGTGGTCGTCGTACCACCCGCCGCCACGCCGCGCCGACCCGCGCCCACGCCGCACCGATTCGCACCGACGTCGCGACCAGCACGACGCCCATCGCGACATCGAGCAGCGACGCCGCGTCGACCATTACCAACCACGACAACGCCTCGGGGGATGCCATCGACAGCAGTCGCACGGCCTCCTCGCCGATCAGCCAGACCACCCCGACGACCGTCGCGACGAGCAACGCCGTCAGCAGCACGTGCCCGCGCGTGATCCGGTTTAGAAATTGCGCCGGCATCTCGACGAACCCGCGCCACAACGCCCGACCGACCGGCGTCTCGGGGGCAACCGCCATCACCAGCCACAACATCACCAGCGTCGCCACCATCTTCACCTCCCCTGCCGAAACATTCGCGAGTGACATATGGCGCCGCCGCCGCGCCGTACCAAGTCGCGCTACACCCGCACCGCGCAGTGAACGGCCGCGGTGGCCGAACGCGAAAAACCCCGGCGGCATCGCTGCCGCCGGGGTCCTCCACGCCCTTCCGTCCAGCGGAAGCGTGTCGTCGGCGCCGTCACCCTCGTCCGGGGGGCGGTGCCGGCACCGACACCGGGATTACTGAAGCAGCTTCAGTACGCCCTGCTGGCTCTGGTTCGCCTGGGCGAGCATGGCGGTCGAGGCCTGGCTCAGGATCGACGCCTTGGCGAGCGCGGTCGATTCGGCCGAGAAATCGGCGTCTTCGATGCGGCTGCGCGCGTCGGACAGGTTGGTCGAGTTCGAGGTCAGGTTGTTGACCGCCGACTGCAGCTGGTTCTGCGAGGCACCCAGGCCTGCACGGGTCGTGTTCACCGTCTTCAGCGCATCGTCGATCGTCGCGATCGCTGCCGAACCACCCGTCGTCAGATCGACAGCCGTTGCGGCCGTGATAGTGGTGTCGGTCGTCAGCGTGCTGAGCGTCAGGTCGACCGTGTCGCTCGCATTCGCACCCGCCTGGATCGTGACGACACCCGAGGTCCCGGCGCTGCCGTCGAACAGCGTGCTGCCGTTGAACTGCGTGTTGGCGAGCGTGCTGGTGATCTGGGTCGTCAGCGCGGTGACTTCCGACTGGATGTTCGTCTTGTCGTCGGCGCTATAGGTGCCGCTCGATGCCTGGACGGCAAGTTCGCGAACGCGCTGCAGCATGTTGGTGACTTCGCCCAGCGCGCCTTCGGCGGTCTGCGCCATCGAGATGCCGTCGTTGGCATTGCGGATGCCCTGGTTCATGCCGCGGATCTGCGAGGTCATGGTGTTCGAGATCGCGAGGCCGGCCGCGTCGTCCTTGGCCGAATTGATCCGCTTGCCGGTCGACAGCCGCTCCATCGCGGTCTGCTGCATCATGCTGGCAGAGTTGGATGCGGTTGCGGCGCGGAGCGCCGAGATGTTCGAAGCGATAACAGTCATGGGTCTATCTCCATTAAGTCCGGCGTTTCCCCGCCGCCCCCAGAGCGGAGGGCCGAGCCGCCAAAGGGGGTAACGGCTGCGGCGCACGGGACTTAAGCGGAAAAAAACGACGCACCGCTGCGCCCAGCTGTTTCCCCAGTTCCCGGCTGTTTCACTAGTCATAGCCGCGCGCGCGCGATGCGCGGGCCACGCCCCCGGAAATAACTTGCCGGAGCGCGGCATATTTAACGCCGCGTTTACCAACGCTGCCCCATTCGCGGTTTGTCCAAGGGGAATTTGCATGCGTTCGATCTTTCCGTCCGCCGCCATCACCAAGCGCAAATACGCTCTGATCTCGAGCCTGCGTGCGCAGGGTTTCGGGGTCGGGACGATGGAGGGCACGCAACCGACCTCGAACGACCTGTTCCTCGTCGCCGAAGGCGAAACCCCGCCCGCGCCCGCGCGCACCGTCGTGATCGGCGAGGAGGGTCGCCACGTGATCCCCTCGCGCGACGGCAATCCCGCGCGGATCGCCTTCGAGGGTAGCGACACCGCGGTCGGCTATGCCTTCGCGCGCGCGCTGATCGCCGGACCCGACACTCCCACCGCCGCCGACCCCGAAAGCCTCGCGCTGCTCGCGCTCGCCGACCGGGTCGCGCAGGCCGACATCACCGTCCTCATCAACGGCCCGACCGGCACCGGCAAGGAAGTCCTCGCCCGCGCGATCCACCACGGCTCGCCGCGCCGCGACGGCCCGTTCATCGCGATCAACTGCGCCGCGCTGCCCGAAACCATGCTCGAAGCGATGCTGTTCGGCCACCAGAAGGGCGCCTTCACCGGCGCGTCGTCGGGCGGCGAGGGCTTCTTCCGCGCCGCCGATGGCGGCACCATCCTGCTCGACGAGATCGCCGAGATGCCGCTGACGCTGCAGTCGAAATTGCTCCGCGTCCTCCAGGAACGCGAGGTCGTGCCGATTGGCGCGACCGCCGCGCAGGCCATCGACGTCCGCGTCATCGCCTGCGCCAACCGCGATCTCCAGGACGAAGTCGCCGCGGGCCGCTTCCGCGCCGATCTCTATTACCGGCTCGCGGTCTTCCCGCTCGCCACCAAATCGCTCAGCGAACGCCCGCAGGACATTCCGGCGCTCGCCGCGACGATGATCCTGCGCCACGCGGGCAACCGGTCGACGATCCCGTGGCCGACCCCTGCAGCGATCGACGAACTGATCCGCCACGATTGGCCGGGCAACGTCCGCGAGCTCGAAAACGTGATCCAGCGCGCGTTGCTGTTCGCGGCCGGCGACACCATCGAACCGAGCCACATCCTGTTCGATCGCCCGGTCCGCTTCACCTTCGACCGCGCCGCACCCGCGCCGGTCGTGGCGCAGCCAACCATACCCGCGACGCTCGACAACGTCGTCCAGCTGAGCGAATTCCATGCCATCCGCGAAACGTTGAAGGCGTGCGGCGGCAGCCGGATCGAAACCGCGCGGCGGCTCGGCATTTCCGAACGCACGCTGCGCTATCGTCTCGCCAAGGCGCGTGAGCAGGGCGAGGAACTCGCGCCTATGCCTAGCTGGAGTGCGCAGGCATGAGCGCCATCGGCGGGATCGGCGGCGCCCCGGCGCTCGGCGGGATCGATCGGGTGATGGCGCTGCGCGCGCAGATCCTCGAAAAGAATCAGGCGCTCGCGCGGGCCGGGGCCAGCGGCCCCGCCGCCCCAGCGACCGGGGCGACCGAAACGAAGCCGACCAGCTTCGCCGACACCCTCGATACGGCGCTGAAAAGCGTCAACGAAACGCAGGACCAGGCCGCCAAGCTCTCAGAAAGCTACGAACGCGGCGAAACCGTCGACATCGCCAAGGTGATGCTGTCGCGCCAGCAGGCGTCGGTCAGCTTCGAGGCGACGTTGCAGGTCCGCAACAAACTCCTGTCCGCCTACAAGGACATTATGAGCATGCCGGTATAATCTGAGATGACCACCGCCCTCACCACCACGCCCGCGTTCGTCCCAGAGCGTTTCGCCAACCCGCTCCAGCAGATCAGGGGGGTGATGGCGCAGCCCGCGGTTCGCCGTTCGCTGCCGATGGCGCTGATGATCGCGCTGATCGGCGCCGCCGCGCTCGCGTGGATGGCGCTGTCGACGCCGACGCAGAAGACGCTGTTCACCAGCCTGCCCGATGCCGACAAGGCCGCCGTCACCGGCGCACTCGATCAGGCCAGCATCAAGAGCCATATCGATCAGGGCACCGGCGCCTTGACCGTCGGCGAGGACGATTATGCGAAGGCGCGGATGCTGCTCGCGGGCCAGGGCCTGCCCAAGGCCGCGCCCGGCGGCTATGCGATCCTCGATCAACTGCCGATGGGCGTCAGCCGCGCGGTCGAGGGCGAACGCCTCCGCCAGGCACGCGAAAGCGAACTTGCCAAATCGATCGAGGAACTCGACTCGATCGCCGAAGCGCGCGTCCACCTTGCGATGCCCGAATCCAGCGTGTTCGTCCGTGACAATGCCAGCCCCTCGGCGTCGGTCATCGTCAAGCTACAGGGCGGCCGATCGCTCGGCGAATCGCAGGTCTCGTCGATCGTCAACCTCGTCGCGAGTTCGGTGCCCGGAATGAAGCCCGAAAGCGTCACGATCGTCGATCAACTCGGCGCGTTGCTGTCGAAGCCCGGCGGCGCGGGCGATCCCGCGGGCGACCAGCGGCTCGAGGTGCAGCGCAAGGTCGAGGACAAATACCGCCAGCAGCTGATCCAGCTGCTGACCCCGCTCGTCGGCGCAGGGAATTTCACCGCAGAGGTTCAGGCCGACGTCAATCTCGACGAGACCCAGGCAACCCGCGAAAGCTACGACAAGGACGGTGTGCTGCGCGCCGAAACCGGCAATTGGACCGGGAACCAGGCGACCCCCAACGCCGCGCCCGGCGGGATTCCCGGCGTGCTGAGCAACACCCCCCCGCCCGCGAGCACGCTGCAGACCCCGCAAGCCGCCAACGGTGCGAGCGGATCGCCCGCCGCAAGGGCCGCCGCGCCCGATCCGATGAAGCAATCCGACCAGTTTCAACGCGCCTACGACCTCGGTCGCGAAGTATCGGTGACGCGCAACGCGCCCGGCGCGATCAAGCGGCTGTCGGTCGCGGTGCTGCTCCGCGATCCCGACAAGACCCGCCGAACCCAGATGGAGATCAACCAGATCACCGATCTGGTAAAAAGCACGGTCGGGTTCGACCAGACTCGCAACGACAACGTCACCGTGATCAGCCGCAAATTCGCGGCCAACGACCTTGCCGCCGCGGCCGGTCCCGCCTGGTACGACAATGCCTGGCTGCCGGTGCTGGCGCGCAACGCGACCGCGATCCTGATCGCGCTGCTCGTGCTGTTGCTCGGTGTGCGCCCGCTCGCCAAGGCGCTGATGAAGAAGCGCGACGAAGCCCCGCGTGCCGCGCTCGCCGGGCTCGAAGGCCCGGCCGCCTCCGCCGATGGCGTCGCGGGCCCGGTCAGCCTGGACCAGCTCGAATCGACCCGCGGCTACGACCAGCGGATCGGCGCGGTCCGCGGCTTCACGCGCGACAATCCGACTCGCGCCGCGCTCGCGGTGCGCGACATGATCAAGGCCGACGCGAAGTGACCGCGGCCACCGCGATCCGCACCTATACCGGCGTCGAACGCGCCGCGGTGCTGATGATGCTGGTCGGCGAGGAGGAAGCCGCGGCGATCCTCCAAAAGCTCGACCCCGACGAGGTGCGCGAACTCGGCAAGGCGATGTTCGCGGTCGCCGACGTCAGCGAACACGAAGTCGAGGACGTGCTCGACGATTTCGTCGGTCACGCCCGCACCCGCACCGCGATCGGGTTCGACCCGCGCCCCAAGATCGAAGCGGTGATGAATCGCGCGCTCGGCCCCGAAAAGGCCGAAAGCGTCCTCGCCCGGATCACGCCGGTAGAGGCGGCGTGCGAACTGGAAATGCTCGGCTGGCTCGATGCGACCGAGATTGCTGCGATGGTCGAAAAGGAACATCCGCAGATCGCCGCGGTGATCATCGCAAACCTCGATCCCGGCGTCGGGGGCCGCGTGCTCGAACTGCTGCCCGAGGCGGTTCAGCCCGATATCCTCCACCGCATCGCGCGGCTAGGCCCGATCACGCCGGAGGCGGTCGAAACGCTCCAGAGCGTGCTCGCGCACCGCACCGCATCGACCAAGAGCGGCGTGTCGCTCGGCGGTACCCGCGAAGCGGCGAAAATCCTGTCGGGCGCGCGCAAGGCGACCGAACAACGCGTCATGCCCAAATTGTTCAAGATCGACCGCGACGTCGCCAAGGCGATCGAGGAGGCGCTGTTCGTCTTCGATAACCTCTTGGAGATGGACGACAAGAATCTGGGCGCGCTCGTCCGCAACATCGACGGCGAAATCCTGTGCAAGGCGCTCAAGGGCGTCGACGAAGCGGTGCGCGAGCGCTTCTTCGGCTGCATGTCGGCGCGCGCCGCCGACGGCATCCGCGACGAGATGGAGGCGCGCGGGCCGATGCGGCTCGCCGATGTGCTCGAGGCGCAAAAGGCGATGATCGCGATCGCACGGGGCCTCGCCAAGGACGGCACGATCATGATGGGTTCGGGCGAAGACGATTATGTCTGATGCGTCTTCGGGGTTCACTGCCGGATATGCAGGACGGCATGCCGCCGCGGCCGACGTGTTGCAGGCCGCATTCGCGCCGCCATTGGGCTTCGCACCCCGCGACCCGCGCGCGCGCGCGCATGGCGGAAACGGCGGCAAGCCGCGCCATTTCAGCCCCGCCAACCCCGCCACCAATCCGACCGAGGGCTGGAACCCGCTCGACCCCGACGCGGGCTCCACCGAATTCGTCGATCCCGTCGAGGCCGCACGCGCCGCGGGGTACGCCGAGGGACTGGCAGACGCCGCGCTCGCCGCGGGCGCGGGCGAATCGCGCGATCAACAGCTGCTCGCCGAACTCGCCGCCGCGTTGCAGGCCGGCAGCCAACTCGATCGCGAACGGATGGCGCGCAAATTGCGCCAGACGGTGTTGTTCCTCGTGACCAAATTGGTCGGCGAGGCCGGGATTTCGCCCGAGCTGCTCGCCGGGCGGGTCGAATCCGCCGCCGAACTGCTCGCGGACGCCGCCGAATCGGCGTTGCTCCGGCTCCACCCTGACGATGTCGTGCTGGTCGAGGGAAAACTGCCCAAGACCGTCTTTGCCGCGAGCGATTCCGCCCTAGCGCGTGGCAGCTTCGTCCTCGAAAGCGCCTCGACCGTCGTCGAGGACGGCCCCGAATTGTGGCTCGAACAGCTCGCGCAGGCGATCGACCGCGTGCCCGTGCCCCCGCTATGCTGAACCGCTTCACCACCGATTATCTCGACACCCTGGGGCGCGCCGATTTCCGGCCCGTCGCCAGGGTCGCGGGTCGCCTCGCCTCCTATGACGGGCTGCTGATGGAGGCGGTCGGGCTGTCGCTGCCGGTCGGCACCGTCTGCCAGGTCGGCGAATCGCACGGCCGAACGGTCGAGGCGGAGGTCATCGGCTTCCGCAACGGCCGCACGCTGATGATGAATCTCGGTGGCCCCGCCGCGCTTCTGCCGCAGGCGCCGGTCCGGCCGATCGGCGCACCCGGCCAGGCGGAGGTCGGCGCGGCGTTGCTCGGGCGTGTCGTCGATGGCGCGGGCAAGCCGATCGACGGCCTCGGCCCGATCCGCGGCGCAGGCCACTGGCCGCTGGCGGGTCATATCCAATCGCCGCTCGATCGCGGGCGCGTCCGCGAACCGATGGATGTCGGGGTGCGCGCGATCAACGGACTCCTGACCGTCGGCCAGGGCCAGCGCGTCGGGATCATGGCGGGATCGGGGGTCGGCAAATCGGTGCTGCTCGGCATGATCGTCCGCGCGGCGCAAGCCGATGTCGTGGTCATCGGACTGATCGGCGAACGCTCCAGAGAAGTCGCCGACTTCCTCGAAACCAAGGTCGCGGGCGAAGCGCGCGCGCGCTCGGTCGTCGTCGCGGTCCCCGCCAATCATTCCCCCGTCCTGCGCATCCGCGGCGCACTGCGCGCGACCGCGATCGCCGAGGCGTTCCGCGCCGAGGGCAAGAAAGTGCTGCTGATCATGGACTCGCTGACCCGCGTCGCACATGCGGGGCGCGAAATCGGTCTGGCGCTCGGCGAATCCGCCAGCGCGCGCGGCTATCCGCCGTCGGCGATCGCGATGCTCCCCAATCTCATCGAGCGCGCGGGCACCTGCGTGTCGAGTGGCGGATCGATCACCGCGATCTACACCGTGCTCGCCGATGGCGACGACGGCAACGACCCCGTCGTCGATTCGGCGCGGTCGATCCTCGACGGGCATATCGTCCTCAACCGTGCGCTTGCCGAACGCGGCGTCTATCCGGCGATCGACATCGGCCCCTCGGTCAGCCGGGTGATGACCGATATCGTTGGTCCCGATCATATCGCCGCGTCGCGGGTGCTGCGCCGCCATCTGGCGACTTACGAAGAGAATCGCGACCTCGTGCTGATGGGCGCGTATCGCCCCGGCGCGGACCCCGCGATCGATACCGCGATCGCGTGCCACGACGCGATCATGGCATATATCCGCCAAGACGCCGACGAGACCGTCAGCCTGACCGACGCGGTCACCGAGCTTACCGGCGTGTTCGGCGAGGGCTGAGGTGGCGCGCAACCGCCAGACGCTCGACCGGATCCACCGCGTCCGCACGATCCAGCTGAACCTCTCCCGCGCCGACGAGGCACAAGCGCGCGACCGCGCCGCGAGCGAGGCCGCGCTCAGCGCCCGGATCACCGCGCTGGCAGAGGCGATCGCGCCGACCCGGACCGCAGCGGCTGGCTTCTCGCTCACCGCGGCGGCGCATTATCGCGATCGGCTCCACCAGTCCGCCAGCGCCGCCCAGACCCGCCTCGAAGCCGCCGATCATCGCGCCACCGTCGCGGGCGAGGCGACCCGCGCCGCGCGTCGCGACCAGAGCGCGGTCGAAAAGCTGCTCGCGCGCGTCGAGGCCGACGACGTGCTGAAGGAGGTCCGCGCACTCGAAGCCGCACCCGCGTTTCGGAAAAACCGGCACGATCCTTGCTAATCGATCAGTAAACCCTTCGCCGAGATCGACCCCTTATGATTCTTTCGACCAGTTTCGCGACCACCACCGCCAGCCCGCTTGCGATCGCGATCGGCACCGGTTCGCCCGATGCGCCGCCCGTTTTCGGCGCGCTGCTGTGGGAAGCGGTCGGCGCAACGACGGTCGCGGCGGGTGCCACACCCCCAGTGCCCGGCCTCACCCTCACACCGCCACCGCTATCGCCCGACCGGCAAGCCGATGCCCTATCCGGCACGCCATTGCCGCCCGTTCCCGATCAATCACCTCTCGCACCGACCATCGCATGGCGGTCGTCGGCCGCTCCCGTGGCGGTCGTCACGTCAAAAGCAGCCTCGGTGACCAGCCCGGTCGAGCTGCCAACCCCGGCGAAGGACATCGCCAAACCGGTCTCGCCATTTGCAGCGCGCCGCGCCTCGCTCGCGCCGACGGTATCGCCGACCGTTCGCGGCGACACCGCGGTGAATTCGCCGATCGATTCGGATGCCGACGAGGCTCTGGCGGACGATACCGCCGAACCCGATCCCGACCAGGCGAACTTTACGCCGCCCGTGGCGCTTGCCGTGCTCGGTCCACCGACGACAGAACCGTCGCCGCGCATCGAGGGAAAGACGCCACCCGCGCCCGTCTTGGCGACCTTATCGACGACCGACGACGCCGCACCCGTTATTCGGTCGAGCGACACCGCTACACTCGAACGCCCGCTATCCGCTCCCCTGACCACCCCGCAGATCACGGCAGGGGCCATGCCACCGGACGCCGCTCGAACCGCGACGCCGCGGCCAGCCGCCGTGGTTGCTCCGCAACCGGTGCCGACCGGTCTTGCTCGCGCGACCACGCCGCCGTCGATCACGGCGACGAACACCACGGCCACGGTCGTCGCACCGGCCATCCGCGATTCGACCATCGCTTTTGCCCAAGCGCCGACCGATCGCGGCGATGGTCGCGCGGACAGCGTCGCGTTGCCCGCCGGTGTCGTGACCGCACCGACCGCGGCTGCACCGCCACTCGCGACCCTGCCGATCACCCAAGGCCCCGCGATGCAGGTGTTCGGGGCCGCGATCGCCGCCGCGCGCCGCAACGAGCGCGGCACAGCCGACAATCGCACGATCGATCCCGCCACGCTGCAGCCGGTCGCCGACGCCGCGCATCCCACGGTCGCCGCGACCGGTGGCGCGCAACAGGCACCACTCGACCTAAGCCAGGATCGCTGGCCCCACGCGATGATCGATCGGATCGAACATCTGCGCGATACCGCCGCCGCGGCCACCGCCAGCGCCGCCGACACCCGGATCCGCCTCATTCCCGACGCGCTCGGCACGATCGATGTTTCGATCACCCGCGATGGCGATTCGGTCGCGGTTCGGTTCCAGGCCGAACACGCTGGCACGCGCGCGCTGCTCCAGGATTCGCAGACGCGCCTCGCCGACATCGCCGAATCGCGCGGACTGCGGTTGTCGGGAAGCAGTGTCGACGCGGGCAGCGCCGGCACCGGCCAGCAGCAGCGCGCGCCCCAGCAGCAACCCACCCTTCCCAGCGCGCCCCGGCGCGCGCCCACCCGCAACTCCGCCACGGCCGACGATGCCGATGCGGGCCGCGTCGCGTAACCCAACGAGGAATCGACCATGAGCGAAGCCACCGACACCCCCGAACCCAAGAAGAAGGGCAAGATGAAGAAGCTGCTGGTCGGCGGCGTCGCGCTGTTGGTGCTGGTCGGCGGCGGGGTTGGCGCGGGGGTCTATGCCTCCAGCGCGGGGCTGATCGGCGGGCACGCCACCGCGGTCGATACCGGTCCCAAACTGGTGCCCAAGAGCGAGCAGAAGCGCGGCGGCGAGGGTGGCCACGGCGGCGAAGAAGCGCCCGCAGCCAAGGGCGCGTCGACGCCCAAGGGATCGGGCGGCGAAAAATACGCGTCCAACTATTACGCGATGGACAAGGATTTCACCGCCAACCTGCAGGAGTCGACGCACTTCATCCAGGTCGGGGTCGCGGTCTCGACACCCTACGACGAAACCGTCATCGAACATCTGAAAACCAACGATATCGCGGTGCGGTCCGCGATCCTGATGGCGCTCGGCGACACCACCGAGGACGAGGTGTTCACCAGCGACGGCAAGCATCATTTGCAGGCCCGGCTGGTCAAGGCGATCAACGCGACGCTCAAGGAAAAAGAGGGCTTCGGGGGCGTTAGTAACGTCTACTTTACCAATTTCGTTGTTCAGTGACGCCATGGTTAACACCGAGGCAACCACGAACGACGATCGCCGGGCGCGCAATCGTAGCCCTGCGTCGCATGCTGGCGGCCTCGGCACGACGAAACTGAACCCGTTCGGCGACCTTCATACCCTCCAGCACCTGTCCGCGCGGCTCGCGCGGAGCCTGCGCGGGGTGTTCGAACCGCTGCTCCGCCAGGAAGTGCGCGCCTGGGCCGAGCCGCTGGTGGTCCAGCGGTTCAGCGATTACCGCGCCGAACGCGCGGAGGGGCTGACCGCGTGGTTGCCGCTGACGATGGCCGCGCACGACAGCGTTGCGACCCCGTCGACCGCGCTATGCGTGCTCGACGGGCGGTTCGTGCTCGAAATGCTCGACATCTTCTTCGGCGGGACGGGCGCGACGCCGACCGCGATGCCGACCGAATTCTCGCCCGCCGCCGAAGCGATGGTGGTCCGCGTCGGCGGCACCATCGCCGCCCAGCTCCAGACCGCATGGGAACCGCTGACCCGGATCGATTTCGCGCCGACCCGCGTCGAGATCAACCCCGCGATGCTGCCGGTCGATGTCGAAGACGCGATGGTCGTTACCCGCTTCGGCTTGGCCGCGGGCAACGCCAAGCCGGTGTTCCTCGACCTGCTCTACCCGGTCCCCGCGCTCAAGCCGCATGGCGCGACGCTGATGGGCAAGGTGCTCGACAAGGCGGAGGCCGATCCGGTGTGGCGCACCGGGCTGACCCGCTCGGTGATGACCGTGAAATTCCCGGTGCGTTCGGTCCTCGCCGAACCCGTCGTGCCCTTGCAGATGCTGATGGATCTCAAGCCGGGCGACGTCATCCCGATCACGATCGCCGCCGACGTCCCCGTCGTCGTCGGCAACCATCGGTTGGGGTGCGGCACGGTCGGCACCTCGAACGGCTTTGCGGCCATCCGCCTCACCTCACTCGCGCATTTCGACGAAGGATTTCTCGCATGAACGACATGACCAGCGGGTTTCCGCCAGCGGCGGCCGCCGACCACATGGTCGCCGGCAATTTCCGGCTGCTGCAGGACGTCGACGTGAAACTGACCGTCGAAATCGGCTCGACCCAATTGTCGCTGCGCGAACTCCTCGCGCTCGGCGAAAGCTCGGTGATCGAGCTCGATCGCCAGGCGAACGAACTGCTCGACGTGTTCGTCAACGGCACGCTGATCGGGCGCGGCGAGGTGGTGACGGTCGGTGACCGGTTCGGCGTGCGCATGACCGAGCTGGTCAACCCCGACAAGCGCGCGGGCTGATCCGGATGCTCTGGACCTATATTCTCAAGCTTGTCGTCCTGCTGCCGCTGGTGTGCGGGCTGATGATCGGCTGCCTCTATCTCTGGCGCAAGCTGGAGACGCGGATGCCGGGTGGCGGCAAGCCGTCGACGCGGCTCGTCACGGTCAAGGAAACCATGATGATCTCGCCCGGCGTCCGCCTCGCGGTGCTCGATTTCGACGGCCGGCGGCTGCTCGTTTCGGTCGCTCGTGGCGGCGTCACGCTGGTCGACAAGACCGAGCAGGGATCGGTACAGTGAGCGTATCGGTGACGCGCAAGGGCTCGGGGCCTGCGCTGTTCAACTGTTCTACGGCGAAGGCGGGAGAACAGCCTGTATCCCCGCCCTCGCGGGGATACACATTGATGTGGATTCTCCTGGCGTTCCTGCTCGCGCTGGTGATCGCCGCGCCTGCCTTCGCGCAGGTCGCGCCGATCACGCCGTCGGCGCCCGGCGTTGGCGATGCGGTCGACCGCGCATTAGGCCAGCTCGGCGCCAGTGGTGCGGGGGGCGCGGCGAGCGGGACCGGTCAATCGGCCCCGCTCTCGCTCAGCCTGCAAGTCCTCATCATCATGGGGTTGCTGACGATCCTGCCGGGCATCCTGCTCATGATGACCAGCTTCACCCGGATCATCATCGTGCTGGCGATACTCCGCCAGGCGCTGGGATTGCAGCAAAGCCCCCCCAACCAGGTACTGATCGGGCTCGCGCTGTTCCTGTCGCTGTTCGTGATGGCCCCGACGATCAACCAGATGAACACCGAGGCGATCCAGCCCTATGCCACGGGCCAGATCGCGGGGACGCAGATGATCCAGGCCGCGGGCGCGCCGCTCCACGATTTCATGACCAAACAGACCCGCAAGAAAGACCTGACGATGTTCGCCCAGCTCGCGAAGTCGGGGCCGTATCAGAGCGCCAAGGACATCCCCTTTTCGGTGCTGCTGCCCGCGTTCGTCACCAGCGAGCTCAAGACCGCTTTCCAGATCGGGTTCCTCGTCTTCCTGCCCTTCATCGTCATCGATCTCGTCGTCGCGACGGTGTTGATGAGTCTCGGCATGATGATGCTCTCGCCGACGATCATCTCGCTCCCGTTCAAACTGCTGCTGTTCGTCCTCGTCGACGGCTGGGCGCTGACCATGGGCAGCCTCGCGAACAGCTTCGCGACATAGCAATGACCGCACCCCGCTCCGTTCGTCCTGAGGTTGTCGAAGGACGTGTCCCACCTGTTTCGCCCGGTTGCACATGCTTCGACAAGCTCAGCACGAACGGGTTCGGGAATCGTATCTGACATGGACGCCGATTATTTCCTCACCATCGCCAACCAGACGATGTGGGTGCTGGCGCTCGCCGCCGCGCCGATCCTGATCCCCGCGCTGCTCGCGGGGCTGATCCTCGGCATGGTCCAGGCCGCGACCTCGATCAACGAACAAACGCTGTCGTTCGTCCCCAAGCTGATCGTCGTCGCCTTCTCGATCATGATCTTCGGCGGGCTGATCCTTGGGCTGCTGAGCGATTTCACGATCGGCATGTTCGACCGTATTCCGGATTTGGTGAAATGAGGCGCAGAGCGCGAGAGCGCGTATGCTGCGCGCCACGCGATCAAGCCCGGCCAGTCTGGGGTTCTTCGCGGCGTCGCTGCCCTAAACAAACCATGAGCCACGCAGCGGCAAAGCCGCGGCGTCGATCGGGTTCGGCGTTGCCGACCCGTCGGCCGGGCTTGCCTGCGTGGTGCGCAGCGTGCGCGCTCTCGCAGGCTTCGCCATGCTAGGCTTCGGCCTCGCGATCGAGCCGCAACTGTGGGCGTTGATCTTCGTCATGGTGCGGATCGGCGCGGCGTTCGTCGTCGCGCCGGTGTTCGGCGCGGTGTCGATTCCGCTCCCCGTGCGGGTGTCGCTGTCAGGCGCGATCGGCCTGCTCGTGCTCGCTGCGCATCCGATCACCCCGCCCGCGCAGATTTTCGCGGTCACGACCTTCCTCGCGGTCGCCGCCGAAGCACTGGTCGGGCTCGCGATGGGTTTCATCCTCCAGGTGGCCTTTTCGGCACCGCTGATCGCATCCGAACTCATCGGTGGATCGATGGGGATCGGGTTCGCCTCGTCGATCGATCCGCAGAACGGCAGGTCAAGCCCAGCACTCGGCCAGTTCATGTCGATCATGCTGACGTTGCTGTTCCTGTCGGTCGACGGTCATCTCGTGCTCGTCGAGATGCTCGTCAAAAGCTATGACGTCATGCCGCCGGGAACATGGCTCGCGGTCGGCCGGCTGCGCGATATCGCGTTCTTCGGCGGCTACGCGTTTCTCGCCGGGCTGCTGCTCGCGCTGCCGGTTGGCTTCCTGCTGCTCTGCCTGAACCTGATCGTCGGTATGCTGAGCCGCGCCGCGCCCGCGCTCAACCTGTTCGCGATCGGGCTGCCCGCCAGCCTCGCGGTCGGCGTCGTCGCGCTGGCGATCGCGTTCCCCGCGATGGGGGATTACATGCTCGTCATCATCCGCGAAGGCCTTGCCGCGGTGCAATCGCTGGTGTTCGGCTGATGGCGGACGAATTCGGCGAAAAGACAGAAGCGCCAACCGCCAAGCGCAAGCAAAAGGCGTCGGATGACGGCCAGGTCCTGCGCTCCAAGGATTTTGCGACCGCGCTGGTCGTGCTCGCAGGCGTCGGCTGGCTGATGCTCTTCGGCCCCGCGCTGCTCGGCGCCTGCAAGGCGTTGATGGCGTCGAGCTTCACCTTCGGGCGCGGCGATGTCGAGGATTTCTCGCCGTGGCGCGCGCTCGCCGAGGGAGGCGGGAAATTGCTGCCCTCGCTCGCCAGCCTGTTCGCGGTCAGCGTGATCGCGACCGTCGGCAGTTCGGCGGGGCTCGGCAATCTGGGCTTCAACGCGTCGCTGCTCGCGCCCAAGGCGAACCGGATCAACCCCGCCTCGGGGCTCAAGCGCATCTTCGGCTCGCACGGCTGGATCGAGCTCGGCAAATCGCTGCTCAAGGTGATCCTGCTGGGCACCATCGGTGCGTATATGTTGTGGCAGGCGTCGCATGTCACGATCGGCCTGTCCTCGAGCGATCTCGGCGGCGCGCTCGGCACGCTCGACGGCACCTTCTTCGGCGTCATGATGGCGATGGCGCTCGGGCTGGTCGCGATCGCGATGATCGATGTCCCGCTCCAGATCATTCAGCTCCTCGGCAAGATCCGGATGACGAAGCAGGAGATCAAGGACGAACACAAGGAGACCGAAGGGTCGCCCGAGGCCAAGGGCCACCAGCGCCAGATGCAGCGCGCGATGGCCAATCGCGGGCTCCGCAAGGCGGTCACCGAAGCGCACGTCGTCCTTACCAACCCCACCCATTTCGCGGTCGCGCTGCGCTACGATCGCGGTCGCGACCAGGTGCCAGTGGTGGTCGCGCGCGGGCGCGGCGCGGTGGCGATGGCGATCCGCGAACTGGCCGGCGGGGCGAGCGTGCCGATGCTCGAATATCCGCTGCTCGCGCGCGCGGTCTATTACACCAGCCGCGAAGGGCAGGAGGTGCGCGACGACCTGTATCTCGCGATCGCAACGGTGCTGGCGTTCGTCTTCGGGCTCAACCAGCGCGCGGGCGGAATCCAGCCGTTGATCGACGTCCCCGTCGACGCCCGATTCGACGAAAACGGCGCGAAACTTTCCTAAATTTGTGCCGCCAGCGGCCGTTTAGCGATGTGACGCGCGGAGATCACCAATGCCCACGACGACCGGAACGACCACGACGCCGACCACGACGAACGTCGTCAAATCGGCGACCCAGTCGCTGTTGACCTCACTGAAAACCGGATCGGGGGTCGATACCGCCAGCCTCGTCACCTCGCTGGTCCAGGCGCAGTTCGCGCAGAAGACCGCGGCGCTGACCGCGCAAGCGGACACGCTGACCGCGCAGGTCTCCGCGGCGGGTTCGCTCAAGAGCACGATGAGCAATTTTTCGACCGCGCTCGCGACATTGGTCAAGAGTGGGTCGCTCACGACCCAGCCGACCAGTTCGAACGGCAGCGTGCTGGGCGCGACCGCGCTCCCAGGCGCGACGCTGGCGGGTCTGTCGCGCACGATCACCGTCGACCGCCTCGCCAGCGCACAAAGCGTGCGGACGACCAACCCGATCGCGGATCGTACCGCCGTGATCGGCTCGGGTACCTTCACGCTCGAATTCGGCCAGGCCAGCTACAGCGCCGACAGCGCGACCATGACCGCGTTCACCGGCGACGCCGCCCGATCGCTGACCATCGACGTCGCCAGCGCCAGCCTCGACGACATCGCCACCGCGATCAACGCCAAGAAAGCAGGGGTTACGGCCACCGTCATCACCGACGGCACGGGCGGCGCCTATCTGTCGCTCAAAGGCGCGACCGGCACCAACCAGGCGTTCACGCTGACCGCGACCAGCGATCCGGATGGGACGCTCGGCCAGTTCAACGCGGGCCTCGGCGCGGCGAGCACCAGCGTCACCAGCACCGCGATCAACGCCCAGCTGACCGTCGACGGCATCAAGGTCGAACGCGCGAGCAATAGCATCAGCGACCTGGTCGACGGGGTAAAGCTCCAGCTCAACCAGGTCTCGGCGGTGCCCGTCACGCTATCGAGCACCCCGCCGACCGCCGCGCTGAAACAGGCGGTCAACGATTTCGTGGACACCTACAATCTCGCGTTCGCGCAGATCAAGGAACAGACCGATCCCAAGACCGGGGTGCTCCGCTCCGATACCGCGGCGCGCGCATTGCTGACCTCGCTCCAGGGGCTGACCAGCTCGGCGCTGTCCTACGGCGTCGCGGCGGGCGTGCCCAATTCGCTCGCCGCGGTCGGGGTCCGCACCAATCGCGACGGCACGCTCCAGGTCGATAGCGCCGCGCTCGACAAGGCGTTGACCGATTCGCCCGACGCGGTCGAGGCGATGTTCGCCTATTCCAGCATCGGGCTGAACGGCCTGTCGGCCCAGCTCGACAAGATCACGACCACCGCGACCAGCGTCATCTTCGGGCTCGGCGCGTCGGTGACGCGCTATACCGCGGCGCAATCGTCGCTCGCCAAGCAGCAGGCGACGCTGACCGACCAGTCGGATCAGCTGACCCAGCGGCTGACCCAGCAATTCGCGAGCATGAACAGCAAGATCAGCGCGTACAAGGCGACCCAGTCGTTCCTCGACAATCAGATCAGGGCCTGGAACCAGAGCAACAATTGATGGCCTATGCCTCCGCGCTCGCGCGCAATCCCTATGCGACCTATCGCCAGATCGACGCGGTCGGCCGCACCGCGGCGGCCGATGGCCCCGCGCTCGTCCAGCTGCTCTACGAGGAGCTGGTCGCGGCGCTGCGCGCGGCGGCGTGGGCGACCGAACACCGCCACTATGCCAAAAAGGGCGAACGCGTGACCCGCGCCACCGCGATCCTGTTCGCGCTCGAGGCGGGGCTCGATTTCGACCAGGGCGCCGATGTCGCGGCGACGCTGGCGCGCTTCTACGGCGGCGTCCGCCGCGCGATCGTCAACGCCTCGATCGGCAGCGATCCCGCGCCGTTCCGCGACGCCGCCGACAGCCTGTTCGAAATCGCCACCGCCTGGCGATCCGCGCGCGCGGTGTAAGCCTACAGCCGGAACCAGTGCCGCTGGACGAAATAGATCACCACCCCCGCGGTGATCGCCGCGCACGTCGCGGTGATCGCATCGAACATCCACGGCGCGTGCTGATAGGGCAGCGGCACGTTCATCCCGTAGAGCCCGGTGATGAACGTGAGCGGCAGGAACACCATCGCGACGACCGCGATGATGAGGCCGCGGGTGTCAATCTGTTCCGCGCGCAAATCGGTCAGCGCCTCGTGCATCAGCGCGGACCGTTCGCGGATCGATTCGAGTTCCTCGGCCATCCGCGCGGCGCGATCCGCGGCGGCGTTCAGGTGCAACCGGTCGTCGTCCTGCAGCCAGTCACACGGCAGCGCCGCGAGCTTTTCGAGCGCCGCACGCTGCGGTTGGAGGAACCGCTTGTAGCCGATCGATTCGACGCGCACCCGCGATACCTTGCGACGCAGTTCGAACACCCGGTTCGCATCGAGCGCCTCTTCGCAATCGTCGAGCTCATCGCCCAGGTCGGCAACATGCGGATCGAGATCCTCGGTGATCGAGGCGGCGAATTCGGCGATCAGGTCGCCCGGATCGTGGACGTCGCCGGTCTCGACCTGTTTCTGGACTTCTTCAACCGCGATCATCGCCTTGCGGGTCACCGAAAACACATGGCCGCGTACCGCCCAGATTCGGACCGACGCGAGCAGATCGCCGTTGACCCCCGGCGCGCCGTCCTGCGCACGCCCGCGCAGGTTGAGTAGCGCGCCCTCGTCGAACGCCTCGCACCGCGGTCGCGTCTCGACCGCGGTCAACGCGTCGACGACATAATCCTGCAGCTTCGCCTCGTCGCGCAGCCACGCCTGCGCGTGCTCGTCGTTGGTCGACAGATGAACCCAGATGAGCTCGGCGTCCTGGCTCAGCGCGGTCTTGATGGCGACGCGCTCGGCCTTGCCCCCGATGATCCGGTATCCGAACCCGCTCATGCCATCCTCACATCGACCGACAATCCCGGTTCCAGCGCCATCGGCGGCGCGGCGCAAGCGATCCGCGCGGCATCGGCGCGCGCGCGGTTCAGGATCGCGCGCGGCACGTCCGCCCCGTGATAGACGCGGTCGGCATTCGCCAACACGCGCGCCTGGCGTAGCGTCAGGTCGTCGGGGTCGGGGGACGTGAGGGGGATCACCTCTAGACTCCTCCCCGGCGAAGGCCGGGGTCCAGTTGGGAAGGTCGATGTCGGCGCGCGTTGCGCGTGATCACCATCGTTCCCCAACTTGGCCTCGGCATCCGTCGGGGTGGTAGAAAAACTTCCTATCGCCAAAGGGTCGAATTCTCCCCCCTCGGCCAGCATCGCCGCGATCGCGCGCCGCCGTTCGCCCATCTCCGGATAGCGCGCGCGCAACTCGCCGCGCATCGCGAACAACCGCTCCGCCAGCGCGCCGAGCCCCGCGGGCAACAGCGCCTCGAGCCGCTGGCGCAATGCCGCCGCCAGTCCCGCCGACGCGCCCCCGGTCCCCATCGCCACGATGACAGGCGCGCGATCGACGATCGCGGGCAGCGTGAAATCGCACAGATCGGGTCGATCGACCGCATTGACCAGCACCCCGCGCGCGCGCAGCCGCGCGACGGTGTCGTCGGGCGAATCGATCGCGACGATCGCCAGCGCCGCCGCGGCGTCCTCGCCGACCACCACCGCGCCCGCGCGATCAAGCAGCCGCCGCTTGGCGTCCGCCGCCTCGCCCTCACCGACCAGGATGACTGGGCGCCCCGCCAGCCTGACGAACAACGGCAGGCTGTGGAGCGTCATTTCTCGAGCCATTCGGGCACGCGCTCGGCGGCCAGGATCGTCTCAGGCTGGATCCGATCGGCGACCACCGCGAACCGGTCGCCGTCGACCAGCACCTCGGGCACCAGCCCGCGGCTGTTGTAGGTCGACGCCATCGTCGCACCATAGGCACCCGCGGTGCGGAACACCGCCAGGTCACCGCTCGCGACCGCGTCGATGTCGCGCCCCATCGCGAAGGTATCGCCGCTTTCGCACACCGGCCCCGCGATGTTGGCGCGCATGCGATCGCCGGTCGGCGCGACCGCCGCGAAATCATGCCAGGCGTCGTAGAGCGCGGGACGCATCAGATCGTTCATCGCCGCATCGACGATGACATAAGGGTCGGTGACGCCGGGCTTGACCCAGATCACCTCGGTCAGCAGCACCCCCGCATTACCCGCAATCACGCGGCCGGGTTCGAACATCAGTTCGACATCCCACCCCGCAGTCGCGCGCGCGACCATCGTGCCATAGTCGGCAGGCGAGGGCAGCACGTCGTCGGCCTTGTATGGCACGCCGAGCCCGCCGCCGAGATCGACCCGGGTGATGCGATGCCCCGCCGCGCGCAGCGCCGCCACCAGCCGTCCGACCCGCGCATACGCCACCTCCAGGCGCCCCAGGTCCGATAATTGGCTGCCGATGTGGATCGCGACGCCCTTCAGGTCGATCCCGTCGAGCGCGGCAAGGCGCGCGAACATCGCGGGCGCCTGGTCGATCGGTACCCCGAACTTGTTGTCCGCCTTACCAGTCGAGATCTTTGCATGCGTGCCCGCGTCGACATCGGGGTTGACCCGCAACGTCGCGGGCGCGCGCATTCCGCGCGCGGCGGCGAGCCCGGCGAGGACCACGCCCTCTTCCTCAAGTTCCAGATTGAACTGGCCGATGCCCTCATCCAGCCCTTTGGCGAGTTCGGCCCGCGTCTTGCCGACGCCCGAGAAAACGATGTCCGCCGCTGGAATCCCAGCCGCCAGCGCCCGTGCCATCTCGCCGCCCGAGACGACGTCGGCGCCATAGCCTTTGTCGGCCAGGACGCGCAGCACTGCGAGGTTGGGATTCGCCTTGATCGCATAGGCCAGATGCACCTTTGCCAACCCCGCCAGCCCCTCGCGGAACACCCGCGCGTGGCGGCGCAGGGTCGCGGTCGAATAGACATAGACCGGGGTGCCGACCGCTGCCGCGATCGTTGCGAGCGCGACGTCCTCGCAATGCAGGACGCCATCGCGATAATCGAAACTGTCCATCAGTTGGGCGGCAGGTCGAATTCGTCGCTGCGGCGTTCTTCGGAATTCTTCAGAAGCTCGTCGCTACGCTGCGGGCGCTGCTGGCTGGTCGGGGTCAGCAGCTGTTCGGGGGTCGGCACCGCGGCGGCGCCATAGGGTGCGGGCGGTAGCGATTCCCCCTTGGCGACCTCCAGCGGTCGCGCCGCGCCGCATCCCGCCAGCGCGAATCCCATCAGCAGCACGACCTTCTTCATCACCCGTCCTCCCGCGCCGCGCGGATTGCGGCGCGCACATTGGCGGGCGCGGTGCCGCCGAAACTCGTCCGGCTCGCCACCGAGGCGTCGACCGACAATACGTCATACACGCGCGCGTCGATCCGCGCATCGATCGCCTGCAAATCGTCGAGCGACAATGCGTCGAGCGCCACGCCGAGTTCCTCGGCACGCTTCACCGCACGGCCAGTGACGTAATGCGCCTCGCGGAACGGCAGGTTCGCCTCGCGCACCAGCCAGTCGGCCAGATCGGTCGCGGTCGCAAAACCGCTCTCCGCGACGCTGCGCATCCGGTCGGTGCGGAACGTCGCGCTCGCGATCATCCCGGTCATCGCCGCGATGCTCAGCGCCAACAGGTCGTGGGCGTCAAACACCGGCGGCTTGTCGTCCTGCATGTCCTTCGAATAGGCGAGCGGCAGGCCCTTCATCGTCACCATCAGGCTGGTCATGCATCCCATGATCCGCCCGGCATGCCCGCGAACCAGTTCGGCGGCATCGGGATTGCGCTTCTGCGGCATGATCGAGCTGCCGGTCGACCATTGGTCCGACAGCGCGACGAACCCGAACGGCTGCGACGCCCACAGCACGAATTCCTCCGCCAGCCGCGACAGATGGAGCGAACATTGTGTCGCCGCGGACAAGTAATCGAGCGCGAAATCGCGGTCACTCACCGCGTCCAGGCTGTTGCGCGTCGGCGCATCGAACCCCAGCGCCGCCGCGGTCGCATCACGGTCGATCGGGAACCCCGTCCCCGCCAGCGCCGCCGACCCCAGCGGACATCGGTTCATCCGCCGCCGCGCATCCGCGAACCGCGACAAGTCGCGCGCGATCATCTCATGATACGCCATCAAATGGTGGCCGAGCGTTACCGGCTGCGCCGACTGGAGATGCGTAAAGCCCGGCATCACCGCGTCGGCATGCTCGTCCGCGCGCGCGAGCAGCGCCGCCTGGAACGCGCCGAGCGCCGCGATCACCTCGTCGATCGCATCGCGCACCCACAACCGAAAATCGGTCGCGACCTGGTCGTTGCGGCTGCGCGCGGTGTGGAGCCGGCCCGCGACCGCGCCGATCCGCTCCGCCAGCCGCGCCTCGGTCATCATGTGGATGTCTTCGAGGTCGAGATCGACCGGCACCCCGTTCGCGGCATAGTCCGCGGCGACCGCGTCGAGCCCGTCGGCGATCGTCGCGGCATCCGCCGCGGTCACGATTCCCCGCGCGCCGAGCATCGTGACATGCGCCTTCGATCCGGCAATGTCCTGACGCCACATCCGCTTGTCGAACGGGATGCTGGCGTTTATCTCGCGCATCACCGCCGCCGGGCCGTCGGCGAACCGACCGCCCCACATCGCATTGGACCCACCCATGCCGTTTTCGTCGTCGCGCCTGGCGATCGCCAGTCTCCTCATCGCCGCCACCGGCATCGCGGGTTGCGATAGGCAAAGCGATGCGCCCGCACAAGCCAACGTCGCCGACGCCACCACGGCCACCGCCGACGACCTGTCGAGCGACGAGGTCGTGTCTGCGAACAGCGCCGCGCCCGCCGCGCCGCTGACCGGCATCGACCGCAGCCATAAGGGAGACGCCGCCCCGACCGCCGAGTTCAAGGCCCCCGACGGCAAGCCCACGACGCTGGCCGCGTTCCGCGGCAAGCCCGTCCTCCTCAACCTGTGGGCGACATGGTGCGGGCCATGCGTCGCCGAATTGCCGACCTTGAACGCCGCCGCCGCAGCGCTCGACGGCAAGGTCGCGGTACTCGCGATCAGCCAGGACACGCAGAATACCAAGCGCGTCCCGCAATTCCTGGCCGACCACGGCGCCACCGCGCTCGCGCCCTATGTCGACGACCAGATGGCGCTGAGCCTGGGCTATGGCGCGAACCTGCCGACGACGATCCTGTTCGATTCGGCGGGCAAGGAAGTGTGGCGCTGGCACGGCGGCAACGACTGGACCAGCCCTGCCGTGCGCGCGCTAATCGCCGAGGCGAGCTAGGGTGTTTATTGTTAGAGGTTTTGACGTCCCCTCTGTTTTTTCCTCCGGATCGAGAGCGCGTTTCCCCGCCTTCCGCGCGAAGCGCTGGCGATCAATGTCGATCATGGCATCGAGGACGAAGAGGTGGCCGGGGGCACGACGCGGATTGAGCAAGGCCCCGATGGCGTTCGACGTCGCGCTCGTCGCCGATGCCGCGCTGGCGCTTGAACTCGGTATGTTCGCCGCGACCCACTGCGAAATGCACCTGCGCGCGACCCGGTTGCTCGCGGGCGCGCGCGGCGCTCAGCCGACGCCTTGAGGAATCGCCTGCTGCGTTTCGATCCGCCGCCGCACGCGCTCGCGCCACACGATGTAGAGCCCCGACACCACGATGACCGGCGCGCCGAGCCAGGTCGATGCCTCGGGCAGCACCGCGAAGATTGCCCACCCGTACACCGTCGCCCATAACAGGCTCGAATAATCCATCGGCACCACCACCGAAACCGGCCCGAACCGCAGCGCCGACGTCATCGCGAGCTGGCCGACGCCGCCCAGTGCGCCGACCCCGATCATCAGCAACCACGTGATCGCCGGGTGTGCCTGCGCGACGAAGGCATAGGCGATGCCGAGCGGCAGCAGTGACAGCGTCGAAAACCAGAACACCGTCGTCAGCGTCGCCTCGGTCCGCGAAATCTGGCGGAGCAGGATCGACACGCTCGCGGTCAGCAACGCGCCGCCGAGCCCCGCGAGCGCGCCCCAGAGCGGGAAATGCCCGCCGCCCGGCTGCGCGACGATCAGCACCCCGACGAACCCGATCAGCACCGCCCCCCAACGGTGCACGCCGGTCGGTTCGCGCAGGATCAGCGCGCCCAGGATCGTCGCGAAGATCGGCATCGTGAACCCCAATGTCGTCGCCTCGGCGAGCGGCAGCGCCATCACCCCGGTAAAGGTGCACGCCATCGCGAACAGCCCGACGACCGCGCGCAGGATATGCGCGGGGAATTTCGCGGTCTTCAGCGACCCCGCGCCCGGCCCGCTCGCCACCACCGCGCCGACCAGCAGCGCCGCGACGAACTGGCGATAGAACAGGATTTCACCGAGCGACGCGCCATGCGCCTGCGCCAGCTTGATCACCGCGTTCATCGTCGCGAAGAAGAACGCCGAACCGAGTCGCGTCGCGATCGCGAGGGGGATGCGGTCATTCATCCGCGCGGCTCTACCCAACCGCTGGCGGATTGGGTAGGCGCTGGCGCCATGATCAAGCACGCCCTCCCCGTCACCCGCGACGCCGACTTCGCCGCCTGGTACCAGGCCGTCATCACCGAAGCCGACATGGCCGAAGAGAGCGGCGTGCGCGGCTGCATGGTCATCCGTCCGTGGGGCTATGGCATCTGGGAACGGATCCAGCGGCTGCTCGATGACCGGATCAAGGCGACGGGGCATGACAATTGCTATTTCCCGCTGTTCATCCCCCTGAGCTATTTCGAGAAGGAGGCCGAACATGTCGATGGCTTCGCCAAGGAAATGGCGGTCGTCACGCATCACCGGCTGATCGCCGACGGCAAGGGCGGGCTCGTCCCCGATCCGTCGGCGAAGCTCGAAGAGCCGCTGGTCGTGCGCCCGACGTCGGAAACCGTGATCGGCGTCGCGTTCGCGCGCTGGGTCCAGTCGTGGCGCGATCTGCCCGTGCTGATCAACCAATGGGCCAACGTCGTCCGCTGGGAAATGCGCACCCGGATGTTCCTGCGCACCGCCGAATTCCTCTGGCAGGAGGGGCATACCGCGCACGCCACCGAGGCCGAGGCGCGCGAGGAGACGCTGCGGATGGTCGAGGTCTATCGCGACTTCGCCGAAACCTGCGTCGCGATGCCCGTCATCGTCGGCGAGAAGCCCGAGAACGAGCGTTTCCCCGGCGCGGTCGGCACCTGGTCGATCGAGGCGATGATGCAGGACGGCAAGGCGCTCCAGGCGGGCACGAGCCATTTCCTCGGTACCAATTTTTCCTCGGCGCAAGGCATCCGCTTCCAGAACAAGGACGGCCAACTCGAGCTCGCACAGACGACCAGCTGGGGGATGTCGACGCGGATGATCGGCGGGCTGATCATGGTGCATGGCGACGACGATGGCCTGCGCGTGCCGCCCCGGATCGCGCCGTGGCAGATCGTGATCGTGCCGATGCTCCGCGACAATGACGAGGACGAGGCGTTGATCGCGTATGCCAAGGACATCCAGTCGAACCTGTCGACACTGACCGCGCTTGGCGAACCGGTGCGCGCATTGCTCGACCTGAAACCCGCCAAGCCCGCGACCAAGCGCTGGGGCTGGGTGAAGAAGGGCGCGCCGATCGTGATCGAGATTGGCGGCCGCGACATGGCCGGGGGCAACGTCTCAATGATCCGCCGCGACCGCCTGTATCGCGACGACGGCAAGCTCGACAGCCAGGTCGTCCTGCGCGGCAATTTCGAAGCGGACGCGCCGCAATTGCTCGCCGACATCCAGCAGGCGCTGTTCGATCAGGCCGACGCGCGGCTCAAGGCGAATATCGCCCCGGTATCGGACTGGAGCGCGATCGAAGCGATGTTCGCCGACGGCCAGCGCAACCCCGGCTGGGCCGATGTCGCGTGGTCCAAACCGACCGGCACCGTGCTCGATGCGATCGTCGAGCGGCTCAAAGCGTTGAAACTGACGCTCCGCAACGTGCCGATCGGCCAGACCGCCCATCCCGATGCTGCCTGTATCTTCGCCGGTGACCCCGCAGTCGAGCGCGTGCTGGTGGGTCGCGCCTACTGAGCGGATGCGCCCCTCCGGCGTGGAGGGGCGCGCCGATCGGTCACTTCAGCTTGAACGTCACCCCGCCGGATTCCCATCCTGCCTGGGTATCGCAGATCGTTTTGGGCAGCGTCTTGTCGACGCCCTTGCCGAGCGTCTCGCGTGGCATGCACACGCGGCTGGTATCATCCTTGAAGACCGATTTGCTCATCGTGATCGGCTTCATCGCGGCCTGCGCCAGAACGGGCTGGGCGAGTGCGAACGCCGGGATCGCAGCGATCAACAGCGTAAAGGGGGTGGTGGGGCGCAACATGGAAATCCTCCTGTGACAAGATGGCGCGACGATCGTGTGCCGTCGCAGCTGTATTAGTGCATTACGCATGCCAAACGCCTAAGTATTTGTGCTGAAAGGGTTTTGCTATTTTTCGCCAGGCACATTGCGCCATTGATCCGTGAATCTCGCCATTTCGCGGCGGTCTCACCGGCTGGCGTGCGCGGTGTTGTCCTGTCGCCCCCGATCCCGTATCATCATCCGAGGCGGCTCCGAACGGGCCGCCTTTGTCGTTTCAAGGAAAAGGAGTCCGCCCCGTGGCCATCACCGCACTCATGCCCGTCTATCCCCGGTGCGAGGTGCGTCCGGTGCGCGGCGAGGGCGTGTATCTCTACGGCGAGGACGGCACCAAATATCTCGACATGGCGGCGGGAATCGCGGTCAATTGCCTCGGCCACGCGCACCCCGTCCTGACCAAGGCGATCGCCGAACAGGCGGCGACGCTGATGCATGTGTCGAACGTCTACGGCTCGCCGCAGGGCGAACATCTCGCGCAGCGACTGGTCGACCACAGCTTCGCCGACACCGTGTTCTTCACCAATTCGGGCGCCGAGGCGGTCGAATGCGCGATCAAGACCGCGCGGCGCTATCATTTCGCGAACGGCCATGCCGAGCGCCACAACCTCATCACCTTCAGCAACGCGTTCCACGGGCGCACGATGGGCGCGATCTCCGCGACCAACCAGGCCAAGATGCGCGACGGCTTCGAGCCGCTGCTGCCGGGGTTCAAATATGCCGAGTTCAACGATCTGGCGGGCGCGCTCGCGCTGATCGACGACAACACGGCGGGCTTCCTGGTCGAACCGATCCAGGGCGAAGGCGGCATCCGCGTTGCGACGCCTGAATTCCTGCAGGGCCTGCGCAAGGCGTGCGACGAGCACGGCCTGATGCTCGTCCTCGACGAAGTGCAGGCGGGCTATGGCCGCACCGGCAAGTTCTTCGCGCACGAACTCTACGGCATCACGCCCGACATCATGGCGGCGGCAAAGGGGATCGGCGGCGGCTTTCCCTTGGGCGCGTGCCTCGCGACCGAGGAAGCCGCGAAGGGCATGGTCTTCGGCACCCACGGCTCGACCTATGGCGGCAACCCGCTCGCGATGGCGGCGGGCGAGGCGGTGCTCGACGTGATTCTCGACGATGGGTTCTTCGAGCACGTCACCAAAATGGGTGAACGGCTGCGCGGCGCGCTCGAACAGATGATCCCGAACCACGATCATTTGTTCGAGGAGGTGCGCGGCCGCGGGCTGATGCTCGGGTTGAAGCTCAAGGTCGACAGCCGCCGTTTCGTCGCCTTCCTGCGCGACGAACATCAGTTGCTGACCGTGGCCGCGGGCGAGAATATCGTCCGCCTGCTCCCGCCGTTGGTGATCGACGAGAGCCATATCGCCGAATGCGTCGAGAAACTATCGGCCGCGGCGCGGGTATATGTCGCCGCGAGCGACGACTGATTGACCTAATGTCCCTCTCCCTTTCGGAGAAGGAAGGGGCCAGCTTGCGGAGCAATTGGGAAGGGTGAGGACAGCGCATTCGTCCCACCCTGTCCTCACCCTTCCGCTGCTACGCGGCTCGCTCCCTCTCCCGACGGGAGCGGGATAGGAGAATGAGAATGCGCCATTTCCTGAATCTCACCGATGCGGGCGCCGACGGCATCGCCGCGATGCTCGCCGACGCGCTCGATCGCAAGGCCGCGCGCCGCGGTTGGCCCAAGGGCAAACCCGACGCCGACGCTCCGCTCGCCGGGCACACGCTGGCGATGGTGTTCGAAAAGAGCTCGACGCGGACGCGCTTCAGTTTCGACATGGCGATCCGGCAATTGGGAGGCACCTCGATCGTCGCCGACGCGGGATCGATGCAGCTGGGTCGCGGCGAGACGATCGCGGATACCGCGCGCGTCCTGTCGGGCTATGTCGATGCGATCATGATCCGCACCGACGATCACGCCAAGGTCGACGAGATGGCGCATCATGCCAGCGTCCCCGTGATCAACGGCCTCACCGACGCGTCGCACCCGTGCCAGATCGTCGCCGACCTGCTGACGATCATCGAGACCGGTAGGTCGCTCCCCGGTCTCAAGGTCGCGTGGTTGGGGGATGGTAACAACGTCCTCGCCTCGATCATCGAGGCGGCGGGGCTGATGCACTTCGATGTCGTCGCCGCGTGCCCGCAGGGGTTTCAGCCCGCCGACGCGGACGTCGCGCTGGGCAAGGGCCGCGCGCGCGTGGTTGGTTGCGCGCAAGAGGCGGTCGAGGGCGCGGACATCGTCGTCACCGATACCTGGGTGTCGATGGGACAGGACCACGCCGACACCAAGCTGCGGGCGCTCGCGCCGTTCCAGGTCGATGCCGTGCTGATGGCTGCTGCCAAGCCGGACGCGGCGTTTCTCCACTGCCTCCCCGCGCATCGCGGCGAGGAGGTCACGCCCGAGGTGATCGACGGCCCGCAATCGCTGATCTGGGCCGAGGCGGAGAATCGGCTTCACGCGCAGAAATCGGTCCTGCGCTGGTGTTTCGGGCAGATCGGTTGATCGCGCGAGCGACCGAGACCATCTAGCTGTCTTTCTGAAGCCCGTTCGCCCCGAGCTTGTCGAAGGGCGGTTCCTCGCTTGGCGTGTGGACGCGGGCTTCGACAGGCTCAGCCCGAACGGACGTTATGCAAGACCCATTATCTTCCCACATCGACACCGCACTCGGCTTCGCGATCCCCACCCGCCACGCGCGCGGGCGGATCGTTCGGCTCGGCCCCGCGCTCGACGCGGTGCTGGCCGCGCACGCCTATCCGCCCGCGATCGAGGCGCTGCTCGCCGAGGCGCTGACGCTCGCCGCGCTGATCGGCTCGACGTTGAAGGATGTTGGCGGCCAGTTGACGATGCAGACCCGGACCGAGAACGGCGTCGTTCAGCTGCTCGTCGTCGACTATCGCGGCGGCGAACTGCGCGGCTATGTCCAGTACGACGCCGACAAGCTGGCCGAGGCGCCTGCCGAGCCGACCTTGTTCGCGCTGTTCGGCGCGGGGTATCTCGCGATCACCTTCGATCTGGCGACGACCGGCGAACGCTATCAGGGCATCGTCCCGCTCGACGGCGCGACGATGGCGGAGGCGGCGCAAAGCTATTTCGTCCAGTCCGAACAGATCCCGACGCTCGTCCGGGTCGCGACGGTCAAGCAACCGGACGGGCACCATGTCGCGGGTGCGCTGCTGCTCCAGCATCTGCCCGAGGGAGAAGAAGGGCGCGAGCGGCTCCATACAAAGCTCGACCATCCCGAATGGGAACATGTCGCGACGCTCGGCAACACGGTTGACCGCGGCGAACTGACCGATCCGGCGCTGCCGCTACACGACCTGGTCTGGCGATTGTTCAACGAGGAGGACGAGGTGCGGGTCCACACCCCGATCGTGCTGTCGCGCGGCTGCCGCTGCACCCCCGACCATATCGCCAGCGTGCTCGATAAATTCTCCGCGGAGGATCGGCAGGAGATGGCCAACGACGACGGCCTGATCCAGGTCGATTGCGCGTTCTGCGCCACCACATTCCCGGTCGCCGCGTAACCATCCCGACTCCTCCCCCGCGGGGAGGGACCGGCCTTCGCTAATCCGATCTTAACGCTTCGCGCGCAGAACGACCGGGTGCTTTCTCTTTGCGAGCGGCATTTTCTCCCTAGAGGGCAACGCCCTCCACTAGGGCCGCCTCACCCGCGGCCCTTTCTTTTTGCGCGACACTGGCTTAGCGCCGCGCGGATCATGACAACTGCACCTCTTGCCGTCGTGCTCGTTTCCGGCGGGCTCGATTCGATGATCGCCGCCGCCAGCGCGCGCGAAGCGGGCTATCGCCTCCTCGCGCTCTCGATCGACTATAACCAGCGGCACCGCATCGAACTCGCCGCCGCGCGCCGGGTCGCGCGGACGCTGGGCGCCGAGCGTCACATCGTTATGCCAATGGACCTGTCCGCATTCGGCGGCTCGGCGCTGACCGACGATATCGCGGTGCCCAAGGACGGCGTGCAGCCCGGCATTCCGGTCACCTATGTTCCCGCGCGCAACACCATCTTCCTCAGCCTGGCACTCGGCTGGGCGGAAGCCGCGGGCGCGCGCGATCTGTTCATCGGGGTCAATGCGCTCGACTATTCGGGCTATCCCGATTGCCGCCCCGAATTTATCGCCGCGTTCGAAAGCCTCGCCGAACTCGCGACCAAGGCCGGGGTCGAGGGCGAACCGTTCCGGATCCACGCGCCGTTACAGGATATGACTAAAGCCGATATCGTCCGCGAAGGCACGCGGCTCGGTGTCGACATGGGAATCAGCTGGTCGTGCTACGATCCGGCGCCCGGCGGGATCCATTGCGGGCGCTGCGACAGTTGCAGGCTCCGCGCCAAGGGCTTCGACGAGGCCGGCATCGCCGATCCCACGGTCTACGCTGCGTCATGACCTATGCGGTCAAGGAAATGTTCCTCACGCTCCAGGGCGAGGGGGTGAACGCGGGCGCGCGCGCGGTGTTCGTCCGCTTCGCTGGGTGCAATCTGTGGTCGGGGCGTGAACAGGATCGCGCCGCCGCGATCTGTTCGTTCTGCGACACCGATTTCGTCGGCATCGACGGCGTCGGCGGCGGCAAGTTCGCTGATGGCGATGCGCTGGTCGCCGCGGTCGAGCGCCATTGGGGATCGGGCCGCGCTGACCGGTTCGTCGTGCTGACCGGGGGCGAACCGATGCTCCAGGTCGACGATGCGCTCGTCGCCGCGCTCCATGGTGCGGGGTTCCGGATCGCGATCGAAACCAACGGCACGATCGCCGCGCATCCCCGGATCGACTGGGTTTGCGTCAGCCCCAAGGCGGGCAGCGACGTCGTCCAGCGCAGCGGCGACGAACTCAAACTCGTCTGGCCCCAGCCGGGGACCGATATCGACGTCCTCGAAGGCTGGGACTTCGCGCACCGGCTGCTCCAGCCGCTCGACAGCGCGGATCACACCGCCAATATCGCGGCGTGCGTCGATATGGTCATGCAGCGCCCGCACTGGCGGCTGACGCTCCAGACCCACAAGCTGCTGGGCTTGCGCTAAGATCGCCTTCTGGTGGGCGTGCTCACCCCATCCGTTCGGGCTGAGCCTGTCGAAGCCCTGCTTTCCGCCCGCAAGATTGCCCATGCGGAGAAGTGCCCTTCGACGGGCTCAGGGCCAACGGAGGGATCGGTCGACCGCGGTGGAAGCGAACCAGGCGTTCAGCTCCGCGCGAATGCGGTCGCGGCGCGGCGCCAGACCATCTCGCCGCACTTGCGATCCTGCCATTCGCCCTTCTTGTTCCAGCATTTGTCGTCGAGCATCGGATAGGTCGCGTAATCGCGCCCGATGTACCGCGGCAGGCCCTGTTCGCCATAGGGGATCAGGCTGTTGCGCAGCTCACGGGTCCGCGCGAGCGCCAGGTCGACGAACGTGCCGCGCTGCGCGAAGATCGCGTCGCGCCCGATCGACGAGGCGGTCTGGCAGAACCCATATTGCGCCGCGACAGTGGCGTAGTTCGAATAGATCCGGGTGCTGAACTGGTCGAGCGCGGTCTGCCCCGCCTTGGCGGTCTTGTTGGTCCGCGCGAAATATTTGCTGACCGTGTCGAACGCGGTCTTCAACTCGTCCTTGTGGTCGGTCAGCATCGCGTTGTAATTGGCGACCGTCAGCAGCGTCGGTTCGAACTGGCATTGCAGCGCGGCGACGTTCAGCGCGGCGCGCATGTTCCACACCAGCGCGGCGCGCTGTTCGGTGGTGGTCGCCTCGGCGAGATTCAGCCCCAGATCGGCCTCGGCGCCGGTCACGGGCGTGCCGGTGAAATCATGCGATCGCATGAAGAACTGTGCGGAGGCGGGGGCAGCCGCCAGACCCAGGGCCGTGACGCTGAGCACGATCACGAAACGCAACACGAACATCGAAATTCCTCCCGGAGGGGTATTTATCCAGCGATTCTAGCGGCTTTTGTCGGCGTGCCAACCGCCGATATTAACCATCACCGCCGCCGCGCCTATCATGGTTGCGATCGGAATGCGCGCTCCGTTTCGCCCAGTTGCTCCCGCGGTGCGCCCGACCGCGGCGCGCTGCCAACAAAAAAGGGACCGCCCGGTCGCCCGGATGGCCCCTTTTTCGGATACGCACGGAAAACCGTACGCGATGGATTACATCTTGTTCGACATCATCGTGTCGTTCGACATCATCATGTCGTTCGACATCATCGTGTCGTTGGCCATCATGCCACCGTTCATCGAACCGTCGACGGCGGTCATGTTGTCCGTCATCGTGCCCATGTCGTCGGTGGTGTTCATGTCGGTGACCATCGTGTTGTCGGTCGTTGTCTCGGCCTTGGGACCGCACGCCGAAACGGCGAGTGCGGCACCGGCGATGAGCGAGCCGGTCAGAACCTTGGAGATGATTGAACGCATTGGAAGCTCCCTAGATAGCGGATTTGGCCGGCTTGCTGGCCGCTTAATACCCAAACCAACGTGGACATTAAACGGATTACTCTTCCGCCTCAAGCCTCGTTTTACTCCGGACAAGAAACTGTTTCGACGAATCGACCCGCGCACGAGGCCAGCGCGGCGTCGAACAGCGCAAGATCGGCCCCCGGAATCCCTAGTTTAGCGAGGCTGGTGACCGGGAATTCGGCCAGGCCGCACGGCACGATTCCGTCGAAATGTTCCAGATCGGGATCGATATTCACCGCGAAGCCATGCAACGTCACCCAACGCCGGACCCGAACCCCGATCGCGCCGATCTTCGCCTCGCGCGCCCGATCCAGCGTCCAGATCCCGACCCGCCCCTCGACCGCGAACGCCGCAACTCCGAGCTGCGCGAGCGCGTCGATCACCCACGTCTCGAGCGCATGGACGAACCGCCGAATGTCGCGCCCGCGCTTGGTGAGGTCGAGCACGACATACCCGACCCGCTGCCCGGGGCCATGATAGGTATAGCGTCCCCCGCGGCCGGTCTCGACCACCGGAAACCGGGAATCGATCAGTTCGGCGGGATCGGCGCTGGTTCCCGCGGTGTAAACCGGGGGGTGCTGGAGCAGCCAGATCAGCTCGCGCGCCTCGCCCGCCGCAACCGCGGTGGCGCGCGCCTCCATGATCGCGAGCGAATCCGCATAAGGGGTCAGCCCCGGCGTCGTGCGCCATTCGATAGCGGCGAGCGGGTCGCACAGGGCGGCGGTGGCGGGCGGCGGGGTCACGGGGTTTAGGTGGCGCGCCCATGCGATGCTGGCAAGACGGGCGTCGGGTTGGGTGCGATCCCCCGGCGCGATCGAGGGGGGCGTGTCGGATCGGTGGCAATGCCCGTCGGCTTGCGGTAATCGATGGGCTCGAACGACGGGGGAGAATGATCATGGTAACGATGGGGGCGGTCTGGGATCGCACGACCGAGGTCCTGTCGGGGCGCGCGGGGATGCTGGCGGGAATCGCGGTGCCGGCGCTGTTCCTGCCCACGATCGTCCGCGATGCGTTCGTCGCCTATGGGACACCGGGGTCGGCGAGTTTCGCTGCCATCGGCGGGTTGCTGTCGCTGGTCGTCGTGCTGATCTCAATTTGGGGCCAGCTTGCGCTGATCGCCGCGTCGAGCGATCCCAATACCGATCGCACGGCGGCGATCGGGATTGCGAACAATCGCTTCCTCCCCGCGATCGGGGTGTCGATCGTCATGGCCGTCGCGATATGCGCAACGCTGATCCCGTTGTTCGCGCTCGTCGGATTCTCGGGACTCGATTTCACCGCCATGGCCGCGGGCAAACAGCCGTCGATGGCGGGCGTGAACGGCGGCGCGCTCGCCGGGGCCGCGTTGTTCATGATGGTGTGGGCGGTGGCGTTACTGTTCGTCGGCGCGCGGCTGGCGATCTGGCAGCCAGTGCTGGTCAACGAACGCCTCGGGCTCCGCTCGATCGCGCGCGCATGGCGGCTGACGCGCGGCGCGACGTGGCGGATCGTCGGCGTGCTCATCCTGTTCGGCATCGTCCTGGTGGTCGCGACGCTGGCGGCGCAGTCGATCGTCGGGATCGTGTTCCGGTTGATCCTGGGCGCGGACAATATCGCGACCGCGCGGTTCCTGGGTACGCTCGCGGGATCGGCAGTCAGCACCGTCTTCGTAGTCCTCGCAGTCGTCTTCACGACCCAGCTCTACGTGGCGCTCGCCGCCGCCAAGAGTAGCCGCGAGCCGCGACCGGCGTGAGAATCGACTTCGCGCGGCTGCTCCGCGATGCCTGGGCGTTGTTCCATCGCGACCGCGATCTGCTGCTGCGCGTCGCCGGGGTGTTCTTCTTCCTTCCCGCCTACGCGCTGGTGCTGTTCGTGCCGCCGACCCCCGCGCCCGATCGCGGTATCGCGGACCGCCAGGCGCAGGCCGAAGCGTGGATGGCCGCGCTGCAGAACTGGGTCGGCGATTACGGGATCGGGTGCAGCATCGCGTATCTGTGCGGCTATCTCGGACTTGCAGTCGTCTTCGCGTTATATCTCGACGCCGATCGGCCCGCGGTTGGCGGCGCGATGCGGCGGGTGGCGACGATCTTTCCGCGGTTCCTGCTGGCGATGCTGGTCGTCGCGATCCCGACCGGGGCGGGGATGTATCTGCTGCTGATCCCAGGGCTCTACCTGATGAGCCGCTTCTTCCTCGCCGGGCCGATCGTGGTAGCGGATCGGTCGGTCGGCGCGCTCGCCGCGGTGGCGCGGTCGTGGCGGGTGACCCGGCGCGCGCAGTTCGCGCTGCTCGGCGTCGTCGCGCTCGTGTATCTGTCGGGAATGCTGCTCGGCCAGCCGTTCCTATTGCTGGGTCAGTGGCTGGCGGGGGAAGGCGGCGCGAACCCGGTCGCGGTCGCGCTGGCGTCCGCGGCGGCGGCGGCGGTCGCGATGGCGGCGCAACTCGCCTCGGCGCTGCTGGCGGTCGCGGCCTATCGGCGGCTGGTCGCCAAATAAGGGATCTGCGGCGCGGCCTCGCGCGGCAACAGCCCGGCGATGCGCGGATCGGGAAAGGTCTCCAGCGTCCGCCGGACGACCGCAAACCCTTGCGCGCGATAAAAGCCCAGCGCGCGCGGCGAATCGAGCGTACAGGTGTTGACCCCCACCGCTTCGATCCCGGGTCGCCACGCCCGCGCCAGCGTTTCGGCCATCAGCCAGCGCCCGTGGCCGCGCCCGGTGAGGTCGGGAACCAGCCCGAAATAGGCGATCTCGCAGCACCCCGGCGTGCGCAGGTCGAGTTCGACCATGCCGATCTCGATGCCCGCCGGATCGACCACCGCGTTCACCTCGACCCGCGCATCGCTGATGATCGCGACCAGCGCAGCCTCGTCGAGTGCCAGCCGCGAATACCACAGCCACGGTTCGCCGATGCGCCGGAACAGTACCCGATACCGTGCGGGTGTCGGTGCCGACCAACGGACCAGCCGCAGCCGCGATTCGGGCGTCGGGCGCAGCCGTGGTCGCTCGCTCATTCGCAGCGTCGTCACCACGGTCGCGATCTCGCCGTCCGCGACCGGGATCAGCGCCATCGGATCACGCCCAGGTGGCGACCGGGGGCAGGCTCATCAGGATCGCATCGACATTGCCCCCGGTCTTCAGCCCGAACGACGTGCCGCGGTCGTACACCAGATTGAATTCGGCATAGCGCCCACGCCAGGCGTCGCGCTGCGCGATGTCGGCCGGGGTGAAGGCGGCATCCATCCGGCGCCGCACGATCCGCGGATAGACGTCGAGGAACGCCTCGCCCACCGCGCGGGTGAACGCGAAATTCTCGTCGAAATCGCCTTCGAGATGATCGTAGAAAATGCCCCCGACCCCGCGGTGCACCTGGCGGTGGGGGATGTAGAAATACTCGTCCGCCCACGCCTTGAAGCGCGGATAATCCCCCGCCCCCGGATGCGCCGCGCACGCCGTCGCCAAGCGAGCGTGGAATTCGTCGGTGTCCGTCGCGATCGGCAGCGGCGGATTGAGGTCGGCGCCACCCCCGAACCAGCGCTTCGCGGTGACCAGGAAGCGGCAATTCATGTGGACTGCGGGGACATGCGGGTTGGCCATGTGCGCAACCAGGCTGATTCCCGTCGCGAAGAAGCTGGGATCGTCCGCCGCGCCGTGGATCGTCTTGGCGAAATCGCCCTCGAAACTGCCCCCGACGGTCGAAACGTTGACCCCCACCTTCTCGAAGACCTGGCCCTTCATCACCCCGCGCACCCCGCCGCCGCCGGGCGCGCCGGTGGGGTCGACGCGATGCCACGGCAGATAGTCGAACGCGGCGTCCGACCCCGCCTCGCGCTCGATCGCCTCGAAGACCGCGCAGATGCGCGTCCTGAGCGATTCGAACCAGGTGCGGGCAGCGGCTTGCTGGGGATCGAGCGGGAGCATGGGACTGGTCGTTATCGAGCCGTCGCCGACCGCGAAAGGGTGGACGAGCCAAATTCCTCCCCCGGTGCCGGGGAAGGAATTACAGGTCCGGGCCATTCCCCCGTCTGGCGCAATGCCTCCGCCAGCACGATCGCCACCGATGTCGCGAGGTTCAGCGAACGCAGCGGCGCGCGCATCGGGATGACGACGCGCGCCTCGGCGCGGGTGTGGACCGCATCGGGCACCCCTGCGCCCTCCTGCCCGAACAGCAACACGTCGTCGGGCCGGAACGCGATGGCATGAAGCGGGGTCGCGCCCTTGGTCGTCAGCAGGACGAGGCGGCCGGTCGCCTGTCGTTCGAACGTCGCCCAGTCGGGATGGCGCGCGATCGCGACATGGTCGATATAGTCCATCCCCGCGCGCGCGACGCGCTTGTCGTCCCACGCGAATCCCATCGGTTCGATGAGGTCGACCGCGGCGCCCAGGCACGCCGCGGTGCGCAGGATCGCGCCGACGTTTCCCGCGATTTCGGGCTGGAAGAGGGCGATACGCATCGTGAAGGCTCTTAGCCGCGTCGGCGCGCGCCCGCAAAATCAGGTTGGCAAAGCGCGCACGCGCCGTCTATCAGGCGGCCAACCTCTCCCGTGGGGACGGGAGAACTCGCCGGGGGTGCGTCGCGCACGGTTCGGCTGATCAATAAGTGCAAGGGCTCAGGTGAATGGCGACTGACAGCATGGTTCCTCCCGGCGAAGATCCGGCGCCGTTCCACGACGACGTCCACGATCCGCGCCGCCGCGATTTCATCAACATCGCCGCGGTCGCCTTTGCGGGCATCGGCGGCGTTGCGATCGTCCTGCCGCTGATCAACCAGATGAACCCCTCGGCCGACGTGCTCGCGCAAGCCACCACCGAGGTCGATCTGGCGAAGATCGAGCCCGGCCAGGGCGTCATCACCACCTTCCGCAAGCAGCCGCTGTTCGTCCGCAACCTGACCCCCAAGGAAATCGCGGAGGCGAACGCGGTCGACATCAGCACCTTGCGCGATCCGGAGACGCTGGCCGAGCGGACCAAGACCGGCAAGGAAAACTGGCTGATCACGCTGGGGGTGTGCACCCATCTCGGCTGTATTCCCTTGGGCATTCACGAGGGCGACAATCGCGGGATTTTCGGGGGCTATTTCTGCCCATGCCACGGCTCACAATACGACACCGCGGCGCGCATTCGGCAGGGCCCCGCGCCGAAGAACCTGTTCGTTCCCGAATACACCTTCAACTCTGACACCGCCATCACGGTCGGCTGAGGTAGCGCATCATGAGTTTTCCCTGGGCCAAGCACTACGAGCCGAAACAGCCGCTGATGCGGTGGCTCGATGAGAAACTGCCCCTGCCGCGCCTCGTCTATGGCGCGATCGGCGCGGGCTACCCGGTGCCGCGCAACCTCAATTATTTCTGGAATTTCGGCGTCCTCGCCGGGCTCGCGCTGGTCGTCCAGATCATCACCGGGGTGACGCTGGCGATGCATTACGCGTCGTATTCGGGGGGTGCGTTCGCCTCGGTCGAGGCGATCATGCGCGACGTCAACGCGGGCTGGTTCCTCCGCTACGCGCACGCCAACGGCGCGTCGATGTTCCTGCTCGTGGTGTACATCCATATCGGTCGGGGGCTCTATTACGGGTCGTACAAGGCGCCGCGCGAGATGGTGTGGCTGCTGGGCGTCACGATTTTCCTGCTGATGATGGCAACCGCGTTCATGGGCTATGTCCTCCCCTGGGGTCAGATGTCGTTCTGGGGCGCGCAGGTCATTACCGGCTTCTTTTCGGCCATACCTTTGGTCGGCGAGAGCATCCGCATCTGGCTGCTCGGCGGCTTCGCGCCCGATAATGCGGCGCTCAACCGCTTCTTCTCGCTCCACTATCTGCTGCCGTTCGTGATCGCGGGGGTCATCATCCTCCACATTTGGGCGCTGCATATCCCGGGGTCTAACAACCCGACCGGGGTCGATGTGAAGGGCGAACAGGACACCGTTCCGTTCCACCCCTATTACACCGCCAAGGACGGGGTCGGGGTTGGCGTGTTTCTGCTGATCTTCGCCGCGCTGATTTTCTTCAGCCCGAACCTGCTCGGCCACCCCGACAATTATATCGAGGCCAACCCGCTCTCGACGCCCGCGCACATCGTCCCCGAATGGTATTTCCTGCCGTTCTACGCGATCCTCAAAAGCTTCACCGCGGACTTCATCCTGCCCGCCAAGCTGTGGGGCGTGCTCGCGATGTTCGGGTCGATTCTGCTGCTGTTCTTCCTGCCGTGGCTCGATACCTCGCCGGTGCGCTCGGCGAACTATCGCCCGAAGCTGCGGATCGCGTTGGTCGTCCTGCTCGTCGACGTCCTGATCCTGGGCTATGTCGGCGGTGCCGAACCGATCGCGCGCAACGTGATCATGGGTCAGATCGCGGCGGCGTATTATTTCGCGCATTTCCTGATCATCCTGCCATGGATTTCGCGGTCGGAAAAGCCGGTCGCCTTGCCCCATTCGATCACCGCAGCGGTGCTCGCCAAGCATGGCGGGACCAGCCCCGGCCATTCCGCGCTCACGACCGATGACGCGCTCACGCACAATACCGCGCTCGCGAACTGAGCCGATTAGGGGATCCGACTGACCATGGTTCGCACTATTTCCACCCTGATCGGCGCGGCGTTCGTCTTCGTGCTGGCGCTCGCGCTGTTCGGTACGGTCAAGACGACGATCACCGAACCCACGCCAGAGAGCGTCGAGCACGTCTTCCACCAGGAACCTGCCGACATCCATCTCGCGTCGGCGGGGCTGTTCGGCAAGTTCGACGACCGCCAGGTCCAGCGCGGCTTCCAGGTGTTCAAGGAAGTCTGTTCGGCGTGCCACTCGCTGAAATACGTCCATTTCCGCGACCTCACCAAGATCGGCTATTCGACCGCCGAGGTGAAGGCGATTGCTGACCAGTGGGCGATCGAGCAGCCGTCGATCAACCCCGACACCGGCGAACCCGCGACCCGCAAGAATGTGCCGAGCGATCCGTTCCCGTCACCGTTCGCGAACGAGATCGCCGCACGCGCCGCAAACAACAACGCGCTGCCGCCAGATTTCTCGCTGATCACCAAGGCGCGCGAGGATGGCCCGAACTATATCCACGCGCTGATCACCGGTTATCAGAATCCCCCCGCAGCGCTGAAGCGTGAATTCCCCAGCTTCTCGACCCCCCCGGGACTGCATTACAACCCGTATTTCGCGAACCTCAACATCGCGATGCCGCCGCCGCTGACCGCCGATGGCCAGGTGACCTATGTCGACGGCACCAAGGCGACCAAGGACCAGATGGCGCGCGACGTCGCCGCTTTCCTGACCTGGACCGCCGAACCCAACCTCAACGCGCGCCACGCTGCGGGGATCGCGGCGATCCTGTTCATCCTGATCTTCGTGTTCCTGGCATGGGGCGCGTATCAGAACGTCTGGCGCGACCTGAAGCACTGATAGCGCGATGATCTATGGACGTCGGGAGGGAGTTCTCGTCCGGCGTCATCGTGTCGGGTCGATTCACCGGTCATTAACGGTTCAGGCGGAACCTGCGATGACCTGCCCTGGTTATACGATGGACGGTCGCGCGTTTCCGCCGCGCCGCCTTGCGTATCCGGGAGAGTAGCATGACCCTCAAGCGTATCGGCCTGATCGCCCTCGTCCTCGGCATCGGTCTCGGCACCGCCGCGTGCACCGACGGTTACGGCTATAGCGGCCTGTCGGTCGGCTATGGCAGCGGCAGCTATTATGGCGACGGCTACGACACCGGCTATGGCTACGGCAGCGGGTACGACAGCGGCTATGGTTCGCCCTATTACGGCTGGTACAACGACTATTATTACCCCGGCACGGGCATCTATGTTTACGATCAGTATCGCCGCCCCTATCGCTGGAACGATGGCCAGCGCCGTTATTGGGAGGGTCGCCGCAACAATTGGCGCGGCGATCGCAATTACCGCAACGACTGGAACGGCTTTCAGCGGAACAACAACCGCGACGGTCGCTACGACGGCAACCGGGGGAACGGTGGCGATCGGACCTGGAACCGCAACGATCGGCGGTCGGACAATCATCAGGGGACCGCTGGCAATCCGACCTGGCAGCACAACGACGGTGATCGGCGGGATTGGCGCAACCGACGCAACGACGGTACGCCCCGCATGGAACGGCCCGGCAGGAGCGGTGGCTATTCCGACCGCGGCAACCGCAACGGCGCGCCGGTCATCGGCGTTTCGCCCCAAGCCGCCGTCCGGACATCCCCCGCTCCGGTTCAGGTCCGCGAGGGTCGTCGGGAGGAGCGCGGGCGGCGTGCGGGCAATGACCGATATGTCGACGTGCGCCCCGAATGATCCTTATTGCGGACGCGTGGCGACCAATCCGTTGGACACCATCGACATCACCGCAATATTGTCCTGATTGAACACTGTCAGCCGGCTTTTGAAGATTCCCATCTCGGGCCGGCTGACGGAAGCGCGTTTGTCGATCACTTCGCTCTCGCAGCGTAGCGTATCGCCCGGATAGACGGGTTTGAGCCATTTCAGCTCGTCGATCCCCGGCGATCCCAAGCCAGCCTGGCGGTGGTTCTTCAAATTCTCGACCAGCATCGACATCGTCATCGCGCAGGTATGCCAGCCGCTGGCGGACAGCCGTCCGAAATGCGTTTTCGCCGCCGCCTCGTCGGACAGATGGAACGGCTGCGGGTCGTATTTCGCGGCGAATTCCGTCACTTCCTCGCGGATCACGCGATACGCCCCGAAGCTGGCGGTCGATCCGACCTCGATGTCCTCGAAATACTGCATCAGCGGTCCTTCAATATACCTCGGAACGGCGCGTCGCTGCCGTCGAGCCTGGTGTCCGCGGGCAACCTCAGCAGGTCGCGCAGCAACGGCGCGACGTCGACATTCTCGAACGTCGGCAACCGCTTGTCGGTCGCGAACGCGGGACCATGGGCGATGAACAGCGCGCGCATGTTCGCGGCGTGGTTGTCATAGCCGTGCTGACCACCGGTCTCCGCCTTCTTCGGCGCGGTGGCCGCGATCGTCCAGCCGTCGTCGGCGAGACAAAAATACGGCGGAATCCGCGGATTGGTGCCGTAATGGAACCGCGCCGGAATCGCGTCCTTGCGCCAGCACGTCATGTGCGGGTGCGTGCCGAGAATCGCCTTGGCGAACGCGGCCTCATGTCCCGCGACCGGGTAGAGCCCCGCATACGGCCCGGCTTCCTCGATCCGGTAATCGGCGGGATCGGCGACCGTATCGAGCGCCACCGTCCGCGCGGTTGAGGTCGCGGCCATGCCGTGATCCGCGACGATCACCAGGTTGGCGGGCTGCCCCAGCGTCGCCAGCCCGTCGACCAGCCGCCCGATCTCGGCATCCACCCCCGCGACCGCGTGCGTCGTCTCGGGTGCGGCGGGGCCATAGCGATGCCCCGCGGTATCGACGGTGTCGAAATACAGCGTCACGAACCGCGGCCGCGTCGCCGCCGGACGCCGCAGCCAGTCGATCACCGCATCGACGCGTTGGTCGCCGGTCACCGCCTGGTTGAACTGCTGCCAGTCCTCGGGCCGGACGCCGCCGGTGATGTCGTTCGGCCAGTTCTGCGCGCGCATGCCGCCCCAGGCGACGTTCGATCCTGGCCAGAACATCGTCGCGGTGCGGATCCCGGCCTTTTCGGCGGTTACCCAGATCGGCTCGGCGGCGCTCCACCAATACGGCTCGTCGCTCGCCATCGTGAACGTCTCGTCGGGGCGCGCGGGGTCGTCCATCTTGTTCGCGGTGATACCGTGATGATCGGGATACAGCCCGGTGACGATCGTCCAGTGATTGGGAAAGGTCTTCGATGGGAACGACGGCTCCATCGACGCCGACACGCCCCCGCTGGCCAGCGCCGACAGCCGCGGGGTGACGCCGCGATCGAGATAGTCGGGGCGAAACCCGTCGACCGACACCAGGATCGTCACCGGCGCGGTCGCCGCGATCGGGCTTGTCGCAGTAGGCGTCGGCACCGCCGTCGCGCCGCCCGGCTCGGGCTGCATCACCGGTGTCAGCATCGGCGGGGTGGCGGAATAGGCGCACCCTGCCAGGCTTAGCAGCGCGGATAGGAGCATCGGCTTCACGGGTCGTCCTCGCATGATCGTCGCGCCGCCTCCCTAGCCCGCGCGCGCCACGCGGCAAAGCCAAACGCGTTGCGTTGCCCACGCGCGCGGCGGATAGCGGCGTGATGGCGCGGCTGATCCTCTTCAACAAACCCCATGGCGTGCTGTGCCAGTTCACCGATCGCAGCACCGGCCCGGCGCGCGCGACGCTGTCGGACTTTATCGACGTCCCCGGCGTCTATCCCGCGGGCAGGCTCGATCGCGACAGCGAGGGGCTGCTGCTGCTGACCGACGACGGCCGCCTCCAGGCGCGGATCGCCGACCCCCAATTCAAGCTGCCCAAAACCTATCTCGTCCAGGTCGAGGGCGACGTCTCCCCCGCCAGCCTCGACGCGCTCCGCCGCGGCGTCCGCCTCAACGACGGCCCGACCCGCCCCGCCGAGGTCGAGGCGATCGACCCGCCCGAGCTGTGGCCGCGCGATCCCCCGGTCCGCTTCCGCCAATCCATCCCCGACCACTGGCTCCGCCTGACGATCCGCGAAGGCCGCAACCGCCAGGTCCGCCGCATGACCGCCGCGGTCGGGTTGCCGACGCTCAGGCTGGTGCGCTGGCGGATCGGGGACTGGAAGCTTGAGGGGGTGGCACCGGGGGCGTGGCGGGAGGTGGAGTCAAGACCCGCACAAATCTAACTCGCGCGTCAGAGTACCAATATCCCTCTTGCTTCTCCTAGGACGTCCGATCCCTTAATGCCTAAAACGAACCATATAGGTCAAAATTACTTGACATCGTCACGCTTATTTGGCACCTAACGGGAACGCTGACAAATTGCGAGTCGGGCCGATCGGCGCGGGTCGCATGGGCGGGGTTTGGCCGGGGGGCTGGAATGGGGTACCGGGCAGTGCGCAGAGGACGGGCGGACAAAGTCCGTAGCGCGCGGCCCGGGACCGCCGGATAATGGCGGTGGACGAGAGCGATCGGATGCCACCCTCTGCCGCGTTGGCGCGGTTGCCGACGGCGCGGCGGGCGGTGATCACGCGGCGGTTGGCGGACTGGCATCGCGCCGAGTTGCGCGACCGCTGGACGGCCTGGGCGCACGATGGGCAGCGCGAACCGCCCGGCGACTGGCGGATCTGGATGATCCGCGCGGGGCGGGGTTTCGGTAAGACCCGCGCGGGGGCGGAATGGGTCAGCGAGGTGGCGCGGACCCAAGAGGCGGCACGGATCGCGCTGGTCGGCGCGACGATCGACGAGGTGCGCCGGGTGATGATCGAGGGGCCGAGCGGGGTGCTGAGCATCGCGCGCGACGAGGAGGAAGTCATCTGGTCGGCGCACCGCGGCGAGCTCCGGTTCGGGTCGGGCGCGATCGGGCAGGTCTTTTCGGCGGCGTCGCCCGAAGGCCTGCGCGGCCCCGAGCATGACGCGGCGTGGTGCGACGAACTGGGCAAATGGCCCGGCGACGGCGCGGCCTGGGACAATCTGATGATGGGAATGCGGCGCGGCGCGCGACCGCGGACGCTGGTGACGACGACGCCGCGCGCGAGCTCGCTGATGCGACGGGTAATGGCGATGAAGGGGCTGGTCGAGACGCTGGGGCGGACGTGCGACAACCCGCATCTGCCTGCGGCGTTCGTCGATGCGATGACGGCGGACTATGCGGGGACGCGGTTGGCGCGGCAGGAGCTCGACGGCGAGATGATCGACGAGGTCGCGGGCGCGTTGTGGTCGCGCGCGATGATCGCGGCGACGCGGGTGACGGCGGTACCCGCGATGCGGCGCGTGGTGGTGGGGGTCGGTCCGCCCGCGGGGACGCTGTCCGGACACGGCGGCGATGCGTGTGGGATCGTCGCGGTGGCGCTGGGGCGCGATGGCGACGGCTATGTGATCGAGGATGCGAGCGTGACCGCGACTTCGCCCGAGGCTTGGGCGCGCGCGGTGGCGGCGTGCGCGGCACGGGTCGGCGCGGACCGGGTGGTGGCGGAGGCGAACCAGGGCGGCGCGATGGTGCGCAGCGTATTGCGCGCGGCGGATGTCGGGCTGCCGCTGACATTGGTCCACGCCGCGCGCGGCAAGGTAGCGCGCGCGGAGCCGGTGGCGCTGCTCTACGAAGCGGGGCGGATGCACCATGCGGGGGTGTTCGCGAGCCTGGAGGACGAATTGTGCGGGCTGGTGATGGGCGGCGGCTATGAAGGCCGGGCCGATCCCCCGACCGCGCCGACGCGCTGGTGTGGGCGGTGAGCGAGTTGATGCTGGGCCAGCGGCGCGAGGCGGCGGTGCGGACGGTCTGAGACCGGTTTGACGAGAGGAAGATCGATGAAATTGTTCGGTCGGTTGACCGGGCGCGATGCGTCGCGTCCGGCGTTGTCGCGTGGGGGCACGCTCGCGAGCGTCGGCGAATGGCCGCGGTCCTATGAGGCGCAGGTGCGCGAGGCGTATGCGGGGAACGCGATTGCGCAGCGCGCGGTGAAGCTGGTTGCGGAGAGCGTCGCGGGGGCGCCGGTGGTGGCGTCGGACCCGGGGCTTTTGGCGCTGGTCGAGGCGCGATCGGGGGGGCAGGCGCTGCTCGAGACGCTGGCCGCGCAGTTGCTGTTGCATGGCAATGCCTATGTCCAGGTGCTGCGCGATGCCGAGGGCGGGGCGGCGGAGTTGTTCGCGCTGCGGCCCGAACGCGTATCGGTGGAGTGCGACGTGGCGGGATGGCCGGCGGCGTATCGTTATGCGGTGGGGGCGCAGGCGACGCGACTGGGGGTCGACCTGGTGCGGCCGCAGGTGATCCACCTCAAGACGTTCAGCCCGATCGACGACCATTACGGGATGGGCGCGCTCGGTGCGGCGTCGGGGGCGGTGGCGATCCACAACGCCGCGGCGCGGTGGAACAAGGCGCTGCTCGACAATGCGGCGCGGCCATCGGGCGCGCTGGTCTATGATCCGGGCGATGGCGCGAGCCTGAGCGCAGAGTAGTTCGCGCGGCTGAAGGCCGAGATGGAGGCGGGGTAACGATCGGGCTGACCGCGCATGATCGCGATCTGATGATCGACGGCTTGATCCATCGCGCCGCGCCAGGGATGACGCCATCGGCGGTGGCGCGATCCGACGGGCTGGAGGCGGACACGATGGAAATCGGTGGTGCGCTGACGAGCGCGGCGATCGGCGAGGCGGACCTGATCGCGGGGCGCTGGGACGGCGCGCGGGTGATGCTGACCGCGGTCGAGGCGGGCGACATCGGCTTCACCGCCGAACTGACGGGGGTGACGGTGGCGTTGCAGCGCCCGGTGGTCGAGGAAACGTCAGCGGGGTGCCGCGCGACGCTGGGCGACTGGCGGTGCCGGGTGGCGATGCTGGGGCGGCGCCGCTTCGCGCGCGTCGTGGCGTCCGCCGATCGCGTGTTGACGCTCGACGCGGTCGAGCCGGTCGCCAACGGCTATGCGGGGGGGACGTTGCGCTGGTTCGGAGGCCGCAATGCGGGACTGGCGAGTGCGATCGCGGCGTCGGAGGGCGCGGTGGTAACGCTGCGCAGCGCCCCCGCCTTCGCGGTGACGCCGGGCGTCCTGGTCGATGTGATCGAGGGGTGCGACAAGACGCTAGCGACCTGCGCGGGGCGGTTTGCCAACGCGGCGAATTTTCGTGGCGAGCCGTTCCTGCCCGGGATCGACTTGCTGACGCGCTATCCCGGTGGGTGAGGCGGCGGCGCGCGCGCTGATCGGCGCGCGGTTCCGGTTGCACGGGCGCGCGGTGGCGGGCGGGCTCGATTGCGTCGGGGTGGTCGCGGCGGCGTTGCGCGCCGATGGCTTCGAGGGCGCGGTGCCGAGCGGCTATGCGCTCCGCGGCGGGCGGTCCGAGCGGGTCGCGGCGCTGCTCGACGCGGCGTTGACGCGGGTGCCGGTGGCGCGCGCAGGCGACGTGCTGCTGTTTGCGGTGGGGGCGGGGCAGCTTCATCTAGCGATCAAGACGACGGGCGGCATCGTTCATGCCGATGCGGCGCTGCGGCGCGTGGTCGAGCGGCCCGGCGCGCCGCCGTGGCCGGTGATCGGCGTGTGGCGGTTCGACCGCTGAGCGGGCGTGAGGGGGACGGACATGGCGACGCTGGTGCTGACCGCGGTAGGAGCCGCGGTGGGAGGGCCGATCGGGGCGGTGATCGGGCGATCGGTCGATACGCGGATCTTCCGACCCGCGACCCGCGAAGGGCCGCGGCTGACCGATCTGGCGCTGCAGACGTCGAGCTATGGGACGCAGATCCCCAAGCTGTTCGGGACGATTCGCGTGGCGGGAACGGTGATCTGGGCGACCGATCTGATCGAGACGCGGACGACCGTGGGGGGCAGCAAGGGTCAGCCGTCGACCGCGACCTACAGCTATTCGGCGAGCTTCGCGGTGGTGCTGTCGGCGCGCGCGATCCGCGGGGTGCGGCGGATCTGGGCGGAGGGCAAGCTGTTGCGCGGTGCGGCGGGGGACTGGAAGGCGACGACCGGATTCCGGCTGTACCTGGGCGACGAGGATCAGCCGGTCGACCCATTGATCGCCTCGGCGGAGCCGACGACCCCGGCATATCGCGGCTGCGCCTACGCGGTGTTCGAAGCGCTGCACCTCGGCGATTTCGGCAATCGCATCCCGTCGCTGACCTTCGAGGTGGTCGCGGACGAGGGCGCGGTGGCGGCGGGCGCGATCGCGATGGCGCTGGCCGACGAGGTCGATGCCGAGGTCGCGCAGCAGCTGGAGGGCTATGCCGCGGCGGGGGACAGCGTCGCGGGCGTGCTCGACAGCCTGGCGGTGATCAGCGGGGCGTGGTGGTCGCCGGGCGGCGCGCGGCTGACCATGCGCGATGCGGCGGGTGATCCGGTGATGCTGGCGGATGACGCGGTGGTGGCGACCGGCGCGGGGCAACGCCGCGCGCGCGCGATTGCCGCGATCGACACGGTGCCGCGGACGCTGTCGGTCGCGCACCATGATCCCGCGCGCGATTACCAGATCGGGGTGCAGCAGGCGGTGCGCCCTGGCGCGGGGACGCAGGCGGCGCGGATCGAGCTGCCCGCGGTGCTGACCGCGAGCGCGGCGCGCGGCATCGCGGAGCGCGCGCTCGTGATCGCCGAAGCGATGCGGATCCGTCGCACGGTGAGCGCGGGGATCGACGCAATCGGGCTGGTGCCTGGCAGTGCGGTCGCCATCATAGATGAGCAGGGGATATGGCGCGCGCGATCGGTGATGGTGGAGGGGATGGCGACCCGCGTCGAACTGGCCCCGGTCACGATTGCGCCGATCACGGGCGCGGCGTCGAGCGGGCAGGTGTTGGGAGCGCCCGATCGGTTGATCGGCGCGACGATGCTGCGCGCGTTCGACATCCCGCCGCTCGGCGACGATGTCCTCGGCGCTCCGCGGCTCAGCGTGGTGGCGACCGGGACCGAGCCGGGATGGCGCGGCGCGGCGTTGCTCTACAGCCTCGACGACGGCGAGAGCTGGATCGCGGCGGGCGCCACTGCAGCCCCGGCAACGCTGGGGGTGGTCGAACTGCCGCCGGGGGACGGACCCGCGACGCTGGCGGATCGGCGCAACGTGCTGATCGCCGTCCTGGCGCGCGCGGACATGATGTTGGGCGATGCCGACGATATCGGGCTGTCGCAGGGGCGCAACCTGGCGCTGGTCGGCGACGAGCTGATCCAATTCGCGCGCGCGACGCCGCTCGGCGATGCGCGGTGGCGGCTGTCGGGGTTGCGGCGTGGGGTCCGCGGAACCGACTGGGCCAGCGCGGCGCATCAGGCGGGCGAGGCGTTCACGCTGATCGAACGCGAGGCGGTCGGGACGATCGACCTGCCGCTGGGGTCGATTGGGCAGGGCGTGGCGTTGCTCGCGACCGGGGTCGGCGATGTCGCCGGTCCCGCCGCGGCGACGGCGGCCGTGAGCGGGGGGTCGGTCGTACCGCCATCGCCGGTCCACTTGCACGCGGCAGTCTTAAAGGGAGGCGGATGGCAGCTGAGCTGGACCCGGCGGAGCCGTCAGGGCTGGGCATGGGCCGACCTGGTCGACGCGCCGTTGGTCGAAGAGACAGAGCGCTACGCGGTTACGATCCTCGCGCCCGATGGCGCGGTGTCGAACTGGGAAGTGACGGCACCGTCGATCGAGCTGCCGACCGCACCCGAGCCGGGCGCGCGCGTCGAGATACGCCAGCGCGGTACGCACGGCACGTCGCACGCCGCGGTGATAATGATCTGAAGGAGAGACGACGATGGAAAATACGAGCGCGCGGCTTGACCTGCCGCTGATTGTGCCGGGGCAGGCGGGCAAAGATCTGGTCCACAATGAAGCACTGACCCAGCTGGCGTTCCTAATCCAGCCCGCCGTGCTGGCGGTCGGGGCAACGGTGCCGCCAAGCGCCCCCGCGCCGGGAGAGGCGTGGATACTGGGCGACGACCCGACCGGCGAGTGGGCGGGGCAGGCGCACAGCATCGCCGGGTGGACCGCGGGCGGATGGCGGTTCGTCGCGCCGACGGAGGGGATGGCGGCGTGGTCGATCCCCAATCGGCTGACGGTTCGATTCGACCAGGGCAGCTGGACGATCGGCGTGATCGCTGCCGCTCGGCTGACGATCGCGGGAACCCAGTCGATCGGCCCCGCGCAGCCAATAACGGAACCCGATGGGGGTACGGTTATTGACCTCGAATCAAGGACTTCAATCAGCGCCATCCTTGGCGTTCTGCGGTTCCACGGGCTGATCGCGCCGTCATAAACCTGTGTCGTTCAGGCAACACTCCCCCTTTTTGTCGGCTTGCGTGGAAACTATCGATCAGATAGTGAGTTTGCGCTGTTCGTAGTGACACTCAAGAAAGGGGAATTATATGCGGAAGATTGCCGTCATTCTGGCACTCGCCTCCACCGCCCTCGCCTCACCCGCCCTCGCCCGCGATAAGTCGTGGTACGTCGGCGTCGAAGGCGGCGGCATGATCGTCGAGGATATCGACTTCGATATCACCAGCACCGCTGGCGTTCGGACGAATAACGCGTCCACGCTCAATCATGATTACGGCTACGATGTCGATGCCCACATGGGCTATGATTTCGGCGCGTTCCGCGTCGAGACCGAAGTCGGCTATCGCAAGGCGTCGGTCGATAGCTATTCGGCGATCGTTCCAGTCGGTTTCTACCGGTCGAACGGTAGCGTCGGTTCGGCACCCGCAGGCAATTATGACTACGCCGGTGGTTCGTCGTCGGCGCTCAGCTTCATGCTGAACGGCCTGCTCGACTTCGGTCCCGACGACGGCATCCAGGGCTTCATCGGCGGCGGCGTCGGTGTTGCGCGGGTCAAGGAAAAGATTGGCCTGAACGTGTACGGCTATACGGTCGACGATTCCGACACCGTGTTTGCCTATCAGGGCCTGGCGGGCGTGCGCGCACCGCTGACCGACCACCTCGACGCGACGTTGAAGTATCGCTTCTTCAACGCCGAGAACGTCAAGGTGATCAACCAGATCAACAACGCACAGTATGATGGGCGGTATCGTTCGCACAGCATCCTGGGCGGCGTGACCTACAACTTCGGCGAGCCAGCGGCACCCCCGCCCCCGCCGCCGCCGCCGATGGCACCTCCTCCCCCGCCGCCTCCGCCCCCAGTGGTCGAGGCGCCGGTGTGCTCGCCTGGACCGTTCATCGTGTTCTTCGAATGGGACAAGTCGGACATCACGCCCGAGGCAGGGTCGATCCTCGACAATGCCGTCACCCAGTATCAGAGCTGCGGCAATGCGCAGGTCATGCTGGCGGGTTACACCGACACCTCGGGCACCGCGACGTACAACGTCGGTCTGTCGCAGCGTCGCGCGGATGCGGTGAAGTCGTACATGTCCTCGCACGGCATCCCCGATGGCGTGGTCTCGACGGAAGCCTTCGGCGAAACGCGCCTGCGCGTGCAGACCGCCGACGGCGTCCGCGAAGTCCAGAACCGTCGCGTGGAAGTCACCTACGGGCCGGGTTCGGGTCAGTAAGACCCCAACCTTTCCCAAGGAAATGCAATGAGGGAGGTCGGTTCGCCGGCCTCCCTTTTTGTTTGTCGGCGCAAGACAGGCAGCCGTCATCGCCGCGATCGACGGTGGAAATATCGGGCCGAGCGACTAACAGGGCATAGTCGGCACCGTCGTCCGGGTCGGGAGCCATGTCGCTGAAGGGACATCCATGCGCATCACGATGATCGGATCGGGCTATGTCGGCTTGGTATCGGGGGCCTGTTTTTCCGATTTCGGCCATGACGTGGTGTGCGTCGACAAGGATGAGACCAAGATCGCCGCACTCGAGGCGGGCCGCATGCCGATCTTCGAACCCGGACTCGAGCAACTGGTCGCGACCAATGTCGCGGCGGGACGGCTACGCTTCACCACCGATCTAGCGGGCGCGGTCGCGGGTGCGGACGCGGTGTTCATCGCGGTCGGCACGCCCTCGCGGCGTGGCGACGGCCATGCCGATCTGAGCTATGTGTTCGCGGCGACCGAGGAAATCGCGGATGCGATGACAGGTCCTGCGGTCGTCGTGACCAAATCGACTGTGCCGGTGGGGACCGGCGACCGAGTCGAGGCGATCCTCCGCGAACGCAGCCCCGATCTCGACCTCGCGGTCGTGTCCAACCCCGAATTCCTCCGCGAGGGTGCCGCGATCGGCGATTTCAAGCGCCCCGACCGGATCGTGATCGGAACGGAGGATGAGCGCGCGCGCGAGGTGATGCGCGCGGTCTATCGCCCGCTCTATCTCGGTGAGAGCCCGCTTGTGTTCACGGGGCGGCGAACGTCCGAGTTGATCAAATACGCCGCCAACGCGTTCCTCGCGACCAAGATCACCTTCATCAACGAGATCGCTGACCTGTGCGAGGCGGTGGGCGCCGACGTCCAGGACGTCGCGCGTGGGATCGGGCTCGACAACCGGATCGGCAAGAAATTCCTCCATGCCGGACCGGGTTATGGCGGGTCGTGCTTTCCCAAGGACACGCTGGCGCTGCTCAAGACCGCGGAGGATTACGAGACCCCGATCCAGATTGTCGAGGCGGTGGTCAAGGTGAATGACAGCCGCAAGCGCGCGATGGGACGCAAGGTGCTCCACGCGCTCGGCGCGCCCGACGCCGACGTGCGAGGCAAGACCGTCGCGCTGCTGGGTCTGACGTTCAAACCCAACACCGACGACATGCGCGACGCTCCGTCGATCGCGATCGCGACCGCGCTGGGCGATGCCGGGGTCGCGGTACGCGGATATGACCCCGAAGGGATCGAGTCAGCCAAGGAGGTGATGCCCGACATCACCTATTGCCGCGATGCCTATGAGGCGGCGACCGGGGCCGATGCGGTCGTGATCGTCACCGAATGGGACGCGTTCCGCGCGCTCGACCTGACGCGATTGAAGCAGGTGATGACGGCACCCGTGATGGTCGACCTGCGCAACGTCTATCGCCGCGACATCGTCGAGGCGGCGGGGTTCGCCTATACCGCAGTCGGGCGGTGAGCGCTGCGGCCACCGATGCGCCGCGAATCGAAGGGCTGCTGGAGACCGCGCTTTATGTCGCCGACATGGCGCGCGCGGCCGCGTTCTTCCGCGATGTGCTGCGGCTCGACCCGTTGCTCGAAACCGACCGGCTGACCGCGTTCGACGCGGGGCGGCAGGGAGTACTGCTCGTGTTCCTTGGCGGCGCGAGCCAAACGGACATGGTCGGCGAGCGCGGGATCGTACCGGGGCATGACGGGCAGGGGCCGGTCCACATGGCGTTCGCGATCACCGCCGCGAGCTATGCGGCGTGGCATGATCGCCTGACAAATGCCGGGGTGACAATGCGCGGCGAGATGGCGTGGCCCGCGGGCGGGCGAAGCCTGTATTTCGAAGATCCCGATGGCCATGTCCTCGAGCTCGCGACCCCGGGCCTCTGGCGGACCTACTGATCTAGATTCGATTTCCGATTTGTTGATTCGAGAGGGAATTCCCAAGCGCGCCCTGTTCTTATTCAATCTGCTGGCTGGGGATGGAGGCGGGCAGGTATGGCGACACCGTATTCAAATGCTCCCGCTACGCTTCAGCCTAGATGGAAGCGACCCTACGGCGTCGCCAGCGCTTCTTCGGCGGGCGAATAGGCGGAGCGACCGCGGACTCCATCGGGGACGTCGGTCGCGACATAGGCGACCCCGGTGCCGTGCGCGGGATCGATCCACAGCCCCGATTTCAGCCCATAGGCGTCGCCCGGATGCCCGATCCGGCGGCGTCCGTCGCCGAACGGATCGTCCTTGCACCCCGCCGCGCGCGTTGCGGTGAACGTGACCGCCAGCCCGTAGGCGCAATCAAAGCCGTCGCCGGTATCGCCATTGGTGCCGTCGTAGGTCCAGACCGGGGTTTCGAGCAGCCTCACCGAGGCGGAGGACAACAGCCGCACGCCACCCACCGCGCCGCGGTCCAGCAACAGCTGCCCGATTCGCGCAAGCCCGAGCATTGAAATCCTGAGGCCACCCTGCGGCGAAAACATCGCGCCGTTCACGCCCGCACGCCACACCTTGAGGTCGCACGATCCGTCGCGCGCGGGGGTGACCGGGCACGACGCGATACTGGCGGGGTCATCCTTCACCGGCGCGCGGTCGCGATAGAGCACGACCGCCTTGGCGCGGGTCGCGGGCGAACAGCTCGCCCAGTTGAAGCACGCATCGATCCCGAGCGGCGTCAGCACCAGCCGCGCCATCAGCCGGTCGAACCGCTCGCCGGTCGCGCGCTCCATCACGCTCGCAATCACGGGGAAGTTGAGGTTGGTGTAGCGAAAATAGGTGCCGGGCGCGTGGTCGCCATCCCATGCTTTGGAATCCGTCAGTGCGGTCTCGATCGACGCATCGAGCGGCAGCACGTAATCGATCCCGTCGGTCAGGCTCGACCGGTGCGACAGCAACAGCCTCAGCGTGATCGGCACGTCGGGAAAGGCTGGATTGCGCAGCCGCCATCCGAGCAGCGCGGACACGTCGGCATCGAGGTCGAGCTTGTGCGCTTCGACCAGCCGCATCACCCCGATCGCGGTCACCAGCTTCGAAATCGACGCCACCCGCACCGGATCGCGCGCGGTCACCCGCCGCCCGGTCGCGATATCGGCGAGCCCCTCCGCCCGCACCGACGTCACCTGCCGTGCATCGAACGTCACCCGCACCTGCGCGATGGGCGAGGCGGCGGCGAGGAGGAAGGTGGCCAGCATGGCGTGACGCTAACCGCTAATCGCTGCCGCGCGCAATCCGTCGGCGGTCGGCGGACAGGGTGTTCGCGCGAAGACGCGAAGAGAAAGGTTGTTCGCGGAGAGGCGCAGAGGTCGCAGAGAGGTCGCCGCGCAGCGGCCTGCAAATTGCCCCTAACGGACGATGGTCACGCCGCTTCGCGGGACACCTACCGCTAGCGAAGCGCCTCCGCGTCCTCTGCGCCGCTGCGCGCAAAGACCTTCTTCGCGCCTTCGCGCGGCAAACCCCGCGGCACGCTACCGGCGATAATTGAAGCTGATGCTGATCCGTTCTGATTTCGCTGCGTTCGGCGTCACCTCGTGTCGTAGCCAGCTTTCCCACAGGAACACCGTCCCGACCTCGGGTTCGGCATAGACGAAGGTCGTGAGATCTTCGGGCGCGTCGTCTCGCCGCGTTGGTGCCGCCATCATCATCGCCAGCCGCGGGTCTTCGAGCTTGAGCGACCCCGATCCCGGCGGCACCGCGACATAGACCGTCCCCGACACCACACTGTGCGGATGGATATGCCCCGCATGCGTGCCGCCGGGTTTGAGGACGTTGACCCAGATGCTGTCGAGCTTGAGCTTTCGGTCGAGATCGAACGCGCACGCCTCGGCAAATTTAGCAACATGCTTGTTCAACACCCGCACCAGATCGCCGAACCGCGGATCGCGCACCGGCAAATCGTCGAGCGACGCGTAGGAAGTATAGCCGCGATACCCGTGATCCTTCGACCACGCCCGCCCCGCGCGATCCTGCTGCGCCAAGTCGCGGCACGCTTCGTCGAGTTCATCGAGCAGCGCGGCATCGCCGAGCGGCGCGTCGTAGAAGCGCGTGGCGAAGAGACTGCGGACGGTCATGCCGCCTGCCGCATCGCGACGTCGTTCATAAACCGCACGTCGTCGCCGTCGGCCAACCGGTCAGCCTCCCCCGCGATCGCGCCGAGCATGTCGGCGAGCGGGTCGATCTCCGCCTTGGCGTAATTGCCGAGCACGTACCCCGTCACGCGGTCCTTGTGCCCCGGATGGCCGATCCCGATCCGGACGCGGCGGAACTCGGGACCGAGATGCTGGTCGGTCGAGCGCAGCCCATTATGCCCCGCCAGCCCGCCACCGATCCGCACCTTGACCTTGAATGGAGCGAGATCGAGTTCATCGTGGAACACCGTCAGCGCTTCGACGCCCAATTTGTAGAAGCGCAGCGCCTCGCCGATCGATCGTCCGCTGTCGTTCATGAAGGTCGCGGGTTTCAGCAGCACGATCTTTTCCGCGCCGATCCGCCCTTCCTGCGTCCAGCCCTGGAACGCCTTCTTCACCGCGCCGAAGCCATGCACCTCGGCGATCGCGTCGACCGCCATGAAGCCGACGTTGTGCCGCTGCATCGCATGTTGGCTCCCCGGATTGCCGAGCCCTGCCCAGATTTGCACGTCAGCCTCCTCAACGAAACAGGGCAGGGGCGTCGCCGCCACCTGCCCTGATCCTTAACCGCAAGCGATAAGGGTGCGAAGGGCTCAGCCCTCGGCCCTCAGCCCTCGGCCTTGTCCGTGCTCGCATCGCCGGGCTCGTCGCCCATTACGGTGTCGGCATCCTGATTGATGACTTCGGTCTCGGTGACCTCCTCGTCGTCGCTCGCGGTCGACACGGTCGGCGGCACGATCGTCGCGATCGCGAAATCGCGGTCGTCGATCGCGGGCTTGGCGCCCTTGGGCAGCGTGACGTCGCTGATGTGGATCGAATCGCCGATCTCGCGACCTTTAAGCGAAATTGTCAGTTCGCCCGGAATCTCGGCGGCATCGACGATCAGCTCGACCTCGTGGCGGGTGATGTTGAGCACGCCGCCCTGTTTGATCCCGCGACACTCGTCTTCATCGACGAAGTGGACCGGGATCGCGACCGTGACGGTAGCGTGTTCGCTGATCCGCAGGAAATCGACGTGGATCGGGCGATCGGTCACCGGGTGGAACGCGACGTCCTTGGGCAGCGTGCGCTGGCCGTCGACCATCACGACGGTGTTCATGAAATGTCCCGACGACAGCGCCTTCACGAGCGCCTTTTCCTCGAGGTGAACCGGGCTCGGTTCCTGCTTGTTGCCATAGATCACGGCGGGCACGCGGCCATTGCGGCGCAGATCACGGGAGGCTCCCTTGCCAACCCGGTCACGCGTCTCGGCGGCGAGCGTCAACTGGTCGCTCATTGTCATTCTCCGAAAGACGTAAGGTTACATCCGCGCCACGCCTCCAGGGATGACCATGGCACGGAAGTGCGGGGCGATAGCGGGGTGGCGGGCAAAATGCAATGTTGCGGATACGGCGCGTCAGTAAATCACCCGCGCGCTCTTCACTCCAAGCTTGGCCAATTGCGCCTGCACCGAATCACGTCCCGCCAGATGCCCCGCGCCGACCGCGATGAACACCGTCCCCGGCTGCGCCATTCGCGCCTTGATCCATGTCGCCCAGCGCTGGTTGCGATCGACCAGCAACGTCTTGGCGACCTCGGGCGAATCCTTCAGGCTGTCGTTCATCTCCTTCGCCAGCGCGTCGGGCTTCCCCTCTGCCCAGTCGTCGACCATGTCGCTCATCGTCTTGGCCAGCGTCGGCAATTCGTCGACCGTGCTGGTCAGGAACTGGAGCTGCGCGGGCTCCGACAGTCCGCTGAAATAGCCCAGTTGCTGCGCCGCGGTTTCCAGCCCCGTCACCGGCTTGCCCGCGGTCTTGGCCGCCGCGGTGATGACCTGTTCGGGGCCGTTCTCGGCATCATAGCCCAGCTTGCCCAATGGCGCGATCGACAGCTGAGTCGCGGCGAGCCACGGCTTGTAGATATCGAGCGCGTTGGCGGGCAGCCCCAGGTCGGTCACCGCCTTGGCATAGGCGGCGCGCTTGTCGGCGGGCAGCCGCTGCGTCAGCGGCGGGGTGCCCGGCGCCGCGACCCCGGTCGCCATCACCAGCTTCTGCATCTCGCTCTGGTCGGGCATGACCAGTTCGAGCTTCACTTCGCTGGAGGCATCGAACGCCTTTTTCACCGCCTCGTCGAACCACGTCATCCCGGGTTTGAGGACGTGGATCGTCCCGAACAGATAGATCGTCGTGTCCTGGTCCCTGACCACCCACAGCGCCGGATCGGCATCCTGCGCGGCGGGCTGCGGCTTGGGTTGGGTCTGCGCACAGGCGGGCAGCGCGAGGGCGAGCGATAGGGCCGACAGTGCGGCGCCGAATGTCTTGATCATGCGTGAGGGGATCCCACAGGTTGGATGAACACATACCTAATGGCGCAGGCCCCGACTTGCTACACCGCCCCCCTTCCGCCTAAGCGCGTGCCCGTGACCGACCAGCCGCTCAGCTTCCAGAGGATGATCCTGACGCTCCACGATTACTGGAGCGACCACGGCTGTCTGATTCTTCAGCCGCACGACCTGGAGATGGGCGCGGGCACCTTCCATCCCGCCACCACGCTGCGCGCGCTCGGGCCGGACACGTGGAACGCCGCGTTCGTCCAGCCCTGCCGCCGCCCCACCGACGGCCGTTACGGCGAAAACCCCAACCGGCTCCAGCATTACTACCAGTATCAGGTCATCCTGAAACCGAGCCCGCCCGATCTTCAGGACCTGTACCTCGGCTCGCTGCGCGCGATCGGGATCGACATGGCGCGCCACGACATCCGCTTCGTCGAGGACGATTGGGAATCACCCACGCTCGGCGCGTGGGGCCTCGGCTGGGAGGTGTGGTGCGACGGGATGGAAGTCACCCAGTTCACCTATTTCCAGCAGATGGGCGGCTACGACATGAAGCCCGTCGCGGGCGAACTGACCTACGGCCTCGAACGTCTCGCGATGTATATCCAGAACAAGGACAGCGTGTACGATCTCGCGTACAACGACGCAGGGGTAACCTACGGCGAGGTATTCCATGAGAACGAGGTCGAGATGTCGACCTGGAATTTCGAGGTCGCCAACACCGACGCGCTGTTCGACCTGTTCCGCAAGCATGTCGCCGAATGCGAAAATTCGCTCGAGGCGAAACTCCCGATCCCCGCCTATGAACAGGCGATCAAGGCCAGCCACGTCTTCAACCTGCTGCAAGCGCGCGGGGTGATATCGGTCGCCGAACGCCAAGCCTATATGGGCCGCGTCCGCGATCTCGCGAAGGGCGCCTGCGCCGCGTGGATGGACAAGCACGCCGACGACTGGACCGCCCGCTTTCCGCACTGGAGCGCGGCATGACCGACTTCCTCCTCGAACTCCGCTCCGAGGAAATTCCCGCGCGGATGCAGGATCGCGCGCGCGACGATCTCGCCAAGCTTTTCACCGCCGAACTCGCCAAGGCAGGGATCGCGACCGGGGCGATCGTCACTTACGCCACCCCCCGTCGCCTGACGCTGATCGCGCGCGACCTGCCGACCGAGACGCAGGCGGTCACCGAGGAAATCAAGGGCCCCAAGGCCAGCGCCCCTCCGCAGGCGCTAGAGGGGTTCCTCCGCAAGACCGGCCTCACCCGCGAACAGTTGACCGAACGCGACGGCATCTTCTTCGCGATCAGCGAAAAGCCCGGTCGCGCCACCGCCGCCGTCCTTGCCGACGCGATTCCCGCGATCATCCGCGCGTTCCCCTGGCCCAAGTCGATGCGCTGGGGCGACGCGTCGGCGAGCACCGAAAGCCTCCGTTGGGTCCGCCCCTTGCACGGCATCGTCGCGCTGTTCGGTGACGAGATCGTTCCCGTCGAGATCGCCGGAATCACCAGCAGTGCCGCGACGCTCGGCCACCGCTTCCACCACCCGGATCAGATCACGATCGGCTCGGCGGGCGACTATGTCGAGAAACTCCGCGCCTGCCACGTCATCGTCGATCAGGACGAACGCCGCTTGGCTGTCCGCACCCGCGCCCACGCGCTCGCCGCCGAAGCCGGCCTCGCGCTGATCGAGGACGAAGGCCTCGTCGCCGAAAACGCCGGGCTCACCGAATGGCCGGTGCCGCTGCTCGGCCGGTTCGACGCCGCCTATCTCGATGTCCCGCCAGAGGTCATCCAGCTCACCGCGCGCGTGAACCAGAAATATTTCGTCTGCCGCGATGCCGACGGGGCGTTGGCCAACGCCTTCATCTGCACCGCCAACATCGACGCCACCGACGGCGGCAGCACGATCGTCGAAGGCAACCGCAAGGTCCTCGCCGCAAGATTGTCCGACGCCAAATTCTTCTACGACACCGATCTCAAGGTGCCGCTCGACGTTCAGGCGGAGAAGCTTGGCCAGATCGTCTTCCACGAAAAGCTCGGCACCGTGGCGGACAAGGTCGACCGCGTCGCCAAGCTGGCAAGGTGGTTGGTCGAAGAGGGAATCGTTAGTTCCTCCCCGGCACGGGGAGGGGGACCAGCGAAGCTGGTGGAGGGGCAGCCAAGCAGCGCCGCGCCCGCGTCTGCCCCTCCACCATCGGCTGCCGCCGACGGTCCCCCTCCCCGTGCCGGGGAGGAATTAGCATTGCTCGCAGACCTCGCCGACCGCGCCGCGCGGCTCGCGAAAGCGGACCTCGTCACCGGCATGGTCGGCGAATTCCCCGAGCTCCAGGGCCTGATGGGCGGCTATTACGCCTTGGCGCAAGGCGAAGACCCCCGCGTCGCCGCCGCGATCCGCGACCATTACAAGCCGGTCGGGCAGGGCGACGACGTCCCCACCGATCCGGTCACGGTCGCGGTGAGCTTGGCAGACAAGCTGGATACGATTTGCTCATTCTTCGGCGTGGAGGAGCTGCCTACGGGCTCGAAAGATCCATTTGCACTGCGCCGGGGAGCAATCGGGATTGCTCGATTAATTCTCGTGAATAACTCCCGTGCAAGTTGGGGTGAAGTCATAAGGCAGGGATGGCTTGGTCATGAGACAACAATGCAGTTGTCGCCCGAGCAAATTGGACGAAGAGCGGTAGCGCTCGTCGTCGTGGATTTTATTGTAGACCGCCTCAAGGTCCAACAACGCGAAGCAGGCGTCCGCCACGATCTGATCGACGCTGTGTTCGCGCTTGGTGGCGAGGACGATCTGGTCCGCCTCCTCGCGCGCGTCCGCGCGCTGCAGGCGTTCATCGGCACCGAGGACGGCACCAACCTCCTCGCCGGCTACAAGCGCGCCGCGAATATTTTGAAGAAAGAAGGGTACGAATCTCCCTCTCCCCTTGTGGGAGAGGGAAGGGGCCCGTCCGCGTCAGCGGATGGGAAGGGTGAGGGGGACGCTGGCGTTGCGACCCTCACCCCCCCTCATCCTTCCGGCCCTGCGGGCCTCCCTCCTTCTCCCACAGGGGGAGAAGGAAAGATTCCGCTGTCCTACACGCCCGAACCGGCAGAGGCTGCGCTGATCGCCGCGCTCGATGCCGCCGAGCCCGCCGCCGCCTCGGCGGTCGGGGTCGAGGATTTCGAGGGCGCGATGGCGGCGCTCGCGACGTTGCGTGCGCCGATCGATGCGTTCTTTGACAGCGTGACCGTCAACGATCCCGACCGGGACAAGCGCGCTGCGCGGCTGGCACTGCTCGCCCGCGTTCGCGATGCGGTGCACGGCGTCGCCGATTTCTCCAAAATCGAGGGCTGAGCGAAAACCGCGCGACGCTCTCCACTTTCTCCACTTCGCCTCCCCGGAAGTCCATTCAGCCAGCAGGGATTGAAAATGACTCAGTATGTGTACCGCTTCGGCGGCGGGGTGTCGGATGGCGGCAAGGGCGACAAGAATCTGCTCGGCGGCAAGGGCGCGAACCTGGCCGAGATGGCCTCGATCGGGCTCCCGGTGCCGCCGGGTTTCACGATCTCGACCGCGATGTGCACGCGCTATTACGAGGAGGGGGAGCGCTTCCCCGATTCGCTCCGCGACGAGGTCGCCACCGGGATCGCGCATATCGAAGGCGTCACCGCCAAGACCTTCGGCGATCCCGCCAACCCGCTCCTCGTCTCGGTCCGCTCGGGCGCGCGCGTGTCGATGCCGGGGATGATGGACACCGTCCTCAACCTCGGGCTCAACGATGCGACGGTCGAGGGGCTCGCGACCGGATCGGGCGACGAGCGCTTCGCGTGGGACAGCTATCGCCGCTTCATCCAGATGTACGCCGATGTCGTCCTCGAACTCGATCACGGCGCGTTCGAGGAAGCGCTCGAGGTCGCCAAGGAAGACAATGGCTATTATCTCGATACCGAGCTGACCGCCGCGGACCTCAAGGCGCTGGTCGGCGAGTATAAGTCGCTCGTCGAGCAGGCATGGGGCAAGCCCTTCCCGCAGGACGTCCACGACCAGCTCTGGGGTGCGGTCGCCGCGGTGTTCGGATCGTGGAACGCCGATCGCGCGAAGGTCTATCGCCGGATCAACGACATTTCGGGTAGCTGGGGCACCGCGGTCAATGTCCAGGCGATGGTGTTCGGCAACATGGGCGATACCTCGGCCACCGGGGTTGCCTTCACCCGCGATCCGTCGACCGGCGACAACGCCTACTACGGGGAATTTCTGATCAACGCGCAAGGCGAAGATGTCGTCGCCGGGATCCGCACCCCGCAATATCTGACGAAGGCCGCGCGCGAGGAAGCCGGTGCCAAACCCGCCTCGATGGAAGAGGCGATGCCAGAGGTTTATGCCCAGCTCGCGGGCGTGTTCGACACCCTCGAACGCCATTACCGCGACATGCAGGACATCGAATTCACGGTCGAAAAGACCCAATTGTGGATGCTCCAGACCCGCACCGGCAAGCGCACCGCCAAGGCCGCGCTCCGCATCGCGGTCGACATGGCGAGCGAGGGGCTGATCACCCGCGAAGAGGCGATCCTCCGCGTCGATCCGATGGCGCTCGACCAATTGCTCCACCCGACGCTCGATCCAGCCGCGGTGCGCGACGTGATCGCCAAGGGGCTGCCCGCGTCACCGGGCGCGGCATCGGGCACCGTGGTGTTCGACGCCGACACCGCGGAGAAGCGCGCCGCGGCGGGTGAGGCGGTGATCCTCGTTCGCACCGAAACCAGCCCCGAGGATATCCACGGGATGCACGCCGCCAAGGGCATCCTCACCGCGCGCGGCGGGATGACCAGCCACGCGGCGGTCGTCGCGCGCGGGATGGGTCGCCCCTGCGTCTCGGGGGCGGGGACGCTGTCGATCGATGCCAAGGCCAAGGTCATGCGCGTCGGCGACCGGTCGGTGAAGGAAGGCGACATGCTCACCATCGACGGGTCGACCGGCGAGGTGATGGCGGGCCAGGTCGCGACCGTGAACCCCGAACTGTCGGGCGATTTCACGACGCTGATGGCATGGGCCGACGGCGTTCGCCGCCTCCGCGTCCGCGCCAACGCCGAAACCCCGCTCGATTGCCGCACCGCGCGCGATTTCGGGGCGGAAGGGGTCGGACTGTGTCGCACCGAACATATGTTTTTCGACGCCGCGCGGATCACCGCGGTCCGCCAGATGATTCTTGCGACCGACGAGGCGGGCCGCCGCGCCGCGCTCGCGAAACTGCTCCCCGAACAGCGCGCCGATTTCGCCGCGATCTTCGCGATCATGACGGGCCTGCCGGTCACGATCCGGCTGCTCGATCCGCCGCTTCACGAATTTCTGCCTCACGCGGAGGCCGATTTCGCCGATGTCGCCACCGCGACCGGTGTCGATATCGACACGTTGAAGCGCCGCGCCGCGGAACTCCATGAATTTAATCCGATGCTGGGCCATCGCGGCTGCCGTCTCGGCGTCACCTATCCCGAGATATACGAAACCCAGGCGCGCGCGATCTTCGAGGCCGCGATCGATGTCGCCGAACAATCGGGCGCCGCGCCGATCCCCGAAGTGATGATCCCGCTCGTCGCCACCAAGCGTGAGCTCGATCTGATGAAGGTCGTCGTCGACAAGGCGGCGCGGGCGGTGTTCGCCGAGCGCGGGCGCGAGATCGACTATCTCGTCGGCACGATGATCGAACTCCCCCGCGCCGCGCTCCGGGCCGGCGCGATTGCGGAGACCGCCGACTTCTTCTCGTTCGGCACCAACGACTTGACCCAGACGACGCTCGGCGTCAGCCGCGACGATGCCGCGCGCTTCCTCGGCACCTATGTCGACCAGGGCATCTACGAACGCGATCCTTTCGTCAGCATTGATGTCGAGGGCGTCGGTGAACTGATCGAGATCGCCGCGCAGCGTGGACGCCAGACCCGCCCCGACATCAAGCTCGGGATCTGCGGCGAACATGGCGGCGACCCTGCCAGCATCGCGTTCTGCGAACAGGTCGGGCTCGATTACGTCAGCGCGTCGCCCTATCGCGTGCCGATCGCACGGCTCGCGGCGGCGCAGGCGGCGCTGCGCAAGGCCTAGCCGAAGTCGAACCAGCCGCGCTTGCGGCCGTCGGTGTAAGCACGGCGGGCGGCGGCGCGGGTGCGCGGCGCGATCGTCTGCGCGGTCACCGGCGCTGCAGTGCGCAGCCGCTCGTTCTCGCGCTCGAGTTCGGCGATCCGGTCGCGCGTGCTAATCGAAGACTGCGATATCCCCAAAATAATCGGAATTATCGCAACTACGTGGCGGTCAACCTTCCCGCTTCTACCTCATTCTGGCCCGCGATCGACGACCAAGATTACCGCGTGATCGCGCGGGCGGTAAGAGTGCGACAGCGCGGGTCAACAAGCCTGGTCGATCCCATAAAGGATGTCAGACTGACCAAGTACGCTGGCGGATGCGTCTCGCCGTCTCCGATCGAATCCAGCTTTCGATCTCACGTACGACCCCCAGCACGAGCGGCGGTGTCGGCTGGGCGACCGGGAGCGATACTGCGGATCACGTCGCTGGAATGGACGGTCGCGCATTGCCCGCCGGGCGTTTTCGTACCACTCCCAGCCGAGGTGCTCGAAGGTTTGCCGCCGCTTGGCGTGATGAGGACATATTGCCGGTTGCCATTGGTGAACATGTACGTGCTTGAGGCACGTTTTGTCTGCACGGTCCTTCGTATCGCCGAAGAGCCAGTCGATCCCGGTGCACTTCCGCGGACCTCTGCGGAGGGGCACCTGGCGGAGACGGAGGGAGCCACACTGCGAAAGTTATCCTATTGATAATGAATGAGAGTATCCAGTTAAAAACATTTCCGTGCCCCCTATCGTGCCCCCGGAATTTACCTCGTAACTCGCTGGCCGATTAGAGATTTCTCTTCTTTCACCTCGCTGCGGCGTTCGGCAAGGCCCGAGTTGCTAACCTTCGATTCAAATCCCTGACACGCGTGGCCAACCCCTCAACTGCGAAGGGCTTTGTAATCATCTTCATGCCGGGGTCGAGGAAGCCTTGGCAATCGTTGTGTTCTCCGCGCTGCCGGTCGACGCGTCGGAGCGAGCCGCGCGGCTGCCACCGCCCGCGCCTCTCTGACCGGGCGGTGCAGGAGTAGCCACCTCGAAGCGAACGAACTACTCTCTCCGGACAGCCGGGTGCCCAGACCCTGACCTTATCCCTCGTCCGGACGGACATGCCGGAAGACATGGCCGATCACCACGGATCCCTCGCCGACCGCCGACGCCACGCGCTTGACCGACCCCGCGCGGACGTCCCCGACGGCGAAGATGCCCGGACGGGAGGTCGCGTACGGCGCATCGCGCTGGCCGCAGTCGATGCCGGTCCGGATGAAGCCCTTACCGTCGAGTTCGACGAGATCTCCCAGCCAGGCGGTGTTGGGCGCGGCGCCGACCATGATGAACAGCGCGCGGCAGTCGAGGGCGGTCGCGGTCCCGCTGGAACGGTCGCGGATAGTCAGGCGCTCGAGACGATCCGTGCCCTCGAGTTCCTCGACCACGCTGTGGTAGTGGATCGTGATCCTCTCGTCCGCCTCGAGCCGAGCGGAGAGGTAGCTGGACATCGACGCGGCGAGCGTCGCCCCCCGAACCACGACGTGCACGTGGTCGGCGTTCCGGCTCAGGTACATCGCCGCCTGCCCCGCGCTGTTGCCCCCGCCGACGACCACGGCTTGGGTGCCCCGGCAGTAACGCGCCTCGATCTCGGTCGCCGCATAATAGGCGCCGTTCCCCTCGAACTGCTCGAGCCGCGGTAGGGGCAGGCGCCGGTACTCGACGCCAGTCGCGACCACGACAGCCTTTGCGCAGACGGACTGCCCGTCGTCGAAGCCGACGCAGAACCCGCCTTCGTCGCGTGCCATGATGCTCGTCGCGCGGAGTGGCATGGCGAAGCGCGTGCCGAATTTCATCGCCTGGACCTCGCCGCGCCAGACCAGGTCTGCGCCCGAGATGCCGGTCGGGAAGCCCATGTAGTTCTCGATGCGGCTCGACGTGCCCGCCTGGCCGCCGATCGCCAGATCCTCGGCCACAAGTCCGCGCAGCCCCTCGGCCCCGGCGTAGACGGCCGCCGCCACCCCGGCCGGTCCGCCGCCCACGATCAGTACCTCGACCTCCTCTTCGGCGTCGATCGTGATGTCCATGCCGAGCAGCGCCGCGACCTTCGCCGGGCTGGGATCCTCGATGACGAGCTGGCGCCCGAAGACCACCGCGGGCGTCGCGGCGGCGATGCCGCACTGCCCCGCCGTCGCCAACGCTTCGTCGCTGCCGAGCGCGAAACTCTGGTAGGCGACGCGGTTGCGCGCCGCGAACTCGGCAACTCGGCGGACGGCCGCGCTCTCGTCCTCTCCGATCAGGCGCAGCGCGCCGTCTCGCTCCTCGACTTGCCGGCGCCGACGCGCCGCGAAGACGCCGATGACGATGTCCGACATCTCGGGAATGCGGCTCATCAGGTTAAGCATCGCCTCGCGATCGACCTCGACGACGCGGGTGTCCTGGGCCGCGCGCATCGGCAGCGTCCAGCGTCCACCCGCGAGGAACGCGATCTCGCCCATGAACTGGCCAGGCCCGAGCGTGCTCGGCAGCCTGCGCCCACCGGTGACCACATCGACCACCTCGACCTCGCCCGCCTCGATCCAGACGAACCGGTCGATGGGGTCGCCTTGATCGGCCAGCATCGCGCCGGCGGGGTAGCTGCGCTCCCGCCCCGCCGCCCGGAGCGTTGCGACGTGGCCCGGGGCCAGGGGTGTCCGCTGCGTCTGACGCAGGTCGAAGGCGATCGTTTCCATGGCGGAAAGACTACTTCATCGGATCGCATGAAGCCAAGGCAGGCCTTTCAGCCCGCGGCCACAGGCGCTCTTGCAAAGGAGGCACGGCGCCGCCGGTCGACGACGAGGCACTTGTCCGGATGATCAATGCGGATAGCCGGAGGCATCGGGTCGGCGGGTGTCTTCACAGGCCGGCGCGCCCACGCGGGCGTGGTGGACAACGCCTCAGGTCGGGCCGACCGCGACAGACGGGACGCGGCGAGGCTAAATTCGCTCCAACGTCGTGAGGTGCTCCCGGACGGTGGTCCAGGTGAGGTCGGGATACCGGGCGTTGTCGAGATCGACGAGGCGGACCAAGCCGCTGAACTGGTCGCGCATGTATTGCATGCCTTGCCAAGGCGGGAACGCCGCGTCGGGCTGAGGCGCGATCAGCTTGGCGATGCGAATCATCGCCCCGAGCGAGCCGAGCGAGCCTGCCCACAACGGCCGGTATCGCTCCCCGGCCACGCCGCTCATTATCACTGCGATTTCGCGCGCGCTGACGCTGTCGCCAGCGATGCGAAGGAAGCGCGGTGTCGTGTCGTCGAGCGCCGCCGCGGCGGTGTAGGACGCGACGTCATCCTTGGTCGTGAAGTCGAGGATCTGGTCGGCATCGTGCCACCAGAGCACGCGTCGAATCCGCCGCTGGATGATCGGCATCTCGGCACCCAGCATGTCGAGAAATGCGCCGTTGAGGATCGAGGTCGCGCTGATCGACGCCGCGTCGACCCGCGCCATGAACTCGCGACGCAGGTCGAAATTGCGGTTGCGGCCTGGAGGCGTCTTCGTGAAGTCGGCCGCATAGTCCGAAGGGATGAAGCGCGGCACATCGGCCAGCACTGCTGCCTCCAGCAGCACAGTCTGACGGTCGATCATCACCGACCGGACGCCGTTGAGCGCAGAGACGACGCATGCCGCGCCGGCGCAGACCTCGGCCATCGCCCTGACGTCGGCGGGATCGGCCTCGACGAGCGTCGCGCCCGAGGACTCGATCCGCTGACCTTCGTCGGCCTCCAGGCCCGGACGAACCAGCGCGCGCACGCTCGCTCCTCGCTCGACAAGGGCCTTGGCGATCCGTCCGCCAAGGTCGCCGCCGGCGCCGGCAACTGCGATGATGGATGTGTCGGGCATGCTCAAGCGTCCTTGTCTCTGCCACCAGCCGGTTCGAGGAAGCGGATGATCCGGTCCGCCGTCCAGTCCGGGCGATCCGCGGCGAAGGCATGGCCGGCCAGCAGGACCTTGTCGTGCTCCACGTTGGCGAAAACCAGCTCTACCCCGCCCAGGGTCTGTTCCTGCGGAATGCCGAGCCCGGCGTTCAGAACGAGGACCGGCATCGTCAGCTTCTGGTCGAACGTCGCGCGGTTGGCCTTTCCGTCGTCGAGCATCGCCGCATAGTGCCGGAAGCCCGCGCGCATGCTGTCCGGATTGCCGTAGGTGCGCAGAAACTCCTCTCGATCCTCGTGAGTGATGCCCTTCAGGGGCGAGAACATCTTCCAGTTATTGCCCAGATACTCCGCCTCGTGGCCTTCGGTCAGCATCGTGGCGAGATCGACCTGCGCATGGAAACCGAAATGCCAGTAGCCGCCGGTCGCCGGGTTCATCAATTCTTCCAGCCCGAATCCCGGGATCAGCGATTCCGCCAGCACCAGACGCCTGATTTCGGTTGGGTGATGCAGCGCCCAAGCCACCGCCACCATCATGCCGATATCTGTACCGACCAAGTCGATAGTTTCGAACCCGAGTTCGCGCACGATGGCGCGGATGTCGTCAGCGACGTTCTTCTTATCGTAGCCCTTCGAGGGCCTGTCAGAATCGCCCAGCCCGCGTAGATCCGGCGCGATGACCGTAAAGCCTGCATCGGCGACGGCCGGCATAATCCCGCGCCATTCGCGCCAGGTGAGCGGCCAGCCGTGGAGGAGGACGATCGCCGGACCGGCACCGCCCGATACGTAGTGGATGCGCGCCCCGTTCACGTCGGCGAAGCGGTGGGCGAAGCCGTCGAGATCGGCGGCGGCACCATCGACCGGCACCGTGGACGCCGAGGCGGCGCTGCTCATCGAAGGAACTCCATGGTGCATGCGATGTGACAGGGGGACGTAGGGCCCGTGTGCATGGACGGGCTCATGCCTGCCGCGCCGCGAAATTCTCGCCAATCAGCGAAGGTGCGGGCGTGTAGGTATCCAACCACTCCATGATCTCCGACATACGGCTCTTCGCAGCTTCGGCATCCCTGTTCGTCGCCGTGTTCTGCAGCTCGCCGAAGATCGACTGGACGTTGGTCGGCGTCGCGCCCGCTTGGATCAGGCGCTGAAGCGCCGCGTCGTTGATCGCGCTCGTCCATGATCCGGAGGCGTCCACGGCGACGAACACGTGGTAGCCGGCCGCGATCAGCGACAGTGCGGGATAGACGAGACAGAAGTCGGTCGTGATGCCCGACAGGATGATCTTGCGGCGCGCCGTCGCCTCGACCGCGGCGGCGAAGCGGGGGTCGTCCATGGCGTTGAGAATGCCCGTCCGATTGACGATGTCGACCTCCGGGAAGGCATCGGTGATGCCCTTCAGCAGCCCGCCCGACGGGCCGTCCGCGCCGCCGCCGGTGGTGGTCAGCACGACCGGCAGGCCGAACATCCGGGCCAGCCTGGCGAGGCCCTCGATGTTCGCCTTGAGCACGGTCAGGTCGATCGACTGAACGCCGAGCGTCAGCGTCGTCTGGTTGTCGATGAACAGGACGGCAGCGTTGTCGGGGGTCAGCTGCTCCAGATAGTCGGCTTGCGTGGTCATGACCTTCTCCTTGTGTGCTGAGACGAGCGATCGGCGGCAGCCGAGCCGCTGCACGCGGCATCACGCTTTGTTGGCCGGCAGATGCCGGGCGACCTCACTCGGCGCGTGCGTGCGCGCTCCCCCCATCGGGTGCCGCAACCGGTGCAAGCGGGTTGGGGCCGGGCAGATTGTCCATGCCGTATCGGCGATACTGTTCGTCACTCATGTTCGGCGGCGGCGTCGCGCCCTTCGGCGGTATCGTGCGAGTCGGCGCCGGCATCGCACATTCCATCACCGCCAACTCCAGCCCGGCCGGCGTGTAGCCGTTCAGAAACACCGCGGTTTCGCTGTCGACGCGAAAGGCATGACGCGTGTTGCGCGGCACCCAAACGAATTCGCCGGCGCGCCCCACTTTGATCTCCTCACCGACGAGGAAGGTGATCTCGCCTTCGAGCATGAAGAAATGCTCATCGGACCATGTGTGCTTGTGTGGAGGGGCACCTGAACCCTTAGGCAGCGTCTCGTGCATCAGCGAGTAGCGACCGCCAGTGTCCTCGCCTTTGACGAGGACAACCCACAGAATGTCGAGCCACCAATAGGCCGGCGCGGCATCGACGTTATGGACGAACGGCATCGAGCCGGGAACGGCAGGGATGTCGGGGGTCGCTGGATCAGTCATGGCGGTTCGCCGACGAATGGCCGCGCGGGGTGAGCGGGTCGGGCTCGTCGAGCCAGATAAGGCCGTAGCGGGCGAGCAGGTCGTCGGGCATCTGCGGCTTGCCGAGAGGCGGCGCCTCCGCCGGTGGCAGCACACGCTCGCTGGTACGCTTGCCGAGTTCGGCGAGCATCGCCTCCATGCTGGCGGGCGTGTAGCCGTTGAGGATGCGGGCGGTGTCGCTGTCGACACGGAACGCGTGGCGGGTGTTGCGGGCAATGTTGATGAACGCCCCCTTGCCTGCCGTCCTGATCTCGTCCCCCATCAGGAAGGTGATGGTGCCGTCGAGGATGTAGAAGGTCTCGTCGGACCACATATGTCTGTGCGGGGGCGGGCCGGCGTCCTTGGGCATCAACTGCTCCATCATCGACCAGCGGCCGCCCGTGTCCTCGCGGTCGGCGAGCATCGTCCACAGGATGCCCTGCAGCCAGTAGGCGGGTGCATCGTCCGCGTGACGAATGAAGCTGGCGTCGCCGGAGATGGGGGACAGGTCGGGATGGTCGGGCATGCTTTCTCTCCTGCCGGTGCGGCCGCGCCCGGTCGGCGCGGCCGGAGTGTGTCATCAGGCGTGGGCGGCGATCGGAAGCGAGCGCGCGATGAAGTCCGCGAACCGCTCGAACCGCAGGTCGGGGTAGCGGTCGTTCTGGAGATCAGTCAGCGCGGTCTGGCCGTTGGTCATGTAGAGCAGGTAGGCGAGCATGACCTTCTTCTCGGATGAGGCGTTCGCCATCGCCGCGCGCAGATCGGTTTCCGATCCCATCGACATGGGCCTGATCGGGCGGTCGGTGATGCGTGCCACGATTTCGCCGGCCTGGCGGAAGGAGATGCGCTCGCCGGCGAACGCGAATTTGCCCGGTTTCACGTCGCGGTCGAGCGCGACCCGTGCGATCATGCGCGCGGTGTCCTCGACGCTGGTCACCTCGATGGGAAGCTCGCCATCGCCGAAGAAGCTGATCGTGCCCGCGTCAGCATCGATCGCGCCGTGGCCCGGCAGGAACATGTCCATGAACGCACCCTGGAGAATATTGACCTGTTCGAGGCCGATCTCGGCGATCTGCGCATCGGCCTGCGCGCGCATGTCGAACATCGCATGTTCGCCGGGCGTCGCCTTGAATAGGTCGAGTGCATAGTCGGACGGCAACATCCGGCGCACACCATTGGCCTTGCCCGCCTTGGCCAGCGCAACCTGACCGTCGAGGATCACCTCGGGCCCACCTTGGACCGACGAGACGATGACGTCGACGCCGCGCGTCGCGCGGTCGAGCGAAGCTGCGTCATTTAGATCGCCCTCGATCAGCTCTGCGCCGCTGTCCACGAGCGGCTTGAGCACCTCCGTTTTGCTGACGGAGCCACGGACGAGCATTCGAACACGAGCCTTGGGCAAGGCCAGCAGATGATGCGCGATGCGGCTGCCCAGCATGCCGGTGGCGCCCGCGAGGAGAATGGTGTCGGTCATTTGAAACGATCCTTGATTGATGAACGTCAATGTGGTCGTTTCCGTCAGGCTGATTAGTGGCCAATGCTTGGACACCCTGTTCCAGCTGTGGAACGACGCCGATGTTCGACCTGTTGAACCTGAGGGCCTTCGCCCGCATCGCCGAACTCGGGAGCATCTCGGGCGCGGCACGTGCGCTCAAGATGCCCAAGTCGTCGGTGAGCCGGGCGCTGGTGCGGCTCGAGGAGTCGATTGGCGCCGTGCTGGTCGAGCGCTCGACACGCCACCTACGCCTCACCGAGGCAGGCATCCTCCTCCAGCGTCACGCGCGGCGTATCCTCGATGATGTCGGCGAGGCGGAGAATGCGATCGGCGGGCTGGTGGGACATCCGCAAGGCGACTTGCGGGTGAGCGTGCCCTTCACCTTCGCCGCCGGCCCCCTCGCCGCCTCGCTGCCCGGCTTCCTGGCTCGCTATCCGGACGTGCGCGTGCTGCTGTCGATCGACAATCGGATCGTCGATTTGCTCGATGAGGAGATCGACGTCGCCATCCGCATCGGGCCGCTGCCGGACTCAGAGCTGATCGCACGCCGCATCACGTCGTTCGCGCTGTGGCCCTGTGCCAGCCCAACTTATCTCGACCGACATCCAGCCATCACCGCGCCCGCTCATCTCGCGAAGCACACCCTCATCGGTCACCGTGCAGCGAAGGAAACCTGGCCGTTCCGTTCGTCCAGAGGCGCACAGCGCGACGTCAAGATCGAGACCCGCACCGTCGCGCCCGAGCCCGACGTGGTTCGGACAATGCTGCTCGGCGGGGCCGGCATCGGTATACTGCCCGACTTCCATGCGGCCGAGGCGATCGCCTCCGGAGCGCTGGTTCGGGTGCTATCCGACCATGACCACCGGTCGGTCGACGTACACGCGCTGTATCCTAGCCACCGCAGCCTGTCGGCGAAGGTCCGCGTGTTCATCGACACCCTGGTCGATGACCTCAAGACGCCACGGCGTTAGAGATCCGAGCACCCAGAGTCGCAGTCTTGCGACCTTGGTCGGATCGAGCGTGATCAGCCGAAAACCCTTTTTGTTGCGATAGCGATGCACCGACCGCACGGCCTTGCGGAAGCAATGCGGACGATGCGTCTCGAAGTGGACCACGCGGATCACCACATGCCTCGTCGAACGGAGGTCCCACATGTCCGACTACCACAAGACCGAGGACGCCATCGCCGCCCTGACGCCGGAGCAGTTCCGGATCACCCAGGGGAACGGCACCGAGCGTCCCGGAACCGGCGCACTCCTGCGCAACAAGGAGGCGGGTATCTACGTGGACGTCGTGTCTGGCGAGCCGCTGTTCGCAAGCGCCGACAAATACGAATCCGGCTGCGGCTGGCCGAGCTTCACCAAGCCCATCGAATCCGCCAACGTGAAGGCGAGGCGCGACTGGTCGATGCTGATCCCGCGGACCGAAGTCCGTTCGGCGCATGGCGACAGCCATCTGGGGCATGTCTTCAAGGACGGCCCACGCGACCGCGGGGGCCTGCGCTACTGCATCAACTCGGCATCGCTGCGGTTCGTGCCGCGCGGGAACATGGCCAAGCAGGGGTATGGCGCGTATCTCGATCAGATCGAGGAGGTCTCCGTCTCGGCCACGACCGAGCGAGCGGTGCTCGCCGGCGGCTGCTTCTGGGGAATGCAGGAGCTGATCCGCAGGCTTCCGGGAGTCGTCTCCACACGGGTCGGCTATTCGGGCGGCACCAATGCGAACGCGACCTACCGCAACCACGGCACCCATGCCGAGGCGATCGAGATCGTGTTCGATCCCGCACGCACCGACTTCCGCGCGCTGCTCGAGTTCTTCTTCCAGATCCACGACCCGACGACGCGCGACCGGCAAGGCAACGATCGGGGCGCCAGCTATCGCTCCGCGATCTTCTACACGGACGAAGCGCAGAGGCTGGTCGCCGAGGACACGATCGCCGACCTCGAGGCGTCGGGCCTGTGGCCGGGCAAGGTCGTCACCGAGCTGTCCCCGGTGGGCGACTTCTGGGAGGCGGAGGCGGAGCATCAGGACTATCTCGAGCGCAAGCCGAACGGCTACACCTGCCACTTCGTGCGGCCGAAATGGAAGCTGCCGCGTCGCGTCGAGGCGGCGTGAGGGGCACCAGACAATGTGGCCGGGCAGCGCCTCCGCCTGGCTAGGCTCGGCCGATGACGGCCACCAGCGGGTCGCCCGCCCGACCATTCGCGAGCACGTCGACCAGGACCTCGGCGAACCCAGCCCGCTCCAGATAGAGCCGAACGAGCGCGGCGTGTCCTGCGGTATCGAGCGACCGCCAGATCGCGACAGCCTTGGTCGGGAAGCAGCGGTTCGAGAAGCTGACGACGAACGGAGCGTCCGCCTTCAGCACGCGGCGAACCTCGGCGAACACCGCGACCGGCTGCTGCAGGTACTGCGCGCCGACGCAGCACAGCGCCGCATCGAAAGTCCCGTCTTCTAGCGGCAGCACGGTGTCGCGGTTCAGGTTCTGCACGAACCACCGGTCGAGCCGAGAATTGGCCGCGAGTTCATCGGCGTTCATGCCGTGCCCGACGACCTCGGCATACGCGCGGTCGGGCGGCAGGTGGCTGACCCAGCTCGACATCAGGTCAAGGACGCGAGCGCCGTCCGGGATCATGTCCCGATAGCTTGCGGTCAGCGCGGCGACCGCGCCATCGTCGATGTGCGTGACGAGCCGTGGCGGCGCGTAGAAGGCGAGGTCGTCGCCCGCATCCTGCTTGGCGAACGCGCCGGGGGGTAGCTCGGGCAGCGAGTTTTCAGTCACACATCGCTCCTAGCACCGAACGGTTCTGCGCTCGAGCCGAGCAGTGTTCCAAGTGTTGTCGGACGGAAACCGCGGGCATCCACCCCGACGTCGAATTGGCGCTGCCTCGGCTTGAGCCTGCCATGATTGTGGCCATGCAGGTTGATCGAGCGGCGGTGCTGGCCGTTCCAGCTCCTGAACGGATAGTGGCAGAGCACCAGCGAAACCCCGTCCACCGTCAGCTCGGCATAGTCCTGCACGCTCACCCAGCCCGCGGCGTCGCCCGTCGCCGGATCGTCGTTGTTGCCGCGCACGAGGTGCTTGATCCCGTTCAGCCGCGCGAGCAACGGCGCCACGTCCGACGATCGGCGCGCGACGTCGCCGAGGTGCCAGACATCGTCGTCAGGGCCCACTGCCTCGTTCCAGCGCGCGAGGAGCGCCTCGTCCATTTCGGCGACGCTGGCGAATGGGCGACGCTGGATGTTGATCGTCCGGTGATCGCCGAAATGCTTGTCTGCGGTGAAGAACAGCGTCATCGCGGCAACTCACAGCATCTCGAGCGGGCCCCGGCCCTGTGGCCGAGGAAAGGCATCGTCGAGCGCGGCGAGGTCGGCGTCCGAGAGGATCAGGTCGGCGGCGGCGCGGTTCTCGCGCACGTGCGCCGCAGTGCCGGCCTTCGGGATCGCGATCACGCCGTCCCGCCGCAGGGTCCAGGCCAGCGCGACTTGCGCGGGTGTCGCGCCGACCGCCTCCGCCACGCGGGCGAGCGCAAGGTCGGCGAGCAGCCTGCCCTGCTCGACCGGGCTGTAGGCCATCGCCGGCATGGCATGGTCCTCCAGCCACGGCAGCAGGTCGTGCTCCGGCCCGCGGCGGGTGAGGTTGTAGAGGATCTGGTCGGTCACGCAGTCGCGGCCACCGGCGCCGACGAGTTCGATCATGTCGTCGGGGTCGAGGTTGCTGACGCCCCAGTGGCGGATCTTGCCCGCCGACCTAAGCGCCTCCATTGCCTCGACCGTCTCCGCGAGCGGTACCGATCCGCGCCAATGTAGCAGGTACAGGTCAAGCCGATCGGTGCCGAGCCGCCTGAGACTCGCCTCGCAGGCGACTGCCAGCCGCTTGCGCGATGCGTTCTGCGGATATGCCTTGCTGACGAGGAACAGCTCGTCCCGCACGTCACCGAGCGCCTCGCCGATCAGCGTCTCCGCCGCGCCGTCACCATACATCTCCGCAGTGTCGATGAGCGTCATGCCGAGCTCGACGCCAAGACGCAGCGCCGAGGTCTCGGCGGGGCGGAGATCGGGGCGCTCGCCCATCATCCACGTGCCCTGGCCCATGGCCGGCACGACCTCCCCACATTTCAGCTCAACGGTCCTCATTGACACCTCGCATGTACAGCTGAGGCTAACGGACCAAGGGCGCACGGCCGCTACTCCATGCCGCAGGAGGAGGAGCTCGCCGACGCCAAGCGGCCCGACCTACGCGTGCATGGCACAGGCTTCGACGCGCCGGTGCCGATCGAAATAAAATTGGCGGAGCGCTGGACCGGACCGAGGCTGGTGGAGCGGCTCGAAAATCAGCTCTGCGGTGACTACCTCCGCGACGTCCGCTCCGGGCGCGGCGTCATGCTGCTCTACCATCGAAAGGCCGACCGACACTGGTCGATGCCGGACGGGACCAAGGCGATGACGCTCGACGAACTAGTCGCCGCGCTACGACGCCACTGGTCGGCTATCTCGCAGCGTTACCCGGGTGTCGAGGAGATAGAGGTCATTGGCATCGACCTGACCCGCCGGACGGCATCCAAGTGAATATCGCCTAGCGTGCCACTATAGTGCCGGGACCCTGTGTTATTCCTAATAACTCGGTTTACCTCACAAAGGCTCAGGCGACGTTCTGACCGAAGTTACTTCCTGGTCCTCGCACACGTGTTCAGGGAGCTCGGAACGGGGGTCAGCCAGCCAGATGGAGATCCGCCCCGTCGTAGGATCGTAGTCGAGCCTGGTCGGTTCCACCTCCTTGCCGGCAATCGTCAGCCGCACATTGATGCCGAGCTGAAGCCCTTCGAAGGCGTTTCGCACGATGACGCTGGAGCCCGTGTACGCGTTCGGTGGCATCTCGCCGAATAGGCGCTGCAAGTCCGGCAAATCCATTCTCCCCTACAATGCTTAGATCATCGGGCCTGCAGTCCACGCGACCCTTGTCTCCGACTAGTGGGTCGCACCCGCTACCGTTTAAACACCTCAGGGTAGCCAGCATGCCGTGTCAATGCCGCTGACCAAGGGGAAGCGAAGCTCCCTCAGAGCGCGGCACCGATGTCGACTTGATGTCTATCGCGGGGCGGCGGGACGACTGAGATCGCAAAGCAGTGCTCGGCGCTCCTCGACTAGAGCGATGCGATCTACTCGTCCTCGGGGCTTGGCGCCGGCTAGATCCCTCACGCGCGAAGCCATGCATGTCGATCAGCGGGGCCATGGGCAAGTGATCCGCCCGGCCGAAGGGACATCCACGCCGGAGGCCTGCAACGCATTGAAGAGCGCGGCACCCGCCACCGTCATTTTGCCAGACGGCACAATCAGGACGCCAGCGTCGTACAGCGATGCCACCATCCCGCGACCGATCCCGACATTAAGATGAGCGGCATCCACCGAGATCGCTGCACCGATGAGCCTGGCGCCCGCAACCGGAGGATCATACGGGTCCGCCTTCCCGGCAAAGAACTCATACATCGCGATGGGAACGCCATCCTTGGTCGCGTAGGCGATCCATCTCTCGTCGTAGAGCAGCGGATAGGTCGCATCGTCCGCTCCGTCGATGTGGCCGACCTGTTGAAGCCGAACCTCGACGTCGCGCTTCCCATGCACGAACAGCGCGACCAGCGGGCCCGGAAGATCGCGAAGGAAGGCGAATCTCTCCTCGCCCTGCAGGTCGTCGGCGTACCGGTCCTCGATGTTGGCCTTCCACATTCCAGTTCCTACCCGATCACGTGTTGCTCCACCCTACCCTAGACCGCGGTTCGCCTTAAGCGCGGATGGGCAACTCGACCTCAGGCAGAAGGACAAAGGCTCCACCCAGTACCTGGTTGAGCTGATCGCGAGGCTTCAGGCGCTCGGGACCCAGCCGATGCTTGACGCCTGGGCTTACGCAGCGATGATCTGAGGCGCGAACATCAAGCTGACGCTAGCGCGTCAGGCAGAGCGCTGGGTCAGAGCACCCCCGCCGACACCGGCCCGGGGTGGAAGCCGACCTGCTCGCAAGAGTACACGTGCAGAGACACGCATTCGATCGCTGCAACCCCCGCGCGGGTGAGCGGCAGCGCCTCCTCCGCCAGCATGCTCTCGCGTCCCACGATGGCGAGCATGATCCCCTCTGCTGGTCGGCCGGTCAGCAGCTCGTAAAGCGCCACTTTGCGCTCGACCAGTTGTCCGTAGGCGGATCCGTCCTGAAAAGCCTTCCTGAAATAGTGCACATCGACGAGCAAGTCGGGCTTGCCCTCGCGCGGTCGCAGGCCGTCGAGAATGAGCCGGCCCTTCCCCGAGGCGAACTCCACGTTGCGCTCGAAATAGGTGCCCATGTCCTTTTCCAGCTTGGAGATGGCCACTTGGTAGAGCGCGAAGTACAGGACTTCGAACCGTCGCGGCGCGGACTTGACGGCCGTCCCCGCATCCGGCTGATCCTCGGTCTCGACGACCTTCGGCATGTGCTGTGTGGTGCCGGTGACCAGTTGCTCCAGCTCCACGAGCCGCCGGTGGATCTCGGTGAGCTCGGCGGCCTTCAGCCTTTCCTTGTATTGCCGCAGCGCCGTGCGGTCGATGACGTCGGCATGGGCCATCGAATGGTGCTTGCGGCAAAGCAATATTAGGTTCTCGAGCCGGTTGTTCTCGCGATCGTGGTCGATGTGATGTATTTCGAGATACGTGTGCTCGCCACAGCCGGCGACGGCGCACCTGTGGCCAGCCTCCACCAGCACGTCCCGACGCAGCGCCGCCGGGATCGCCGGCCTGTCTTGGTTGTAAGGCTGGTTCGCCAATTCCGCTCCTTTGCGTCCTGTCACTTGGCTGCAACGGTCTCGCCCTGCGGCCGCTCCAGCGCTACTCCGTCCGATCGCCGAGCGCGAGAGCTTGAAAGCGGAAGGGGCGCGCGCCAATGATCATGGACGAGACGGAATTATGCTTCGGCGAGCTCGCCTACGAGAACCGGCTCGTGGCGTTCTTCGATATCCTTGGTTGGAAGGGCGAAATAGCCGCCGCCGGCAGCGACCCCCGACGCATCGCGAGGCTGGCGGCGGCAGTCCGAATGTTTAGCGCCAACGCCGCCACTGTCGGAGACGCGGGCGCCCGTTTGACGACCTTTTCCGACAACGTCGTGTTCAGCAAGCCATTCGCCGAGGGCGACGTGCCGTGGCTGCTGCAGGGTCTGGCGACCACCCAGCTCGGGCTCGCTGTGCAGGGGTTCTGGATGCGGGGCGCGGTGACGGTCGGGCTGCTCCATCACGACGAGTACATCGTCTTCGGTCCTGCGCTTAACCGCGCTCACCACCTCGAGAGCAGGGTGGCACGCTACCCCCGCATTCTCCTCGACCAGCAGGTTCTCGCCGCCACGGCGGGGACCGACTTCATCGAAGTCGGTGAAGAGTCGTTCATCGATCCCTTTACCCCGCGATTCTGGGACCGGGTCCAGGCTGAGAACCCCATTGCGCAACAGACGCTGGACCGCTTCAACGAGCTTTCCGGCATGAAAATCCCCGCCGAACCTGCGCGCGTGTCGGGAGGAACAGCGCTCGCCTCCGTCGCGAACCGGCTCAGTGCCGAGCTGACTTCCATTGAAGACCCAGCGGCTTGGGAAAAGCTGGCCTGGCTATTTGACCGGGTGGTGCGGTCGCTTGGAGGCCGAGCCGTCGCAAACGACCTACCGAAGTCAGCGAGGTTGAAGGCGGCACTTGGGGTATGACGCGCCGTTCTGGCCACCCGAACCGTGGTCTCGCCCCATTATCGGCACCTGATCGAAGCTGGCCATATCGGCGCTCTCTTGCGACGCCCGTGTAACAGGCCAATGGTTCTTTTCGTGGCGGGCGATTGCCTCGAAGAACCGTCCGAGATTATTCTTCCTCGGGAAGGCTGAAGGGTCGCCAAGACCTCAAGCTCCTGGAGCAGCCAATGAACTTCTCAGGCAAGACCAATCGTCAAATCGACCAGTGGATCTCTAACCATGAAGAACACTGTGCAACCGGCGCACCGCTGTACCTGGCCCTCCTCGAGGAGCGCGTGAGGCGGGCACAGGCGACTCAGAAGCTCAGTTTCGAACGATCGCTCGATCACCTGAGGCGGGTCGCGACTGAACAGCGCTGCACGACTTACGGCGCTCTCGCCGCCGCGAGCGGTGTAGAATGGTCTTCGGCTCGTCACCAGATGAGTGGCGCTCATGGCCATCTCGACCGTCTGCTCGACATCTGCCACGTCAAGCGCCTGCCGCTCTTAACTGCGATCTGCGTGAATCAGAGTGGCGCCGCGAAAGGTGAGCTCGGCGAGGAAGCACTAGAAGGGTTCGCCAATGGCGCCAGACGCCTCGGCATCAGTGTGGGTGATCCGCTGGCGTTCCACCACCAGTGCCGCGATGCCTGCTGGGCATGGGGCCGCGAGCAGCAGGACGCATGCGCGGCCGTCTAGGCCGATATGCAAGCAGTCGCGGCTTCCGGTGGCTTAGCCCTAACCTACGACCATCTACGCGTAGACCAAAGCTCCCTTAATTGGGTCTCGCACTTCGAAGCGGCGCAGTCGCGATTCACCACCCGGGCAAGTGCAGTCCGGGACGAGGACTGCCTCGTGGCCCCGCGATGGGGAACCGGGCTGGCCGATACCGGGCACTGGGCTCTGATCCATCGTCGCGAAAGGCGCCGATCAATCATCCAATTCAATGGTTCTGCACAACCGACCGGTCATCGCTCGACCCGCCTGCGTCGCCCCTCGACGAGCGAGCCCACCGGATCCGCACCCTCCAGGATGAGGGCCGCCCAGTCCTCGGCCAGCTCGCGGCGCCGCTCCATGTAGGCGGCGCGGTTGTAGATCAGCTCGGTCTCCGACATGCCGCTGGGCGTGTGCGCGAGCATCAGGTCGATGATCAGCCGGTCGATCAGGAGTCGCTCCGCACCAGGAAACTGCCGCTCGATCCTTCCATTCATGACGGTGCTGAAGGAGCTGCGCCAGCCGTGCGGCACATGCCGGTTTTTCCAGCCCTCGCGGTTGTAGAGGTAGCCGACCGCGTTCTCGGACAGCGGAGCGAGCATGTCCCGACCTCCAGGGAAGACCGGGCCCTTCGGGCTGGAGAACGGCCTGACGACATGCAGCACCTCGACCGCGGCCGCCGAGAGCGGCACCTTGTGGTCGAACGCGTCGTCCTCTCGCAGGTCGAGCTCCTGCTTCATCTTCTCCGCGGGGATCGTCCAGAGCGCATCGGGCGACGGTCTGTCGGGCCTCGACCAGTCGATGCCTTCGATCTCCGTCCACATCGCATGGCGGACCATGCCGGGCCGCTGCGCGGTCAGCGCCAGGAATCGCGAACTCAGACGCGTGACGGGCGATGCCGGCGCGCGGTCGACTGAGCGGATCAGGTTGCGGATCTGCGTCACGTCGGTGAGCGCAGGCCGCCGCTTCCTGGGCGGCACGGGCTTCAGCGCGTCGCGCACGTTCACGGCCGGGTTCGAGTTCTTGACGCCTTCGGCTGCCGCATAGCGGAAGACCCGCTCCGCACGCTGGCGCAGCCGGTGCGCCGTCTCGATCGCACCGCGCGACTCGACCTTGCGCAGCGCGTGGAGCAGTAGCCGCTCGTCGATCTGGTCGACGGGGATGCCGCCGATCTCGGCAAACAGGCTCTGCTCCATCGACGTCATCACGTCGTCGGCGTGCACGTCCTTCCAACGCGGGACCTGGGTCGCGTGCCACTCGCGGGCGAACTGCTCGAAGGTGTTCTCGTGGCCGACCTTGCGCGAGTGGCGCGCGCGCGTCTTCTCGAGGCCGGGGTCCATTCCGTTTCGCAGGGCCTGCTTCGCGCCGTCGCGCAGATCTCGGGCGCGCTTGAGGCCCACGTCGGGATAGGTGCCGAGCAGCAGCCGGCGCTCCTTGCCTCCGAAGCGATACTTGAGGCGCCAAGTCCGATGACCGCTCGTGGAGACGAACAGGTAGAGACCGCCCGTGTCAGCGAGCTTGTAATCGCGCTCGCGCGGCTTCGCGGCCTTGAGCTTTCCAGCGTCCAGCGGCTCGCGCGGTTCCTTCTCTGTCTCACCCGACATCAGTGCCCCCACCCGAATTTTTCGGGTGCCCCCACAATGCCCCCGCGAGGATTGCGATTAGGTGAAGCTGGATAACACGGGATGAGACGCGAACACGCGCTAATCGTCTCGTGAGACGACCGCGCTGCTACGGGATGATACAGGCTGAGAAACTCGCCTGGCGGAGACGGAGAGATTCGAACTCTCGGTACGGTTTAACCCGTACGACGCTTTAGCAAAGCGTTGGTTTCAGCCACTCACCCACGTCTCCGGCTGGCGGCAAGCGGCGGCTATAGCGGCGGGTGCGCGGCGGATCAATGCCGTATCGGGCCGCATCGGCACGCGGCTCGACGCAAAAGCGACTCGGATCGCCTCTCGTTCATTGCGCGTGCATCGCCCGCCTGTTTAAACTGGCGAAACGGGGATTTGGGGACGCATGATGCGGATCATTATCGGCGCGGCGATGGCCGCATTGCTTGGCGCCAGCGCGCCCGCGCAGGTCACAACGATCGATCCCAATCGCGCGATCGACGGCGATCTGGCGACCAGCGCGCCGCGCCGGGCGACCGTCCCCGCGCCCGTCCAGCGCGACGAACCGGTCGATGCGGGGAGTCAGGACGCGCCGACGTACTCGCCCCCCGTCGAACCAGCGCCAGCCCCCGTCGCCGACCAGACCGAGGTGGCGCAGGACGCGCGCGCCGATGCGACGCTGGCCGCCGCGGATACCTATCAGCGCGATGATCTGCTCGCCGCGGGCGAGGGCGTGTTCGGCAAGGGCGCGGCGGGGATGGCGGGGTTGCTCGAAAAGATCCTCAAGGAGCAGGGCCGCCCCAACGCCTATATCGCGGGGCGCGAGGCGGCGGGCGCGTTCGTCGTCGGGCTGCGCTACGGGTCGGGGGTAATGACCCATAAGATCGAAGGCCAGCGCCCGGTCTATTGGACGGGGCCGTCGGTCGGGTTCGATTTCGGCGGCGACGCCAACAAGGTCTTTACGCTCGTCTACAATCTCTACGATACCGAGGACCTGTATCGCCGTTTCCCCGCGGCGGAGGGACGGCTGTATTTTGTCGGCGGGTTCGCCGCGACCTATCTGCGGCGGGGAAACATCGTGCTGATCCCGATCCGGCTCGGCGTCGGCTACCGCGCCGGTGTCAACGTCGGCTATATGAAGTTTAGCCATAAGCCGAAATGGCTGCCGTTTTAGGACGGAGTGGCTAGGCGGACGCCGAGACCGATACGATCTGGGACGGGGCGGGGGCCGAGCGATTCACCTACCAGATGGGCGAGCGGCTGACCGGGTCGATAAACTGTCGCCACGCGCCCGACGATTGCCACGTCCACGCCGACACTATGCCTGAATCGGCCAGCCTCGCGCTCGCCGCGGGGACGCGGGCGCCGATCAAGCCGAAGCGCCCGCGCAATAACTGATCAGTCGGCCTTGGCCTGTTTGGCGCGCTCGATCGCCTCGATCGTGACGCGGCGCGCCTCGGCGGCGTCGCCCCAGGTGCCGATCCGCACCCATTTCTGCTTTTCCAGGTCTTTGTAGTGAGTGAAGAAATGTTCGATCTGTTCGAACACGATTTCCGGCATATCGCCGCGTTCGCCGACGTTGGAATAATAGGGGAAGGTCGAATCGACCGGCACGCAGACGAGCTTTTCGTCGCCGCCCGCCTCGTCCTCGAGGTTGAGCACCGCGATCGGGCGTGCGCGCACGACGCAGCCGGGGATGAACGGCGAACGCGCGATGACAAGCGCGTCGAGCGGATCGCCGTCAGGCGACAGCGTGTGCGGCACAAAGCCGTAATTCGCCGGATAGCGCATCGGCGTGTGCAGGATCCGATCGACGAACAGCGCGCCCGACGCCTTGTCGAATTCGTATTTCACCGGTTCGCCGCCGGTCGGCACCTCGATGATGACATTGAGGTCTTCGGGCGGATTGGTGCCCGTCGGGATCAGGTCGATGCGCATGATGTTCCTTTGAACCCGGCCCGGATCACGGGCGCGGGGTAAGCAGCTTGTCGAGCCCGGTTTCGCCCGTGCCCGTCTTCTCAAGCCGCGGATAGCGGGGCCCGTCGTGATAGTCGATGGCGACATCGCGCAGCCGCGCGCCGTCCTTGACGGTCAGCCGGATCGGATCCTTTGCGCCCTGCGCGGTCTTGATCGCATTCTTGAGCGCATCGGGGGTGTAGAGATCGCCGTTCACCGCCATCACCTGCGCGCCGACGGTCAACCCGGCTTTGAACGCGGGCGAATCCCAGACGACGTTGGACAGGTTGCCCTCCTTGTTTACCAATATGCCAACCGACGAGGTAACGTCGGTGCCACGCGCCTTTTCGACCTGTTTGAAATAGGCGGTCGGTTTGGCAGCATAGACCAGCTTGTAGCCGTTCATCGCGAAGCCCTCGATCGGCGCGGGTTGCCCGGTTTCGGTCAGCCGCTTGGTCAGGAACCCCGACCAGTCATACGGCAGGATCTTGTTCAGCGTCGCGGTGACGTCGTCGAAGGTGTAGGTCAGTTCGCCCCAGTCGCCGTCGCGCACCCCGAAGAACGCTTTCGCGAAATCGTCGATCGATTTCGTCCCGCTCGATTTCTGGCGGAGCATCGCGTCGACCTCCATCCAGACCATCAGCCCTTCGTTGTAATAATCCTCGCTGCGCTGCCAGCTCGTCCAGCCCTTGGGACGACGCTGGCTGATGATCGGATCGTTGGTGGTGTCGATCAGCGGACGCCATTGGCGCCCGACGGTGTTGACGTAATTCGCGAGCGTGAACGCATAGGCGTCGAGCGTGTCCTGTTTGCTGACGAGGCCCGAGCGCGCCTGGAGGACATAGCCCCAGAACTGGGTCTGCCCCTCGTACACCCACAACAGCGAATCGCGCATCGGGGTGCGGTAATCGGGGGTCCACAGGTCCGCGCCGCGGCGGAACTTGCCGTCCCAGCTGTGGGTGAATTCATGCGGCAGCAGGTTGCGCGCCGAGACATTCTGGTCCCATTCGGTGAAATAGGTCGGGCGGCTGCCGTTCTCCGAGCTGCGATGATGTTCGAGCCCGATCCCGCCGAGCTGATCGCTGAGCGACAGCAGAAAGTCATAATGGCCGTAATGCTGCGCGCCGAAGGTTTTGCTGGCCTGTGCGACGAGCCGCTTGTGCGCGTCGATCTGCGCGGGCGTCGCCGCGAGAAGCTCGGGCGAATCGGCGAACACGTCGAGGTTCACCTTGGGGCTCAGCGCCCAGACCTTGCCGTAGCGCCCAGCGAGAATCGGCGAATCGACCAGGATTTCATAATTGGTGGTGTCGTAGGTGTAGGTCGATCCCGACACCTTGGCGCGCACCGCGCCAGCCGCGGTGAAGCCCGTCGGGAAGGTCGCGGTCATCTGGACCGGGATCTGGCGGGTGTAATAACCCGCGGGATACAGGCTGACCGAATTGGGTTGGAGGCTGATCAGATTGGGGGTCATCGCGATCCGGCCCTGGTTGCCTGCGGTCGCCGAGATGAATTGAAACTCGACATCGAGCCGCTTCGCGTCGGTGGGGACGTCGATGTGAAAAGCATAGACGTCGACGGTGTCGCGGACCCAGGGCAGGATTTTGCCGTTGGCGCGGATGGTGAGGCCCGCCAGCTTCTCGATCTGCCCGGTCGGCGAATGGTTGCCCGGCAGCCATTTGGGATAGAGCAGCGCCATCGGCCCCGTCTTGGCGACCGGGATGGTTTCCTTGACCCGCATGATCCCGCGCACGGTATCGGTGGCATCGATATCGAGCTGGATGGTGCCCGGATAGGCGATGTCCTGCGCATCGGGGATGGTGTCGACGTACGGCACCGGCTGGGGCGCGGTATTGCCTTGCGGGACCTGCGCCAGGGCGGGGGCAGCGGAGGCGAGAAGCGTGGCGACGACGAGCTTGCGGATCATGAACGACCTTCCGGGGAGGAGCGACGAAGCGCGCGACATAAGCGGCGGATAGGTCATCCGTCCAGCCCGTTGGCCCACGCCGGGCGGTGTCGGGTTAGCCGCCGCCGAGCACGTTGATCGTGAACGCCAGCACGCCCAGGTTGAAGACGAACGCCGCGAGGCACTGACCGGTCACGACCTTGCGGATGTGGCGCGAGGTGATGTCGACGTCGCTGGTCTGGAACGTCATCCCCAGCGTGTAGCTGAAATAGACGAAATCCCAATAATCGGGCTCGTCGCAATTGGGAAAATCGATCCCGCCGCAATCTTTGCCCGCAGCGTTATCCGGATCGGGCGAATAATAGAGGTGCGCGTAGTGGAGCGCGTAGATGGTGTTGGCGAACAGCCACGCGAGGACGATCGTCGCCAATGCGAGCGCGATGCCGAGCGGATCGTTCTTGCCTTGCAGTTCCTTGGCGACCGCGACCAAGATTACCAGCAGCACCACGAATGAAAAGCCGAGCAGGACCGCACGGTTGGCGTCATTTTCCCTGGCGGCCTGCCGCATCTGCGCCGCCTCGCCGCGCCCGAGCAGCGTGCTGACCGCGCCGAGGAAGACCGCCGCGGCAACGTCGAACGCGGCCATCGTGCCCCGGCTCAGCCCCAGCGCCGGAATGCCGACCGCAAGACCGGCGAGGAAGACTGCCACGAACAGGATGAAGCGGGGCGGTGCGATGGTATGACCCAAGTTTTTGATCATGGCGGCACGCTCCTTTGCGCGAGGTGCTAGCGCTTGTCAGCGCGCTCGCCTAGATACGCGGCGCATATGGCCCGTATCGAGACTCCGCGGCGTGTCCGCGGCACCCAGGACATCTTCGGCGACGACCAGCGCCGCCACGCGCACGTGCTCGACACGTTCGAACGGGTGCGCAAGCTATACTGTTTCCAGCGCGTCGACGTGCCCGTGTTCGAGGCGACCGAAGTGTTCGCTCGCTCGATCGGGGAGACCACCGATGTGGTGTCGAAGGAGATGTACACCTTCCCCGATCGCGGTGGCGACAGCCTGACGCTGCGCCCCGAATTCACCGCCGGGATCGCGCGCGCATACCTGACCGAGGGGTGGCAGCAATATGCGCCGCTCAAGCTCACCACGAGCGGCCCGGTGTTCCGCTACGAACGCCCGCAAAAGGGGCGGTTCCGCCAGTTCCATCAGATTGACGCCGAGGTGATCGGCGCGCCCGAACCCGCCGCCGATGTCGAACTGCTGGTGCTCGCGGATCAGTTGCTGCGTGAATTGGGAATCGAGGGCGTCACGCTCCAGCTCAACACGCTAGGCGACGCCGAGACGCGCGAAGCGTGGCGCACCGCGCTGGTCGCGCATTTCGAGGCGCATCGCGGGGAATTGTCCGAAGACAGCCTGACCCGGCTCGAAAAGAACCCGATGCGCATCCTCGACAGCAAGGACCCGCGCGATCGCCCCGCCGCCGACAGCGCGCCCGATATCGACGCGCATTTGACCGACGAGGCGCGCGCGTTTTTCGAAGCGGTGAAGGCGGGGCTCGATGCGGCGGGGGTGGCGTATGAGATCAACGCGCGGCTGGTACGCGGGCTCGATTACTACCGCCACACCGCGTTCGAATTCGTCACCGACCGGCTCGGCGCGCAGGGGACGGTGCTCGCGGGCGGGCGGTATGACGGGTTGATCGAGAGTTTGGGTGGTCCGGCGACCGCGGGGGTCGGCTGGGCGGCTGGGGTCGAGCGGTTGGCGATGTTGGTGGACGAGCCGGAATTGCCGATCGGAATCGCGGTAGTTGCCGATCGACCGGAGCTGGAGGAAATCGCGTCTGCGACTGTTTTGGCGCTCCGCCGCGGCGGGATAACGACAGAATACGCCTACCGGGGAAACGCAAAGAGGCAGGTTGAGCGCGCGAAGAAGATAGGGTTGGACGCAGTTTTATTCGTGCGGTCCGATGCGCCCACTTACGAGCGCTACCACTTGCAACAGGTGACGGGCAGATTTCAACGGGACGATGACGTTCGGGCGGCACTTGGCCCTTTAATCGGCGGGTTTTCGGGTGAGGGAGCTCAACCAGAATGATTCCCCATCGTCATCCCAGCGAAGGCTGGGATCTCCCGGTTGGCGCGCGAGTCCTTCCCTCGCATGAGACCCCAGCCTTCGCTGGGGTGACGGTTGTGGGGCGCGCATGACCACCATCTCTCCCGATCGCATCGCCCAGATCGAAGCGCGCCGTGACGAACTCCAAGCGTTGATGGCCACCGGCGACCTCCCCTCCGATCGCTTCGTCGCCGTGTCGAAGGAATATGCCGAGCTCGAACCCGTCGCCGCCGCCGCCGGCTTGGTGCGGCGGCTGCGCGCGGAGGCGAAGAGTCTCGAGGCGATGACCAGGGAGGCGGACGACGAACTGCGGTCGATGGCGGAAGAGGAATTGCGCGAGAACAAGGTCGCGCTCGAGGCCGCGAACCGGCAACTTGCGCTCGCGTTGCTGCCGCGCGATGCGGCGGACGAGCGATCCGCGATGCTCGAGGTGCGCGCGGGGACCGGGGGCGATGAGGCGGCGCTGTTCGCGGGCGACCTGTTCCGGATGTACCAGCGCTATGCCGAGGCACAGGGGTGGAAGGTCGAGCTGATCTCTTCCTCCACCTCGGATGCGGGCGGGTTCAAGGAAGCGGTCGCCTCGGTCGAGGGCAAGGGCGTGTTCGCCAAGCTGAAGTTCGAAAGCGGCGTCCACCGCGTCCAGCGCGTCCCCGCTACCGAGGCAGGCGGGCGCATCCACACCTCAGCGGCGACCGTCGCGGTGCTGCCCGAGGCGGAGGAGGTCGACGTCAAGATCGACGACAAGGACCTGCGCATCGACATCTATCGCTCGTCGGGGCCGGGGGGGCAGTCGGTCAACACCACCGACAGCGCGGTACGGATCGTCCACATCCCCACCGGGCTCACCGTGATCCAGCAGGACGAGAAATCACAGCACAAGAACAAGGCGAAGGCGATGCGCGTGCTGCGGACGCGGCTCTATGAACAGGAGCGCGACCGCCTCCACAACGATCGCGCGGGCGCGCGCAAATCGATGGTGGGGTCGGGGGACCGATCGGAGCGGATCCGGACGTATAATTTCCCGCAAGGCCGCGTGACCGATCATCGCATCAATCTGACGCTGCACCGCCTTCCCGAGATTCTCGCGGGCGACATGGGCGATCTGGTCGGCGCGCTGATCAGCGAGGATGAGGCGGAGCGGCTGGCGACGCTGGATGGCTAATAAGTCCCTCCCCTTCAGGGGAGGGGTTGGGGTGGGGGCCGCTGACGGTGTGCTCGGTGAGACTTCCCCCACCCCCAGCCCCTCCCCTCAAGGGGAGGGGGGCGTCGCCCGCGATGCCCTCGCCACTGCGGCCGCGCGGCTCGCGTTTTCCGATACCCCGCGGCTCGACGCTGAATTGCTGCTGGCCCACGCACTGGGGATCGAGCGGGGCGCGCTGCTGCTCGACCTCGAGCGCGCGGTTCCGGCGGGGTTCGCCGATCTCGTCGAGCGGCGGGCGCGGCATGAGCCGGTTGCATACATCACCGGTACGCGTGGGTTCTGGACCATCGACGTCGCCGTCGGTTCGGGTGTGCTGGTGCCACGCGCCGATAGCGAGACGCTGATTCTCGCTGCGCGCGACCATTTCGCTGATCGCGCCCCGGCGCGGGTGCTCGATCTGGGGACGGGGCCGGGCACGCTGCTGCTGGCGGCGCTCGATGAATGGCCAGGTGCTTCGGGTCTCGGGGTCGATTCGTCGGAGACGGCGCTGCGCTATGCGCGGAGTAATGCCGAAAACCTGGGGCTGGCGGCGCGGGCCGCGTTCGTGGTGGGTGATTGGGCCGAAGGGATCGACGACCGGTTCGACCTCGTCCTCGCAAACCCGCCCTATATTGCGACCGGCGAGGCATTGCCCGCCGAGGTCGCGGGGCACGAGCCCGCAGGCGCGCTGTTTGCAGGCGTCGACGGGCTCGACGCCTATCGCGCGATCGTTCCCATGCTGTCGCGACTGATCGCACCCGGCGGCGCGGCGGTGATCGAGATCGGGTATCGCCAGGCTGCAGCGGTCGGGGCGATGCTGGCCGCGGCGGGATTGTCGGTCGCGCTGCACCACGATCTGGGCGGGCGCGACCGTTGCCTTGTCGCCACGCCTTGACATCCATTCGACGGGTGCCGATATTTCGCTTGTGGAAACGGCGTCCTGCCCGCTAAGGACAAAGCCGGGGCACGCAACTTCAACAATTTGGGTTGAATTGGGCGATGGCCCGCATATCCTCCGCGTCATGATTCCGCTGCAGTCCGGCGGCAATGGCAAGGCTCGAACCGAGTGCGTAGCGTACTCGCCCCGACGCCCGGAGGTTTGCACCGTGTAACCGGGAGCAAGGCCAGTTTTGGTTTTGATGCTAAGGACAATGGCTTGATCAACAATCGGCAGAACGGCCGCCGTCGCGGTCGGGGCGGCAACAACAACAGCAATCCGCGCCAAGGCGGCGGAAGCGGCGGCGGGGGCCGCACCGACAGTGGCAACCGCATCGACAGTCGTGCGCGCGGCAATGCTAATCAATTGTACGAAAAGTACAAGAACCTCGCCCGCGACGCGCAGATGAGCGGCGACCGCGTCAACATCGAATATTATCTGCAATATGCGGATCATTACTTCCGGGTGCTGGCCGACACGCGCAGCCGGTTCGAGGACAACAACCAGCCGCGCCGCCAGCAGCCGTTCGATCTCGACGGCGACGACGACGACGACAACAACAATAACGAGGGTGAACCGACCCGCGCAGGAGAACAAAATGCGCGCGACGGCAATCGCGACACCAACCGGGATGGCGCGCGCGACTATAATCGGGACGCCGACCGGTCGGCACGGGGGCCACGCCGCGATCGCGACGACAATCGCGAGGCGGTGAGCCGCAACGATGGCGCGCGCGACGACGGTGCCGATGGTCAGCGCACGAACCGCCACCAGGATGACGATCGCCCGCAGCGCCCGCGTCGCGAACATGGCGTGCGTGACGAGCAGTCGTCGCAGGAAGGCATGAGCCGGAATGCCAACAGCCAGCGCAGCGCCGAGCCGGAGGGAACGAGCCAGAGCGACGAGGCTCCCGCGCCGCGCCGCCGGGGCCGCCCACGCAAGGAGCAGGACGATGCCCCGGCAGCGATTGCTGCGGACGTACTGCCACCGTCGCTTGGGTCGCCCGCTGCCAATGATTCGGACGACGAGCCCAGGCCGCGTCGCCGCCGCGTAGTGCGCGCCTCGCCTGAGGTGCCGCCCGCCGCGGAATGATCGTTGCGATTTGCTGATGACCAAAAGGTCGGCCTCCCCGGGGAGGTCGGCCTTTTTCGTTGGGGCGGTCAGCGCCGCTATCCCGAACCGCGCTATACCGATGGTGGCATCCACCGCGCCGACCGCGCATAAAGTCGGCAACCACGCGAGAGAGGATGCCCCTATGCCGCATTACGGCGATTACCAGAACCTGATCTACGGCGCGGGGCTCGGCGGTGTCGTGCCCAAGGTGCCGGTCGATTTCGCGACGTTGGTCCGCCGCGCGGAGGCGGCGATGCCGCCTTATGTGCTGAATTACGTCCAGGGGGGCTGCGGCGACGAAGTGACGCAGGAGCGCAACCGGTCGGCGTTCGATCACTGGGGCATGGTGCCGCGGATGATGGTCGACAGCGCGGCGCGCGACCTGTCGATCGAGTTGTTCGGGATGACGCTCCCCACGCCGCTGTTCATGTGCCCGATCGGGGTCACCGGGATCTGCACGCAGGACGGCCATGGCGATATCGCCGCTGCTGAGGCCGCCGCGGCGACCGGCGTGCCGCTCTGCGCATCGACGCTGTCCAACGATCCGCTGGAGGATGTGTTGACGGCGTCGGGCGACACGCCGGGCTTCTTCCAGCTCTATACCCCGCGCGACAAGGACCTTGCGGCCAGCCTCGTCTCGCGTGCGGAGAAGGCGGGGTACAAGGCGATCGTCGTGACGCTCGATACCTGGGTCACCGGCTGGCGACCGCGTGATCTCAACACCGGCAATTTCCCGCAGCTGCGCGGGCATGTGCTCGAGAATTACTTTGGCGACCCCGTCTTCCAAAGGCTGCTCGGCAAGCCGGTGAAGGAGAATATGGCCGAGGCGATCGGGCTGTGGGGACGGTTGTTCGGCAAGGTACTGACATGGGATGACATGGCATGGCTGAAATCGCTCACCAAATTGCCGATCGTGCTGAAGGGCATTTGCCACCCCGACGACGCGCGGCGCGCGATCGATACCGGCGCGGATGCGCTCTACGTCTCGAACCACGGCGGACGGCAGGCGAATGGTGGGATCGCGGCGATCGACATGCTGCCGGGCGTGGTCGCGGTGGCGGGCGAGATGCCAGTGCTGTTCGATTCAGGGGTTCGGTCGGGCAGCGACGTGGTCAAGGCGCTGGCGCTGGGTGCGCGCGCGGTCGGGGTGGGGCGGCCGTATAGCTACGGGTTGGCGCTCGATGGCGCGGCGGGGGCGGCGCACGTGCTGAAGTGCATCCTCGCCGAGGCGGACCTGATGATGGCGGTCAACGGCTACCCGACGATCGCGAAGGTGCGCGAGGCGGGGGCGGTGCGGGTTTAGCAAGTCGGTTCACGCGACGGCGCGAAGACGCGAAGAAAAAGGGCTGGTTCGCGCAGAGGCGCGGAGGACGCGGAGAGGTGTCGGGCGGCGCGGCGGATCGCGCGGCAGCAAACGTTTCAAGGAGGTCTGGCGGTCGGTATCTCAAACCCAAGGTACTACACCTCCGCGCCCTCTGCGCCTCTGCGCGAAATTCCTTCTATTCGCGCCTTCCCGCCTTTGCGCGAATCAACCATGAAGGCCGCTACGCGGCAGCGGTAATTATCGTTCCGTCCACCACCGCGACCGGCCAGGGCGTCAACCGCTGACCGCCGCACGGGCCGCCGACGCACAGCCCGCTGTCGATCGTGAACAGCGCGCCGTGCCAGTTGCACGCGATCAGCTCGCCCGAGGGCGTCAGATAATCGTCGAGCGTCGCAGTGAGCGGCACGCCCGCGTGCGGGCAGCGGTCGACATAGCCGTGGACGGCGTCGCCGCGGCGCACGACGAAGCCGTGGAATCGCCCGGCCTTCATCTGCAACACGAAATTGAGCGCTTTGCCGTCCGGGATCAGGTCGAGTGGGCCGAGCGTGACGCCGGCAGGAGTCGCGGCAAAAAGCAACTGAGGATGGTAGATGGCCATGGGCGACGCTAACGTGGACAACTGGCTGGGAGAGGCGAACCAGGCGCTGGACGGTTGGATCGCGGCGGAGAGAGGCCGCGAGAGCGAGCAGGAGGAGACTGTCGAGTGAACGTCTGGCCGCACCGGTGTGGTTCGCCGGGGCGCAGACGAGACCCTCTGGCTCGCCCCGCCCCGACATGGGAACGGTCCGTCGACAGGCCGGATAGGCCAAGTGATTGGTTGGGGATTACTCTGACGGCCGCGGAGGGCCATCAATGACCGTTAAGTCATTGAAAAATGGTGCTGCCGGTGAGGATTGAACTCACGACCTCAGCCTTACCAAGGATGCGCTCTACCACTGAGCTACGGCAGCACTGCCAAACGGCGAAGGGGGCCTAGAGACGACGCACGTCGCATTGTCAAGGCGGGGGTGGGCCGGGTAGGGCCAGGGAATGGACAGCAAGGACGACAAGGCGGCACGGCTGGCGGCGGCGCTCCGCGCCAATCTGCGACGGCGCAAAGCCCAGGCGCGCGGCGGTGATGCCGCGGGCGGCGCGGCGGTCGATGCGGCGGCGTCAGCGGGTGGCGAAAAGGCTGCCGAGGCTGACCGCGGCCCCGGCGGCGCGGTACGCGAGCGCTGAACTCGCCGAGAAAAAGCCGATTACCGCCGCGCCGATCAACGCGCGATGGGCGTACATTTTGACTCTAACCATGCCCGATCCTCTCCGGAAAGTACGGGGCCGAGTATCTCGGTCACCCTGGCGTGATACGCATTAAGCCATGACAGCTCGGCCTCGGTCAAGAGTGCCGACTCGATCAGCGTCCGCTCGATCGGCGCCAGCGTCAGCGTGTCGAAGCCGAGCATGACGCGGTCGGGGTCGCCGCCGGGGACGACGACGACGACGGTGTGGACCAGATTTTCGATCCGGATGCCGTAGTCGCCCGCCTTGTAATAGCCCGGCTCGTTCGAGATCAGCATCCCTGCGCGCAGTGGCTCGAGCGCCGCGCCACCCGGATAATTCGGCGCCGCGATCCGCTGCGGCCCCTCATGCACCGCGAGATAGCTGCCGATGCCGTGGCCGGTGCCGTGGCCGAAATCGAGCCCTGCCTCCCACAAGGGTCGCCGCGCGAACGAATCGATATGCCCGCCGACGGTGCCGTCGGGAAAGACCGCGGTGGCGATCGCGATATGCCCCTTCAGCACGCGGGTGAAGCGGTCGCGCATCTCTGGCGTGGGCTCGCCGATCGGCATGACGCGCGTCACGTCGGTGGTGCCGTCGGCATATTGCCCGCCCGAATCGATCAGGTAAAGCTGGCCCGGCAGGATGGCGGCGTTCGATTCCTCGGTGACGTGATAATGCGGGATCGCGCCGTGCGCCCCGGTCGCCGAAATCGTCGAAAAACTACTGTCCTTGAGCTGCCCCGTCGCTTGGCGACATGCGAGCAATTTGGCAGCGGCGGACAGTTCGGTCTGGCTGCCGTCGCCGCACGTCGTCTCGACCCAGCGCAGGAAGCGCGTTAGCGCTGCGCCGTCGCGGACGCTCGCGGCGGCATGGCCCGCCACCTCGACCGGGTTCTTGATCGCCTTGGCCAGCACCACCGGATCGCGCGGCGCGATTACCTTGGCGCCGCCGTCCGCCAGCGCATCGAAGATCGCGGCGACCGCGCGGTCGGGATCGGCGGCGACGCGCTGGCCCGCATAGCCCGCCAGCGCAGGCGCGAACGCGTTCCGGTCGTGGATCCGCACCGAATTGCCCAGATGCGCGGTCACGCTGTCGTCGATCTTGTCCCGATCGACGAACAGGTCGGTCGCGCCATCCGCGCCGACGATCGCATAGGCAAGCGCGACCGGCGTGTGATCGACGTCAGCGCCGCGGACATTAAGCGTCCAGGCGATCGAATCGAGCGCGGTCAGCACCACCGCGTCGGCGCGCTGCTCGCCGAGCCAATCGGCGATGTCGGCGCGCTTGGCGGCGGAATTCTGGCCCGCCAGCGCGTCGTCATACGCCACCAGCCGCGCCTTCGACGGCGCGGGGCGATCGGCCCACACCGCATCGACCGGGTTGGCGTCGACCGCGATCAGCTCCGCGCCGACATCGGCGAGCGCGGCGCGCGCCTCGTCCACCCACCCGCGGGTGTGCAGCCACGCGTCATAGCCGATCCGCGCGCCGTCCTTGGCGTGCCGGCCGAGCCACCCCGCTACCGAATGCGCGGGCACGTCGACATAGGCGTAGTCGCCGCCATCGACCTGGTCGCGGACCTGGATCGTGTAGCGCCCGTCGGTGAAGATCGCGGCCTCGCCCGCCATCACCACCGCGGTCCCCGCCGATCCCTCGAACCCCGTCAGCCACGCCAGCCGCTGCGCATAGCCGCCGACATATTCGCTCATATGTTCGTCGGTCAGCGGCACGACGAACCCGTCGAGCCCGTCGCGCGCGAGTTGGTCGCGCAGCGCGGCGAGGCGATCGGAATAGCGGGACATGGCGGGCCTTTCGAACAATGCGGGGACTGCCTTTCGGGGTAGCCGGATCGACCCCCGCGGGGCAACCGGCGGCAGGTCAGCGCACCGCAATCCGCTCGTACAGGCGGGTCGGCGCGTCGCGATAAACGCCCTCGGTCAGGAACCGGTAGCCGACCCGCTCGGCGAGCCCGATCGAGGGGGCGTTGGCGGGATCGATGATGCACATCGTGCGCGCGATGCCCCGCGAATCGATCCAGCCGAGCACCGCGTCGAGCGCTTCGCGCGCGAATCCCTGGCAGTGCGCCCAGCCCGAGAGCGCCCAGCCGACCTCGGGTGTCCCCGCGAAACTCGGTACGGTATCGCGCCGTGTGTCGATCACCCCCAACTCGCCGACCAGCCGCCCGGTCGCGCTCTCCTGCGCCAACCAATAGCCATAACCGATCGCGGACCAATGGCCGATGTAGCGCAGGACACGGTGCCACACCTCCTCGCGCGATGGGGGCTTGCCGCCGATGTAGCGATAGACCGCAGGCTCCCCCCACAGTGCGGCGCACGCGTCGAGATCGTCGATATGGTGCGCGCGCAGCGTCAGGCGTGCGGTGACCAGGGTCGGGGCGATGTCCATCGGGACATCTTAGCGCAGTGCGGTTGGGGCGAAAGCGGTTCTATCGTCGCGGGCTTTGCGCTAGAGGCGCGCGCATGGGATCGACGATCACTTGCGATGTCGCGATCGTCGGGGCTGGGCTCGCCGGCGGGCTCGCTGCGCTGGCGATCAAGGCGCGGCATCCTGATCTCGATCTGCGGCTGATCGACGGCGCCGCCAGCGTCGGGGGTAATCACATCTGGTCGTTCTTCGACAGCGACGTGCTGCCCCGGAACCGCTGGATCGTCGAGCCGCTGATCGCGCACAGCTGGCAGCGCTACGACGTCGCCTTTCCCGCACATGGACGCACGATCGATGCGGGCTATCATTCGCTCACCAGCGACCGGCTCGATGCCGAGGTCCGGCGGCTGCTTCCCGAGGGCGCGCTGATGCTCGGACGCCGCGCGATCGGGGTGTCGCCGCGTGCGGTGGTGTTCGGCGATGGCGACCGCGTCGAGGCACGCGGCGTGATCGATGCGCGAGGGACAGGGAACCTGTCGCTGCTCGATCTGGGCTGGCAGAAATTCGTCGGGCGCGAGTTGCGGCTCGAGGAACCCCATGATGCGCCCTATCCGCGGGTGATGGACGCCACCGTCGAGCAGATCGACGGCTATCGCTTCGTTTACTGCCTGCCGTTCGCCGCCGACCGGATGTTCGTCGAGGACACCTATTACAGCGACACCCCCGATCTCGACCACGAAACGCTCCGCAAGCGAATCCATGCGTATGCCGCGGCGCGCGGGTGGAAGGTCGGGCAGGCGGCGGGCGAGGAATCAGGGGTATTGCCGGTCGCGATGGGCGGCGATTTCGAGGGCTATTGGCGATCGGGGGGCGCAAAGGTCGCCAAGGCCGGAATGCGCGCCGGGCTGTTCCATCCCACCACCGGCTATTCGCTTCCCGACGCGATCCGGACCGCCGCGATGCTCGCCGCGCGGACCGATTTCGACGGCGCCTCGCTCCACGAGGCGACCCACGCGATCGCCGCCGCGGCGTGGCGGAACGGCGGCTTCTACCGGCTGCTCGACACGATGCTGTTCCGTGCCGCCGATCCCGAGGAACGCTATCGTATCCTCCAACGCTTCTATCGACTGCGGCCTGCGCTTATAGGCCGCTTCTATGCAGGACGATCGACCATGACCGACAAGACGCGGGTGCTGATGGGCAAGCCTCCGGTTCCCATCCACCGTGCGGTGCGCGCGATCCTGGGGATGCGGCCATGAAGAGCGCGATCGTCATCGGCGCGGGCTTCGGCGGGCTGGCGCTCGCGATCCGGCTGCAATCGGCAGGCGTCGCGACGACGATCGTCGAATCGCGCGACAAGCCCGGCGGGCGCGGCTATTATTGGGAACGCGGCGGCTTCGTCTTCGACGCCGGGCCTACCGTCATCACCGATCCCGCCTGCCTGCGCGAATTGTGGCAGCTGACCGGGCGCGACATGGCGGAGGATGTCGAGCTGCTCCCGGTCAGCCCGTTCTACCGACTCAACTGGCCCGACGGCACCAATTTCGATTACACCAACGACGAACCCGTGCTTCGCGGCGAGATCGAAAAGCTCGATCCCGACGATGTCGCCGGCTACGCCAAGTTCCTCGACTATGCCGCCGGGGTCTATCGCGAAGGCTATGAAAAGCTCGGCCACGTCGCGTTTCTCGACTTCGCCTCGATGATCAAGGCCGCCCCCGCGCTCGCCAAATACCAGGCGTGGCGATCGGTCTATTCGATCGTTGCGAAGTACATCAAGAACGAGAAACTCCGCCAGGCATTGTCGTTCCACACGCTGCTGGTCGGCGGCAACCCGTTCACGACCAGCGCGATCTACGCGCTGATCCACAAGCTGGAAAAGGACGGTGGGGTCTGGTTCGCCAAGGGCGGCACCAACCGCCTCGTCGCGGGGATGGTCACGCATTTCGAACGGATCGGCGGTACGCTGCGACTGGGCGATCCGGTCGCCAGCATCGAAACGCTGGGTGATCGCGCGACCGGGGTCACGACGCAGAGCGGCTGGCACGCGCAAGCCGACGCGGTCGCCGCGAATAGCGACATCATGCACACCTATCGCGACCTGCTCAGCACCTCGCGCAGCGCGCAGCGGACCAAGGCGAAGCTCGAACGCAAATCCTATTCGCCCTCGTTGTTCGTCGTCCATTTCGGGGTCAAGGGCGCGTGGCCTGGCATCCCGCACCACATGATCCTGTTCGGCCCGCGCTATAAGGGGCTGCTCGAGGACATCTACGACCACGGCGTGCTCGCGCAGGATTTTTCGCTCTATCTCCACCACCCGACCGTCACCGATCCGTCGATGGCACCCGACGGGATGAGCACCTTTTACGTGCTCGCCCCCGTCCCCCACATGGGAAAATTCCCGGTCGACTGGGACGAGATCGGGCCGATTCTCGAACAGCGCATCCTCGATGAAGTCGGGCGCCGCCTGATCCCCGACATCCACGACCGGATCGTGACCAAGTTCAGCTACACGCCCAAGGACTTCGGCCAGGATCTCAACGCGCATCTTGGCAGCGCGTTCAGCCTCGAACCCGTGCTCACCCAAAGCGCGTGGTTCCGCGTCCACAACCGCGACGATCACATCCCTAACCTCTATTTCGTCGGCGCGGGCACACATCCCGGCGCCGGGATCCCCGGCGTCGTTGGCAGCGCCAAGGCCACCGCCGCGCTGATGCTCGAGGATGCGTGCTGACCCAGAAATCCTCCCCCGCCAGGGGGAGGTGGCAGCGAAGCTGACGGAGGGGGCGGACACAGACCGATAGTTGGTCGCCTCCCTCCCCCTCCGACCCGCTATGCGGCCCACCTCCCCTTGGCGGGGGAGGATTTTATGATCATTCGGCCCACTCACACCGAAAATTAACCCTCCCGCGCCACGCTCACGCGATGAAACCCACCGAACCCCTGGCGCTTCATCACAGCTGGCCGATGATCGAACGGGACCAGCGCTTCGCCTGGGGTGTCGTCCATGATGAATTACCCGAAGCGTTCGTGTCGGCCGATCCCGCACACGCCAACGACGTGCTCGGCGCGATCGGCACGTGGGAATGCGACCTCGCCGACAACGCCTTGCGCTGGTCCGACGCGGTGTACGACATCTTCGATCTGCCGCGCCGCATCGCCCTGTTCCGCCCCGACACGCTCGGCCTGTATCGCGAGGCGAGCCGCGCGGCGATGGAGCGGCTGCGCTGCCACGCGATCCGCCACTGCCGCGGTTTCACGCTCGATGCCGAGATCGGCACCGCGTCGGGCGCGCGGCGCTGGATGCGTCTGATCGCGGTGCCGACCGCGATCGAGGGCAAGGTGGTCCGGCTCCACGGCCTCAAACAGGATGTCACCGGCCTCTATTGCTGACGGCCCGCTATTGCTGACGGGATCGCGGCTTGTCGCCGATCCGGGCATCGCCTAGCGCTGCGCGGATGAAGCGTCTCGCCATCTATTGCGGCTCCGCCACCCCCGCGGACCCCGTCTACATCGACACCGCCCGCCTCGTCGGACGCACGCTCGCCGAACGCGGGATCGGCGTCGTCTATGGCGGCGGGCGATTGGGGCTGATGGGCGCGGTCGCCGACAGCGCGCTCGCTGCGGGGGGCGAGGTGATCGGGGTGATCCCGCAGGCGCTGGTCGATGCCGAGGTCGCGCACCGCGGGCTGACCGAACTCCACACCGTAACAGGCATGCACCAGCGCAAACAGGCGTTCACCGATTTGTCCGACGGGTTCGTCACCATCCCCGGCGGCACCGGGACCATGGACGAATTGTGGGAGGCGCTCAGCTGGGCACAGCTCGGTTACCATGCCGATCCGGTCGGGCTGCTCAACGTCGCGGGCTATTACGATCATCTGATCGCGTTCTGGGACAAGATGGGCGAGGTCGGGTTCGTCCGCGCGCAGCACCGCGACCTGCTGATCGTCGCCGACACGCTCGACACGCTGCTCGATGCGATGGCCGCGCACGTGCCCACCCAGCCGATTGTCCGGATGAAGGCGGCGGACCTGTAGTCGTGCCACCGCGTTCGTCCGTTCGTCCTGAGCTTGCCGAAGGACGTGTCGAGCGCGGTGTGGCTGCACGTGCTTCGACAGGCTCAGCACGCACGGTACAAGGGTGAGCGACCCGCCCGCCCCCATCCGCGCAGCCATCGTCGCGACCGCGCGCGAATCCATCGCGCGCGGCTCCAAAAGCTTCGCCGCCGCCAGCCGGTTGTTTGACCGCGACACCCGTGAACGCGCGTGGCTGCTCTACGCCTGGTGCCGACGTTGCGACGATATCGTCGACGGGCAGGATCACGGCCACGCGATGACTCCCGTCACCGATGCCCCCGCACGGATCGATGAGATCGCCGCGATGACCGATACCGCGTTGCGCGGCGACATCGTCGGCGACCCCGCGTTCGACGCGCTGCGGATCGTCGCCGCGGAAACCCGGCTGCCGCATCGCTTCGCACATGATTTGATCGAGGGCTTCCGGCTCGACGCCGACGACTGGCGCCCGCGCTCGGAGGCCGATCTCTACCGCTATTGCTACCATGTCGCGGGCGCGGTCGGGTGCATGATGGCGGTGGTGATGGGGGTCGATCCCGCCGACGAAGTGACGCTCGATCGCGCGTGCGACCTCGGCATGGCGTTCCAGCTCGCCAATATCGCGCGCGACATCGAAGAGGATGACCGCGCGGGCCGGTGCTATTTGCCGGTCGACTGGCTGGTCGAGATGGACATGCCCCCCGGCCAGCACATGAAGCCGCCGTTCCGCACCGGGCTGGTCACGCTCGCGCGCCGCCTGACCGATCGCGCCGCCGAATTCGAGGCGAGCGCGCGCGGCGGCACCCCCAAGCTCTCGTTCCGCGCGGCGTGGGCGGTGCTGTCGGCGGCGTCGATCTACGGCGCGATCGGGCGGAGCGTCGCGGCGCGCGGCGCGCAGGCGTGGGACCATCGCGTTACCACCTCGCCGCTCCAGAAAGTCGGTTTCATCGCCGCGGGCGCCCGCGATGCGCGCCGACGGTCAAGTCGATATGGTTCGGTTACCCGGCCCGCGTCGCTGTGGACCCGACCCAAGCAGTAACACCTCAGCTCCGCGGCGTTCCGACCGCATTCTTGGCATATTCGGCACCGTGCCGCTGGCACGCGGCACCGATCATCGGATAATCTACGTCGGTATTCTTGGCGAGCTGATAGGGCAGCGCGGCGCGGCATTGCGCCATGCTCTGATACCGAACCGGCACCACGCGCGCCTGGGTGCACTGGACGTTGCCGTCCCCGCAGCCCATGATCGCCATGACGAAGAACAACGGTTCCATAACACCCTCCACTCAGGCGGTTTAATCGCTGGGGCGTCGATTAGGTTCCATGTGCGCGCTTTGCGGCGGCGCCGCGCCTCCCTACATGGCAGCGTGGATGCCCCCCGATATCGCCCCGCCCCGCCTCGATAAACCGATGCTGCCGACCCTGCGTCGCTTCCTCCCCTATCTCTGGCCCGCGGGCGAGACCGGGTTGAAGCTGCGGATCGTCGTGTCGCTGCTGCTCGTGCTGTGTTCGAAGCTCGTCCAGGTCTATGGCGCGCCGTTCGCGTTGCAGGGTGCGGTCGACGGCATGGCTTCTGGCGACCGATCTGCGACGATGCTGATCGTGCTGCTCGTCGTCGGCTATGCCGCCGCGCGGCTCGGCACGACGCTGTTCGACAATTTGCGCAACACCGTGTTCGAACGTGTCGGCCAGGACGCGACCCGGCGGCTGGCGTCGCAGGTGTTCCGCCATCTCCACGCGCTCGGGCTCGACTTCCATCTCTCGCGGCGCACCGGCGCGGTGACCAAGGTGATCGAACGCGGCACCAAAAGCATCGACACGATGCTGTATTTTCTCCTGTTCAACATCGCGCCGACGATCCTCGAACTCGGCATGGTGGTGGGGCTGTTCTGGACCAAGTTCGGCTGGCCCTTGGTCGCCGCGACGCTGACGATGGTCGTGGTCTATATCTGGTTCACCCGGATGGTCACCGACTGGCGCACCGCGTTGCGCGCCGAGATGAACGACCTCGACACCGGCGCGGTCGCGCACGCGGTCGATTCGCTGCTCAATTTCGAAACGGTCAAATACTTCGGCGCCGAGGAGCGCGAGGCGCGGCGCTACGACCAGGCGGTATCCGCCTATGCCACCGCGGCGGTGCGCTCCGAAAACTCGCTCGCGTGGCTCAACGTCGGTCAGGCGACGATCACCAACCTGATGATGGCGGGCGGGATGGCCTATATCGTCTATGGGTGGAGCCAGGGGCGCTTCACTGCGGGCAATGTCGTGTTCGTGTCGACGTTGCTCGCGCAGCTGTTCCGCCCGTTGGACCTGCTCGGCATGGTCTATCGCACGATCCGCCAGGGCGTGATCGACATGGGCGCGATGTTTGACCTGGTCGATACCCCCGCGACGATCGTCGATGCGCCCGACGCCACCGTGCTGAGCGTGCCGCGCGGGCACGTCCGGTTCGAGGACGTCCGCTTCGGCTACGAGCCGGGGCGCGATATCCTGAAGGGGATCGACCTCGAGATCGCGCCGGGATCGACGCTCGCGGTGGTCGGTCCCTCGGGCGCGGGCAAGTCCACCCTCGCGCGGCTGATGTACCGCTTCTACGACCTGACCGGCGGCCGGATCACGATCGACGATCAGGATATCGCGCAGGTGACGCAAGCGTCGCTCCGCGCCGCGATCGGGATCGTGCCCCAGGACACCGTGCTGTTCAACGACACGATCGGCTACAACATCGCCTATGGTCGCGAGGGCGCGGGCCAGCCCGAGATCGAACGCGCCGCGCAGGGTGCGGCGATCGCGGGGTTCATCGAACGCCAGACTGACGGCTATGCCACCCGCGTCGGCGAACGCGGGCTGAAACTGTCGGGCGGCGAGAAGCAACGCGTCGCGATCGCGCGCACCTTGCTCAAGAACCCCCCCGTGTTGATCCTCGACGAGGCGACCAGCGCGCTCGATAGCCGGACCGAGGCCGACATCCTCGACACGCTCGAGGCGATCGAGCGCGACCGCACCACGATCGTCATCGCGCACCGGCTGTCGACCGTCGTCGATGCCGATCAGATCGTCGTGCTCGACGCCGGGCGGATCGCCGAACGCGGCAGCCATGCCGAACTGCTCCGCCACCGTGGGCTCTACGCCGACATGTGGGCACGCCAGGCCCGCGAGCGCGAAGAGGCGCTTGCCGCGGAATAAATGCGGCCATAACCCGGTTCATCGCCAATCCAGCCACGCTTTGCTAGGACCGCCGTCATGACACGCACCCTCCTGCTCGCCGCGACCGCGCTGGTCGCCATCCTTCCCATGACCGCCACCGCCCAGCAGGGCCAGAAAGCCATATCCGCCAACCTCGCGACCAACCCGTTCGCCAAGCCGAGCACGCTGCCGTTCGAGGCGCCGCCGTTCGACAAGATCAAGGACACCGACTACCAGCCCGCGATCGAAGCGGGGATGGCGCGACAGCTCGCCGAAGTCCGCGCGATCGACGCGACCAAGGCTGCGCCCACCTTCGACAACACGATCGCGGCGCTCGAACGCTCGGGCCGGATGCTCGATCGCGCCAACAACGCGTTCAGCGCGGTGACGGGTGCCAACACCAATGACACGCTCCAGGCCGCCGAAAAGGCGCTCGCACCGAAATTCGCCGCGCATGCCGACGCGATCAACCTCGATCCCAAGCTCTTTGCGCGGGTCGGTGCGCTCTACGACAAGCGCGCCGCGCTGAAGCTCGATCCCGAACAGGCGATGGTGCTCCAGCTGACCTATGAGAATATGGTGCGCGCGGGCGCGAATCTGTCGCCCGCAGACAAGGTGCAGCTGTCGAAGCTCAATAGCCAGCTCTCGACCCTGGAGACCGATTTCCAGCAGAAGTTGCTGGCGGGGACCAAGGCGGGGGCGCTCGTCGTCGATGACCAGGCGAAGCTCGCCGGCATGACCGACGCCGAGATCGCCGCCGCCGCCGCCGCTGCGAAGGAGCGCGGGCTCGCCGGCAAATACCTCCTGCCGTTGCAGAACACGACGCAGCAGCCCGCGCTCGCCGAGATCAAGGATCGTGCAACCCGCCAGGCGCTGTTCGACGCCAGCTGGACTCGCAGCGAAAAGGGCGATGCCAACGACACCCGCGCCGACATCGCCGAGCTCGCGCTGCTTCGCGCGCAAAAGGCGAAGCTGTTGGGCTTCGGCACCTGGGCCGACTATGTTCTCCAGAACCAGATGGCCAAGACGCCGGGCACCGCCTTGGGCTTCATGCAGCAGCTTGGCCGCCCGGTGGCGGTTGAACAGCGCCGCGAGGCCGCGGACCTCACCCAGCTCATCAAGCAGCAGGGCGGCGACTTCGCTGTCACGCCCGCGGACTGGAATTTCTATTCCGAACAGCTCAGAAAGGCGAAATACGACCTCAACCAGGACGAATTGAAACCCTATTTCGAGATCCAAAAGGTACTCAGCGATGGCGTCTTCTACGCCGCCAACCAGCTCTACGGGGTGACGTTCAAGCGCCGCACCGACCTTCCCGTCTGGCAGCCCGACGTGATGACGTATGAGGTGTTCGACGCCGACGGCAGCCATCTCGGCCTGATGTATTTCGACTATTGGAAGCGCGACAATAAATCCGGCGGCGCGTGGATGTCGAACCTGGTCGGCCAGTCGAAACTGCTGGGCACATCGCCCGTGATCTACAACGTCGCGAATTTCACCAAGCCCGCGGCGGGCCAGCCTGCGCTCATCACCTTCGACGACGTGACCACGATGTTCCATGAATTCGGCCACGCGCTCCACGGCCTGTTCGCGGACCAGGCCTATCCGAGCGTGTCGGGCACCAGCGTGGCGCGCGATTTCGTCGAATTCCCCTCGCAATTCAACGAACATTGGGCGCTCGATCCCAAGATTCTCCCGCACTATGCGGTCAACTACAAGACGGGCGAGGTTATCCCTCAATCGCTGGTCGACAAGATCAAGCGTGCGTCGGCCTTCGACACCGGCTATTCGTTCGGCGAGACGCTGACCGCAGCGGAGCTCGACATGAGCTGGCATTCGCTGACCGCAGCGGACGGCAAGCAAGACGTCGACGCCTTCGAGAAGAAGGCACTCGCCGCGACCGGGCTCGATACCCGCGACGTGCCCCCGCGTTATCGCACCAGCTATTTTCGCCACATCTGGGCGAACGGCTATTCGGCGGGCTATTATGCGTACATCTGGACCAAGATGCTCGACGAAAACGCGTATGACTGGTTCGAGGACCATGGCGGCCTCACCCGCGCCAATGGCCAGCGCTTCCGCGACATGATCCTGTCGAAGGGGCATACCGAGGATTACGCCCCGATGTTCCGCGCGTTCTACGGCGCCGACCCCCAGGTCGCACCGTTGCTCAAGAGCCTGGGCCTCAACGCCGACGGATCGCGGATTGCCGAGGACGGCCCCAGCCGATCAGCCCGAAAAAAGGACGACTAAGCGATCGGCCTTCACAGGGCCGCGGCGAGCCAATCGGGAATCAGCGCATCGCCGAGCGCCTCGACGCGGCGGAGTTCGACCGTGAGCGCGAGATCGGGGTAGCGCGCGCGGGTACGGGCGCCGGGTTCGCCGAGCGGCGCGACGACGAGGCGGCGGTTGACCTTGGCGCGGTGGTGCATCCGCGCGGTGTTCTCCTGCCCGACATAACAGCCCTTGGTGAAGCTCACGCCGCCGAGTTCGCGCGCGTTGCATTCGAGCCAGAGCGTTTCCCCCGATCCGAGCTCGCCGACCCCCTCGGTGACGCCGAACGACAAGCGGTGGGCGTGCCAGCCGGTGGCGGGGTCGCCCGGGTCGCCGAGCCAACGGCGACCGAGCGCGGGCAGGCGGGGGTCGTGATCGCGCGCGTCGGCGTCCGCAACCGGCGACCAGTGGACCGCGGCGGGGCTCGGCTCGATCGTGATCGCGCGGCGCAGCCGGTACATCGACAGCCGCCGCGCGAGGATGTCGGCCTGGTCCGCTTCGGCGTCGATCAGCACCGCATCGCCATCGGCCCACAGCATGAAATCGAACAAGGCCTTCCCCTGCGGGGTCAGCAGCCCGGCCCATTGCGGCGCCGCGGGGGTCAGCGCCGCGACGTCGGTGGTCACGAGCCCCTGGAGAAAAGCGCGCACCTCGTCGCCCGCCAGCCGCAGGATGGCCCGATCGGTGAGCTGGGTTCCGGTTTCAGTCATCCGCCCGAGATAGGGTGCGGCGCGCGAAACCCAACTGGTCGCCCCCGGTCTGGCGGAACCGCGCCGCCGCCGCTAGGTCGGCGCGATGACCCAGCGCCTGACGATCCGCACCCCCGATGATTGGCATGTCCACCTGCGCGATGGCGCGATGCTCGCCGCGGTCGCGGACGCTACGGCGCGGCAATTCGGGCGTGCGATCGTGATGCCCAATCTTGCGCCGCCGGTGACGACCGCGGCGATGGCGCGCGCGTATCGCGATCGGATCGTCGCGGCGTTGCCCTCCGGGCGGCGGTTCACCCCGCTGATGACGTGTTACCTGACCGATACCGCGGACGCCGCGGCGATCATCGACGGCTATGAGCAGGGCGTATTTGCCGCGTGTAAGCTCTATCCCGCCAATGCGACGACGAATTCGGCGCATGGCGTCACCGATCTCAGCGCGATCCGCCCGGTGTTCGAAGCGATGCAGCGCACGGGGATGCCGCTGCTGATCCATGGCGAGGTGACCGACCGCGCGGTCGACATTTTCGATCGCGAGGCGGTGTTCATCGACCGCGTGCTCGTGCCGCTGCGGCGCGACTTCCCCGAACTGCGCATCGTCCTCGAACACATCACCACCGAACAGGCGGCGGCGTTCGTCGCAGCGGGAGACGATATGATGGCGGCGACAATCACCCCGCACCATCTCCACATCAACCGCAACGCGATGTTCGACGGTGGCATCCGCCCGCACGCCTATTGCCTGCCCGTCGCCAAGCGCGAGGCGCATCGGCTGGCGCTGCGCCGCGCCGCGACGTCGGGATCGCCGCGGTTCTTCCTCGGCACCGACAGCGCGCCGCATGCGCGCGGTGCCAAGGAAAGCGATTGCGGGTGCGCGGGGATCTTCAACGCGCCGTTCGCGCTCGAAAGCTATCTTGAAGTGTTCGACGAAGAGGGCGCGCTCGACCGGTTCGAAGGCTTTGCCTCGGAGCATGGCGCGCGCTTCTACGGGCTCCCCCTCAATGACGGCACCGTGACGTTCGAGCGCGCGCCGACGGTGGTGCCGACAGCGATCGGATCGGGCGAGACCGAGGTCGTGCCGTTCCATGCGGGCGAGACGCTCGGCTGGCGACTGGTCGACTAGCGCGCGCTGGCTTTACCCGGACGGGCGATTGCCGTTGAAGGGACCGGCGGTAGAGCGACGATCGTCATCGACTGCATTGCCGCCGCGTCATCCCGCGACCGCGGCGTCGGGTTGGCCCGCGACCAGGGTGTTGATGTAGGCGAGCGCGAGGTCGCGGCTGCGATAGAAACCATAGGCCGCGGTTTCCTGCCGCTCCACGATCGGGAAGGTCGAATAGATGTAGCGGATATCGTCGCGACCGGCGGCGGGGTCCGCGGGATCATAGACACCGTACAGGATGAAATAGAGCGCATCGAGCTTGGCGCGCAGGTGCAGGCGGCGCTCGTCGTCCCAGACGAACGGCGGCAGCACCTCGCCCGCCGCGTCGACGTGCCCCATATCGCGCGCGAACGGGGCCATGTCGTGCGCGGTGTAGGTGAGTTCGAGCACCGCCGCCTTGACGATCTCGGCGGCGGACTTGGCGCCGAACAGGCGGGTATAAGCGACGGGCGGGATGACAGGGAGTTGTTCGACGATGAACCAGTTCAGATGCTGGCCTTGCACCTTTTGCCGGGCGACAAAATCATAGACCGTCGCATTCAGGTTCCCGGCGAACAGCGCCAGCTTGGCAGGATCGGGCGTTCCAATGTCGGGTGTCAGGTCGATCAACGGCAACGTGTTGCCCGCCGCACCGCTTGGCGTGATCGCGGCGATCATCGTGCGAACATTGGTCGGAGCCGTGACGTCCTTGAAGCCCAACGCATAAGGATGCCGTGCAAGTCCGGGCGGCGGTTGAATCCAGAATTGCGGGTCCGCCAGCCACGCGGCATCTGATGACTGCGCCGGCGAGGCGGCTAGCGGTTGGGCGGGGCGGTTCAGGTTTTCTGGATTTACAACGACGCTGGCGGCGCGATGATCGAACGCCTGTACCATTTTGCCTTCGTAAAGCTGTACCCACTCGCCAGCCTTGGACTGCCAGCGATTACCACCGATCGGCCATGCGCCCTCCGCTTCCTCCAGTTCGACCTTGGTACGGAACAGGTGGCTGTCGTTGGTCATATGGAACATCGTGGCATATTTGACCGGCCATGCCGCGACGGGGGCGGGGCCGGATCTGTCCACCAGCACGGGCAGGCGATCGTAGATCGCGGTGGTCAACGCCATGTCGCGGCGGGTGCGGAAGATCGGCGCGGTCCCGGTGTTCGGATTGACCCGCCCGAAGTCCGCGGCGGTGATCGGAAAGGCTTGGTCGGTATTCTTCCGTTCATCGACGGCGTGAAGATAAAACGCGCAATTCGCAGCGGGGAATGTCCGGGCAGGGCTGAACACGATAACGGAGAATTTGAAACTGGCATGGACGTCGGGAAAGAACACCTTTTTGTTCTCGAAATCGTAGAGCGCCTTCAAATGGCTGCCGGTCGCCACCTTGCGGAAAAATTCGGACGCCGACAGGTCCGATGCAATGCCGCTGGGTGTCAACAGACCGACCATGCCGCCGGGTCGCACCAGCGCATGCGCGCGTTCGACGAACAGGCTGTAGAGGTTGATGTCGCCGCGGCTGAGCAACGGGTAATGGCCGGACTTGCGCGCGATGCGCAGCGTGTCGGCGGCGCGCCGATCCGCCGTTTCGTAATCGGCGAACAGCGGGTCGCCCGCCGTGTCCAGCGCCTTGATCATGGTCTTGCGATCGGAGGCGCGCTGCGCCTTGGCGATATCGGGCCGTCGCGCCGCGAACCATTCGACCTGTTGCAGCTTGATCCGGTCCCACGGCGGGTTGCCGACCACCGCGTCGAACCGCCTTCGCGGCCCTTGCTCGCCCAATTGCTCCACACGCCGGGAAAGGTGATTTGCCAGTTGAGGAAGCGCTCTTCGCCGATCAGCGCGCGTGCCGCGGTCCAGATCGCGAGGAACCGTTCCGCCTCGTCGGGCTTGGCGCGGTACGCTTCGGGGGCCTTGCGCCCGCGCGCGATCGGGATCGGTTCGCCGAATTGACCGTCGAGCCATAGGCTGACCAGCGCCTTGTCCGGCCCCTTCAGGTCGAGCCAGTCGAGCGCGTGCATGAAGCTGACGAAGCCGTCGAGCGGCCCGGTCTGCGCCTCGACTTCATGCCACATATCGGCGGAGTTTTTGGCTTCGGCGATTTCGGCGTCCGTCAGCGCCTCGATCCGCTGCATGACCGCGGCCTGGCGCTCCGCGTTGCGCAGTTCCTCGACATAGAGCAGTTCGCCGCCCTTGCCCGCCTTGTCGATCGCATCGCGCACCCACAAGCCGAACAGGCTGTCGCCCGCCGCGAGATGATGGTCGATGAAGCTGAGCGGCGCGCCGACCGTGAAGGTGTGGAGCCACAACGACACCTTCGCCAGTTCGACCGCCATCGGGTTCTTGTCGGCGCCATAGACGCAGCGCTTCAACACCATGCGCTTGACCAATTGGGGGTCGTCCAGTTGCTCTTCGCTGACGCTCCAGCGGGCATCCTCGGCATTGTGGCGGATGGTCGCGCGGACCTTGCGGATTTCCTCGGCTACCGGCGATTCGTAATCGAGCGCCGCGGTGTCGCGGGCAAGCGTGCGCGCTTCGTCGATCGCGACCAGCGTGTGGTTGGTCAGCCGATCGACCAGACTGACCAGAAAATGGCCCGAGCCCATCGCGGGATCGCAAATGCGCAGCCGCGTGATCGCCTTGGCCGGATCGACCTTTTGCAGTTGCGCGATGCGATAATCCTCGCTGTCGCCCGCCTTCGACCGCGCCAGTTCGGCCTTGAAGGCGTCGAGCGCGTCGGTGATCAGCGGTTCGAGCGTCTCGTCGAGGATCAGCAGCACCAGGTCGTCGGGGGTGTAATAGCTGCCCGAATTCTTGCGCGCGAAGATATTGGGGCGGATCGCGACCGCGCCCGCCGCGTCGCGGACCAGCTCGAATTCGAGCAGGCGTTCGTAGATCGACCCGAGTTGCTGCACCGACAGATCGCGATAATTGATATAGCGCCGCCGCCCGCCGTGTTGCTCGAACGACAGGATATCGATCGCGTCGGCCATCACGTCGTCGCCGAGCGCGATCGCCTTCAACAACGGCGTCTTGTCGGCGTTGAACAGCCCGCCGTTATACGGCGGCAACCCCACCGATGCGTCGCCCAGGTCGATCATGTCGGCAAGGTTGGCGAAGTGATTCCAGATATTCTTCGCGACCGACGAGAACACGTCGCCGCCGTCCTTGCGCCGCCCGATTTCCAGCCGCCGGTCACGCAGCGCATAATCGTCGAAGCGTTTGTCGCGCACCGGCAACAGCCCCCGGTCCTCGGCGTACAGCACGAACAGCAACCGATAGAGCAGGATCAGCGTCGCTTGGCGGACGTCGTCCAGATCGGTGGCGGCGGGCGCGGCGCGCGCGACCGCCTTGCCAAGCGCTGGATAAAGCCGGGTGAACACGAGGTCGGACAGGCTCTTGGCGACGCGTTCTTCGTAAAACGCGGCGTCGCGGCGCGCGGTATCGTGAAAGCTGGGGGCCTTCGCACTCGGTCGCTCGAACGCGGTGCGCGCGAACATCGCGATGAACACCGCCAGCCAATGGTCGCGCTCCTGGTCGCCGACCCCGGTATCGAGCAAATCGGGGTCGAGCCGCATGATGCGCGCCAGGTCCAGTTCGAGATAGTCGTCGATGGTCGATCGAGCGCCCGAAAAATACAGCCGCCACTTGCTGCCGTTGGTAAGAATACCCCAGCGCAGCTCGCCGTTGGTCAGGTCGTCGATGCGCCGGAGATAGCGCAGCAACTGGGTCGAGGGCGTGTCCTTTTCGGTCTTGCCCTCGGCCCGGTCGAGCGCGCGGCCCCAGCGTTTGCTTTCGATGACCGCCGCGCCGAATTGGTAGCGCAGCCACTCTTGCGGATGCCCGTTCGCAGTGGCCTTCGCCGGCGCGTCGATGAACAACAGGCCGTCGGGCACGTCGACGCGCCCGGTGGCGGACAGATTCTGCTGGGTGAGATAGTCGGTCCAGCCCAGCACCCCCAGGATGGGCCAGATCACATCGGCTTCGGTGGTCGCCTCGTTGGGTTTGCTGGCATGCGGAAAGCCCGCCAGAATCTCGGCAAGCGCCGCTCGGGCGGCGGCGGGATCGACCGCGCGATACTGGGCGGTGTCCGCGATACCCTGCGACAGATAGTCCTGGGTAAACAGCGCGCCGGACGTAAACAGGCTCGGATCATTCATGCGCGCACCAATCTTGACCGGCGATCGTCATGAATCCCACCGATGTGAGCGCGCAGCTTAGCGGGGGGCACGCCGTCCGGGCAAGGCGGGTTACGCCTTTCGTCGAATGGCCGCGACCAAGGCGCCGACGTTGGGTTGGCGTTCCAACCCGGCCCGGCATGCCAGCCTATGCTGGCATGCCGGATGCGAGGGCGCTCGGGTGGGGCGTCTTGCCGCGTTAGGCGACCGAATCCACCACCGCATGGCTGCTCGATTCGTCTGCCGTGATCGTGCCCCCGAACAACATCTTGACGCGGCCCGACAGCGAAATATCGGTTTCCCACAGCTCGGCGCTGTCGATGTCGAACCGCAGCAGCGTCAGATTGGGGTCGGTCTTGCCGCCCGGAAACCAGGCCTCGACCTGCTTGTTCCACAGCTTGTCGATCTGCGCCCGGTCGTTGTCGACGCTGACGTCGCCATCGAGGCACGCGAAGAAATCATGCCCCTTGGCCGCGAAATGCGCCGTCGCGGGCCCGCCGCCCGCAATCCGGTTGTCCTTGCCCGCGAAGAAGAACAGCGTGTTGGGCCGATCGTCGTCGAGTTGCGCGGTCATCGGCTCGTGATGCGCGTCGCTGTCTGCGAGGCCGATCATCACGAACGGGCTGTCCTTGAGCTTCGCCAGGAACGTCTCGGCGACGTGCTGCGGGGTGTCATTGGCCATTCTTGTTCTCCCATGAAACGTTGATAGAAGAACGATGCCGGCGGGGGTTGGTTGCGACCACCCCCGCCACGCGCCCTCACAAAACCTCGAACAGCCCCGCCGCGCCCATGCCGCCGCCGACGCACATCGTCACAACGACGTATTTGGCGCCGCGGCGCTTGCCTTCGATCAGCGCATGGCCGGTGCAGCGCGCGCCGGTCATGCCATAGGGGTGGCCGATCGAGATCGAGCCGCCGTTGACGTTGAGCAACTCATCCGGGATGCCGAGCTTGTCGCGGCAATACAGCACCTGCACCGCGAACGCTTCGTTGAGCTCCCACAACCCGATGTCGTCCATCTTGAGGCCGTTGCGCTCGAGCAGCTTGGGGATCGCGAAGACCGGGCCGATCCCCATCTCGTCGGGATCGGTGCCCGCGACTGCCATGCCGACATAACGGCCGAGTGGGGTCAGCCCGCGCTTTTCGGCGAGCGATGCTTCCATCAGCACGCTGGCCGACGCGCCGTCGGACAGCTGGCTGGCGTTGCCTGCGGTGATCGTGCCGTCGGGCCCGACGACGGGCTTCAACGATTTCAGGCCTTCGAGCGTGGTATCGGGCCGGTTACCCTCGTCCTTGCTCAGCGTCACCTCCTTGTAGGTGACCTCCTTGGTGTCCTTGTTCACGATCGCCATCGTCGCGGTGACGGGCACGATCTCGTCGTCGAACTTGCCCGCGGCCTGCGCGGCGGCGGTGCGCATCTGCGACTGATAGCCATAGTCGTCCATCGCATCGCGGCTGATATTGTAGCGCTTGCCGACGATCTCCGCGGTCTGGAGCATCGGCATGTAGATGTTGGGCTGCATCGCGAGCAGCTCGGGATCGGGCGCGACGCGCATCTGCGGGGTCTGGACCAGGCTGATCGAATCGACCCCGCCGCCGATCGCGACATCCATGTTGTCGACGATGATCTCCTTCGCCGCGGTGGCGATCGCCATCAGGCCCGACGCGCACTGGCGGTCGACCGACATCCCCGACACGCTGGTCGGCAGCCCGGCGCGGAGCAGCGAGGTACGCGCGATATTGCCCGCCTGATGCCCCTGCTGGAGCGCGGAACCGATCACGACATCCTGGACCTCGGCACCGTCGATTTTCGCGCGTTCCACCGCGGCCTTGATCGCGTGGCTCGCGAGGGTGGGGGAGGGCAGGTTGTTGAACGCCCCGCGATAGGCGCGGCCGATCGGGGTGCGGGCGGTGGAAACGATGACGGCTGAGCGCATGGGGTGGGTCCTAACTTCTTGCCCCCCTCCCGCGTGCGGGAGGGGTTGGGGGAGGGCTTGTGACGGTCGGTGCTCGGGAGGACAGCCCCCCAGCCCCTCCCGCACGCGGAAGGGGGATTTACACGAAAATCTGGCTGATCCATTCGGCGATCATCGCGGGCTTGTCCTGGCCCTCGATCTCGACGGTGAATTCATTGGTCTGCTGATACTGGCCGGGGCGTTTCTCGGCGAATTCGAGGAGCTTGAAGCGACCGCGCACCTTCGAGCCCGAGCGGACGGGGGTCAGGAAACGGACCTTGTTGCCGCCGTAGTTGACGCCCATCTTCACGCCTTCGAGCTTGGGCGCATCGGCGACCTTGCTCGACAGCAGCGGCATCAGCGACAGCGTAAGGAAGCCGTGCGCGATGGTACCGCCGAACGGCGTCATCTTCGCAGCTTCCGGGTTGACGTGGATGAACTGGTGATCGCCGGTCGCATCCGCAAACTTGTCGATCATCTCCTGGGTCACCTCGACCCAGTCGGACACGGTCTCGGTCCCGATGCGGTTCTTCATCTCGTCGACGGTGATCGTCGTCACGGGATTCCCCTCAGATATGGTTTGGCGCTAAGCGCGGGCGGTCCCCTCTAGGCCTCTGGCCCGCTCTCCCGCAAGCCTCACCCGACCGAAAGCCCGAACATGACGACTGCCGTAACGTCCTCGCCCCGCGAAACCATGGCGAAACTGCACCGCGCGAGCGAACCCGATGTTCTAAAGCCGTTACTGGAGCGCGCCACGCTGTCTCCCGACTCGCGCAGTCGGGTGCTCGGTCACGCCTCCGGGCTGCTCGCCGATCTGCGCGCGGCGCAGGCCAAGGGGTGGGTCAACCAGTTCCTCCAGGAATATCGGCTCAATTCGTCGGAGGGGATCGCGCTGCTGAGCCTCGCCGAGGCGTTCCTGCGCGTGCCCGACCCCGAGACCGCGGACCTGCTGATCGCGGATAAGCTGGGTGAGGCGGACTGGCGCAACCACACCGGGCGATCGAGCTCGAAGCTGGTCAACATGGCGACCTGGGGCCTCGTCGTCGGGCGGGTGCTGGTCCGCGAGGGCGATGGCGGGCCGTTGCGGCGGCTGATCGCGCGATCGGGCGAACCCTTCGTCCGCCAGGCGGTCGGCGCCGCGATGAAGATGATGGGCGAGATCTTCGTCATGGGCCGCACGATTGACGAGGCGATGCGCCGGATGCGCAAACCCGATCACAAGGGTTTCACCGCGAGCTTCGACATGCTCGGCGAGGCGGCGCGGACCTATGCCGATGCCGACCGCTATTTCCAGGCCTATGTCGGCGCGATCGATGCGGTCGGGCGTGATCCCGCCGCGGGGCATTCGATCTCGGTCAAATTGTCGGCGCTGCACCCGCGCTACGAGGTCGCGAAATGGGACGACTGCGTCCCCGCGCTGACCGAGATGCTCGAGGCGCTGAGCGTCCAGGCGGCGGACAAGGGGATCGCGCTGACCGTCGACGCCGAGGAATCCGAGCGGCTGGAGATGAGCCTCGACATCATCGGGACGATTGCCGGTTTGCCGAGCCTTAGGGGCTGGGACGGGTTCGGGATGGCGGTGCAATCCTACGGCAAGCGCGCGCGCCCGGTCGTGCAATGGGCGAACGATCTCGGGCGAACGATGAACGTGCGCCTGGTCAAGGGCGCCTATTGGGACAGCGAGATCAAGCGCACCCAGGTCGAGGGGCTCGACGATTATCCGTTGTTCACGCGCAAGGCCGCGACCGACGTATCGTATCTGGCGGTGGTGAAGGACATGCTGGCGGCCGAGCATATCCGCCCCGCCTTCGCGAGCCATAACGCGCTGACCGTCGCAACGATCATGGAATGGGCGGGCAACAGCCGCGCGTTCGAATTCCAGCGGCTCCACGGGATGGGCGACGGCTTGTACGAACGGCTGGTCCGCGAACAGGGCTATCATTGCCGGATCTACGCGCCGGTCGGCGGGCATCGCGATCTGCTGGCGTATCTGGTCCGACGGTTGCTCGAGAATGGCGCCAATTCGAGTTTCGTCCACCAACTCGCGGATGAGCGGCTGAGCGAGGAAGAGATCCTCGCCGACCCGGTCGCCAAGATCGCGAGCGTCGGCGGCACGCGGCATCCCTCGATCCCGCTGCCCAAGGATTTATTTTCGCCGGGGCATCGCAATTCGGCGGGGATCGATCTCAACGATCGGGTGGTGCTGGAAACCACCCGCAAGGCGGTAACGACACCGCTTGCTGCTGCTACTTTGCGCGCGAGCGATGGCGCCGGAACGGTCACGGTCGACGACGCGATCACCCGCGCCGATGCGGCATTCCCCGCCTGGACCCGCACCCCGGTCGAGGATCGTGCCGCGTGCCTCGACCGGCTCGCCGACCTGATCGAGGCTAACCGTGACGAACTGATGGCGATCTGCGTCCAGGAGGCATTCAAATCGATTCCCGACGCGATCGGCGAGGTGCGCGAGGCCGCCGATTTCTGCCGCTATTACGCCAACGAAGCACGCAACAACCTGCGTTCGATCGAGTTGCCCGGGCCGACCGGCGAGCGCAACACGCTCCATATCGAGGGGCGCGGCGTGTGGGCGACGATCGCGCCGTGGAATTTCCCGCTCGCGATTTTCGTCGGCCAGACCGTCGCCGCGCTGGTCACCGGCAACACCGTCGTCGCCAAACCCGCGCCGCAAACCCCGCTGATCGCCGCGCGCGCGGTGGCGCTCGCGCATGAGGCGGGGGTGCCGCGCGACGTCGTGATCCTGGTTCCGGGCGGCCCCGAGGTCGGCGCGGCGCTGACCTCCGACCCGCGCATCCAGGGGGTCGCGTTCACCGGGTCGACCGCGACCGCCAAGCGGATCGCACGCACGTTGCTGGAGGACGACGCGCGCGCCATCGTGCCGTTGATCGCGGAGACCGGCGGGATCAACGCGATGATCGTCGATTCGACCGCGCTGTCCGAACAGGTGGTCGCCGACGTCATCGCGTCATCGTTCCGCTCGGCGGGGCAACGCTGTTCGGCGCTGCGGCTGCTGTTGATCCAGGAGGATGTCGCCGAGCACATGATCGCGATGCTCAGCGGCGCGATGGACACGCTGACGCTCGGCGATCCCGGCGATCCCGCGACCGATGTCGGCCCGGTGATCGATCAGGCAGCCTACGATCGGCTGATGGCGTATCGCGATCGCACGCGCAGCCAGTGGGTCAAGACCCTCAACGTCCCCCCCGGTACCGAAGGCCTGTTCGTGCCGCCGACGCTGATCCGGATCGATGCCATCGAAGACCTGAACCAGGAATGGTTCGGCCCGATCCTGCATGTCGCGACCTGGCCCGCGGGCAAGCTGGTCGAAACAATCCGCCGGATCAACGCCAAGGGCTATGGCCTGACGATGGGGCTTCACAGCCGGATCGCGCGCGCCGCCGAGGTCGCGGAGGCGGAGGCGGCGGTCGGCAACCTCTACGTCAACCGCAGCATGATCGGCGCGGTGGTGGGGTCGCAACCCTTCGGCGGCGAGCGTCTGTCGGGGACGGGGCCGAAGGCGGGCGGCCCGCATTACCTCTACCGCTTCTGCGCGGAGCGGGCGGTGTCGATCGACACCACCAGCGCAGGGGGAAATGCGACGTTGCTGAGTTTGGACGAAGGGGGGATGTAGGGCTGGGGACGTAGTGCCGGGGGCAATATTCAGGCATACGCTCGCTTGCAACTCTTGGATTTACATCGACAGCGACGAATGCGCGGGCATCTGGCTAATTGTCCACCAAGTTTGAGAGGGCGGTGAAGCTCGCGGCGTTCCGCATCTGCGCTGCCTCGGCAACTAAACATTAACACCGACCGATTAGCGTACAGTAAATCACTGGAGAACCGCGATGAAGTGCTTCTGGCCATGCCTTCTCGTTGTTGCAATAGCGCAACCTGCTTGGGCAAGCGACAGCGATGCGCCTTATTATGGCCCCATGAAGCGCTGGCATGGGATCGGGTACAAGTTCGGTTACGATGAGCGAACCGAAAAGGACGGTTCGTGGCGGATCGATGCAGCCGTCCACGGTCGCGGCCATGCCATCGACATTGCAATGTACCGGGCTGCGGAGCGTGCGCGGAACGAGGGTTACAGCTATGTCGTCTTCCTGGGCGGTCGAGGGTCGAAGTCGCCGGGAATAGATGCGGCAACAGTCTATGCGCGGCCGAGTCATGAGGCGGCGGCCCCCGCCGGTTGCCGCTCCAATAAAGTCAGCAGCTGCTACACTGCCGATGTGGCGGAGGTGCTGCGCCGCTTCGGCGGACCCGGCGGGAGCCAGCCGGGAGTGGCCGTTGCCGATCATCGCGATCAGTTCGGGCGCCAGGTGTTCCTGTCGGGCTACGGTACTGGCGGAGTCGCCACGCTAGTTCCGGGCGGTCTGCCGCGAAGTCGTGTCGCGACGATCGTCGAAGGCCGGTCGAGCGCCAGCGCAGGCGCGGCAACGCCCATTGCGCCAATCCAGGTTCCCGTGAGCTTGGCGCTTTCCCGCCAGATCGTTTCTATGCGGACATCTTCACCCATTGAGGTTGCACAAGCTCGCGGCGGCGCGACAGTCAGTGCAAGTGATCGGTTCGAACAGGCGCTCAAGGCCAACCAGCCGATACATGGGCGGAATTCTAAGCAGGGGTGGACGATCAGCGACTGAACTGTTTGATAATCCGACGGTGATGCGGTCGGCTCCCGAATGCGGGCTGGTCGCGATGCGCCCCAGTGGGAGGCGCGCCGACGTGGATCATACCCTCATACCTGCTCGCTAGCTTTATCCACGTCGCTCTTCGCCGCGCGCGTGTCCACTGTCCTTACCGGCTGTACCTCCGGACACGGCATGATCATCGTCCCGTCGGGCGCGGCGGTCATCGTGGTCTGGGTCGGGAAAGCGAATTCGATGCCTTCGTCGTTGAAGCGCTTGAGGATCGCGAGGCCCACCGTCGTACGCCCCGCATAAAAGCTCTCGTAATCCGCGCCGCCACTATCGAACTGCAGGTCGAAATCCAGGCTCGAATCGCCGAACCTGGTGAAGCCCGCGCGCACGAAGATGCGGTCGTTCGCCTCGACGATATCCTGCAGGATCTGGGGAATCCGCGCGCAGACCTCCGGCGCGGTCGAATAGATCACCCCGATAGCGAAATGGCAGCGCCGGTGGATCCGCGCGCTGTTGTTGATGATTTCCTTGTCGAGCAGATTCTTGTTCGAAATGATGCGTTTTTCGCCGTCGACGCCGCGGATGCGGGTCGATTTCAGCCCGATTTCCTCGACGCTGCCCGAGGTGTTGTCATAGGTGATCGCGTCGCCACGGCGGAACGGGCGATCGAAGATGATCGCAAGCGCCGCGAACAGGTCGGCGAAGATGCCCTGCGCGGCCAGGCCGATCGCGATGCCGCCGACGCCGAGCCCCGCGATCAGCCCTGTGACGTTGACCCCAAGGTTGCCGAGGACGACGACCAGCGCGATCGCGAACAGCGCGAAGGTGACGAGCAGGCGGATGATCCCCATCGCGCTGCCCAGTGCTTCCCCGGTATATTCTTCGTCGCGGGTGCGATGTTCGATCCCGCCGAGGATCAGTTCGCGCGCCCACACCGCGGCTTGGAACACCGCCGCCACGGTGAAGAGGAAATCGATCGTCGAGGCGACCTGCGACGGCGCGCCCGCATAGCCCGCCACCAGCTTGGCCGCGAGCATGACGATGAAGAAATTGCCGGTTTTCAGGATCGTGCGCCCGAAGATCGCTGGCCACCCCTTGCCGGTCGAACTGCGCGCCGCGAGCCGCGCGCCCAGCCTGCGCCCGGCATGGAGCAGCGCGACGATCGCCGCGCCGATCGCTACCGCAACCAGGAGCTGGAACCAGTGCGACTGAAGCCAGACCTGACTCGACGCGACCAGGCTTTGCGCTTGCTGCTGGACGTTTTGGGGATCGAGGATCGGGATGGAATCGGCGGCCGTGCTGGTGGCGGGCATGCGTCTCTCTTGGTCAGGCGGCCTTGGCAGTGATGCAGGCTACAGGGGGCTTGCCGCGTTCGAGGAACGCGATCAACCCGCGCTCGGTGCGGCTGAGGTGCCGTTTGGCGCGGGGCAGGCGCAGCGCCTTGCGGAATTTGGCCTGCCCCTGCTTAACGAGCGCGATCAGCGAAGGATGCACATAGCTTTTGCGCGCGATCGCCGCGGTGTTGCCGAGCCGCGCGACGACGGGTTCAAGCATCGCCTTCAGGCTGAGGTCGCTTTCGGCCTGCGCCAGCGCCTCGAACGCGGCGACGCTGGCGGCCCAAGTGCGGAAATGCTTGGCAGTGAAATCTTCCCCCGTCGCATCACGGATATAGGTATTAACGTCGGTCGAGCTGACCGGGTGCGCCTCGCCATCCTCGTCGAGCCAGGCGAACAGGTGTTGCTCGTCGAGATCCTGCATCTTCTTGACGAAGCTGGCGAGCGCGCGATCGCTGATCGTCAGTTCGCGCATCTTGCCCGATTTGCCCTTGTACTGGAGCTTGAGCGTCTTGCCCTTGACCTTGGCGTGGCGCTTGCGCAGCGTCGTCGCACCGAAGCTCTTGTTCGCGGTCGCATAGGCCTCGTTGCCGACCCGGATATGGCCGCCATCGAGTAGCCGCACGACCGCGGCGACCGCGCGGTCCTTGGTGAATTTCCGCTGCCTCAGATCGTGTTCGACCTGCTTGCGCAGCTTGGGCAGGCAATGGCCGAAATCGGCGCAGCGTTCGTATTTGGCGGCGTCTTGCGCCTGGCGGAAATCGACGTGATAGCGATATTGCTTGCGCCCCTTCTCGTCCCAGCCGACCGCCTGGATATGCCCGTTGGGCTTGGGATTGAACCACGCATCGGCATAGGCGGGGGGCAGGCCGATCGCGTTCATCCGGTCGATCTCGTCCCGGTCGGTGATGCGGTCGCCCTTGGCGGTCCAATAGCCCCAGCCGCCGCGCATTTTCTTGCGCGTGATTCCGGGCTTGGAATCGTCGGAATAGACAATCTTGGCGGCCAATCGATGCTCCTGCGTAATAACCGCGAAAATGCTCCGCGTGGCGCTTCGTTCCGGAACGGGCGCGCGGGCGACGTGTTGTGCAAGTAACCCCTCACGGAAAAGGAGAACGACCATGGCCGATATCGGCAACGCACGCATTCTGATGATCGCCACCGACGGATTCGAGAACGACGAACTGTTCAAACCGCGCCAGGCGCTGCTCGATGCCGGTGCGACCGTAACGCTCGCCTCGATCAAGACAGGCGAGATTCAGGGCGAGAAGGCGGGTGAAAAGGCCGACACGATCAAGCCCGACATGACGATCGACGATGTCGACACCGACGATTACGACGCGCTGGTGCTGCCGGGCGGGGTCGGCAACCCCGACACGATGCGGATGCAGGAGCGCGCGATCGAGATAGTCACCGAGTTCATGGACGACGACAAGCTTGTCGCCGCGATCTGCCATGCGCCCTGGCTGCTCGCCGAGGCCGATGTGGTCGATGGGCGCACGCTGACCAGCTGGCCGTCGATCCGCACCGACCTCAGCAATGCCGGCGCGACCGTGGTCGACCAGGAAGTCGTCGTCGACGGCAATCTGATCACCAGCCGCAAGCCCGACGATATCCCTGCGTTCAACGCGGCGATCATTAAGGCGTTGACCGAGGAACTGGCGACCGCGTCGGCATAGACCGGCGCCGCCCATGGTGCCCGTTGCCGAACGCTTCCCAAGGAGCGGACGGTAACGGGCTGGGTGTCCCGCCACCGATCACGCGACGCGGGATGCCGCTGACGACCACCAAATTTGCGCACGGCATCGGCATGCTCATCTTGTTTGCGGCGCTGGCGGGGATCATGTACCTGACGCGCAATCTCGACTGGAGCGGCCTGCTCGCCATGCCGCCGACCACTTGATAGAATAGGACGACAATGGCCGAGTTCACCCTGCCCAAGAACAGCAAAGTCTCATCGAAGGGCAAGGTGCACCACGCTCCCGAAGGCGCCAAACGCACGCGCAAGTTCCAGGTCTATCGCTACGATCCCGACAGCGGCGAGAACCCGCGCTACGACATTTTCGAGCTCGACCTCGACGAGACCGGGCCGATGGTGCTCGACGCGCTGATCAAGATGAAGGGGGAGCAGGACAGCTCGCTGACCTTCCGCCGATCGTGCCGCGAAGGGATTTGCGGGTCGTGTTCGATGAACATCGACGGCAAGAACGGCCTCGCGTGCACGACCGCGATCGAGGATTGCAAGTCGACGGTGAAGATCACGCCGCTGCCCGCGATGGACGTGATCAAGGATCTGGTCCCCGATTTCACGCATTTCTATGCGCAATATGCCTCGATCAAGCCGTGGCTCCAGACCGTGACCCCGCCGCCCTCGGGCAAGGAACGGCTCCAGTCGCCGGAGGATCGCAGCAAGCTCGACGGCCTCTACGAATGCATCCTGTGCGCATGCTGCTCGACGAGCTGCCCGAGCTATTGGTGGAACAGCGACAAGTTTCTCGGCCCAGCGATCTTATTGCAGGCGTATCGCTGGCTCGCCGACAGCCGTGACGAGATGACCGGCGACCGGCTCGATCAGCTCGAGGATCCGTTCCGCCTCTATCGCTGCCACACGATCATGAATTGCGCGAACGCGTGCCCCAAGGGTCTCAATCCCGCCAAGGCGATCGCCGAGATCAAGAAGATGGAAGCCGATCGGGTCGTTTGATTGCCGCGTCCGATGGTTTCTGTTCGTCCTGAGCCTGTCGAAGGACATGCCGCCCACGCAACGTTCCCCAAGCGTGCTTCGACAAGCTCAGCACGAACGGAGGTGAGTTGAGTGGCGGAACCTGCCTTCCTCTACGAAGACGATCCAGACCTGCCCGGCTGGAAACGCTGGCAGTTCCGCGATGCGACGCGCTTCAACGCGTTCATCGAGCCGCTTCATGTCCGGATCGAGGGCGACATCGCGCGGGTCCGGATGGACCCGCGGCACCAGCATTCGAACATGCGCGACGCGGTTCACGGCGGCGCGCTGCTCGGCTTCATGGATGTCGCGCTGTTCGCCGCGAGCCGTGGGTTCGGATCGCTCAACGCGGGCGGCGCGGTGACGCTCGATCTGTCAGCGCAGTTCATCGGGATGGGCGCGGTTGGGGTGCCGCTCGAGGCGCGGATCGAACTGCTGCGCGAGACGGGGCGGATGCTGTTCCTGCGCGGGCTCGTCGTCCAGGAGGGGCAGCCGACGATCGCGAGCTTTACCGGGACGCTGAGGAAGATGGGCGCACCGGGAGTTCCAGCTTGAGATATGCCACCCCGGCGGATGCCGGGGCCCAGTTGGGAAGGTTTACCTTCGCGGGTGCCGTGTTCCGTTACTCTGCTCATCTCAACTGGGGCCCGGCGTTCGCCGGGGTGGTTGATTAGGGCATGGCCACCGTCCTCGCCGCCTATACCGCGCTGATTGCCGCTGGCGAACTTCGCGCCGACCCCGAACAGGCCGCCGCGGGGTGCCGTCTCGATGCGCTCGCGGGCGAACTCGAAGCGACTCCAAAACGCGGCAGTCTGCTGTGGCGGCTTGCCGGGCGCAAGCCCGCATCGCCGCGCGGCGTCTATCTGTGGGGCGGGGTGGGACGCGGCAAGTCGATGCTGATGGACCTGTTGTTCGCGAATCTCGACATCCGCCGCAAACGCCGGGTCCACTTCGCCGAATTCATGATCGAGGTCCACGACCGGATCGCGATCGAGCGCCGCAACGAGGCGGGCGATCCGATCGCGCCGGTCGCCCTCGCACTCGCCGAGGAAGCGCGGTTGCTCGCGTTCGACGAGATGATGGTGACCAATTCGCCCGACGCGATGATCCTCAGCCGCCTGTTCACCGCGCTGGTCGAGGCGGGGACGACGATCGTCACCACCTCCAACCGCCCCCCGCGTGACCTCTACAAGGACGGGCTCAACCGCGAACATTTCCTGCCCTTCATCGCGATGATCGAAGACCGGCTCGACGTGTTGCCGCTCAACGGCCCGGTCGATTATCGCCGCGACCGGCTCGGCGCGCAGGACACCTGGCTGGTGCCGAACGGACCCGCAGCCACCGCGCAGCTCTCCGCCGCGTTCTTCCGCTTGACCGATTATCCGCCCGAGGACAGCGCCCATGTTCCGGCCGAAGAACTCACCGTACAGGGTCGCGTCCTGCGCGTCCCTAAATCGCTCAAGGGTGTCGCGGTGTTCTCGTTCCGCAAGCTGTGCGGCGAGGCGCGCGGTGCGGCGGATTATCTCGCGATCGCACGGCGGTTCCACACCGTGATCCTGGTCGGCATCCCGGTGCTCGGTGCCGACCAGCGCAACGAGGCGGCGCGGTTCGTCGCGCTGATCGACGCGCTCTACGAACATCGCGTCAAGCTGCTCGCCGCGGCCGACGCCGAGCCCGATGCGCTCTATCCCGCTGGCGATGGCAATTTCGAATTCCAGCGGACCGTCAGCCGGCTCGAAGAGATGCGCTCGGAGGCGTATCTGGCGACGGGCCACGGCGCAATGTAGCGCGTCCTGACCGGTTGTTAAGCACTCGCGTGCCAGATCGGCGCCATGGATCTACGTCGCCAGCCCGCCTTGGACGTCGTGCGCGGGATCGCTATCTCGCTCGTGCTGCTGTTCCATCTGCATTTCGCGACCGGGATCGCTGCGCTTGATCGGGTGATCCGACCGATCGTCGAGGTCGGCTGGGTGGGGGTGGACCTATTCTTCGTGCTGAGCGGCTTTCTGGTCGGGCGGATCATCCTGGCCGAATGCGTGGCCACCGGCGGGTTCGACCGCGCGAAATTCATCAAGCGCCGCATCCTGAGGCTATGGCCGGTCCTGTTCCTGTATCTGGCGGCGCTGGTCCTGCTGGGAGGCGCCAAGGGGTTCGCGCTCGTGGTGCCGGTGTTGCTCCACGTCCAGAATTACGCCGTCCATGTTCCAAGCCACCTCTGGTCGCTGGCCGTCGAAGAACAATTCTATTTGGTCGTGGCTTTAGCGCTGCCGTGGTTGGTGACGCGGCACGGCGCGCGCGGGGTGGTGGTCGCGCTGGTGGCGGTGATCGTGGCCAGCACGAGCCTACGGCTGCTCGCGTGGTCGGACGGCGTCGATCCACGCGCATTGCAGTGGCAGACCCAATATCGCGCCGACGGCCTCGCGCTTGGCGTGCTCTTCGCTTGGATCGAACGATATCGGCCTACCCTTTTCTCGGCGCTGGTTCGGCGGCGCGCCCGCAACGTTGCGCTGGCGATGCTCGGGTATGCGGTATTGGTCGGGTTGGGGACATCGGCGTTGCGGTTCGGCCCGGGATTGATCGCCGCGGATGTCGGCAGCGCGGCGCTGATCCTGGCCTTTCATCATGCCGCCACGCCGGCGTCGACGCGCTGGCTCGCGATGCTGGGCGCGGTCGCCTATCCGCTCTACATCTGGCACCCCAGCATTGGACAGGTCGGCCATGAGATCGCGCGCGAGGTCGGCCTGAAGGCGCCGTCGGGCGTGTTCGGAATCGCATTCGGTACGTCTGTGCTGGTTGCGGCGTTGATCTCCGCACTGATCGAGCGCCCCTTCATGCGGCTACGAGAGCGTCCTCGCAGCGCCGCGCGCGCTGCCCATGTGACAATTATTGATACTGAGAACTACTATCAATAATAACGGCTGAGCCTCCTCTTTAGCGGTTGCCCCGATGGCAGGATGCGCCTATGCGGCGTGACCAATCACCCCTGCAATGGAGACGGATTGGATGGCTCGCAAGAAGATCGCGCTGATCGGCGCCGGTAACATCGGCGGTACGCTCGCGCACCTCGCGGCATTGAAAGGGTTGGGCGATGTCGTCCTGTTCGACGTCGCCGAGGGGCTGCCGCAGGGCAAGGCACTCGATCTGTCGCAGTGCGGCCCGGTCGAGGGCTTTTCGTCGACGATCACCGGATCGAACGATTACGCCGATATCGCGGGGGCCGACGTCATCATCGTCACCGCCGGCGTCGCGCGCAAGCCCGGCATGAGCCGCGACGATTTGCTCGGCATCAACCTCAAGGTGATGAAGGCGGTCGGCGAGGGGATCAAGCACAACGCGCCGGACGCGTTCGTGATCTGCATCACCAATCCCTTGGACGCGATGGTGTGGGCGCTGCGCGAATTCTCCGGCTTGCCGTATCACATGGTCGTCGGCATGGCGGGCGTGCTCGACAGCTCGCGGTTCAGCCACTTCCTGGCGGACGAATTCCAGGTCTCGGTCAAGGATGTCACCAGCTTCGTGCTCGGCGGCCATGGCGACACGATGGTTCCAGTGATCGCCTATTCGACCGTGTCGGGTATCCCGGTCCCCGATCTGATCGCGATGGGCATGTCGACGCAGGACAGGATCGACGCGATCATCAAGCGCACCCGCGGCGGCGGCGGCGAGATCGTCGCGCTGCTGAAGACGGGTTCGGCCTATTACGCGCCCGCGACCAGCGGCATCGCGATGGCGGAGGCGTATCTGTACGACCAGAAGCGCGTGCTGCCGTGTGCGGCGTACGTGTCGGGTGAATACGGCGTCGATGGGCTGTACGTCGGCGTGCCCGTTATGCTGGGCGCGGGCGGGGTCGAGAAGATCGTCGAGATCAAACTCGACGATGAGGCCAAGGGTAACCTCGGCGTGTCGGTAGACGCGGTGAAGGAGCTGATCGAGGCGTGCAAGGGGATCGATGCGTCGCTGACGTGAGGCTCTGAAAAAAAACTCCTCCCCGGCGAACGCCGGGGTCCAGTGGGGAGCGCCCGCGATGAATGGACCGGCCTATGTCTATATCATGGCCAATCATCGCAACGGCACGATCTATCTCGGATCGACGACGAACTTGCCGAAGCGGGCATGGGAGCATCGCAACGGCGTCGTCGAGGGATTTACGAAGCGATACGGCTGTCATCTTCTCGTCTGGTACGAGACCCACGACAGCTGGGAAGCGGCGCGGCAGCTTGAGCGGCAGATGAAGGAGTGGAGGCGGAACTGGAAAGTGCAGGAGATCGAAGGCGAAAATCCCGACTGGGATGATTTATACGATCGAATCGCACGACCATGACCACCTTCCCAACTGGACCCCGGCGTTCGCCGGGGCGGTAAGGATAAAGATCGAATGAGCATCCTCGTCGACAAGAACACCAAGGTCATTACGCAAGGGATGACCGGCAATACCGGCAGCTTTCATACCCAGGCGGCGCTGGATTACGGCACGCAGATGGTCGCGGGGGTGACGCCGGGCAAGGGCGGCACGACGCATCTCGGCCTGCCGAACTACAACACCGTCGCCGAGGCGATGCACGCGACCGGCGCGACCGCGTCGGTGGTGTATGTGCCGCCCCCCTTCGCGGGTGATTCGATCCTCGAGGCGATCGACGCCGAGGTGCCGCTGATCGTGTGCATCACCGAAGGCATTCCGGTGCTCGACATGGTCAAGGTCAAGCGCGCGCTGTCGGGATCGAAGTCGCGGCTGATCGGGCCGAACTGCCCGGGCGTGCTGACGCCGGGCGAGTGCAAGATCGGGATCATGCCGGGGTCGATTTTCAAAAAGGGCTCGGTCGGCGTCGTGTCGCGGTCGGGGACGCTGACCTATGAGGCGGTGTTCCAGACCAGCAACGCGGGCCTCGGCCAGACCACCGCGGTCGGGATCGGCGGCGATCCGGTCAACGGCACCAACTTCATCGACGTGCTCGAGTTGTTTCTGGCGGACGAGGCGACCAAGTCGATCATCATGATCGGCGAGATCGGCGGCGATGCCGAGGAGCAGGCCGCGCAATTCCTGATCGACGAGGCCAAGCGTGGCCGCAAGAAGCCGATGGCGGGCTTTATCGCGGGCCGAACCGCGCCCCCCGGGCGGCGGATGGGCCATGCGGGCGCGATCGTGTCGGGCGGCAAGGGCGATGCGGAAAGCAAGATCGCGGCGATGGAAGCCGCCGGGATCAAGGTGTCGGCGAGCCCGTCCGAGCTCGGCGAGACGTTGTTGGCTGTGTTGAACGGCTGAGTTGTGCTCCCGCGCAGGCGGGAGTCCAGACTGGGTCCCCGCCTTCGCGGGGACACAAGGAGTGGCGTGATGGGCTACGAAGGCCAGGATTTCAGCGAGATCGCCGCGGGTGTCAGCCCGGGGTTCGTCGAGGCGCTGTATGCGAAATACAAGACCGCGCCCGACGGCGTCGAGGCGGGATGGCGCGAGTTTTTCGACGGGCTCGAAGGATCGATGTCGGGGCCGAGCTGGGGCAACCCAGCGTGGCCGCCAGCGACCACCGACGATCTCACCGCCGCGCTCGATCCGACCCAGATGGAGCCCGCGCCCAAGCCGCCAAAGGGCGGCAAGCCCGCGCCCGCAACCGCGCCCGCGCCCGATCAAGATGCGGTGATCCGCGCGGCGAGCGATTCGATCCGCGCGATGATGCTGATCCGCACCTATCGCGTGCGGGGTCACCTCGCCTCGAACCTCGACCCGTTGAACCTGTCGGGGCTACGCGAGCTGCCGCAGGACCTGCGCACCGAGTATCATGGCTTTTCCGACGCCGACATCGATCGCAAGGTCTACCTCGGCGGTGCGCTCGGGTTCGAATGGGCGACCGTCCGCGACCTCGTCGACACGCTGCGGCGCAATTATTGCGGCAACGTCGGCCTCGAATATATGCACATCGCCGATGTCGACGAGCGCCGCTTCCTGCAGGAGCGGATGGAGGGCAAGGACAAGGCGATCGAGTTCACCCCGCTCGGCAAGAAGGCGATCCTCAACAAGGTGATCGAGGCCGAACAATGGGAGAAATTCCTCGGCCGCAAATATGTCGGAACCAAGCGGTTCGGGCTCGACGGCGGCGAATCGATGATCCCCGCGCTCGAAAGCGTGATCAAATATGGCGGCGCGATGGGGGTGCGCGAGATCGTGTTCGGGATGGCGCATCGCGGGCGATTGAACGTACTGTCGAACGTGATGGCCAAGCCGTTCCGGATCATCTTCCACGAATTCGGCGGTGGCTCCGACAACCCCGACGATGTCGCGGGATCGGGGGACGTCAAATACCACCTCGGCACCAGCACCGACCGCGAATTCGACGGGATCAAGGTCCACATGTCGCTCGTCGCCAACCCGTCGCATCTCGAGGCGGAGGACCCCGTCGTGCTCGGCAAGACCCGCGCGATCCAGACGATCGCGGGCGATCTCGCCAAGCATGAGATGGCGCTGCCCGTGCTGATCCACGGCGATGCAGCGTTCGCGGGGCAGGGGATCGTGTGGGAATGCCTCGGCTTCTCGGGCATCCGCGGCTACAATACCGGTGGCTGCATCCACTTCGTCATCAACAACCAGATCGGCTTCACGACCAGTCCGCAGTTCGCGCGCTCGTCACCCTATCCGTCGGACGTCGCCAAGGGCGTCCAGGCGCCGATTTTCCACGTCAACGGCGACGATCCCGAAGCGGTGACCTTCGCGACCAAGATGGCGATCGAATATCGCCAGTGCTTCCACCGCGACGTCGTGATCGACATGTGGTGCTATCGCCGTTTCGGCCACAACGAGGGCGACGAGCCGAGCTTCACCCAGCCGCTGATGTATCAGGCGATCAAGACGCACCCGCCGGTCTCCGAAATCTACGGCAAGCGGCTGATCGCGGAAGGCGTGGTCGACGCGGCGTGGATCGACGATAATTCGAAACAATATGTGACGCTGCTCGAAGGCGAGTTCGAGGCGGGCGCGGGCTACAAGCCGAACCGTGCCGACTGGTTCGCGGGGCGCTGGTCGGGGCTCCATGCCCCCGCCGACGCCGAAACCGCGCGGCGCAACGTCGAGACCGGAATCGACAAGAAGCTGTTCGATTCGCTCGGTCGCACGCTGACCAGCGTCCCCGACAGCATCCAGATCCACAAGACGCTCAGCCGCGTGCTCGATGCCAAGCGCGAGATGTTCGCGAGCGCCACAAACTTCGACTGGGCGACCGGCGAGGCGCTCGCATTCGGTGCGTTGCTGTCGGAGGGCTATGGTGTCCGCCTGTCGGGCCAGGATTCGGGGCGCGGCACCTTCAGCCAGCGCCACGCGGTCTGGGTCGACCAGACCGACGAGCACAAGTTCGTACCATTGCAGGCGATCGAGCACGGCAATTTCGAGGTGCTCGATTCGCCCTTGAGCGAATATGGCGTGCTCGGGTTCGAATATGGCTATGCGCTCGCCGACCCCAAGACGTTGGTGCTATGGGAAGCGCAGTTCGGCGATTTTTCGAACGGCGCGCAGATCATGATCGATCAGTTCATCGCCAGTGGTGAGGCCAAGTGGCTCCGCGCCAACGGGCTCGTGATGCTGTTGCCGCATGGCTATGAGGGGCAGGGGCCGGAGCATAGTTCGGCACGACCCGAACGCTTCCTGCAATTGTGCGCGCAGGACAATATGCAGGTCGCCAACTGTACCACCCCCGCCAATTACTTCCACCTGCTGCGGCGGCAGATGCACCGCAATTTCCGCAAACCGCTGATCATCATGACGCCGAAATCGCTGCTGCGGCACAAGCTGGCAGTGAGCGCGGCGGCGGATTTCCAGGGCGACAGCCATTTCAAGCGCATCCTGTCGGACACCAACGGCGCCGCGGACGCCGATACCCGGCGGCTGGTCCTGTGTTCGGGCAAGGTTGCCTATGACCTGATCGAGGCGCGCAACGCGGCGGGGGATACGCACACGCAGATCGTCCGGATCGAACAGCTCTATCCCTTCCCGGGCGAGCCGCTCGCTGCGCGCGTCAAGAAGCTGCCCGCGCTCGAAGAGGTCGTCTGGGCGCAGGAGGAGCCGAAGAACAACGGCTATTGGACCTTTGTCGAGCCGCTGATCGAAGAAGCGTTGGCTGCGGCGAAGGGCAAGGTCGCGCGCGCTCGCTATGCGGGCCGCGCGGCGGCGGCGAGCCCGGCAACGGGGTTGATGAAGCGCCACCAACTCGAACAGGCCGCGCTCGTCGCCGACGCGCTCGGTCACAATGTCCGCGACGAATTCCGGCGCGCGAAGAAGAATTAACCCCCCTCCTGTTCACCCGCGAAGGCGGGTGTCCAGTCTGGGCTCCCGCCTTCGCGGGAGCACATGAAGGTAGACGAAGATGGCAACCGAAGTTCTCGTACCAACGCTCGGCGAATCGATCACCGAGGCCACGCTTGGCGAATGGCTGAAACAGCCCGGTGATACGGTCGCCGCCGACGAACCGATCGCGAGCCTCGAAACCGACAAGGTCTCGATCGAGGTGCCGTCTCCCGTCGCGGGAACGATGGGCGAACACGCGGTGAAGGTCGGCGACACGGTCGAGGTCGGCGGCATGCTCGCGACGATCGACGCGGGCGGCGCCGCACCCAAGCAGGCGTCGGCCCCGCAGCCCGCGGTGACCGAAATCCCCACCAGCGGCGGCGGCCCGGCGGACGGTGCGGGCTATGGTGATCAGCCCGGCGCGTCCTCCACAGATAGCGCGGCCGCCGACGGCCCCGCCGCGCTCTCCCCCTCGGTGCGCCGCGCGGTGCTCGAACACGGGGTTGATCCCGCGACGATCAAGGGATCGGGCAGGGACGGCCGGATTACCAAGGAAGACGTCGTTGCCGCCGCGCAGAAGCCGGCTCCGGCTCCCGCCGCGGCTGCTGCGGCCCCCACCGCTGCGGCGCCCGCCTCGACCGGTGATCGCAAGGAGGAGCGCGTCCGTATGACGCGGCTGCGCCAGACCATCGCGCGCCGCCTGAAGGAAGCGCAGAACACCGCCGCGCTGCTGACGACGTTCAACGATGTCGACATGAACGCGGTCATCGCGGCACGCACCAAGTACAAGGAACTGTTCGAAAAGAAGCACGGCGTTCGCCTCGGCTTCATGGGCTTCTTCGTGAAGGCCGCGTGCATGGCGCTGAAGGATATTCCCAACGTCAACGCCTCGATCGACGGCGACGACATCGTCTATCATGATTACGCCGATATCTCGGTCGCGGTGTCGTCGCCCGGCGGGCTAGTCGTTCCCGTCATCCGCGATGCCGACCAGATGAGCGTCGCAGAGGTCGAAAAGACGATCGGCGATTTCGGTCGCCGCGCCAAATCGGGCGAGCTCAAGATGGACGAGATGAAGGGCGGCACCTTCACCATCTCGAACGGCGGCGTGTTCGGCAGCCTGATGTCGACCCCGATCATCAACCCGCCGCAGTCGGCGGTGCTCGGGCTCCACCGGATCGAGGATCGCGCGGTGGTGATCGACGGCCAGGTCGTGGTGCGACCGATGATGTATCTGGCGCTAAGCTACGACCATCGCCTGATCGACGGGCGCGAGGCGGTGACGTTCCTCGTCGCGCTGAAAAATGCGATCGAGGACCCGACGCGGATTTTGATCGACCTTTGATCGGGAAGGAAAATACCTACATCCGTTCGTGCTGAGCTTGTCGAAGCACATATCCCCGACGGCAACGAAACGATCTTACCCGCCCTTCGACAGGCTCAGGGCGAACGGAGTGTATGATGGCTGACTACGACTATGACGTCCTCGTGATCGGCGCCGGCCCCGGCGGCTATGTCGCCGCGATCCGCGCCGCACAGCTGGGCTTGCGCACCGCGTGCGCTGAATCGCGGGAGACGCTGGGCGGCACCTGTCTCAACGTCGGCTGCATCCCGTCGAAGGCGCTGCTTCACGCGTCGGAAATCTACGAGGAGGCGAGCGCCGGGCATCTCACCAAGTTCGGGGTCGAATTCTCCGGGGTGAAGCTCAACCTCGACCAGATGCACGCCGAAAAGGCGAAGGCGGTCAAGGAACTGACCGGCGGGGTCGAATTCCTGTTCAAGAAGAACAAGGTGACGTGGTTGAAGGGCCTCGCCGCGTTCAGGGACGCGCATTCGGTCGAGGTCGCGGGCGAGACCGTCACCGCGAAGAACATCGTGATCGCGACCGGTTCGTCGGTCACGCCGCTGCCGGGAGTCGAGGTCGACCAGACAATCGTCGTCGACAGCACCGGCGCGCTCGCGCTGCCCAAGGTCCCTGAGCATATGATCGTGATCGGCGGCGGCGTGATCGGGCTCGAGCTCGGCAGCGTCTGGCGGCGGCTCGGTGCGAAGGTTACCGTGGTCGAATATATGGACCAGATCCTGCCCGGCTTCGACGGCGAGGTCCGTAAGGAATCTGCCAAGCTGTTCAAGAAACAGGGCATGGACCTCAAGACCTCGATGAAGGTCACCGGCGTCACCGTCGATGGTGCGACCGCCACCGTCACGATCGAACCCGCGACGGGAGGAGAAGCGGAAACGCTGACCGCCGACGCGGTGCTCGTCAGCATCGGTCGCCGCGCCAATGTCGATGGGCTGAACCTTGCCGCGATCGGGCTTGAGCTCAACAGCCGCGGCCAGATCGAGACCGACCATAGCTTCAAGACCAAGGTCGACGGCGTCTGGGCGATCGGCGATTGCGTCCCCGGCCTGATGCTCGCGCACAAGGCGGAGGACGAAGGCGTCGCGGTCGCGGAAAACATCGCGGGCCACACCGGCATCGTCAACGAGGATGTGATCCCCAGCGTCGTCTACACGATGCCCGAGATCGCGGGCGTCGGCCTGACCGAAGAGGCCGCGCGCGAGAAAGCGACCGCGGCGGGCGGCGCGATCAAGGTCGGCAAATTCCCGATGATGGCCAACAGCCGCGCCAAAACCAACCGCGACACCGACGGCTTCGTCAAGGTCATCGCCGATGCGAAGAGCGACCGCGTGCTCGGCGTCTGGATCGTCGCCAGCCTGGCGGGCACGATGATCGCCGAGGCGGCGCTCGCGATGGAATTCGGCGCGACCAGCGAAGACATCGCCTACACCTGCCACGCGCACCCGACGCACATGGAGGCGCTCAAGGAAGCCGCGATGGCGGTCCAGGGCAAGCCAATCCATATGTGATCGGATTGGTGGCTAGCCATCGCGGCATGGGCTGGCGTTGCTTGGCGGAGCTGCGCTCTGGCATCGCGCCGCGTTGACAGTTACACCAGCGTCTTGTCGAACAGCGCCAGCATCCGGTTCCACGCCTTTTCCGCCTGCGCCATGTTGTAGACGCGGCTATCGGGCGGGCACCAGCCGTGCATCGTGCCGTCATACACCTCGATCTCGGCGGGCAGCTTGGCCTTGGCGAACGCGTCGCGCAGCACGGTCTTGTCGCCGGGGCTGCGCGCATCGTCGTTGGCGGCGATCGCGATCAAATATTGCGCCTTCATCTGCGGGATCAGCAGGTGCGGGCTGTCGGGTGTGTCGCTCACCAGTCCGCCGCCGTGGAAGGTCGCGCCCGCGCGGACCCGATCGGGCACTGCGGCGGCGGTGCGGAACACCATCGGCCCACCCATGCAATAGCCGGTGGTGGCGAGCCCCTTCTTGTGGTCGGTCTGCGGCTGCGCATCGATGAACGCGGTAAAGACCTTGGCGTCGCGGACGGTGCCGTCGGGGGAGAGCGCCTTCACCATCGGTGCGATCTTCTCGCGCACCGCGGGCTGGTCGTAGCTTTCGCCGGGCTGGAGGAACGGCGCCTTGGTCGAGCGGTAGAACTGGTTGACGCACAGCACCGCATAGCCCGATTGCGCCAGCCGGTCGGCCATCTGCATGAACGCGGGCCGCAGCCCCATGATGTCGGGCCAGATCAGTACGCCGGGGTAGCTGCCCGCGCCCTGCGGCGCGACCCAATAGGCGTCGGCGGTGCCATCGGGGGTCGTGATCGCCACGGTCTTGCCGTTCACCGCCTTGGCGTCCGCGGGCGTCGGCAGCATCGCGATCAGCCCCGCCGCGCCCGCCGCTTTCGCCGCCATCGTCCCGAACTGGCGGCGCGAGACCGCGGCCAGGAAGTTCGCGTTATCCTCGGCGGTATGCTCGTCGCACATGCGTCTCTCCTCGCGAATCGCCGCTCCCGCGTTCGCGGGGCGAGCCTACGTCAGCACGCGCGCCACCACCAGACGCCGTCGCGCTCCTCGCGGTGTGCGCGCCCCTCGACCTCGAGCCGCCGCAGGTGCGCGAGCGCCTCGCCGGTCGCCATGCCGAGCATGTCCTGCCCGATCGCGCGGCGAAACAGTCGGCCGAAGCAGTCGATTGCGCGGCGCGGTTCGGCGAGAAACACCGCGAGCTCGTCGAGCCGTTCGCGATGTTCGCGGTCCATCGCATCGAGCCGGGTGTGGAGCCCCCTGAAGGGATCACCATGACCGGGCAGAACGAGCAGATCGGCGGGAAGCTCCCGCAGCTTCGCGATCGACGCGAACCATTCCCCCAACGGGTCCGCGCCGGGCTCGGTCACTCCCAGCGAGACGTTGGGGCTGATCCGCGGCAACACCTGATCGCCCGCGACGAACACCCCGCCCGCCTCGTCGAGCAGGCACGCGTGTTCGGGGCTGTGGCCGGAGCCGGTGACCACCCGCCAGTCGGTCTTCCCGATCCGTAGCGTCTCGCCGTCGACGATCCGGGTATAGCTGAGCGGCACCGGGGTCACGATCCGGCGAAACCCCGCCCAGCCGCGCTCGCACGCCGCCGCGATCTGATCCTCGCTCCATCCCGCCGCGCGCCAGAAGACGATCATTTCCTCCGGCACCGCATCGCGCGCGTCGGCGACGAGCATCCGCATCGTCAGCCATTCGCCGCGCGTCATCAGCAGCGGCGCGTCATGGTGCGCGCACATCCAGCCCGCCAGCCCGATATGATCGGGGTGAAGGTGCGTCCCGATCAGCCGCGTGACGCGCACCCCCGCCATCGCGCCGCTCGCGAGCGTCTTCCACGCGGCGCGCGCGTCGTCGGTGTTCATGCCGGTATCGACCAGCGCGACGCCGTCGTGGTCATCCAGCAACCAGCAATTGACGTGCTTGAGCGGCCCCGGAATCCGCAGGCGGACCCAGTCGATACCGGGCGCGACGCGCATCGTGCCGCCCGCGTCGGGCTCCGCGCCGCCGAACGGATAGGTCAGCCCTTTATGGCTGGTCGCGGTAAAGCTGTCGTCGGGGGCGAATATGGCATCGGGCTGGGGCATCGGTTGCCGTTAGCAACGCAATCGCCGCGCGTCACGCAATCGGTCACCTACGGCCAGTGTTCCCCCGCGAAGGCGGGGGTCCAGCGCCCAGCAGCGTCACCGTCCGTCACTCTGGACCCCCGCCTCCGCGGGGGAACCGAAGATCAGCGCTTGAACGGATCGGTGAAGAACGAATCGGGCGCGGCGGGGACGATCCCTGCCTCGGCATCGCGCGCCGCCTGCTCGCGCTGGGCGCGCAGTTCGACCAGCAGCGCCTCGCGGTCGCCGTCGAGCCGGGTGTCGGTCGGCGCGGGTTCGATCCCCGCGGCCTTCGCGGCCTTTGCCACCGCGGCGTCGAGTTCGCGCTGCGTCGTCAGCCCCAGCGTCACCGGATCCTTGGGCGTGATATTCTGGATGTTCCAGTGGCTGCGGTCGCGAATCGCCGCGATCGTGGTGCGGGTGGTGCCGATCAGGTTGCTGATCGCGCCATCGCTGATTTCGGGATGGTTGCGGATGATCCAGGCGATGCCGTCGGGCTTGTCCTGGCGCTTGCTGACCGGCGTGTAGCGCGGCCCCTTGGTGCGGCGCACCTGGTCGGGGCCCTTGACCATCACCATGCGATAATCGGGATCGGCCTGCCCCTTGTCGATCTCGTCCTGCGTCACCTCGTGCGCACGGATCGGATCGCGGCCCGTCAGCTTGGTCGCGGCGGTATCGTCGGCGATCGCCTGGATTTCGAGGATGTGAAGCCCGCAGAACTCGGCGATCTGTTCGAAGCTGAGCGAGGTGTTGTCGACCAGCCAGGAGGCGGTCGCGTGAGGCATGAGCGGCTGGGCCACGGGAAAACTCCGTCGAAAATAGAAAGGGCCGCCCCTTATCGGAGCGGCCTCGGTGTGGGACGGATGTACTCCTCGTGTTGCTTAAGGGCAACCCATCACACTTTTTGCCGCGCCTGCGTTGACCAAAGTGTCACAAAACCCGACTATGGCGATGTCTCTATAGACGGAGTTTCCAATGACCTTTTCCCTGAAGCGGGTCGCCGCCGCATGTGTCGGCGCCTCGATGATCGTCATGCCTGTCGCGGCGTCGGCCGCAACCGCCAATCCTGCGGCATCGCTGTCGGTGACGCGCGCCTCGACCCCGACCGTGCACCAGAGCAAGCTCGGTGCCGACGTTCCCACCACGACGCTGATCAGCATCGGCGTGCTCGCTGCGCTGGTGGCGATCGTGCTGGTCGCGACCAACGGCAACAACAACAACGGCGGAACCCCCGCCAGCCGGTAACGGCCAGCGGATCAACCGATCGATAACGGGTGTGGATCACGCGATTCCGCGCCCGTTTTCGCGTGTCAGATCACCAGCGCAGCACGATCTTGCCGATATGGTCACCCGCCTCCATCCTGGCGTGGGCGGCCGGGGCATCGTCGAACGAGAAGACCCGGTCGATCATCGGTTTCAGCGTCCCCGCCTCGACATGCGGCCACACCGTGCGCGACAATTCGTCGGCGACCAGCGACTTGAACGCGGCATCGCGCGGCCGCAGCGTCGATCCGGTCAGCGTCAGGCGGCGCCGCATGATCTCGAACAACGGGATCGTCGCGGTCATGCCGCCCTGGACCGCGATCGACACGTGGCGTCCGTCGTCGGCGAGGCATTGGAGGTTGCGCGGCACGTAATCCCCGCCGACCATGTCGAGCACTGCGGCGACGCCCTTGCCATCGGTGATCGCCTTCACCCGCTCGACGAAATCCTCGGTCTTGTAATTGATCGCATGGGTCGCGCCGACCGCCCGCGCCGCCGCGCATTTTTCGTCGCTGCCGACCGTGACGATGATCGCGATCCCGAACGCGTTGCACAGCGCGATCGCCATCGTCCCGATCCCGCTGGTGCCGCCGTGGACCAATACCGTATCGCCCTCGGTCGCGAACGCGCGTTCGAACAGGTTGGTCCAGACGGTGAAGAGCGTTTCGGGCATCGCCGCCGCTTCGATCATCGTCAGCGCGGGCGGCACCGGCAGGCACTGGCCCGCAGGCGCGACCGCATATTCGGCATAGGCGCCGCCGTTGACGAGCGCGCAGACCTGCTGGCCCAGCATTTCCAGCTCGACGCCTTCGCCCGCCGCGACAACCTCGCCCGACAGTTCGAGGCCGAGGATCGACGACGCACTAGGCGGCGGCGGATACATGCCCTTGCGCTGCATCACGTCGGGCCGGTTGATCCCGGCCGCGGCGACCCGGATCAACACCTCGCCCGCCGCCGGCACCGGCACCGGCCGTTCGGCGAGCACCAGCACGTCGGGGCCGCCAGCGGCCTCCGGATCGATCGCGCGCATCGTCTCGGGAGTCATGGAATTCCTAATCAACGAAGGACCGGGGGCGTTATTGACATCGGGCTGCTGCGGGTCAACGTTGCAGTGCAATGGAAGTGGACGACGCCCCCTCGCGTCCCAACGACGCGCTGACCGAGTTGATCCGGCAGGACCTCGATCCCTTGTCGGTGGCCGAGCTCGAAGCCCGGATCACCGCGCTCGAGGGTGAGATCGCGCGATCCCGGCAAAAAATGGAACGCGCCGTTAACCATCGAGCAAGCGCCGATCAGCTATTCCGATCGTGAGCGTGGAGTTTATCCTGAGCGCCTGCCCTGGCGGGCAGCCGATGGGGCACCGGTTCGGGCGTATCGCCAGATCGACCGGTGCGGTGTCCCAGCGCTTGATGCGGGGCCTCACCCTTCCGACATAGTAGGAGAGGGCCATGTGTCTGCATCGGCCCGTCTGGAGTAGATTAGATGCCATCCTTCGCCCCCGCGCTCGAGACCACGCTCCACAAGGCGCTCGAAGCCGCTTCGTCGCGCCGCCACGAATATGCGACGCTCGAACATCTGCTCGTCGCGCTGCTCGACGACGAACATGCCTCCAAGGTCATGGAGGCATGTCATGTCGACATCGGCGAGCTCAAGACCACGGTCGCGCATTATCTCGATACCGAACTCGACGCACTAAAGGTCGAGGCGCAGACCGATCCTTCCCCCACCAGCGGGTTCCAGCGGGTCGTCCAGCGCGCGATCCTCCACGTCCAGTCGTCGGGCCGCGACGAGGTGACCGGGGCCAACGTGCTGGTCGCGTTGTTCAGCGAGCGCGAGAGCTATGCGGTCTATTTCCTGCAACAGCAGGACATGAGCCGCCTCGACGCGGTCAGCTTCATCAGCCACGGCGTCGGCAAGGGCGGTACCGCCGACGTGACGCCGCCCAAGGGCGCCGACGACGAAAAACCCGCGAAGGGACAGGAGAAGGGCAAGACGGAAAGCGCGCTCAAGCAGTTCACCGTCGATCTCAACGAAAAGGCGAAGGCGGGGAAGGTCGACCCGCTGATCGGGCGCGGGCCGGAGGTCGATCGCACGATCCAGATCCTGTGCCGCCGGTCGAAGAACAACCCGCTCTATGTCGGCGATCCTGGCGTCGGCAAGACCGCGATCGCGGAGGGCCTTGCGCGGAAAATCGTCGAGGGCGACGTGCCCGACGTGCTCAAGGACGCGGTGATCTATTCGCTCGACATGGGCGCGCTGCTCGCTGGGACCCGCTATCGCGGCGATTTCGAGGAACGCCTGAAGGCGGTCGTCAACGAGCTCGAAAAGCTGCCCGACGCGGTGTTGTTCATCGACGAGATTCATACCGTGATCGGTGCGGGTGCGACCAGCGGCGGCGCAATGGATGCGTCGAATTTGCTCAAGCCCGCGCTGTCGGGGGGCACGATCCGCTGCATCGGCTCGACCACCTATAAGGAATTCCGCAATCATTTCGAAAAGGATCGCGCGCTGCTGCGCCGGTTCCAGAAGATCGACGTCAACGAACCGACGATCGAGGACACGATCAAGATCCTCGCGGGGTTGCGCAGTGCGTTCGAGGATCACCATTCGGTGAAATACACCCCCGACGCGATCAAGTCGGCGGTGGAACTCAGCGCACGCTACATCAACGACCGCAAGCTGCCCGACAAGGCGATCGACGTGATCGACGAGGTCGGCGCGATGCAGATGCTGGTGCCGCCAAGCCGCCGCAAAAAGACGATCACCACCAAGGAGATCGAACAGGTCATTGCAACGATGGCGCGGATCCCGCCGAAATCGGTGTCGGCCGACGACAAGCAGGCGCTCTCGACGCTGGAAACCGACCTGAAGCGCGTCGTCTTCGGCCAGAACGCCGCGATCGAGAAGCTCAGCTCCGCGATCAAGCTGGCGCGCGCTGGCTTGCGCGAACCCGAAAAGCCGATCGGCAATTATCTGTTCACCGGCCCGACCGGCGTCGGCAAGACCGAGGTCGCGAAGCAGTTGGCGTCGATCCTGGGCATCCCGCTCCAGCGGTTCGACATGTCCGAATATATGGAGCGGCATTCGGTCAGCCGGCTGATCGGCGCGCCTCCGGGCTATGTCGGGTTCGACCAGGGCGGACTGCTCACCGACGCGGTCGATCAGCAGCCGCATTGCGTGCTGTTGCTCGACGAGATCGAGAAGGCGCATCCCGACCTGTTCAACATCCTGCTTCAGGTGATGGATAACGGGCGGCTGACCGACCAGCACGGCAAGTCGGTCGATTTCCGCAACGTCATCCTGATCATGACGACCAATGCGGGTGCGTCGGACATGGCGCGCGAAACGCTCGGCTTCGGCAACCTCAGCCGCGAGGGTGAGGACGAGCAGGCGGTGCAGAAGATGTTCACCCCGGAATTCCGCAATCGCCTCGATGCGATCGTGCCGTTCGGTTACCTCCCCCCAGAGGTCGTCGCGCGGGTGGTGGAGAAGTTCATCCTCCAGCTCGAACTCCAGCTCGCCGATCGCAATGTCCATATCAGCCTCGACGATGCCGCCAAGGCGTGGCTGACCGAAAAAGGCTATGACAAGCTGTACGGGGCGCGTCCGATGGGCCGTCTGATCCAGGAAAAGATCAAGCAGCCGCTCGCCGAGGAATTGCTGTTCGGCAAGCTGGTCCATGGCGGCGAGGTGACGGTGAAGATGAAGGAGGGCGAACTCAGCTTCGCGATCGAACCCGCCGCGCCCAAAAAGCCACGCAAGAAACCGCGCAAGACCGCGACCGTCGAGGCGAAGTAACCGGTTGCGTCCTTTTCGATCCGAAACGGAGGTAGATTGCGAATTTACCTCCGTTTTCGTGATATTGATCGGCCGTGAACGAGGATGAACCGTCCGACGACCTGTTCGATGACGCCGCGCTGATCGCGGCGATCGACCGTCGCGCGGCGGCGGACATCGCCGCGGGTCGGCTTCTCAGCCACGAGGCGGTACTTCACTGGCTGTCGAGTTGGGGGCATGATATCCCACCGGAAACAGGCACGTGACGTCGCCGAATTGGACCGAGGGCGCGATCGCAGATCTCGATCACATCCGCCGCTACGTGACCGCGTTCGATCCGCGCGCGGCGCGGCGCCTGGCCGACAGGATCGCCGCCACCGCAAGCGGGTTGGGGTCGGAGAAGGTGTGCGGAGGCGTTGCGGAGCGAAGCATCGTCTATCCCTACCTTCTCCGGTTCACCTGCGACGAAACGGGCACCATCGTCATCGCGGTTCGCCACGCCAGCCACGCGCGAATCGTCTGAAAGGATCGGGTCTAAGGGTACTGTTTTGAACAGGCACGCCGTGCGCGAGCCACGACATCCAACAGCTGCGCCATCAGTCATCGCGGCAAGATAACCCCCCATCCAAGCATCGGTTGCCGTCCTTTACGGTCTGTTTGCCATCTCGCCTTATGGGGGGTGGCGTGACCCGATCGTGTTCCCCGTCATCCATCGTAAGCACGGCGCTGGGCCCCTGGGTCCGGGCGCTTGCGATGGCGATGACGATAGCAATGTCGGTCGCGCTGACGATGTTCGGATTCGCCTTGCCCGCCGCCGCTCAGATCGGCGTGGTCGGCACGCGGATCGCCACCTGCATCGCACCGATGCGCCCAGAATTGTCCGCACGCGCGCTGATGACCGATCGCGATGGCTTCGATTGCGTCTCGCCGCAAAGCGCGCTGGGCAGCGGCGATTTCGACGTGATCGCGACGCATCTGCCGCCGGGCCTCGGAGCCAGCGGTCCGGTCGCGCTGCGGTTTGCCAGCGTCTGGCTGGACCGCGCGAGCCTCGACGTCCTCTACGCCGATGGCGGCATCGCGCGGGTCGCGATGGATCAACGCTCGATCACCGCGCACCTCCGGCTCGGCGCGATGATCGAATATAATTTGCCCGCCCGGACAGCGCCCATCACTGGGCTGCTGTGGCGCGTCCACGGCGCGGGGAACGTGCGCGGCATCGTCCTCGGCCCGAGTATCGCCACGCCGATCGAGAGCGCACGATCCGACCTGACGCTGGGTGCGTTGTATGCCGGGTTTGGGGGGCTGTGCCTTGCCCTCCTCATCTATAATCTCGCGCTGTGGCGCGCGCTGCGCCACCGGTTCCAGCTCGCCTATTGCGCGATGGTGACGGCGCTCGCGATCTACGCGGTTTCGTCATCGGGCGCGCTGGCCTGGGCGTTTCCATTCATCGCCAACAACGATCGAATTCGTATCAATTACCTGATGCTCGCGCTTGCGGTAGTGGCCGCGCTGTCGTTCGCGCGCAGCTATTTCGAAGAGCGGGTTTACGCTGGCTGGGTCGGGCGCGTCGACCGGGCCGTGTGCGCTACCATGTTGACCGCGACGTCTGTCTTCATCGCTTTCGCTCCCCTCGCGCCCGGACCGCTCGACCGGTTTTACAACGCTGCGTTCGCGCTGGTCCTGCTGGCGGTCGTGCCGGTGATGGTCAGGGCCTGGTGGCAGCGGAGCAACTATCTATGGCTCTTCGCGCTGGGGTGGGCCGCGCCAATCGCCTTCGCCGCAACGAGATTGGCGAACAATCTTCACCTCGTCGATTATGGCTTCTGGATCGACAATTCGACGCTCATCGCGATGACCGTGGAAGCACTGTTGTCGAGCCTCGCGGTCGCCTATCGCATCCATCTCGTAACGCTCGAACGCGACGAGGCGCGCGAGCAGGAAATCGCCGCGCGGCTGCTCGCCGCGACCGACCCGTTGACCGGGCTGTTCAATCGCCGGGCGTTCCTCGAACGGATCATGGGACGCCACGACGACCAGTTGCTGTTGCTGGCCGATATCGACCATTTCAAGCGCGTCAACGAAACGATCGGCCACGACGGCGGCGACGAGGTGCTGCGCGTGTTCGCGCGGGCGCTGCGATCGTCGGTGCCCGCCGATGCGCTGATCGCGCGATTGGGGGGCGAGGAATTCGCGATCCTGGCGCCCGCGACCTCGACGCTGTCGACGTCGAGCGTGCTCGACGCGCTGCGCGCTGAACGCATGCCGTTCGACCTGTCGGTCACCGCGAGCATCGGCGCGTGTACCGGGCCGCTCGCAAACGATATCGACTGGAAGCGCCTCTATCGCCGCGCCGATCTTGCGCTGTTCGAAGCCAAGGCAGCGGGCCGCGACCGCGCTCGCCACGCCACGGTGGCGACCGCCGCCTGATCGGGCTGGCGGGGCAGGCCCGATTCGGTTATTGGTCGGGCTCGGGAGGTACGATTCGATGCGCCATCGTCGCAACGCACTGGCTGTCGCAGGCATCGCGCTTGCCGTGGTCGCGGTCGGCCACCCCACTGCCGACTTCCGTCTCGTGACGCATGACGTGGGCGATCCGGCCCCGCATCGGATTCGCGCAGCGGTCGACCTGGGGCTGGTCGGGGTGTCGTTCCTGTACACCTGGAGCCAGCGCATCCGCTGATCGACTGATCGCGGCGCGGGGTCGGGTTGCTCGGCGCCACCGGCCTGCATACACTCGCGTCGATGAACGAGCATGACTGGCACCTCGGCTATCGGCATCCCACCCCCTGGGAAACCGATTATCCTCCGCAATCGCTGGTCGCACTGTTCGAGACCGCTGCCGACACCCATGCGGATCGCCCTCTGATCGATTTTCTCGGGCGGCGTTACAGCTATGCCGAAACCCGCGACGGCGCGAACCGGGTCGCCTGCGGGCTCGCCGCGCTGGGCTATGGCAAGGGCGACCGGATCGGATTGTTCCTGCCCAACGCGCCGCATTATCTGGCGGCCTATTACGGCATCCTGAAACTCGGCGCGACGGTCGTGAATTACTCGCCGCTCTACACGCCCGCGGAGCTTGCGCACCAGGTTGAGGATTCGGGTACGCGTGCGCTGTTCACGCTATCGGCGAAGGCACTGTTGCCGACCGCACTCGCGGTACTCGACACCAGCAGCCTCGAACGATTGATCGTCGGATCGGTCGCGGGGGCACTGCCACCGACCAAATCGCTGTTCTATCGGCTGTTTCGCGGGTCGGAGACGACGAAGCGCCCCGACGACCCACGCATCACCGCCTTTTCTGCGCTGATTGCGAACGACGGATCGGGCGCGCACTCCGCGATCGATCCCGTCACCGATGTCGCGCTGATCCAGTACACCGGCGGCACCACCGGCACCCCCAAGGGCGCGATGCTCACCCACGCCAATCTGACCGCGAACGCGCGCCAGGTCGTCGCAATCGATCCGCATCCCGACGAGCCCGACCGAATCGTCGGCGTGTTGCCGTTGTTCCATGTCTTCGCCAACACCTGCGTGCTCAATCGCACGGTGGCGATGGGGGGGATGATCGTGATGCTGCCCCGGTTCGACGCCGCGCAGACGCTGGCGGCGATCACCCGGACCAAGGCCACCTCGCTCCCCGGCGTCCCGACGATGTACCGCGCGTTGCTCGATCATCCCAAGACCGCGTCGACCGATTTCTCGTCGCTACGCGTCTGCATTTCGGGCGGCGCGCCGCTGCCCGCCGAGATCAAGGCCGCGTTTGAGGCGACGACCGGCGCCACGCTGGTCGAGGGATATGGCCTGTCCGAAAGTTCGGGCGTGGTCTCCGCCAACCCGTACGAAGGGAACAGCGTCGCGGGCAGCATCGGCCAGCCGATCCCCGGCACGCACGTGCGATTGGTCGACAAGGAAAACCCGCTGGTCGATCCGCCCGCAGGGGAGCCGGGCGAGATCGTGGTGGCGGGGCCACAGATCATGAAAGGCTATTGGAACCGGCCAGACGCCGATGCCGGGGTCTTCATTGACGATGCGCAAGGCACCCGCTGGCTGCGGACCGGCGATGTCGGGCGGATCGGCGCGGATGGCTTCGTCACGATCGTCGATCGGCTGAAGGACATGATCGCGGTCAGTGGGTTCAAGGTCTTCCCGAGCCAGATCGAGACCGTGCTGTATCGCCATCCGGCGGTGCGCGAGGCGCTCGTAATCGGGGTACCCGACCCCTATCGCGGCGAACAGCCCCGCGCCTATGTGACGCTGACCGACGTCGCCGCGATCGACGGCGCGGGGTTACGCGACTGGCTCAACCCGCAATTCGGGCGGCACGAACGCGTCGATCAGGTCATCATTCGCGATGCGCTGCCCAAGACGATGATCGGCAAGCTCAGCCGCAAGGAATTGGTCGCGGAAGTCGCAGCGAGCGAGAGTGCGCTTTTTTAAAGGGCGCTGACTCTACCTCTGCCCGTTCGTGCTGAGCTTGTAGAAGCGGGGTGAGACTCACCGCCCTTCGACAAGCTCAGGACGAACGGTTCGGGGTCCGATCGATCTGAATTCGTCCCCGCTTAACCAAACACGGTCTTGAGGTTCATGAACTCGTGGAGACCATAAGGTCCGAGTTCGCGCCCGTGGCCCGATCGCTTGATTCCCCCGAACGGTGCCTCGGGTGCCGACGCGAGCATCGCGTTGACCGCGGTCATCCCCGCGGCGACATCGCGTTCGAAGCGTTCGCGCTCGTGCGGATCGTTGGTCCATACGCTGGAACCGAGACCAAACGGAACATCGTTGGCCAGCCGGATCGCCGCATCGATATCGTCCGCCTTGAACACCATCGCGACCGGCCCGAACAACTCCTCCTGCGCGACCGGGTCGTCGATCGGGACGTCGACCAGGATTCCGGCCGACATATACGCGCCCTTCCCCGCCAGCGCCTCGCCGCCGAACAGCAACTTGCCGCCCGCCGCCTGGATCTGGGCGAGTTGATCCACGACGGTCTGCCGCTGTTCCTCGCTCGACAGCGGCCCCATGTCCGTCGCGCCGTCCATCGGATCGCCCGCCGTCACCGCCTTCATCCCGGCGGAAAATTTGGCGAGGAAGTCGTCATAGACGTCGGCGTGGACGATCATCCGCTTGGCGCAAATGCAAGACTGTCCGGTATTTTGGATGCGCGCCTTCACCGCAGTCTCGGCGGCGCGGTCGATATCGGCGGACGGCATGACGATAAACGGGTCAGACCCGCCGAGTTCTAGGACGACCTTCTTGAGCGCACGACCCGCTGCCTCCGCAACCTGCATCCCCGCGCCTTCGCTCCCGGTCAGCGTCACCGCGACGATGCGATCGTCGGCGATCAGGTCGGCGACCTTGTCGGATTTGATCGCGAGGTTCTGGAACACGCCCGCGGGCGCGCCCGCCGCGATCACCATCTCCTCGATCGCCGCGGCGACGCCCTGGGTGAGCGAGGCATGTTTCAGCAGCCCGACATTCCCCGCCATGATCGTCGGGGCGAGGAAGCGGACGACCTGCCAATAGGGGAAGTTCCATGGCATCACCGCAAGCACCGGCCCCATCGGCAGCCACCGCGCGGTCGCCTTGCCGGCGGCGGTATCGAACGTACGCGATTCGAGCATCGCCGGGCCGTTCTGCGCATAATGACGGAAACCGCCCGCGCATTTCTGGACCTCGGCGAGCGAAGATTTGAGCGTCTTGCCCATTTCACGCGTCGCGATTTCGGCGAGGCGTTCGGCATTGGCGTCGAATTGTTCGGCGATCTTTTCGAGCAGATCGGTGCGGGTGGCATAATCGGTCTCGCGCCAGGCGAGGAACGCGTCATGCGCCCGCGCCACACGCTGTTCGACCTCGTCCTTGGTCAGTTCGGGATAACGCGCGCCGGGCGTGCCGGTCGCGGGGTTGATGCTGGTGAACACATGGGTCTCCTTTACCCACCCAACGCAAGACCGGCGTGGGGTTTCCATCCGCTGCCTGACCCTCGTCGCTTGACCCTCGTCGCGCGCCTGCGCCATAGCACCGCGATGGATATGCCGATCGAAGAGCTGTCGTTCGAGGCCGCGCTGAAGGAATTGGAGACGATCGTCGGTCGTCTCGAAAGCGGGGACGCAACCCTCGACCAATCGATCGCGCTGTACGAACGCGGCGACAAGCTCCGCCAACGCTGCGCCGAACGGCTCGATGCGGCGCAGGCGCGGATCGAGGCGATCCGGGTCGATGCCGATGGCAAGGCCGCCGGAACCCGCCCCTTTGCCGCTGACTGACGTGACCATGCCGACGCTCGACGCGGCGATGGCCGAGGTGGCGGCGGAGATCGACCGCCGCTTCGACGCGCTGCTCGCGGTGCCCGACGATGCGCGCGCGACGCTGTACCAGGCGATGCGCCACGCCGCGATCGGCGGCGGCAAGCGGCTGCGCCCGCTGCTGGTCTATGCCACCGCCGATCTGTTCGGGGTCGATCGCGACTGTGCGGGGCGGGCCGCGACCGCAATCGAGGCGATTCACGTCTATTCGCTGATTCACGACGATCTGCCCGCGATGGACAATGACGACCTGCGGCGCGGCAAACCCACCGTCCACAAGGCGTTCGACGAGGCGACCGCGGTGCTCGCGGGCGACTGCCTCCACGCGCTCGCGTTCGATATTCTCGCCGACCCCAGGACGCATGCCGACCCCGCGATCCGCGCCGAACTCGTGCTCGATCTCGCGCGCGCGGCGGGGCCAAGCGGGATGGCGGGCGGACAGATGATGGACCTTGCCGCCGAACATGCGCGGTTCGATCTCGACGGCGTCACCCGGCTGCAGCAGATGAAGACCGGCGCGCTGATCAGCGCCGCAGTCGAGGCGGGCGCGATTCTGGGGCGCGCGCCCGCCGCGGCGCGCACCGGGTTGCGCGGCTATGCGCGCGATCTCGGCCTCGCGTTCCAGATCGCCGACGACCTGCTCGACATCGAGGGCGACGAGGCGCTTGCGGGCAAGAAGCTGCGCAAGGACGGCGAGGCGGGCAAGGAAACCTTCCTGTCGCTGCTCGGCGTCGATCGGGGTCGCGAACAATGCGCGATGCTGGTCGCGCAGGCGATCGAGCATCTCCACGGGTTCGGCGACGATGCCGACCTGTTGCGCGCGACCGCGCGCTACGTCGTCGAGCGTGATCATTGATCGGGAGCCTGTCATGACCAAACGCATCGGCGTCTATCCCGGCACCTTCGATCCCGTCACGCTGGGGCATATGGACATCATTCGCCGCGGCGCGAAGCTGGTCGATCGGCTCGTCATCGGCGTGACGACCAACCCGTCGAAATCGCCGATGTTCACGATCGAGGAGCGGTTGGCGGCGGTGCAGCGCGAGATCGCGGGCATCGACAGCGAAATCCACGTCGTCGCGTTCGATTCGCTGCTGATGGACTTTGCCGAACGCGAAGGCGCGCGGGTCATCGTCCGCGGGCTGCGCGCGGTCGCGGATTTCGAATATGAATATCAGATGGCGGGGATGAACCAGCAGATCAATCCGCGGGTCGAGACGGTGTTCCTGATGGCCGACGTCGCGCTCCAGCCGATCGCGAGCCGCCTCGTCAAGGAAATCGCGCTGTTCGGCGGCCCGATCGGCAAGTTCGTTCCCCCCGCCGTCGAACGCGAGGTCGTCGCGCGCGTCGCGTCACTGGGGCAGAAGGGCTCCGGCTGATCGAGCGTGACGTTCAGATTGGCGACAGCGATGATTTGGTTTAAGTGCGCCTTGTCCCCTTCACCGTTGGTGGTTTCATGCGCTTATTAGCCAGTGTCCTCGTGCTCCTCTCCAGCCTCGTCGCGTTGCCGGTCGCCGCCCAGCAGGCGGAGATCACGCAGGCCCCGCGCGGCACCCCGCCGTTGACGACCGACAAGGAAAATCTGTGGCTGCTCGACCTCAGCGACGGCGGGCGGGTCACGATCTGGCTGCGCCCCGACCTCGCGCCGAAAATGGTCGAGCGGGTGAAGATGCTGACCCGCCAGCATTTCTATGACGGGCTGGATTTTCACCGCGTCATCGACGGGTTCATGGCACAGGGCGGCGATCCCAAAGGCGACGGTACTGGCGGCTCCACGCTCCCCAACGTACCCGCGGAATTCAGCTACTACCCCCATGTGCGTGGCGCGGTGTCGGCGGCGCGCGCTGAGGACGAGAACAGCGCGAACAGCCAGTTCTTTATCGTGCTTCAGCCACGCTTGTCGCTCGATCGCAAATACACCGTGTTCGGCCGCGTGGTCGACGGCATGAACTATGTCGATGCGATCCAGCGCGGCGAACCGCCCGCGAACCCGACGGTGATCCAGCACGCTTATATTGCGGCTGACACGCCACCGGCCTACACCCCGGCCCCCGTCGCGGTCGCTCAGCCCGCGGGGCTCGCCCCCGTGACGCTGCCTGGTGCGACGACCGACAAGGCTGCGATCAAGGCGGCTCCCGCACCCAAGTGAACGTCGACCTCTTCGATTTCGACCTGCCGACCGACCGTATCGCGCTCCGCCCCGCCGTCCCGCGCGATGCGGCGCGGATGCTGGTGCTCGACGACGACCGCCAGCGCGACCTGAGCGTCGCCGATCTGCCGTCGCAGCTCCGCCGCGGCGACCTGCTGGTGTTCAACGACACCCGCGTCATTCCCGCGCGGCTCGAGGGCAAGCGCGCGCCGCGCGCGGAGGACGCCGGCAACGGTGTCGCGGGGGCGAACATCGGCGCCACCCTCCACAAGCGCGAAGGGCCACGGCGCTGGCGCGCCTTCATCCGCAACGCCCGGCGCCTGCTCGACGGTGACCGGATCGATTTCGGCCATGACGTCGTCGCGATCGCGGGCGACCGCGCGGAGGACGGCAGCTTCGCACTCGATTTCTTGGGTGACGAGCCGGTCGAACTGTTGCTCGAACGCGCGGGGCGGATGCCGCTGCCCCCCTATATCGCCGCCCGCCGCCCGACCGACGCGCGCGATGCGGACGACTATCAGACGATGTTCGCGACCGATCCCGGCGCGGTCGCCGCACCGACCGCGGCGCTCCACTTTACCCCCGGGTTGATCGCAGCGCTCGATGCCGCCGGTATCGAGCATGCAACGCTGACGCTGCATGTCGGCGCGGGCACCTTCCTGCCGGTAAAAGCTGACGATACCGACGATCACCGGATGCACGCCGAATGGGGCCGGATCGACGCCGCGACCGCGGACCGTCTCAACGCCGTCCGGGCCAGCGGCGGACGCGTGATCGCGGTCGGCACCACGTCGCTGCGGCTGATCGAAAGCGCGAGCGGGGACGATGGCATCATCGAACCGTTCGACGGCGACACGTCGATCTTCATCACCCCCGGCTATCGTTTCCGCGGCATCGACGGGCTGATGACCAATTTTCACCTGCCGCGATCGACACTGTTCATGCTGGTGTCAGCATTGATGGGGACCGGGCGGATGCAGAATGCCTACGCCCATGCGATCGCATCGGGCTATCGCTTCTACAGCTACGGTGACGCGTCGCTGTTGCTGCCATGAAAGGAACCGCGTCGATGCGCCGCCTTGTCCCCCTCAGCCTGGCCTGCCTGACGCTCGCGGCAACACCTGCCACCGCGCAATATGGCAGCGGTGGCCATCGTGGCGGGCGCGGCGGCCAGAATGGCGCGGGTCAGACCCCGACGACCCCGCAGCCCGCCGCTGGCAGCGAACGCGCGACGATCATGATCGAGCCGGTCGGCATGTTGATCGCGACGTTCGACAGCAACGGCGACGGCCGGGTAACGCAAGCCGAGCTGACGGCTGGGGTCGCGCGCACCTTCAAGGTGAGTGACACCTTCGGATCGGGGCGGATGGGCTATATCGACTATGCCGATTGGGCCACGCGCTGGCTGGGCGACGCCGATGCGCTGCCGAGCCCCTTCACGGTCGATGCCAACGGTGACAACGTCATCACGCTCGATGAACTCCAGGCGGCGATCGCGCACATCTTTGCCCGGTTCGATGCCGGCAAGGACGGCGTCGTCACCCGCAAGGAATTGCTGACGATCCACAGCGCACCCAATGGCGGCGGGTTCGGCGGCGGCGCGCGCCATCGCGGGGGAAAGGATCGCGGATCGCCATGACCGCCGATCGTTTCGCCTTCACGATCGCGGCGACCGACGGCGCGGCGCGCACCGGCAGCATCGCGATGCGGCGCGGCACGATCCGCACGCCTGCGTTCATGCCGGTCGGCACCGCGGCGACGGTCAAGGCGATGAAGCCCGCCGATGTCGCCGCGGCGGGCGCGGACATCATCCTCGGCAATACCTATCACCTGATGCTGCGTCCCGGCGCCGAACGCGTCGCCAGACTGGGCGGCCTGCATGACTTCATGGGCTGGTCGAAGCCGATCCTGACCGACAGCGGCGGGTATCAGGTGATGAGCCTGGCCGATCTGACCAAGCGCAGCGAAGCGGGTGTGTCGTTCAAATCGCACCTCGACGGATCGCGCCACCTGCTCAGCCCCGAACGCTCGATCGAGATCCAGCGGTTGCTCGATTCGGACATCGTCATGGCGTTCGACGAACTGGTCCCGACCACCTCGACCCGCGACGTGCGCGCGGCCGCGATGGAGCGATCGATGCGTTGGGCGCGCCGGTCGCGCGACGCCTTCGACGGCGGCGGCGAGCACCCGACGCGCACCGCGATTTTCGGCATCCAGCAAGGGGCGCTCGACGAAGACCTGCGCCGATCGTCCGCCGACGCGCTGATCGAGATCGGGTTCGACGGCTATGCGGTCGGCGGGCTCGCGGTCGGCGAAGGGCAGGAGGCGATGTTCGCGTGCCTCGACTTCGCACCGGGCCAGCTCCCCGCCGACAAGCCGCGCTACCTGATGGGGGTCGGCAAGCCCGACGATATCGTCGGCGCGGTCGAACGCGGCATCGACATGTTCGATTGCGTCATGCCGACCCGCAGTGGACGGACGGGTCAGGCATTCACGCGCACCGGGCCGATCAACATCCGCAACGCGAAGTTCGCGGAGGACCAGATCCCGCTCGATCCCGCCTGCGACTGTCCGGTCTGTTCGACCTGGACGCGCGCCTATCTCCACCATCTGGTCCGCGCGGGCGAGATGCTCGGCGCGATGCTGATGACCGAACACAATGTCTGGTTTTACGAAGCGCTGATGGCGGACCTACGGCACGCAATCGCGGCGCAAGCGTTGTCGAGTTTTGCGAACATGTTCCGCGAACGCTATCGCGGGACCAAGGAGTGATCATGGCGGACGAACCCAACGAGATACTGGCCGCGGTAGCGGATGCGAAGGCGCGCGAAGCGGGGGCCGCGCATAGTGGCGACCGCGCCCGCAAGAACCGCTGGCCGATGCGGTTCATCGGGGTTGGGATCGGCTCCGCCGCGGTCGCCGCCGCGGTGCTGTTCGCCAATTCGGGGAAGAAGCGGGGCTGAGTCCCCTGCTACCACCCCGGCGAACGCCGGGCCCAGTTGGCGTGAGTGAAATAGGAGCGCACAGCGCCAACCGACTGCTACCTTCCCAACTCGGCTCCGGCCTTCGCCGGGGTGGTGAACAATGGCCGATTGACACGCGATCCGGCCTCCGGTTGAACTCCCGCAACCTCCCGGAGATTTGACCGATGCGCTTCATCCGTGCCGCCCTGTTGCTGAGCGCCGCGCTCACCCCGCTTCCCGCCTGTGCGCAGGCCGTAAAAAGCACCGCGGTGAAGCCAATCGCGTTCACCACGCGGACGCTCGCCAACGGCCTGCGCGTCTACGCGTTGCGCGACACCGGGACGCCCAATGTCGCGGTCCAGGTCTGGTACGATGTCGGGTCGAAGGACGATCCCAAGGGCCGGTCGGGCTTCGCGCATATGTTCGAACATCTGATGTTCAAGGCGACCCGCAACCTGGTGTCGGAACAGATGGATCGGCTGACCGAGGATGTCGGCGGCTACAACAACGCCTCGACCAACGACGACTATACCAATTATTACGAGGTCGTCCCCGCCAACCACCTGCAGCGATTGCTGTTCGCCGAGGCCGACCGGATGGCGAGCCTGGTCGTCGAGCCCAAGAGCTTCGCGTCCGAGCGCGGTGTCGTGAAGGAGGAACTGCGGCAATCGACGCTCGCGCGGCCGTACGGCAAGCTGTTCTCGACCTATCTGTCGGCGGCGTCCTATACGAAAAGCCCCTATGCGCGATCGACGATCGGCAGCATCGAGAACCTCGAATCCGCCGGGATCGATGACGTCCGCGCCTTCCACGCGACCTATTATCGCCCCGACAATGCGATCCTCGTTGTGTCGGGCAATTTCGATTCCCACCAGCTCGATGCGTGGATCGACCGCTATTTCGCGGGGATCGCGAAGCCCTCGACTGCGATCCCCCGCGTAACGGTGACCGAGCCCGACCGCACCTCGGCGGTGTCGTACACGGTGTATGAGCCGAACACCCCGCTCCCCGCGGTGCTCAAGACCTGGCACATTCCCGCCGATCGCAACGCCGACATCCCCGCGCTGACCGTGCTCCAGACGATCCTGTCGACCGGCGAAAGCTCGCGGCTCTACGAAAGCCTGGTCTATCGCGACCAGCTCGCGCAGGACGCGTCGTCATCGCTCGACAGCAAGCAAGGCACCGGCAACCTGATCGTCTATGCGATCCTGGCGGGGGGCAAGACCGCCGCGGCGGGCGATGCCGCGCTGACCCGGGAAATCGCGCGGTTCCGCGATACGCCGGTCACCGCCGCCGAACTCGCCGAAGCGAAGAACGAAATCCTGACGAGCGCGATCGAATCGCGCGAGACCGCCGAGGGCAAGGCGCGGATCATCGCCTCGTCAGTCATCATCGACGGCGATCCGCATGCCGCCGACCAACAGCTCGCCGCGATCGCGCGCGTGACCGCCGCCGATGTCCAGCGCGTCGCACGGACATATCTGGGCGACGACCAATCGGCGACGATCCGCTACCTGCCCGCCGACCAGAAGCCCGCCGATGCGACCGCGACCCCGATCGCGGTCCTGCCGAGCGTCGTCACCGCAGACTTGGCCCCGCCCGCGTCGGTCGCGATCGTCATCCCCGCCAGCGACACCGACCGCGTCATGCCGCCCGCGCCCGGTACGCCGGTGGCGACGACCTTGCCGGTGCCGGTCGAGACGCGGCTCGCCAACGGCCTGCGCGTCATCACGGTCGAGCGCCACGACCTGCCGCTCGTCACCGCCGCGCTGGTCGCGACCGGGGGCGGCGCGACCGATCCCGCAGGCCGCGCGGGCGTCAGCGACCTTGCCTCCGAGCTGATGACCAAGGGCACCACGACTCGCTCGGCGACCCAGATCGCCCGCCAGATCGAATCGCTCGGTGCCTCGATCGAAAGCGACACCGATCGCGACGGCGCGTCGGTATCGGTGACGGTGAAATCGGACCAGCTCGCCAAGGCGCTCCCGATCCTCGCCGATGTCGCGACGCATCCCGCGTTCGCCCCGACCGAGATCGAACGCGCGCGGGCGCAGGCGATCGATGGCGTCACGGTCGCGATGAAGAATCCCGCCCAGCTCGCGAACCTGATCGCGACCCGCGCGGTGTTCGGCGACGGACCCTATGCCGCGCCGCTGTCGGGCACCCCGGCGTCGCTGAAGGCGATTGCCCGCGCCGATCTCGCCGCCTCCTATGCGAAGACGTGGAATCCCGCGCAGGCCGCACTGATCATAGTCGGCGACATCACCCCCGCCGCCGCCAAGACGCTCGCCCAGGCGCAGTTCGGGGGCTGGCAGGCGGCCAGCGCGACCGCCCCTGCGCTGACCCCATCGCCGTTCGCGGCCCCCCGCGTGATCGTCGTCGACATGCCCGGTGCGGGGCAGGCGGGCGTCGTCGTCGCACGGCCGGGAATCGAGCGCAGCGATCCGCGCTATTACCCGCTCAACGTCGCCAACACCGTGCTGGGTGGCGGCTTCTCGTCGCGGTTGAACCAGGAAATCCGGATCAAGCGCGGACTCGCCTATGGCGCGAGCAGCAGCGTTCAGGCGCGGCGCCTGCCGGGAATCGTCGCGGCACGAACGCAAACCAAGAACGCGACCGCCCCCGACGTCGTCGCATTGATCGCCGAACAGATGGCCGCGATGGGCACCGCCCCGGTTCCGCCGAGCGAGCTCGAGACGCGCAAGGCGGTGCTGGTCGGCAATTTCGGGCGGACGATCGAAACGACCGGCGGCGTCGCGGGCATCCTGGGCAATTATGTCCTAGAATCGGTGCCGCTCGACGAACTCGCGCGCTATACCGACAAGGTCGAGGGCGTCGATCCCGCCGCGGTCGAAGCCGCGGCGGCGAGCCTGCTCGATCCCAAGGCCGCGAGCATCGTCGTCGTCGGCGATGCCAAGCAGTTCATCGACCCGCTGCGCAAGGCGTACCCGGCGGTCGAGGTTCTGACCGAACGCCAACTGTCGCTCGACAGCCCGACGCTGAAGTAAACTATTACCGCATCGCCTGCCCGTCCCACCCCGGGACGGCACCGATTCAGCAGCGGCATGGAAGCCCCGGCTGCGCTATGGCGCGCAGGCCGGGCTCGTCCGGCCGATGGGAGACGCGGTGACCATTCCCCTGCAGACGGTGCGGCTGATGACGTTGAGCTGGGCGATTCTCGTCCTGGCCGGTCTGGCGCTGGTCGGCGGGCTGTCGGCGCATGCTGCCTGGCGCGCGGTCGAGACGCAGGCCGCGCGCGCGGGCGATCCGTCGGCGTCGGTCCGCACCGGCTACGAGGCGGAGGATCATTTTCCCGGCGCCGCACTGCTCTACGCCGATTTCCCGGTCGTCGATCCGTCGCGCGAGATCGCTGCCCCCGCGGCGGGCGTGACCGGGACGACCGCGCTGCCCGATCTGCCGATTCCCGCCAACGCCGCCGCCTTCGCCGCGACCGACATGGGCGTCGTTGCCGCCAGGCCATTTTCGATCGCCGCCGCCTCGTCGCTCGCGCGCAGCCGCGCCGCCGAATGCCTGACCGCCGCGATCTACTACGAGGCTGCGACCGAGCCCGATGCGGGCCAGTCGGCGGTTGCGCAGGTGATCCTCAACCGCGTCCGCCACCCCGCCTTCCCGTCGACCATCTGCGGGGTCGTGTACCAGGGGTCGGAACGTGCGGGCTGCCAGTTCAGCTTCGCGTGCGACGGCGCGATGGCGCGCGTGCCGATGCGCAGCGCCTGGACGCGCGCGGCGCGCGCCGCGGCGATGGCGCTGGCGGGCTACGTCTATGCCCCGGTCGGGCTTGCGACGCATTACCACACCTATGCGGTGACCCCCGCGTGGAACCGCAGCCTCGTTATGACCGGCGTCGTCGGCGCGCATTTCTTCCACCGGTGGAAGGGCTTCTGGGGCACCGCCGCGGCATTCAGCCAGCGCTATACCGGTAACGAGCCGGTCCCCGGCCCGCACGCACGGACCGCGCCGACGCCCGCGCCGTTTGACGCGAAGCTGTACGCCGCGCTGGCCCCGCTCCCGACCCCGGCCCCGATCACCAACGCCGCGCAGGTAACGCCCGCCTATGCCGACAGCGGCAGCTATGTCGCGCCGCCCCCGCCGATCGCTGGCGCGAAGCCTAAGGACAACCTTCCCCCCGCGTCACAGATCCTCGACAAGTGGAAGGATTCGGGCAAGCCGTTGTTCTAGAACGCGGTGATGTCGGATCGCGCCGAACCCTAAATCGTCCGCCCTGAGCTCACCGGGTGCCCATGAAAGTACTACTTTCATGGGGCCGGGCCGAAGGGCGGTGAGACTCACCGTGCTTCGACAAGCTCAGCCCGAACGGGTCTATGTGCCTGAACCTACTGCGCGCCCTTCACATATTTGTCGAACCACGCGAGCGCCCGCTTGCGCAGGTCCGCCGAATGGTCGGGATTGCGGATGCCGTGGCCCTCGTCGGGATAGATCACCAGGCTGGTGGGCACGCCCATGTCCTTGAGCGCATGCCACCATTCGGTCGATTGCGTCGGCGGCACCTCGATGTCGCGTTCACCGACATAGATGAAGGTCGGGGTCTTGGCGGTCTTGGCGTGGTACACCGCCGAGACATCCTCATACGCCTTGTAATCCTGGTAGAGCGTCTTGCCGAAGAACGGCAGCATCCACTGGTCGATCCCGTTGGTGCCATAATAGCTGACCCAGTTCGACAGCCCTGCGCCCGCGACGATACCCTTGAAGCGGTTGGTCTGGGTATTGGCCCACATCGCCATGAAGCCGCCATAGCTGCCCCCCATCAACCCCAGCCGGTTATCGTCGATCGGCGCCACTTTTTCGACCGCGTCGATCCCGGCGAGGATATCGCGCAGATCGCCCCCGCCGAAGTCGCGCCTGTTCGCTTCGGTGAACGCCTCGCCCTGGCCATAGCTGCCGCGCGGGTTGGGCAGGAACATGTAGTAGCCCGCACCGATCAACCCCGCGACCGAACTGTCGCTGCCGATGAAATAGGGGGTCGAGGCAGCGGCAGGGCCGCCGTGGACGTTGACCAGCATCGGCATCTTTGTGGTTGCATCGCCGCCCGCCGGGCCGAGCAGCCAGCCCTGGATCGTGTAATTGTCGTTACGCCACGTGACGCTCTTGGCGGTGACGCTGCTGGCGACCGCGTCGTTGTCATGGGTGATCTGGCGCGGCGCGCCGATCGGGCCGGCATAGATCGCGGGGGCGTGGGTGAAATCCTGCACCACGGTGGCGGTGGTACGGCCATCGGCGGCATAGGCGACCTTGCCGTCGCCCGCCGAGAAGGAGGCGGGGCGGCTCCAGAGCAACGCGCCGCCCTTGGCGGGGTCGATCGAGACGATCGAGGTATCCGCCCCCGACAGGATTGTCGCACGCAAGCCCCCCTGGGTCCAGTCGAGCGAGGTTACCGTCGCCTTGTACCCCGGCGTGCGATCCGATGGCGTGCCGCCCGCGAACGGCACGGTATACACATCGCCGCCGACCGACCCGAAATCGCTCATCAGCCCGCCGATATACGCGACGGTCTTGCCGTCGGGCGACACGCGGGGAAAGTTGAGCTGGGTCGATGGCTTGGCGATCTGGCGCACCGCGCCGGTCGTCAGGTCGATCGCATCGAGCGTCGCGACCCACCAGTTCGCATCGCCATTGCCCAGCGCGGTGGTCGCGACGACGCCGCGGTTGTCGGGGGTCCACGCATATTCGTAGATATAGCGCCCCTCGGGCGAGACCGGCTTCACCGCCGCCGCGACGACCGGCGCGCCGGTCACCGGGAACACCGCGAGTCGCTGTTCATCGCTCTTTTCGCCGATCTCGCCGATCTGGCGCACCCCGGCCTGGGTCGCGCCCGCTTCCTTGGCGGCGCCGATCGTGACGAGGAGCGCGACCTTCGTGCCGTCGGGCGAAAACCGCGGGGTCTGCGCGATGCCCTCGATCGTCGCGAGCGTCCGAACGCGAGCGCCCTCGGCATAATCGAGCGCCACCGTCCCCGCCTTGCGATCCCGCGCCAGGAACGCAACATCGCCCGACGGCGCAAAGGTCACGTCGGTATAGGTGCACGTCGCGCACGGATCGATCCGCCGCAGGATCTTGCCGTCGCTCGCCGCGCGAATCGTCACTGCCGCGCGATCCTTCGGCCCGCCTTCGATCGTGGCGATCCGATCGCCGCGTGGCGACAGCGCGAGCGACCCGTAATTATGGACCGATTGCGCGAGCGCAGGTGAGGCGACGCCGATGAGGAGGATGGCGGTGAGCGTGACGCGCATGGAGGAAACACCTTCTGGGAAACGGAACGACCGTCACGCTAGCCCAGCGCCGCGCCGCCGCCAACCGTGGGAACGCGCTTCCGACTGACGTCCGCCAACCCGGTTCAGGCGCCCACCGGCTCCTGAACCGTCGTGCCGCGATCGGCGGCAAACCCCGGCGCGTGGCCGGTCGCGGGACGCAGGCTGTCGCGCTCGGCGGCGGTCGGGATCGCGGTAGGGTCGGGGCGAAATGCTTCGGGCGCGCGATCGTCCGGTCCGGGGCGCGGGGTGTCGAGCGCCAGGTCGGGCGCGGTATGTTCCCCGTTCGGGCGGCGACCGAACAGCAGCACGCTGACGGCGGCGGCGCCGATCGCCAGAAGCGTGCCGCCGATCGTGAGGGCGGTGGTGCGGGTCTTGCTGGTGGCCACGGTGTCTTCCTTGTTCGGTTACATCACTGAACAAGATACGCGGTCGCGCGCGGTTCGATCCCTGAAGCGGTTACGTCACGCGGCTACGTCAGCGATAATCGGGGTCGGCGAACCAGTCCGCGACATGATCCCATTCTTGCGACACGGTGTCGGGAAACGCGGGGTCGCGCTTGGCGAGAAAGCTCTCGACGCCCTCGCGCGCGTCGCCGCTCCGCCCGCGCGCCCAGATCGCGCGGCTTTCGATCCGGTGCGCGTCCATCGGGTGCGCCGCGCCCATGCCGGCCAGCAGCATCCGCCGCGTCAGCGCGATCGAGACCGGCGCCGATCCCTCGACCAGCCCCAGCGCGAACGCGCGTGCCGAGGGCAGCAGTGCGTCGGGCGCGTGGAGGCTGCGCACCAGTCCCCCGGCCAACGCTTCCTGCGCGTCGAACACGCGCCCCGCATAGGTCCATTCGAGCGCCTGCGACAGGCCGACGAGCCGCGGCAGGAACCAGCTCGATGTCCCTTCCGGCACGATTCCGCGGCGTGCGAAGACGAAGCCGAACTGCGCCGCCTCGCTCGCCAACCGGAAATCCATCGGCAGCGTCATCGTCGCGCCGATCCCGACCGCGGCGCCGTTGATCGCGCCGATGACAGGCTTTTTCGACGCGAAGATCCTGAGGCCCAGGATACCCCCGCCGTCGCGCACCGCGGGGTTGGCATAATCGACGCTGCCGTCGGCCCGGACGGGGGAATCGCTGCCGTTCCAGCCCCCGCTTCGTTCATAGTCAAAGGTTTCGGCCCCCGCCGACAGGTCCGCGCCCGCGCAAAACGCGCGGCCCTCGCCGGTGACGATCACCGCACGCACCGCGTCGTCCGCATCGGTGCGATCGAACGCCGCCACCATCTCGCCCAGCATCAGCGAATTGAACGCGTTGAGCTTGTCGGGGCGGTTCAGCGTCAGCGTCGCGATGCCATCGCTCGCAATGTCGAGCGTGATCGTGTCGGGCATGTCTCTCTCCTCCAGGCACGACCACGATAGGTCGGCCGAGGCGAGCGGCAAGCGTGAAAGCGGTCGGCGCGGTGATCCGCCGCGCGCGTCAGACCTTGGCGGCGTAGATCATCCGTTCGGACCCGAGCATCGCGAACACCTGATCGAGGTCGCTTTCGCCGACCGCGAAACAGCCCTGGCTGCGACCGAGCTGGCCGTGCGACTTGATCATGTCCTTGTTCGCGTACCATGCCGAATGGACCACGATCGCGCGCGACAAGGCGTTGTCGTTGGTCGGGTCGAGCCCGAGAAGCCGCTGCGAATTGCCGTGCTTGCCGACATAATAGTTGGAGGCCAGAAACGCGCCCTCGCTGGTCGCGTTCGATCCGGGATCGTTCGAGAAGCGCTGGAGCCAGCCGGTGTGCGCGGGATCGGACCCGCTGCCATGCGTGACCAGGAACGACTTGCTCTGGCCCGAGGCCAGATCGACGAAGTGGAACCGCGGCTGCGACGACGGTGCCGCCATGTCCGCGATCACGATCCGGTCGCGCTTGGGGATCCGGGCGCTGTGCCGGTCGAGCGCGGCGACCGCGCGGCGCATCAGATCGGGGCGGACGACGCGGGGGCTCGTGATCGGGGCCGCGGCAACCCGCTGGACGGCTGGCGTCGGCACCGGTGGATCGCGTAGCGGCTTGAGGTCATGCTGGGTGATCTTGCGCGCCGCGGCGGAGACGGCGCTCGGTACCGCGAGCGCACCCACCAGGACCAGGCCGTTCTTCAGGATCGCGCGCCGGTCGCGCGCCATGTCGTGGTGAATCGTCATCGGCTGGTTGGTGCCCCGTGAATGTTTCCCGCTGAGCCCTCCTACCAGCTTCTATGTTAAAATTCTGCAACGATTCCGAATAGTTCCGGGACCTTTCGGTCGCCTCATCGCATTGTTGGGTCGGCTCGTCGCGGCACGGCGATGGCACCAATCGAGTCGCGGTGCGTTTTGCGGGGTGACACGATCAGGACAGGGACGACGATCATGCGGCGGTTTATCTCATCGGGGAGCGTCATCATGCTGATGGCATTGCTCGCCACCCCGGCCCTCGCGGCCGATGCGATGCCGGGTACCGTCGCGATCGGCGGCGGCGTGATCGCGACGAAGCTGGCGACGCTGCGCGCCAATACGTTCGTGTGGGACGATCAGGGCGTGACCCAGCCGGTGAGCATCGTGATCTCGATCCCCGACCAGAAAGCCTATGTCTATCGCGGCGAGACGATGGTGGCGGCGTCGAGCGTGTCGACGGGAAAAGACGGCAAGGACACCCCGGTCGGCACCTTCCCGATCCTCCAGAAGGAAGAAATGCATCACAGCAATCTCTACGACAGCGCGCCAATGCCGTTCATGCAGCGGCTGACGTGGGACGGCGTCGCGATCCACGCGGGCCGCAATCCCGGCTTCCCCGCCTCGCACGGCTGCGTCCGCGTGCCGCGCGCGTTCGCCGAAAAGCTGTTCACGGTGACGACATTGGGCACCCCGGTAATGGTGACCCAGGCGAGCGCCAGCGAGGGCTTCGTGCCGCCTCGGCCCTATGATGCCGCGAAGATGGCGGCCGCGACCGCCGACGCCAACGCCGCGCAGTTCGACGCGGTCATGAACACGATGAACCGCTGACCGTCGCCGCCAGCGCCGCCAGATCGGCGCGGGTGTTGATATTGGCGATGGCGGCGTCGAGCACGATCGGAACCGCGCCGACATGGCGCGCCCACGCGCGGATCGACCAGTCGGTGGTCGCCGCGATATAGCCGTCGATTCCGTCCGCCAGCGATGCAGGCCAGCCGCCGATGACCGGCAATCCCGCGACGAATGTCGCCTGGTCCGGTCGGGTGATCGTGGCGACAAGGTCGGCGGGCAGCATCGGGGTGTCGCACGGGACGGTGACCACCGAGCCGAACCCCCGGCTACGCGCATCATGCAGCGCTGCAGCGATCCCCCCCAGCGGGCCGATTCCCGCGGGCCGGTCCGCAATCCCGGGGTCGCGCCCGACGATCACGACCGCGTCGACCTGCGGCCCGATCGTCGCCGCGATCCGGTCGATCAGCGTCATGCCCTGCAATGCCGCGAGCGCCTTGTCCGCGCCGAACCGCCGCGCCTGCCCCCCCGCCAGGATCGCGCCCAGTATCGTCACGGCACCAGTATCGCATCGGCGCGCGCCAGGACGCGCAGCGCCACCCCCGCCGCCGCCGCCCGCGCGACCGCCAGCGTGGTCGGCGCGGAAATGGTGACGAGCATCGGGCAATTCGCGAGCGCCGCTTTCTCGACGAGTTCGTACGAGCAGCGCGAGGTCAGCAGCGCAAAGCCGCCGTCCCATTCGCCCCCACCGCGGAGCATCGCGCCGATCAGCTTGTCGAACGCATTGTGCCGCCCGACATCCTCCCTCGCCAGCCTCACCTCACCCGTCGCCGAACACGCCGCCGCGGCATGGACCGCCCCCGTCGCGCGATTGAGCGGCTGGTGGTCGCGGAGCATCGCCAGCGCGTAAAACACCGCGGCGTCGTCCGCGTCGGAGGTGGTCGCGACACGCGGTAACGGGCGAACCGCCTGTTCGAGATTCTCGATCCCGCACAGCCCGCACGACGACTCGGCGACGCGGTGGCGGACGCGCTCGACGATCCGCTCGCCCAATCGATCGGCGATCGTCACCCGCACGATCACGCCGCGGTCGGTGCGGTGGACATCGACGTCGACGACATCCACCGCCGCATCGATCAACCGTTCGGCGCGCGCGAACCCATAGGCCAGGTCGACGAGATCGACCGGCGTCGCCATCAGCACCGCATAGCCGACGCCGTTGAATTCGACCGCGATCGGCACCTCATCTGCCAGCGCGCGCGCGGTCGTGGCACATGCGCCGTCCGCCCCGACCCGGGTCATCGGCGATGATGTCGCGCCATCGATCTCGACAACCGTTGGCGCCTCGGATCGCGGAGCAGGCGGGGCGTCGGTGGTTTTCGGCATGCCGTACCCTAGCACAACGGCTGCGTGGTCGCCGCCCGCATCGATCAGGGCAGTGACCTTCGCGCCCGCCTGTGCTGTGATCGGGATTATGGCCAAGCTCTATTTCTACTACGCCTCGATGAACGCGGGAAAATCGACCAACCTGCTCCAGGCCGATTTCAACTATCGCGAACGTGGAATGGCGACGATGTTGTTCACCGCGGGGATCGACGAGCGGTTCGCGGCGGGGACGATCACCTCGCGGATCGGGCTCGAGGCCGCTGCGACACCGTTCGATGCGACGACCGAGATCGCGGCGTGTGTCGCGGACCGGCATGCGCACGAGGCGCTGTCGTGCGTGCTGGTCGACGAGGCGCAATTCCTGTCCGCCGACCAGGTCGATCAGCTCGCGCACGTCGCCGACGTCGTCGGCATTCCCGTCCTCGCCTATGGCCTGCGCACCGATTTCCTCGGCGCCTTGTTCCCCGGCTCGGCCCGGCTGCTCGCGCTCGCAGACGCGCTCGTCGAGATCAAGTCGGTGTGCACCTGCGGACGCAAGGCGACGATGAACCTGCGCGTCGATGCGGCGGGCAAGGCGGTGGCGCAGGGCCGCCAGACCGAGATCGGCGGCAACGATCTCTACATCGCTTTATGCCGAAGGCATTTCACGGAAGCCCTTGGCCGAAGGCATTTCACCGAAGCGCTTGTGCGTTAGCGCCATCACACGGTCGCGCTAGCGTCGCGGCGCGCGCCGCCCCATATCGCGCGCATGAACCCCGACAATATCATCTACCGCGCGCTGGTGTGGATCATCCCGCTGGTGATCGCGATCGTGTTCCACGAAGTTGCGCACGGCTGGATGGCGAAATGGCTCGGCGATCCGACCGCGAAGGAACAGCGGCGGTTGAGCTTCAACCCGCTGCGCCATGTCGATCCGATCGGCACCGTCGTCCTGCCGCTCGGCCTCGCGATCGCGGGCGCGCCGGTGTTCGGCTGGGCGAAACCGGTGCCGGTCGATGCGCGGCGGCTGCGCAACCCGCGCTGGGGAATGGTCGCGGTGGCGCTGGCAGGGCCGGGGATGAACCTCGCGCTCGCGACGATCGCGGCGATCGCGCTAGGCGTCGTCGCGGCGGCGGCGGGGGCCGACGCCGCACCGACGGGCGTCGCGGGATTCGTCGTCGCGAACCTCGTCAACTTCCTGCTCGTCAACGTGTTCCTGGCGCTGTTCAACCTGCTGCCGCTGCCGCCGTTCGATGGTGGCCATGTCGTCGAGGGACTGCTGCCGCGTCGCCTCGCGATCGAATATGCCAAGCTCGCGCGGTTCGGCTTCCTGCTCGTGATCCTGCTGATCGTCGTCATCCCGATGGTGTTCCCCCACGCCAACATCGTCGCGCGCGTCGTGGTGCCGCCCGCGCAATGGGTGGTGAGCCAGTTCCTCGCGCTGGCGGGCGCGATCGCCTAGGGGCGCTGCGATGCACGGCTGGATCATTCTCGACAAGCCCGTGGGGCTCGGGTCGACCCAGGCTGTCTCCGCGGTAAAACGCGCGCTGCGGCAGGGCGGCTACGGCAAGTTCAAGGTCGGACACGGCGGCACGCTCGACCCGCTCGCCTCGGGCGTGCTGCCGATCGCGGTGGGCGAGGCGACCAAGCTCGCGGGGCGGCTGCTCGATAGCGACAAGATCTATGATTTCACGATTCGCTTCGGCGAACAGACCGACACGCTCGACACCGAAGGCGTGGTGATCGCGACCAGCGACGTGCGGCCTACCGCGGCGGCGATCGAGGCGATCCTGCCGCGCTTCACCGGCCCCATCGACCAGATACCGCCCGCCTATTCGGCGCTCAAGGTTCACGGCGAACGCGCCTATGATCGCGCGCGCGCCGGCGAGGAGGTGGTACTCGCCAGCCGCGCGGTGACGATCCACTCGCTGCATTCCTCCCCCACCGTCCGCGACGGTCCCCCTTCCGGTGCCGGGGAGGAATTGGTCGAGGCGACGCTCACCGCCCATGTCTCGAAGGGCACCTATATCCGCAGCCTCGCGCGCGACATCGCGGCAGCGCTCGGCACCGTCGGCCACGTCACCATGTTGCGCCGTATCAAGGCCGGCCCGTTCACCCTCGACTCCGCGATATCGCTGGACAAACTCGGCAAAGCGGGTATGGCGCGCGAGCTTGAATACTTACTCCTGCCGCTGAGGGCGGGGCTGGACGACATCCCGGCTCTATCCCTCGATCCCGACCAGGCAGGGGCGCTCCGACAGGGGCGGATCTTGGCGGGATATGCCACCGACGATGGCCTCCAATTCGCGCTACTGGGTGAAACGCCCGTCGCGCTGGTCGAGGTTCGGGACGGAAACGTCCAGGTCGTCAGGGGCTTCAACCTGATGTCGAAGGACAACGCATGACGATTACCGCAGAGCGCAAGGCCGAGTTGATCAAGGAACATGGCCGCGAGACCGGCGACACGGGTTCGCCCGAGGTCCAGGTCTCGATCCTGACCGAGCGCATCCGCAACCTGACCGAGCATTTCAAGGGCCACAAGAAGGACAACCACTCGCGTCGCGGGCTCCTGATGATGGTCAACAAGCGCCGGTCGCTGCTGGATTACCTCCGTCACAAGGATGGCCAGCGCTACCTCGATCTGATCGCGAAGCTCGGGCTTCGCAAATAATCCAAACGGCTCCCTGCGGGGAGCCGTTTCGCTATCAGGCTTTGTTCTCCCGCGCAGGCGGGAGTTCAGGCTGGGGCCCCGCCTTCGTGGGGGAACAGGAATGGGATGCAATTCGGCAACCCGTTCCGGAGCGACAATTCGCTCCACACCGCGCAAGCCGGCTTAGCTTGCAGATAGGCCCCGGTCGGCATCTGGTCGCCGGAGTGAAGGAAACGACATGTTCGATACCAAGAAAGTAGAAATCGAATGGGGCGGCGCAACGCTGACCCTCGAAACCGGTCGCGTGGCGCGCCAGGCCGACGGCGCGGTGCTCGCGACGCTCGGCGAAACCGTCGTGTTGTGCGCCGTCACCGCCGCACGCTCGGTCAAGGAAGGGCAGGATTTCTTCCCGCTCACCGTCCATTACCAGGAAAAATATTCCGCAGCGGGCCGCATCCCCGGCGGCTTCTTCAAGCGTGAGCGCGGCGCGACCGAGAAGGAGACTCTGACGAGCCGCCTGATCGATCGCCCGATCCGCCCGCTGTTCCCCGAAGGTTTCTACAACGAAATCAACGTCATCGCCCAGGTGCTGAGCTATGACGGCGAGAACGAGCCCGACATCCTCGCGCTGATCGCGGCGTCGGCGGCGCTCACCATCTCGGGCGTGCCGTTCATGGGCCCGATCGGCGCGGCGCGCGTCGGCTATGTCGATGGCGACTATATCCTCAACCCGACCAACGAGCAGGCCAAGACCGGCGACCTCGACCTGATCGTCGCCGCCACCGGCGACGCGGTGATGATGGTCGAATCCGAAGCCAAGGAACTGTCGGAAGACACGATGCTCGGCGCGGTGATGTTCGCGCACAAGGCGTGCGGCAAGCTCGTCAACGCGATTATCGATCTCGCCGAACAGGCCGCCAAGGATCCGTGGGAAATGGCCCCGCAGGCCGATCTGTCGGCTGCCAAGGACAAGCTCAAGAAGCTTATCGGCAAGGACATCGCCGCCGCCTACAAGGTGACCGACAAGTCCAAGCGTTCGGGCCTGCTCAACGAGGCGCGTGCCAAGGCCAAGACCGCCTTCGCCGATTCCTCGCCGCAGGACCAGATGGCCGCCAACAAGCTGGTCAAGAAGCTCGAAGCCGAAATCGTCCGTGGCGCGATCCTCAAGGATGGCACCCGCATCGATGGCCGCACCACGACGCAGATCCGCCCGATCGAGGCTACCGTCCACTTCCTGCCGCGCACCCACGGTTCGGCGCTGTTCACCCGCGGCGAGACGCAGGCGATCTGCACGACCACGCTCGGCACCCGCGACGCGGAGCAGATGATCGACGGTCTGACCGGCCTCAATTACGAGCATTTCATGCTCCACTACAACTTCCCGCCCTATTCGGTCGGTGAAGTCGGCCGCTTCGGGGCGCCCAGCCGCCGCGACATCGGCCACGGCAAGCTCGCGTGGCGCGCGCTCCACGCGGTGCTCCCCTCGAAGGAGGAATTCCCGTACACCATCCGCGTCCTGTCCGACATCACGGAGAGCAACGGGTCGTCGTCGATGGCCACCGTCTGCGGCGGGTCGCTGTCGATGATGGACGCCGGCGTGCCGCTCAAGCGCCCGGTGTCGGGCATCGCGATGGGCTTGATTCTCGAAGGCAAGGACTATGCGGTCCTATCCGACATCCTCGGCGATGAAGATCATCTCGGCGACATGGACTTCAAGGTCGCCGGCACCAGCGAGGGCATCACCAGCCTCCAGATGGACATCAAGATCGCTGGGATCACCGAAGAGATCATGAAGGCCGCGCTGGCACAGGCAAACGAAGGCCGCGCGCACATCCTCGGCGAAATGGCCAAGGCGCTCGACCACACGCGTGAGGAACTGTCGGCGCACGCGCCGCGGATCGAAACCTTCACGATCGACAAGTCGAAGATCCGTGAAGTGATCGGCACCGGCGGCAAGGTGATCCGCGAGATCGTCGCGACGACCGGCGCCAAGGTCGACATCGACGACGAGGGCGTGATCAAGGTGTCGTCGTCCGACACGTCGCAGATCGAAGCCGCGATCAAGTGGATCAAGGGCCTCGTCGAGGAAGCCGAAGTCGGCAAGGTCTATGACGGCAAGGTCGTCAACCTCGTCGATTTCGGCGCGTTCGTGAACTTCATGGGCGGCAAGGACGGTCTCGTCCATGTGTCCGAGATCAAGAACGAGCGCGTCGAGAAGGTCTCCGATGCCCTGAGCGAAGGCCAGGAAGTCAAGGTCAAGGTCTTGGAAATCGATCCGCGCGGGAAAGTTCGCCTGTCGATGCGCGTCGTCGATCAGGAAACCGGCGCCGAGCTGGAGGACACCCGTCCCCCGCGCGAAGGCGGCAACGATCGTGGTCCCCGCGGTCCGCGGCGTGACGGCGGCGGTGACCGCGGCCCGCGCGGCGACGGCGGTGGCCGTGGCGGCGATCGCGGTCCGCGGCGTGACGGCGACGGTGGTCGCGGCCCGCGTCGCGACGGTGGCGATCGTGGCCCCCGCAGCGATCGTGCGCGCCCCGAAAGCGGTAACGCCGATGCCCCGGCGCCCGATTTCGCGCCCGCATTCCTGACCGGCGATCGCGACGACTAAAACGCTACATCCGTGAGGATAATGGAAAGGGGCTCGGGAAACCGGGCCCCTTTTTCGCGTGTTCGCGCGTGCCAAGGGGGGGGACCCCCGTCTGTGGCCGGGTCGTTTAAACCGCGGCTTGGTGTTGTCGTCAGAAATTAGCCGATGGCTTGACGTTGGTAAGGTGAAGGTAACGCTGGTTGAACTGCCCCGCCAACCGCAGCTTCGGCCAATCCTGCACCTTGATGCGGCGCTGCCGTCGGTGGATCAGTCCCTCTCGCTCCAGCGATTGCAGCATCCGGTTGACGTGGACCGGGGTCAGTCCCAACGCATCGCCGAGCTGTTCCTGCGTCATCGGCAGCTCATATCCCTCCGCCTCGCCCTGACCGATCGACTCAAGCCGCAGTTGGAATTCACACAACAAATGCGCGATCCGCGTTCGCGCATTGCGGCGCCCGACGTTGAGCAGCCATTCGCGCGTGATCGACCCTTCGACGAGCGAATCGGTCCACAGCGCGCGCGCTATCATCGGTCGCGCTAGGACCAACTCTCGCACCGCCTCCAGCGGCACTTCGGCCATGGTCAGCGCGGTCAGCGCCTGGATGTCGTGATCGGATTCGCGCAGGAACAGGTTTGGCAGGTCGAGCATATCGCCGGGCACCAGGATCATCGCGATCTGTCGATCACCCTCGATCGTCAGTTTCTGCCGATAGGCGAAGCCGTCGCAGATGATCCCGAAACGTTGCGGCAACTGTCCTTCCCGCACCATATATTGCGACGGCGTCAGCGTCCGCAGCTTGAACGGCAGCGCGCGGATCGCATCGACATCGGCAGCGATCAACGCCTCGCGACTGCGCAGCTTCTGGAAGAATCGGTCCAGACGCGGCGACAAGTCTTCCAACAGCACTCCCCCTAAATGGGCGGGAGCACTTCGCATCTCTCAGTCGCCCCGACCCGACTAATGCGGCGGCGATGGGTAGACCTTATCACAGGCGATGGCGTGACATACAAACATTTGTTAGATCGGGAGAAATTTCGCCGGCTCGGTCTCCGGTTGGAACCAGAGGCATCGCGTTGGCGAGCAGCGCTCAAGCGAGCCGCGGGTAGCGCACGGCGAATTCGCGATCGGACATCATCAGGTAGCGGACCATGTCGATCAGCGACCACGGCACCGTCAGCACGGTGCCGACGACGGTGAACGTCAGGACGAGCATGACGACCGCCGACCCGGTTCGCCCGGTATAGAAGCGATGGACGCCCAGCACGCCGAGCAGAAACGCCAGGACCGCAGCCACATATTTGTTGCGGTCGTTCCCGGCGCGGCGATCGGGCACGCGGGTGGCGGTATCGTCGGCGGCAGACGGGATCGGGTTCGCGCCGGGCGCGGGAAACAGGCTGAGCGCGCGGTTGTCCGCCGCGTCGAAATCGACATACAGCCCGACCGCGGGTTCGCCGCGCGCCGCCCAGTCGGCGGGGCGGAATGCATAACGTTCCCCATCCTCGCCCGCGACCATGCCGTCCCCCGTCCTGGCATCGACTCCCAATATATGTCCGCGCATGCATGCCTCCCCGATTGACGCGTGATGTCGGAGATCGGGGCGCGAGGTGCAAGCCCCGCCCCGGGAGGGCTGGTTCAATGAGAACTAATGCCTGATCATCGCCGACCAGCCACCGACCTAGCCGCCCCGCCGCTGTTCCGCTTCTGCCGCGACCGCGCGTTGTTCTGCGGGCGTCAGTGTACCCCACGCCGCGATCTCGTCGAGCGTGCGGCCGCAGCCGAGGCAGATGTCGTCGGCGTCGAGCATGCAGACCTGGGTGCAGGGGGAGGGTGGGGAGTCCGACGGGGCGTCGATCATCGCGTCGGCCGCGCCGCAGTCAGCCGCCGATGATGGCGTTGAGGAAATCGGGGAGCGGGCCGTTCCAATCGCCCGCGGTGGCGGTCTCTTCCTCGCGGTCGCGGCGGAGTGCTTCGCTCCGTTGAGTGCTGGGCGGGGCGCGATCCTGGGTGTCGCGGGTTGGCGCGCGGTCGCGGGATCGAGGCGCGCGGGCGGGCTCGTCGCGCACGGCTTCCTCGGCGGGGGCCGCCTGGACCCGAGTTTCCTCGACGGGCGCGGTGGTGCGGGGCGCACGGGCACGGGGGGCAGCGCGCTCGCCACGGCCACGGCGGGCGCGCGGCGCGGGCGCGCTATCGGTGTCGTCTGAAGGCGCGGCGGCAGTGCTGGCGGGACCGTCGCCGAGCAGCTCGATGGTCTGGCCGGTCAGCTTTTCGATATTGGCGATGTTCTCGGCGTCTTCGCTGGTGATCAGCGTGTAGGCGACCCCGGTCGCGCCCGCGCGGCCGGTGCGACCGATGCGGTGGACGTAATCGTCGGGGTGCCAGGGCGCGTCGAAGTTGAAGACGTGGCTGACCCCCTTCACGTCGAGGCCGCGCGCGGCGACGTCGCTGGCGACGAGGATGTTGATCGTGCCGTCCTTGAACAGGTCGAGCTCGGCGATGCGCTGGGGCTGTTCCATGTCGCCATGGATTTCGCCCGATTTATAACCGTGCTGGCGCAGCGTCTTGTTGAGTTCGCGCACCGTCGTCTTGCGGTTGCAGAAGATGATCGCGCTCTGCACCTCCTCCTGTTCGAGCAACTGGCGCAACCGATCGCGCTTCTTGAACGCGGAGCCCGACACGGGGACGAGATATTGCTTGATGTTGAGGCTGGTCGAGGCGGGGCGCGACACCTCGATCATCTTGGGGTTGTCGAGAAATTTGTCCGCGAGTTTCTTGATCGGCGCGGGCATCGTCGCGGAAAACAGCAAGGTCTGGCGCTGTTTGGGCAGCTTGGTGCAGATTTCCTCGATGTCAGGGATGAACCCCATGTCGAGCATGCGGTCGGCCTCGTCGATCACCAGCAGCGAACAGCCGGTAAGCAGAATCTTGCCGCGCCCGAACAGGTCCATCAACCGCCCCGGCGTCGCGATCAGGACGTCGACGCCCTTTTCGAGCGCCGCCATCTGGTCGCCCATCGACACGCCGCCGATCAGCAGCGCCATCGAAAGCTTGTGGTTCTTGCCGTATTTCTCGAAATTCTCCGCGACCTGCGCGGCGAGTTCGCGGGTGGGTTCGAGGATCAGGCTGCGCGGCATCCGCGCGCGGCTGCGGCCATGCGCCAGAATGTCGATCATCGGCAGCACGAAACTCGCGGTCTTGCCCGTTCCGGTCTGCGCGACGCCGATGATGTCGCGCATCATCAGGACCGACGGGATCGCGCTCGCCTGGATCGGGGTCGGTTCGGTGTAACCGGAATCATTGACCGCTGCGAGCAGTTCGTCGGAAAGGCCGAGATCGGCAAAGGTCATGCAAGTGTCCGGATTAAGACGCGGGCGATACGCCCCGGGCCGCCTGCGGCGCTCGCGGATTGGCCCGCGATTGTCAAGAAATTCAGCGGGTCTCGACCAGCTTGCGGAACTTGGCGATCGGGCAACTACGCCCTGACCGGACCCGGATCACGTCGCGGCTGGCACAAATTCGACCGTCGCTCGCGGGGCGGAGATAATAGCCGCCATAATAGTCGAGCGGCCCGCAATCGTCGTCGAGTACCGCGCGAATCCGGTCGCCCCCGACCAGGATCAGGTCAACCGAACCGGGCTGGCTGATTACCGCGCCCGCCAGATCGCTCGCGGCGATGCATTTGGGCCCCTTCTTCTCCTTCCACCGCGGCGGCACCGGGATCGGCATCCGCGCCGCGGGCATCGACTGCTGCAGCCGGGGCACGCGGATGATGAGGTGTTCGTGGATGGTGAGTTGGGCGATCTCCGGCGGGGGCGGGGGCGGGGGCGCGCCGACATCGCCCGCGATCGGCGTGGCAAGCGCCAGCAGGGCAGACGGCGCGAACAGGCCGAGGGGCGCAAACGGATTGGTCATGTGATCGGACGAGTCCTAGCGGGGATCGTTGAACAGCCGATGAACTTCCCGTAATTCGGTGGGATGACCCCCGCCCAGTCCGCCATGCTCGCCGATCTGGCGAGGACGATCGATGCGAAGGCGATCGTGACCGATGCCGATGCGATCGTTCCCTGGGCGACCGACTGGCGTGACCGGTATCGCGGGCGTGCGCCCGTGCTACTCCAGCCGTCGTCGACCACACAGGTCGCCACGATCGTGACCGCGGCGGCGCGGCATCGCGTACCGCTGGTCGCGCAGGGGGGTAATAGTTCGATGGTCGGCGGCGCGACCCCGCCTGCCGACGGATCGGCGCTGATCCTGTCGCTCAGGCGGATGGACCGTATTCGCTCGCTCGACGCCGACGCCGGCTTCGCTGTCGCGGAGGCGGGGGTGATCCTGGCGAACCTCCACGAGGCGGCGATCGCGGCGGGGCGGCGGTTTCCGCTGACGCTGGGCGCGCGGGGCAGCGCGACGATCGGCGGGCTGGTGTCGACCAACGCAGGCGGCACGCAGGTGCTGCGGTTCGGGTCGATGCGCGGGCTGGTCGCGGGGATCGAGGCGGTGTTCGCGGATGGCAGCATTCATGACGGGCTCGCGCCGCTCAAGAAGGACAATCGCGGCTACGACCTGACGCAGTTGCTGGTCGGCGCCGAGGGGACGCTCGGGATCGTGACCGCGGCGACGCTCCGGCTGGTGACACTGCCCACGGTGCGCGCGGCGGCGTGGGCGGGGACCGACGGGCCGGAGTCGGCGCTGCGGCTGCTGCGTCGTTGCCAGGCGGCGACCGACGCCTTGGAGAGTTTCGAGATCCTGCCGCGCGAATCGCTCGACGCGGTCCTGGCGCATGTGCCGGGCACGCGCAGCCCGCTGGCGGCCGCGCATCGCTGGCATCTGCTGATCGAGACGACCGACCCGCGCGGGGCGGAGCAGCTCGAGGAATTGCTCAGCACCGCCCTCGCCGACGGGCTGATCGCGGACGCGACGATCGCGGCGTCGGACGCGCAGATCGCCGATTTCTGGCGCATCCGCGATTCGATCTCCGACGCCGAACGCGCGATGGGGCCGGCCTCGCAGCACGACATTTCGGTACCGGTCGAGGCGATGCCGGGCTTCATGATCGCGGCGGCGGCGGCCTGCGAGGCGCGCTTTCCCGGCACCCACGCCTCCGGCTTCGGCCATTTGGGTGACGGCAACATCCATTTCCACGTCCGCGCGGCCGCGGGTACCGATGCCGGGCGCTGGTATCGCGACGCGGTGCCCGACGTGACGCGCTTCGTCGACGATCTGGTGGTCGCGGCGGGGGGATCGATCGCCGCTGAACACGGCATTGGGCAGATGAAGATCGACGAGCTCGAACGCCTCGCCTCACCCGCGCGTCTCCACGCGTTGCGCGGGGTAAAGGCGGCGATGGATCCGCTAGCTATCCTCAATCCAGGCAAGCTTGTCCGGCTTGCCTCACCGCCCGCGACCCAATAGAGGCTCGCGCCAATCGGCGGCAACGGATGCCGCTTTCTCACCGACCCGACCATGGAGACGATGCAATGGCCAGCGCGGCACCCCTTCCGCTTTTCTACAACGGGCTGGAGCCGCTTTCCAGCGAGACCCATGCGGGCTGGAAGGTCAAGCCGCAGGATACCGCGCCGTTTCTGATCGGCCAGCATGCGATCCCGATCACGGTGGAGGAATTCCCGCTGGTCCAGCGCCACATGCCGATCGTGTTTTCGGTCGGCGACGATGCGATCCCGCTCGCGCTGATGGGGCTGAACGAGGGCGTCAACGTCTTCATGGGCGACGACGGCAAGCTGACCGAAGACAATTTCTATGTCCCCGCCTATGTCCGTCGGTACCCCTATATGCTCGCGCGGCTGCGCCCCGATGCCGACGAGCTGTCGCTGTGCTTCGATCCGACATCGGACACGATCGGCGCATTCGACGAGGGCGAGGCGCTGTTCGCCGACGGCGAGCCGACCGATTTCACCAAGGGTGTCCTGGCGTTCGCCGAACAGTTCGAGCAGGCCGGCGCGCGGACCCAGAATTTCATGAACGAACTGCGCGAACAGAACCTGCTGATGGACGGCGAGGTGAGCATCCAGGTCGAGGAGAACCAGCAGCCCTTTATCTATCGCGGGTTCCAGATGGTCGACGAACAGAAGCTCGCCGATCTGCGCGGTGACCAGCTGCGCAAGATGTCGCAGTCGGGTATGCTGCCGCTGCTGTACGCGCACCTGTTCTCGCTGGCGCTGATGCGCGACATCTTCGCGCGTCAGGTCCAGCTCGGCAAGACGCCCAACGCCGCGACGCTCAACTGACGGCGGCAGCGCGGCGGGCTTGACCCGCCCGATGCCACCGCCGACGGTGGGAGCAGAGCGTCATCATCGATCAGGAGCCCGTATGCCCGTTTCCGACACCGCCCGGGTCCGCTATTCGACCGTCGCGATCTGGCTCCACTGGTCGATCGCGGCACTGGTAATCGCGAATCTCGCGATCGGGCTGCTCCACGACAGCCTGCTCCACGGCGTACGCTGGGCGATCCCGCTTCATATGTCGTTCGGGCTCACCGTCCTGATCCTGTCGCTGGCGCGGGTCGCATGGCGGTTGAGCCACCCCTTTCTCCCCGCGCCGACCGATGTCCCGCGGTGGCAGCAGGTGGCGGCGCGCGCGACCCATATCGCGTTGTATGCGCTGATCCTGCTGATGCCGTTCACCGGCTGGATGATGGCGTCGGCGGGCAAGCATCCGATCGGCTTCTACTGGCTGGTCGACGCGCCCAAACTGCCGGTGTCGAAAGCGCTCGGCGACGTGGCGCATCAGGGGCATGGCGTGCTGGGCTGGCTGATGCTGGCGCTCGTCGCGCTTCATGTCGGCGCGGCGCTGCGGCATCATTTCCTGCTGCGCGACGGCGTGTTGGGGCGGATGATCCCGGCGGTTGCCAACGACCGCGGATGAGGGGCGGGCGGTACCCGCAAATTTATTCGCGTCCCAGTTGAACCAACGCCGCGTTCACCTATTTATGCCTCGTACGGCCCTGTGTTCCCCCCTTTCGCACGGTCGTACGACGCGCCTTTCAGGCGTGTCTCCTCCCTGAACCTTGGCCACCTCGCGTGTTATACGCGGGGTGGTTTTTTTGGTTCAGTCGGTGGTGGTCATTCGGCGGCGCAGTCATAGCGCTGGGCCAGGGCCTCTGACGCCAGCGCGGCGATCATCGCCCGGAGCATCGCGGCGATCGCTTCTATCCCGTTCCCCGGCATATCGAGCGCGGCATCTAAATAGAGTGCGCGGTCGATTTCGACCTGAATCGCGTGGATTCCCGCTGCGGGCCGACCATGCGTCGTCAGGGTATGGCCGCCGGCATAGGGCAGATTGAGCGCGGTCGCGAAACCCGCGCCGCGCGCCACCGCATCGGCGCATGCGACGAATCTTGCCCCCGCGGCGCGCCCGAACCGGTCGCCCAGCACGATCCCTACGCCGCTCGCGAGCGGGGGCATCGAATGGAGGTCGATCAGGATCGCGGTGCCGAATCTTGCCTGTGCGCACGCCAGCGCGGTCGATAGCGCGGCGTGGTAGGGCCGGTGATCGCGCGCGATCCGCGTCGCGATATCGGCATCCGCGAACCGCCGCCGCCAGACCGATCCGGCACCCAGCGCGCGGCGCGGGACCAGCCCCAGCCCGCTCCTGACCTTGGCCGATCCCATCGGCTGGCCCTTCGGGTCGGCGCCTTCGTCGACCCGCGGATCGCGTTCGTCCTCGCCGCGGTTGAGGTCGATCCAGGCGCGCGCGCGGCGCTGGACGATCAGCGTCTCGCGGCCCCGTGCCGCCAGCGCGACCGCGTCGACGTGGCGATCCTCGAGCGGGCGGAGCGCGGCCAGCGGCACCTGGAGCGCGGCGCGCAACGCCAGCGGATAATCACGCCCTGCGTGCGGGACCGACAGCACGACCGGGCTGGCAGGCACCGGATCGGCGTAGAGATCGAACGAACCGTCCATCAATGACACGCCATAACCAAGGCGAACCGCAAAGGCGCTGGAAATCTTTACCCGTTCGGGCGTAGGTTGCGGCAACAAGGGGTTGAGGCGATGATCCGGATTCTGCTGGCCGAGGACGACCAGGTGATGCGCGAATATCTGACGCGCGCGCTCGAGCGCTCGGGCTATGCGGTGACCGCGGTCGACCGCGGCACCGCGGCGATGCCGCTGCTCGAAACCGAGCATTTCGACCTGTTGCTGACCGATATCGTGATGCCCGAGATGGACGGGATCGAACTCGCGCGCCGCGCGGGCGAGATGGTTCAGGGGCTCCGCGTGATGTTCATCACCGGATTCGCCGCGGTGACATTGAAGGCGGGGCGCGAGATGCCTGGTGCGCGCGTGCTGTCTAAGCCATTCCACCTGCGCGATCTGGTGCTCGAAATCGACCGGATGTTCGAGATCGGGAGCGCCACCGGGCTTAATTGAACGAACCGCTTGCGCCGCCCGCATCCCGCCGCTAGTGGCACCCTCCTCGTGGGCGTGTAGCTCAGTGGTAGAGCACTGTGTTGACATCGCAGGGGTCGCAAGTTCAATCCTTGCCACGCCCACCAGACATGAACCCCGCCAGCCCGACGGACTGGCGGGTTTTTTGTGGCTACAAGCGTGCTCTGATGGGCGGCTCAGGCGGCGGGAACCATGTCCTTCAGCGGCACGCCCGGATTGGCCAGCTGCGCCGGATCGATTTCGGCGCGCGCCGTCACTAGCTTGCGGCCTTGGACATAATCCTTGATCATGTTGACGCAGTCGAGCGCGATCACGCGGCCGCGCTTGAGATAGACGATCGAGAAGCTGCGCGTGGCCGGATCGCCGCGCGTGACGGCGGTATCAAATCCGGTGGACAGCCCGACGGTTTGCAGTTTCAAGTCATACTGGGTCGACCAGAACCATGGCACCGCATCATAGGGGTGGCCCGTACCCATGATCGTCTTTGCCGCCACGTTCGCCTGATCGGTGGCATTCTGGACCGATTCCACGCGGATAGACGCACCGTCGGCATAGTCATTGGAGTGCAGCGCGCAGTCGCCGACCGCGTAGATGTCGGGCAGGGTGGTGCGGCACTGATCGTCGACCGCCACGCCATTGCCGCCCGCCGCTCCTGCGGCGATCAGCGGCTGGACCGCGGGGACGATCCCGATGCCGACGATCACCATGTCCGCGGGCAGCATGCTGCTGTCGGCGAGCTGCACGCCGGTGACGCGACCGCTCCCTCCGATCAGGCGATCGACGCCGACGCCCAGCCGGACATCGACGCCATGCGCGCGGTGCTCGGCCTCGAAAAATCGCGATAATTCCTTTCCAGCGACGCGCGCGAGCACCCGGTCGAGCGCTTCGAGGACGGTCACATCCTTACCGAATTTCGACAGCGCCGCCGCCGCCTCGAGCCCGATATAGCCGCCGCCGACCACGACGACTCGATGCGCCGTCGGCAATTCCGCCTCGAGCCGATCGACATCGGCACGGGTACGGATACCATGGACGCCGACCAGGTCGCTCCCATCGCACGATAGCCGCCGCGCCGCGCCGCCGGTCGCCCAGACGAGCGTGCCATAACCGATCGTGTCGCCGTCCTCGGTCGTCACCGTCTTGGCCCCCGGATCGACCCGGGTGACACGTTGGTTCAGCAGTACGCCAATGTCGCGCTCGTCCCAGAATCCCGGCTGGCGGATCAGGATCCGCTCGAACGATTTGTGCTTGGTGAGATATTCCTTCGACAGCGGCGGGCGCTCATAAGGGTAATCCGCCTCTTCGGTGATCATCGCGACCGACTTCGTGAAGCCGCCCTGGCGCAGCGCGATCGCGCATTGCGCACCGGCATGGCCTGCGCCGACGATCAGCACGTCATGAGTTGTCGTCAACCTCGGGCCCTCCCGCCGCTCGCTGATGGCTCACTTGTCCTCGTTCTGGTCCGGCGGGCAATGTGGTGGGCATCGGTTTCATCCATCTGGAAAGCTCCCTGCCGGTGTCGAAAGCGCGGTCTTGGCCCGGGCGCCTGTCGATCGAAAATGGTTAGCGATGCGGTGCCGATCTTCGCAAGGACAATGCGCACGTCGCGCTGTACCCGGTGTGTGACATCGCGGTGCCGATATCCGCCCTAGATACGTCGTGCGGAGCTCCAAATGGCTCGAACCCGCGTTTTCGCATTCTGAAGCGTGGCACGATGATCAGACGGGCGCGATCACCGCTTTGGTGGAAACCGGACGAAACGCCGTCACGATGGTGTCTCCCCGTTTGCGCGTCAGATAGGTATCGAGTCCGATCTGCGCGCCGATCAGCATGTAGATGAACGGCTGGAACGCGATCCCGACGAACGCGCCGCCGAGCAGATAGATGAGGTGCCCCGACTGCAACGCGGCGGCGAGCGCGCCGCCCCAGGCATAGGGGTCGTCGGGATCGCGATGCCGGCGGCGGATCACCTCCATCCGCCAGACCCCCGCCAAATTGATGATCAGCCAGATCGCAAGCCCCGGATACCCCTGTTCGCCGAGCATTTCGAAATAGGCGCTGTGATACGCGCGCGCCTTGTCGTTGGTCACGCCCGCCGCATCGCCGTCGGCACTCCGCAATTCGTAGCGCACCTTGTTCTGGAGAAACGCGTTGAAGCCCCCGCCGAACGGGTGCGCCTTGGCGTAGCCGATCGTCCACGCCCACACCGCGATCCGGGTCGAGGCCGATTCGTCGCCCTGGTGGGTCTTGATCGTGTCCATCCGCTGCGTGAACGATGACGGGAGCAGTGGTACCGCGGCCACGGCAAGCACCACCGTCGCCGCGATATAGGCGAGCTTGCGCTTGGATAGCCGGAACATCACCAGCGCGAGGAACACGATGCACAGCAGCCCGGTCCGCGCCGAGGTGCCGATTGGCATCAGCAGGCACGAAAAAATGAGCGCGAAACCGAACGTCTTCACTTTCCAGTCGGGAGGGAAGATCGTCCCGTATTTCATGAACCAGAGGATGAGGGGGATGATCGCGATCGCGACCGCGGATATCGTGCTGCTTTCGTAGAGTCCGCTGTTGTTGGTCACCATCAGGTCGAGTTCGCCATAGCCGCCGCCGCCCGCCGCGGTCTTGATCCCGCCGACGATGATGATCGTCGCCGCGGACAGGACCATGAACAGCAGCAGCGCCTCGATCCTGAGCTTGGTGCGCAGCGTCAGCGGCAGGAACGCGGCGAACGCAAGCGCCTTCCACACCCATTCCCATTTGTCCGCGGCCTCGATCGGGAAATCGGCGGACATCGTCGTCATCCCGCAATACAGCAGCAGCAGGACGATCAGCGCCTGGCGCGGCGCGAAGCGGACGTCGGCCTTCTTGTCCGCGATCAGGAACCCGCCGACCGCCATCGCCACCGCGATCAGCGAGATCGGCACGCTGTTGAGCAGATAATAGGTCAGCCGCTGCGGCGAGACAACGTCGATATAGACATAGGTCAGCACCAGCAGGAACGGTTTGCGCAATCCCGCCGCGAACAGCGCCGCCAGGAAGCCGAGGAAGATCAGGTCATGCACGTGGCCAGCGACCTTCGTGATCGGCCGGCCCGGGCGTGGATTCGTCGTCGAGATCGGGACGCCTGAGCAACGTCCACGCGGCGAGCATCATCAGCCCGTGGGTCAGCAGGATCGCGAAATTGTTGATCATCCCGTCGTCACCGCGCTCGTCGCCCCGTTGCGAACCCGGCTATGCGCCGGGCCGAGTTGACGCCGCGTTAAGCCCGTTCGTGGCAGGGCTATTTCCACGATGCGTATCCTGCATATTCTCGATCACGGCCTGCCGCTGCAAAGCGGCTACACCTTTCGCACCCGCGCGATCCTGAAGGCGCAGGAGGGCAAGGGGTGGCAGGTCGCCGCAGTGACCGGGCCGCGCCACGGCGAGGCGACCGACGCGGTCGAGCAGGTCGATGACTTGACCTTCCACCGGACGCGCATCGCGCGCCAGCACGGCGCGATCGGCGAACTGCGCGGAATCGCGGCGTTCGCGCGGCGGATCGACGCGGCGGTCGATGCCTTTCGCCCCGACATTCTGCACGCGCATTCCCCGGTGATCGACGCGCTCGCGGCGTGGCTGGTGGCGCGGCGCCGCGGGTTGCCGCTGGTCTATGAGATTCGCGCCTTCTGGGAGGATGCGGCGGTCGGCAACGGCACCGGGACCGAGGGATCACTCCGGTATCAGGCGACTCGCGCGCTCGAAACCTGGGCGGTGCGCCGCGCGGATGCGGTCGCGGTGATCTGCGACGGGTTGCGTGGCGATCTGATCATGCGTGGGATCGATCCCGCCAAAATCATTATCTCGCCCAACGGGGTCGACCTGACGCTGTTCGGCGATCCGCCGCCGCGCGACGACGCGCTGGCGGCGGGGTTGGGGCTGGCCGATGCCGATGTCGTCGGGTTCATCGGCAGCTTCTACGATTACGAAGGGCTCGATGACCTGATCGAGGCGATGCCCGCGCTGGTCGCGGCGCGCCCCACCGCGCGGTTGCTGCTCGTCGGCGGGGGGCCGATGGAGGCGGCATTGCGCGCGCAGGCTGCGGCATCCTCGGCGGCCGCCGCGATCCGCTTCGTCGGGCGCGTGCCGCACACCGTGGTCGACCGCTATTACGGGCTCGTTGATATTCTCGCCTACCCGCGCAAGGCAATGCGCCTCACCGATCTGGTGACGCCGCTGAAGCCACTCGAGGCGATGGCGCAGGGCAAGCTGGTCGCGGCGTCGAACGTCGGCGGGCACCGCGAACTGATCGAGAACGGGGTGACGGGCACGCTGTTTCGGCCCGACGATCCCGCCGCGATCGCGCACGCGCTGGCGGCGATGTTCGAAGACCGCGCCGCCTGGCCGCGTCGTCGCGCCGCGGCACGCGCGTTCGTCGAGCGCGAGCGTAACTGGTCGTCAAACATTATGGGTTACGAGCCGGTTTACCAGCGGCTGATGGCGGCCGCATCGATGGAAAGAACATGGTCGCGATTCCCCCTTCGAACCTGAAATACTGGATTGCCCCGGTCGGTGGGCTGATCGCGGGCTGTCTCGCCGCGCTCGTCGCGTTGCTGATTCCCGCGCTGATGCTCGAGGATCTGGTCTGGAACAGTGGCATCGCCGCGGTCGTCGCGGTGGCGCAACCCCCGCTCGGCACGACCGCGCGCGCGTTGCTTGCGCTGGGCGGCGGGGTGCTGGTAGCCGCGGTGACCTGGTCGGGACTGTTCCTGCTGTTCGGCTCGGGTGGCTTCTTCGAATCCGTGCTTGCGGCGCGCGCCGCGAATCGCAAGACGCTCGACGCAGCCGTCGCGACGATGGCGGACGATCTGCCCTTCGATGATCACCGCATCCCGACGCTGCGCCGCGCCGATGCGCATCCCGATGCGCCCGCGCGGCGACCATTGACCGCGCGCGATCTCGGCGTGCCGATGCCCCCGGTCGAGCCGACGCGCACCGCGCCGCCGGTGATCCGCGACCTGCCCGCGGATCTCGATCAGCCGCTCTCGGCGTTCGACCCCGCTGCGGTGCCCGATGCACCGCGCGAACCGGTCCGCCCGGTGTCGGCGCTCCACAGCGTCGCGCCCCGAACCGCGCCGACGCTGGCGGCGGGCGAACGCATCACGAGCGTCGAACTGCCGCGCGGGCCAATCGAAGACGGCGCGCCCTCGATCGAATCGCTGCTGCGGCGGCTCGAACGCAGCACCCGCCAGGCGCATCGCGCAACCGCGCGATAGGTTCGTCGCCCCTTCGAACGACACGTCATGCTCTCGGACGCCGCGCTCACACGGCAATGGTCATTCAGTTCGGCGTGAACACCCCGCACGCGATGCGCCCGCCGCTGTTGCCCGACGGGTCGGTCATCAGGTCGTCGGGACCGGCATGGATCACGATCGCCGCGCCGTCGGCGTCGAGCAACCCCGCCATCGTCTGACCCGGCACCGTGATGCCCAAGGTGCCGCGCCCGCCGGTGCCGATGATCAGGTTGGGGAGGTCGCCGTCGTGCTGCCCCATCGGGTTCATCGTGCCGTGCTTCGCGCCGGTCGGGTTCCAATGGCCTCCCGCGGTCGCGAAATCGGGGGCGTCGCAGCGCCCGGTCATGTGGATGTGCGCGCCGTGGGTACCGGGCGGCAGGCCGGTGACGTCGATCGTGTAGCGGATGCCTCCCGCGACATCCATTGCGGTCGCGCGCCCCACGGTCGCGCCGGTCGCGGTCCGGATCGCGGCGGTCGCGGTCATCGCGTTGGCGATGGGCATCCCGACGTCGATCTTGTTGTTCTCGCATCCACCAAGCGCCATCGCTGCGGCCCCCAGCGTGACTGTTAGCGTCGTTCGCATCAATCGTCTCCCTTGGTTGGTCGGTCGAACCCCATACTTGCTCAGCTGGTTCCGAGCGGCCAGCGCGCGATGGGTTCGTACACCGCGCCGCCACGCCCCAGCGCGCTGTGATACAGGATAAGATGCGGCAGCGCGAATGGCGCGCTCGCCAAGCTTGCCGCGCGTGCCAGCCATGCCTCGACCGGGCGCTCCTCACCCAATGATCGCGGCAACCGCGCGAGCGTGATGTGCGGCAGATACGCACGGCGTTCTGGATCGAGCCCCGCGCGGACGCACGCTTGGTCGACCTTGCGGTGGAGGTGCGCGAGCGCGTCGTGCGGGGTCACCGCCGCCCACAGCGCCTCGGTCCGTCCGCGACGGGCGAACCGCCCGACCCCGCCGAGCGCCACGACGGGGGCCGCGGTATGGATCGCGGCGAGCGCGGCGGCGACGTCCTCGGCGACGGGGCGGTCGACGTCGCCAATGAATCGCAGCGTGAGGTGGAGCTGCTCGTCGTCCTGCCAGCGCGCGGCGGGGACACCGTCCATCGTGTCGAACAGCACCTCGCGGATCGCGGGCGGGGGGCGTAGGGCGACGAACAGGCGGGGCATCGCCGCGCTGTGTAACGTAACGTTGCGCATCGGCGCCAGTCGGCCCCTATCGGGTTGAAAAATCGCCGCGACGCGACGATATTGTGGAAGAACCGGCATCTAGGCCGGCAGAGGAGTGACTAGCACATGGCCAATTGGTCCGACCCGCGGCAACCCGCCACGCCCTTCCAGGCGACGCGTGCCGATGCGACGCACACCGCGGCGTATGATGCCGGGCTGCGTTCCTACATGCTCTCGGTCTATAACTACATGACCTCGGCGATCCTGTTGACCGCCATTGTCGCGCTGGCGTTCGCCTGGGGCGGCGCGAGTTCGCCTGCGGCTGCGGTGTTTACCGGCGGCGGCATCCTGAAATACATCATCATGTTCTCGCCGCTCGCGATCGTGTTTGCGATGAGCTTTGGCCAGAACCGGATGAGCACCAGCACGATCCAGGCGATGTTCTGGGGCTTTGCGGTGTTGATGGGCCTGTCGCTCTCGACGATCTTCCTCGTCTACAGCGGCACGTCGATCGCGGGCGCGTTCTTCTCGACCGCGGCGGGCTTCGCGGCGCTGAGCCTGTACGGCTACACCACCAAGCGTGATCTGTCGGTGTTCGGGACGTTCCTGATCATCGGCGTCGTCGGCCTGGTCGTCGCGATGATCATCAACGTCTTCCTGCAGTCCAACGTGATGGAGCTGGTGATCAGCGGAGTTGGCGTGTTGATCTTTGCCGGCCTGACCGCCTACGATACGCAGCGTACCAAGAGCATGTATTTCCAGGTCGCCGGAACCGATATGGTCGGCAAGGTGATCGTGATGTCGGCGCTGGCGCTGTATCTCGATTTCATCAACATGTTCCTGTTCGTCCTCCGGCTGTTCGGCTCGGGCCGCAACTAGACCCGGTCGCGATGGTGTGATTCAGGCCCGGCGGACCGCTCCGCCGGGCCTTTTTTTGTGAGGAAGATGTGCCATGCGGCTCGGAATCGAGGTTGACCTGGTCTATTGGTTCGAACGAGCGACCGACGTGCTGCTCCAGATCGAGGCGGCGGCGATGGTCGACCAGCGGATCGTGGCGGAAACGCTGACGATCTGGAGCGATGATCCGATCCGCGCCGCGATCGGTGAAGATGGCATCGGCCAGCGCTGCTGGACCCGCGCCGACGGGCAATGGCGCGCGGAATATCGCGGGACGATCGCGATCGATCGCGCGACGATCGATCTCTTACCGCTCGCCGCCACCCCGCCGCGCGATCTCGACGGCCATCTCGTGCCGTATCTGTTGCCGAGCCGCTACTGCCCCGCCGATCGCTTCGAAGGCTTTGTGCGGCGCGAATTCGCGGGGCTGGAGGGCGGCGCGCTCGCCGCGGCGCTGGTCGACTGGGTCGCGACATCGCTGACCTATGCGGGCAACGCGAGTACCGGCGAAACGACCGCGCTCGACACCTTCGCCAGCCGTAGCGGGGTGTGTCGCGATTACGCGCATCTGCTGGTGTCGCTGGCGCGCGCGGGCAACATCCCGGCGCGATGCGTGTCGGCCTATGCGCCCGGCGTCGACCCGCCCGATTTCCACGCGGTCGCGGAATTGTGGCTGGAGGGATCGTGGCACCTGGCCGATGCGACCCGGATGGCGGGGTGCGGCGATATTGCGCGAGTCGCGGTGGGGCGCGATGCGACCGACATCGCGTTCATGACCGTCTTCGGTAGCGCGCAGCTCATGGAACAATCGGTGCGCGTCCGCACGCTGTAGGAACGGCCTGCGTCCTCGATCGTTTTAACCGCGACATCAATTTGGAGGCTGCCATGACCGATATCGATGACCGCGCGCTCGACAGCCTGTCGGTGGCACCCACCAAAGACGACGGCGCCTGCCAGGCCGATGCCGGAACCGACAAATCGATCGACGAGCGGCTGAAGAACAACCCGGAGAGCAACGAAGCGCGGCTCGACAATGCGCTCGATGAATCGATGGACGCCAGCGATCCGCCGTCGTCGACCCAGCCAGTCCACCGCACCGGCCCGGCGCCATCCTCGGGCTATGACGAGGACGCCGAACGCGCGCGCAAGGATTCATAGCGTCACGCCATCCGGGCATGATTGTTGCGCCAAAGCCTCACCCTTCGATGCAATCGCATCATCGGGACTCGGTTCATCGCAACTGATGTTGCGACGCAGCAGTCGCCATGGTCTGTTGGTTAACGCGGGACGACAATGCGTTAAGGGCTCTGTTAACCATCCTGGCGCATAGTCATCCCGTTCCTTGGGCGATGGGCGGGGTGACGATCATGGGTAGTAGGATGAAACCGGCGGAAGGCGCGATGACGCTGGCCGAGATGAAGGAGTTCGCGGGCTTTCCCGCCGCGACGCAACGCTACATCCGCCGCAGCCTCGATATCGGCCTCGATCGCGACGATGCGATGGCGCGCTGGTCGCGCGACGTCGTCGAGGCCGCGAGCATCCGCGCGCAAGCCCGCATCTATCGCTCGCTCGCCGATCTGCGCGAAATCTGCCCCGACGACGCCGATCTGCAGGCGATCGAGCCGTTCCTCGCGCCGTTGATCACGCTCGTCGCGTTCGATCTGGGGCAGGGCCGGATCACCAGCTTTTCGGCCTTCCGCTTCCTTTACGAACGGCTGATCGGGGCCGAGGTGCGCCCGTGGCTGCCCGCCGCCTTCTGCGGCGCGGCGGCATTGCCGCATCTCCATCCCGAACTGCGCCGTAACCTGCTCCAATCGATCAGCGAAGCCGCCGCGACTGCATCGGGCTGGTCGCACCGCCAGCCCGCCTTCTTCCCCAATTGGGTCGAAAAGGTCGACAGCAGCGCCGCACTCCCCAATTGAGCACTAGCGGCAGGCGCGCCCGCCCAGCACGCCTCGCTCGGCTTGATCGAGATGAAGATGATCATGATGCGCCGCGTTGTAATCGGGGCTCAGCACCGTCGAGAATAGCCGACACGCGCCGTCGCGGACGCGGTGCAGGAAGCGTGATCGCGGATCACCGCCGTGCCAATCCGCCGCCACCGTCACCCGGGTTCCGTCGGCCAGTCTGAACCCCGCGATGTCGATCGCATCGGCGGTTGCATGTTCGCTCCACGTGCCGCTGTCGCGCCCGTAGATGCGACGGCAGTTATAGCTGCCGACATGGTCGATCCCGACAACGCGCGATCCGAAGATCGCCTGCGCGGCGGGTTGGACGACATCCCATTCCCACATCGACAGCGCTGCGGCGACGGGGCACGACACGCCGACCGCGGCGGGGGCGAATGCGATCCGCCGCGCGCCGCCGCCGGCGAACCGCACCGCGTCGTCATAGCCGCACGTCGCGCCCTCGTGGCGCGCGGGGAGCACGCTGTAGCGAACCCCGGCGCGGGTCAGCAGCGCGCGGCATGTGGGGAAATCGTTGGTGAGGCCCGCCAGTTTGCGCCCGGTGAACAGGCCGATCGGCCGACCCAGGTCGAGCGGCGTCCAGGGCAGGTCTTGCGGGTGCCCGCGCATCAGCGCCCACGCCAGCAACAGCATCGCCGCCGCGAGCGCGATCCCGACCAGCCAGCCGATCATCCGCCGCAGCGCGCGCATCAGCCGCGGAGCACGCCCGTCATGATTTCGGACGTCACCGGATAGCCCAGATCGTCGGGAATGCAGAGGTGCGGCGCGCCGTCGCGCTCTTCGAGATACGGCGTGATGGTCCGCACCGGATGCGCGCGCGCATCGGCCACCGCGGCATCGAAATCGCGATAGAGCGCGAGCCGTTCGAGGTTGCGCCGGGTCGGGAAGATGATCGCCGCGCGCCCTGCATCGGCGTCATCGAGCAGCGCTTGGGCGGTCGTCCAGCGTAACCGGACATTCTCGGTCTCGTCGACGCTGGCGCACGGCGCGTCGGCTGGCAGCCGTGCGAGGAAGAAGCGCGTGTCGAAGATCCGCATATGCGCGTGCGCCGGCAGCCACCGCGCGAACGGGTGGAGCAGATCGCAATCGAGCGCGGTGCCCGCAGCAGCAAGCGCGACCGCAAAATCCTGCCCGTCGTGCAGCGCAGCGCGCAGCGCGGCGAGCGCATCGGGGGAGGGCAGCGGATCGAGCCCGACCGGCAATCCCGCCTCTTCGATCGTCTCGCGGATCGCCGCGATCCGCGAGGCACCGTCCTCTTGGGGCGCGAGTGTGTCCGCCAGCGCATAGTCGCCCGGATCGATCCGCCCCCCGGGGAACACCCACGCGCCCCCCGCGAACACCATCTGCTTGGCGCGTTCGACCATCAGCAGTTCGGGGGGGCCGTCGGCGGCATCGCGAAAGATGACGAGCGTGGCGGCGGGGATCGGGGTTTGGCTATCGGACATGACGACGCTGTACCGCGCGGGCGGCGTCCGCCGCTACCGATTAAATCGCTGAAGGGGGGACCGACCCGCCCAGGCTTGGGGTCTGAACGAGCCGATCCGGTGTCGCACCATAAAGGGGGCATGATGACGACGATGGATATACGGATGCCTCCGCCGATTGGATGCAGCGAGCCCATAGTCGGCGGCGCGAAAAGGGCCGAATGTTATGCGGAGGTGGTGGAGCTGAGGAGGATCGAACTCCTGACCTCTGCAGTGCGATTGCAGCGCTCTCCCATCTGAGCTACAGCCCCACGTTCCGCCCGGATCGCCCGGCAGCGATGCCATTAGCGAGCCTTGCCGGGCGATGCAACATGGCGCGAACTCTCCCCCCGCTGCACCCCATCGTTGCGTAAAGTCGACACGATGATCGGGTTCGCGCCGCGCGTTTGTCGCCAGACCATGCTATCTTGCACCCGCAACAACGAAAGAGGAGAGACCCCCGATGGCACGAGCATGGACCCTGGCGTCACGCCCCAATGGTATGCCGACCGCAGCGAATTTCGCGCTGATCGACCTCGACCAGCCCTCGCTCGCCGAGGGCGAGGTCCGCATCGCCAACCGCTGGCTGACCGTCGATCCGTACATGCGCGGGCGGATGAACGACGTGAAGAGCTACACCCCGCCGTTCGCGATCGGCGAGCCGATGCAGGGTGGCGCGGTGGGCGAGGTGATCGAGAGCCGGTCCGATCAGTTCAAGCCCGGCAACATGGTCCAGCATTTTGCCGGCTGGCGCGATGAAGCCGTGCTCCCCGCGGCGCAGGTCCAGCCGCTGCCCAAGATGGAGGCCGATCCGCAGGCGTATCTGGGGCAACTCGGGATGCCCGGCATGACCGCCTATTTCGGGCTGCTCCACGTCGCTGCGGCGAAGGAAGGTGACACCGTGTTCGTGTCGGCGGCGGCGGGCGCGGTCGGATCGACCGTCGTCCAGATCGCCAAGGCGAAGGGGTGCCACGTCATCGGTTCGGCGGGGGGCGCAGAGAAATGCGCCTGGGTCCAGTCGCTCGGCGCCGACGCCGCGATCGATTACAAGGACGGCACGCCGATCGTGAAGTCGCTCGGCCAGGCCGCGCGCAACGGCATTGACGTCTATTTCGACAATGTCGGCGGCGATCACCTCGACGCCGCGCTCGCGCACGCCAACGACCGCGCGCGGTTCGCGATCTGCGGGATGATCGACGTCTACAACAGCGGCGCCGCGACCGAACTGCGCTACATCGCGCGCGTCATCGGCGCCCGCATCCGCATCCAGGGCTTCATCGTCAGCGACTTCGCGGACCGCGCCGCCGAATTCTATCGCGATATGGGCGGCTGGATGAAGGACGGCAAACTGACCCGCGAGGAAACCGTGGTCGAGGGGCTGGAAAAGACCCCCGACGCCTTCCTCGGGCTGTTTTCGGGGGACAACAAGGGCAAAATGCTAGTGAAGATTTGAGCGGAGCTCCCGCCCCCGCGGGGGCGGGGCGTTTCGAACGCCTAAGATGGCTTGGGCGCCCGGCAGGAAACGCCCAATAGCGGACGTAGACGCTCCAGCGTCTTATTCCGCATATTAGCGTCTCACGTATCGCTAGGATGGAGAAACGCATGCGCATTGAGACTTTGAACCACGTGCAACTAGCAATGCCGGCAGGCGAAGAGGACGCCGCACGCCAGTTCTACGCGGGCCTTTTGGATATCCCGGAAGTCGAAAAGCCGCCGCAGCTAGCAAAGAGGGGCGGGTGCTGGTTTGAACGTGACGACCTTAAAGTCCATCTCGGCATTGACCAAAATTTCCGTCCCGCAAAAAAGGCGCACCCCGCATTTATCGTGCGCGATCTTCCAGTTCTCATCGAACGATTAGAAGTCGCTGGCTTCCCAACGTTGAACGATGAGCCGCTCTCGGGGTATAAGCGCTGCTATGTGGCTGACCCGTTCGGCAACCGGATAGAACTCATGGAGCCGATTTAGCAGGACCCTCGAACGTCCGCTTTTCCACGATTATTTGGCCTACCTCCCGCTCGCTAAATCGCGCCGCTGAACGTATCGCATTGCGCCGGATCGCCCGTCTGTAGCCCTTGTCGCAGCCAGTGCATCCGTTCCGCGCTGGTGCCGTGGGTGAAGCTGTCGGGAACGACGCGGCCGGTGGCTTCCTGTTGCAGCGTGTCGTCGCCGATGGCGTGCGCGGCGGTGAGGCCCTCTTCCAGGTCGCCCGGGTCCATCCGGTCGCGGTTTTGCGCGGCCCAGACTCCGGCATAGCAATCCGCCTGGAGTTCGAGGCGAACCGACGCGGCGTTGCCCGCGGTCTCGCCCGACGATCGCTGGACTTGCGCGACCTGGTCCGACGTGCCCAGCAGGTTCTGGATATGATGCCCGAATTCGTGCGCGATCACGTAATCCTGCGCGAAATCGCCCTTGGCGCCAAACCGGTTGGCGAGTTCGTCGAAAAAGCTGGTGTCGAGATAGATGTCGTGGTCGGTCGGGCAATAGAACGGCCCCATCGCGCTCTGCGCCGCGCCGCAGCCCGATTGGCCGTTGCCGTTGAAGAAGCGCAGCCCAGGCTTTTCGAATTGCTGCCCGTTCTTCGCGAAGATCGCCGCCCAGGTGTCCTGCGCCGACGCGAACGCGTTGCAGGCGGCCTTGTGACCGGCGTCCGCGCTGCATAGCGCGGTCGCGGTCCGCGCGGTGCCCGCGGGGGTCTGGCCGACCTGGCCGCCCCCGCCGACAAACCCGCCGAGATTGCCGAGTCCGCCGAACACCGCGACCAGGATGAGCGCGACAACGATCCCGCCACACCCGAACCGGCTGCCGATCATCGGGAGCAGCCCGAGTAGCAATCCGCCACCGCCGCCGAAGCCGCGTCCACCGCCGCGGCTCGCATCGCCGACGTCGATGTCGTTCGGATCGAAATCGTCGAGGCGCATTAGCAGTCACTCCGTTACTCGCGCGCAGACCATGCGTTGGCCGCGCGGCGGTTGCAACCATCGTTGCGCGGCGGCAGGAGGGGGGCGAAGGAGAACCCGATGTTCCTCAAGGGCAAGACCGCGATCGTCACCGGCTCCACCTCGGGCATAGGCCTCGCTTATGCGCGGGCGTTCGCGGCGGAGGGCGCGAACGTGATGATCAACGGGTTCGGCGACGCCGCCGCGATCGAGGACGCGCGCGCCGCGCTGGAACACGCGAGCGGCGCCATGGCGCTTTACGATCCCGCCGACATGACGCGGCCCGATCAGATCGCGGCGATGGTCGATCGCGCCGCGCGCGAACTTGGCGGGGCCGACATCGTCGTCAACAATGCCGGCATCCAGCACGTTTCCCCGATCGAGGATTTCCCCGACGACCGGTTCGAAGCGATCGTCCAGATCGTGCTGACCAGCGCGTGGTACATGATGAAGGCCGCGGTGCCGCACATGAAGCGCGCGGGCTGGGGCCGGATCATCTCGACCGGATCGGCGCACAGCCTGGTCGCGAGCCCCAACAAATCGGCCTATGTCATGGCCAAGCACGGCATCGCGGGGCTGACCAAGACGATCGCGCTGGAAACCGCGACCCACGGCATCACCGTCAACTGCATCTCGCCGGGCTATGTCTGGACGCAGCTCGTCGAAAACCAGATTCCCGACACGATGGCCTCGCGGGGCATGACCAGGGAGCAGGTGATGAACGACGTCCTGCTCGCCGCGCAGCCGACCAAGGAATTCGTGACCCCCGAACAGGTCGCCGCACTCGCGGTCTTCCTGTGCCGCGACGAGGCCAAGTCGATCACCGGCGCCAACCTGTCGGTCGATGGCGGCTGGACCGCGGCATGAAGTCGTCATGAAGCGGTCGATCGGCCTGGCGCTTGCCGCCGCTATCCTGGTCGCGGGCTGCGCGGGCGGCAAACAGTTGCTCAGCCAGGAGGAAACCCCGCAGGATATCGACTGGCGCAAGGTCGCGACCCCGCACGACCGCACCCGGCTGCGCCAGTGGCGTCAGGCGTGGGTCGCGGCGCTCGCGATGGCACGCGCGGCTGGCGCCGCCGAGCCGATGGCGCGCGACGCGATGCTGCTCGATCCCGACCGCAGCCTGCCGGGCGCGCGGCTGGCGGTGGGGCGTTACCGCTGCCGGGTGGTCAAGCTCGGCGCGCGCGACGCCGCCGCGCCCGCGATGGCGACGCGCGACTGGACCCGATGCGTCGTTGCGACCACCGCGGGGCGGACGACCTTTTCGCTCGACGGCGATCAGCGGCTTCACGGCTATCTGTTCGACGACACCGATGCACGCCAGGTGTTCCTGGGGACGCTGGCGTTGGGCGACGAGACCCGGCCGATGCGCTACGGGCGCGACGCGCGGCGCGATGCGGCGGGGTTCGTCGAACGGATCGGCGCGGCCCGGTGGCGGCTGATCCTGCCCTATCCGGGGTTCGAATCGACCCTCGACCTCGTCGATATCGTCCCGATCGGCTGACCCGGCGGCGAGGGCGGCAGCACGTGCAGGTCGGGCGCGACGCGCCACGCCGGGGGCGCCGACACCGGCGGCAGCGTCGCCAGATGGTCACTCCCGGCTTTCCCGATCGGGGTGATCGCGGCGCGGTTTGCCGCGGCGATCGCCTCGAGATAGCGGCGCGGCTTCTTCATCAGCTTGGGGCGATCGAGATCGGTCAGCCCCGCGATCCGCGCCGCCGCCTTGACGAAATGGATGCAGTTGCGCGTGTTGAGGTTGTAGCGGCTGTCGCCCCCGCGGGTCTTGTCCCACGCCGCGACCAGCGCGAGTTCGGCGGCATATTGCGCATCGCTCAGCACCACCGAAAACTGCGCGTCGCTGCCGTTCTGATACCCGATCGTGGGCCGCTCGATCGTGCCGCTCACGCTGCCCAGCAGCAGCGCGGGGGTCACCGTCTTCACGGTGAAGCCATAGCCGGTGTCGACCGGCTCGCCGCCGCCGTCGGGCACCCCACGCAGCGTGATATACGCATGGGGAAAGGTGCGACCCATGTCGCGGCTCCAGAAAGTGATCGTCACCGCCGCCTGCGCGGGCAGAGCGACCAGCGTGGTGGCCAGCGTCAGCGCCAGCGCTGATCGGCGCACAAGGCGGATAATCATCGGGGGCATCGAACCAGGGTAGCGTAATCGTGGCGCGCGCCGCAATCCAATCGATTGCGACGCCTTATCGGGCCGCGGACGATCCGGCCGCATCCTCGCGCTTTTCGGGGCGGATGTAGATCGAACTCAACTGCGGCACCGCCGCGTGGAGTTCGCGTTCGATCTCGTCGATCAGCGTTTCGCCATCGCCCATCGACACGCCATCGGCAAAGTCCGCGCTGATCGCGACGAATATGCTGTCGGGCGCGGTGTGGATCGTGCGGATGTGGTTGACCGAACAGATGTCGGGATGCGCGGCGACGATCGCGCGCACCGTCTCGACGACCTCGGGCTCGGCGCGCTCGCCGATCAGCAGCCCCTTCGCCTCGCGCGCCAGCAGGATCGCGACGCCCGCCAGGATAACGCCGATCAGGATCGACGCGACGCCGTCGATCCGCGGATCTGCGAAGGCATGGCTCGCCCAGACCCCGATCGCTGCAATGGCCAGCCCCGCCAGCGCCGCCGAATCCTCGAACAGAACGATGAAGCCCGCGGGGTCCTTCGAGTCGCGAATCGCGTCCCACCAGCCCGCATCGCCCTTCTTGTGGCCGAATTCCTTGATCGCGAGGCCCCACGACGTGCCCTCCAGCGCGGCGGCGATGGCGAGGACGATGTAGTTGATCGTCGGGTCCGACAACGGCTCGGGCGCGACGACGTGGCGATAGCCTTCATAGCCCGACACCCCCGCGCCGACTGCAAAGATCAGGATCGCGACGACGAACGCCCAGAAATATAGTTCGCGGCCATAGCCGAACGGATGGTTGGCGTCGGCGGGGCGTTTGGCGCGGTGCTGGCCATAGAGCAGCAGAATCTGGTTGCCGCTGTCGACGCAGCTATGCACCCCTTCTGTCAACATCGACGACGATCCGGTGATCCCCGCCGCGACGAATTTAGCGACGCCGATCCCCAGATTGGCGGCGAGCGCGCCGTACAGCACGATATCGCGTCGGATCGCGGCAATGATCGAATTGGCCATGCGCGCAACTATAACCGTACGCGGGCGGATGCCTAGCCGGCGCGTCGCGCGCAGGGGAATGCCCGCCGTCGGCGAACCAGCGGCGGGCACCTTTCCTCCCCAGGAAAGCGAGCGCCCGCCACGCGATGGCGCGGCGGGCATGGCGCGGTAGAGCCAGCATTCGCGGCCGACGGCTACCGGTTCGCGGCCCCCGGAGGCGTATTGGAGTAACGCTTGGCAGGCCCGGCCTCGTTGATTTGTAAATCCTTGACACGCCGCCGCGCGGGGCGGCACAGCGCCCGTCTGGGGGACGCGGGATGGCCGATCGCAAATTGCTGGCGGGACATGCGGTGCGGCGGTTGCGCCGCCGCGCGGGGCTGACCCAGGCCGCGATGGCGGAGGCGCTGGCGATCAGCGCGAGCTATCTCAACCTGATCGAGCGCAACCAGCGCCCGATTTCGGCGACGCTCCTGATCAGGCTGGCCGAGACGTTCGATTTCGATCCGCGCGCGCTCGCCGCGGCGGAGCCGGGTGGCGGCGTCGAGGCGATCCGCCGTCGCCTCGCCGATCCGATGTTCGCCGATCTCGACATCGACCGCAACGAGCTCGAGGAATGGCTCGCGGGTGCGCCGGGCGGCGCGGAAGCGTTCGCGCGCGCGTTCGATTCGCGGGGCAGCGGGGTAGGGGCGACCGACCCCGCCGATCCGATCGCCGCGGTCCGGCGGGAGATCGAACGCTGGCGGGGTTATTTCGCCGATCTCGACACCGCCGCCGAGGCGCTGGCGGACGAGCTGCGGATGGGCGCGGGCGATCTGTACGGTGCGATCGCCGAACGGCTGCGCGTCAAGCACCAGCTGACGATCCGCGTCCTGCCGGTCGACGTGATGCCAGATCTGTTGCGGCGGCTCGATCTCCACGCGCGGCAAGTACAGGTGAGCGAGACGCTCGATTCGGCGTCACGCACCTTCGCCGCGGCGTTCCAGCTCGCGCAGATCGAGGCGAAGGCGGAAATCGACGCGCTCGCCAAGGGTGCGGGGCTGGCCGATCGCGCCGCCGACCGGCTGTTCCGCCGCTATTTGGCGAGCTATTTCGCGGCGGGCGTGATGATGCCCTACGCGCGATTCCTGCGCGCGTGCGAGGCGACCGGCTACGACCTCGAACTGCTCCAGCGGCGTTTCGGCGCGGGGTTCGAACAGGTCGCGCATCGCTTGACGACGCTCCAGCGGGTCGGCGCGCGCGGCCTGCCCTTCTTCATGGTCCGGATCGATCGCGCGGGACAATCGTCGAAGCGCTTTTCGGGCGCGAGCGGCGCGGCGCTCGCCGATGCGGAGGGTCGCTGCCCGTTGTGGCGGATCCACCACGCGTTCGATCGCCCCGGATCGCTCGCGGTCCAGCTCGTCGAGCTCGAGGATGGCGCGCGCTGGCTGACGATGGCGCGCACCGTGACGCCGCAGGGGCGGCGCTATGGCGCCGTACCGGTCGAATTCGCGGTCGGGCTGGGGGTCGCGGCGGAACTCGGCGCGGGGCTCGCGGTCGCGCGCGGCGTCGACCTGACCGGCGAGGCGACCCCGATCGGGCTCGGCTGTCGCGCCTGTCTGCGCCCCGCCTGCCCGCAACGCAGCGCCCCGCCGATGGGGCGTGCGCTGTTGATCGACGAGCGCGAACGCGGGGTCAGCGCCTTTACCTTCGGCGGCGACTGACTAGAGCGGCGCGATGATTCCCCGCGATCTGCTGGCGACCGCGGTCGTGCCCGACGGCGAAACGCTGCGGCTGTTCCGCCGCGGCGACGATTTCATGATCGTGCTCGATCGCAACGAGCTGATGAACTCGCGGATGAGCGGGTCCGAGGAAGCGCTCGCGACGATGACGTGCGCGCGGCTTGCTGGACGCAGCGCACCGCATCTGTTGATTGGCGGTTACGGCATGGGGTTCACGCTGCGCGCCGCGCTGGCGGTGCTGGGGCCTCAGGCGCGGCTGTCGGTGGTCGAGCTGGTGCCGGAGATCGTCGCATGGGCACGCGGCCCGATGGCGACGCTGACCGCGGGATGCCTCGATGATCCGCGGGTGAGCGTGATCGACGGCGATGTCGCGATGTCGATCCGCAAGCGACAGGACGTGTATGACGCGATCCTGCTCGACGTCGACAATGGTCCCGATGGGCTGACCCGTGCGGGCAACGACGGGCTGTATTCGGCGCGTGGGCTCGCCGCGGCGCGCGCCGCGCTCACCCCCGGCGGGATTTTGGCGGTCTGGTCCGCCGCCCCCGACAAGCCCTTCGCGCGGCGGCTGGCCGACGCGGGCTTTGGTGTCGACGAAGAGGTCGTCCGCGCCAGGAGCAATGGCAAGGGGCCGCGTCACGTCATCTGGTTCGCCACCAAGGCGTAAAGCGCATTGTAAATATGCGTACATAACGACATGGAAATCACGCGCTGCTTCACAAAACCACGCCGTAAATCGCACATAGGCGGTCTGTTCCGCTGTGAAGTTCGCTACATCCTTCAGCAGACCACCGCATAAAGGACGTAGCCGTGACCTATCAGCAGCATATCGCCGCCACCAACCAGCTCATCGCCGGGCATAATGGCACCTGGGACGGGATCGATGCCGAGGCGGTGGCGCGGATGCGGGTGCAGAATCGGTTCCAGACCGGGCTCGACATCGCGCGCTACACCGCCGCGATCATGCGCCGCGACATGGCGGCCTATGACGCCGATCCCGCCAATTACACCCAGTCGCTCGGCTGCTGGCACGGCTTCATCGGCCAGCAGAAGATGATCAGCATCAAGAAGCATTTCGGCTCGACCGAGCGCCGCTATCTGTACCTGTCAGGCTGGATGGTCGCCGCGCTGCGCAGCGAATTCGGCCCGCTGCCCGACCAATCGATGCATGAAAAGACCAGCGTTCCCGCGCTGATCGAGGAGCTCTACACTTTCCTGCGCCAGGCCGACGCGCGCGAACTGGGCATGATGTTCCGCGATCTCGACGCCGCGCGCGCGGCGGGTAACGAGGTCGAGGAGGCGCGGCTGACGAAGGCGATCGACGGCTATCAGACGCATGTCGTGCCGATTATCGCGGATATCGACGCGGGCTTCGGCAACGCCGAGGCGACGTATCTGCTCGCCAAGAAGATGATCGAAGCGGGGGCCTGCGCGCTCCAGATCGAAAATCAGGTCAGCGACGAAAAGCAGTGCGGGCACCAGGACGGCAAGGTGACCGTGCCGCACGAGGACTTCCTCGCGAAGGTCCGCGCGTGCCGGTACGCCTTCCTCGAACTCGGCGTCGAGGACGGGATCATCGTGACGCGCACCGATTCGCTCGGCGCGGGGCTGACCAAGCAGATCGCGGTGAGCAAGGAAGCGGGCGATCTCGGCGACCAGTATAACAGCTACCTCGATTGCGAGGAGGTCACCGATCTCTCGACGATCAACGGCGACGTCATCATCAACCGCGACGGCAAGCTGATGAAGCCCAAGCGGTTGCCGTCGAACCTGTTCCAGTTCCGCGCCGGGACCGGTGAGGATCGCTGCGTGATGGACTGTATCGCCAGCTTGCAGAACGGTGCCGACCTGCTGTGGATCGAGACCGAGAAGCCGCACATCGACCAGATCGCGGGGATGGTCGACCGCATCCGCGACGTGATTCCGAACGCCAAGCTGGTGTACAACAATTCACCGAGCTTCAACTGGACGCTGAATTTCCGCCAGCAGGTGTTCGACGCGTGGTCGGACGCGGGCAAGGACGTGTCGGCCTATGATCGCGCCCGCCTCATGAGCGTGGACTATGACGGCACCGCGCTCGGCGACGAGGCCGACGAACGCATCCGCACCTTCCAGAGCGACGCCGCGGCGCGCGCCGGGATCTTCCATCACCTGATCACACTGCCGACCTACCACACCGCCGCGCTCAGCACCGACAACCTCGCCAAGGAGTATTTCGGCGCGGCGGGGATGCTGGGTTACGTCAAGGGCGTCCAGCGCAAGGAAATCCGCGAAGGCATCGCGTGCGTCAAGCACCAGAACATGTCCGGCAGCGACATCGGCGACGACCACAAGGAATATTTCGCGGGCGACGCCGCGCTCAAGGCCGGCGGCGCGCACAACACGATGAACCAGTTCGCGGCGTGATATTCAAGCCGAAGCGTTAGCGCCGGCTACGCATTGCGATCGTTAAAGGGAAGCGGCTCGATGCTCACGCGTCGGGCCGCTTCCGTGCCGATCGGGTTCACGCACCGGGACAAAGCAAGAAGAGAGGTTTTCGCGCGCACCAAATCTTCGCGTGAACCCGGCCCTTTACGCCCGCATCCGGTTCAGCATCGTCTTGACATTCGGCCGCTGCCCCGCCGCGAGCAGGCTGGCGCGGAACAGGCGGCCGAGTAGCACCAGTTCCACCGCGATGAACGCGGCGAGCAATACCCCGGTCGCGACCACCTCCCACGCGGGCAGCCCCGACCCGAGCCGCGCGAGCACCGCAAACGGCGTGTAGATCGGGATCCACGTCAGCACCTCGATCCCGATGCCCCCGCCGCCGCTCAAAATGCCCTGGATCAGGATCGTGATCGGGATCAGGATCGCCATCAGCACCGGGGTCAGATACCCCTGCGCGTCGCGCATCGAATCGCTCATCGCGCCGATCGTCAGGAAGATCATCGCGATCGCGACATAGCCCGCGACGAAGAAATAGATCATCGTCGCAATCGTCCCGACCGAATTGAGCGGTTCCAGCGCGGGGCGGATCATGTCCGCGATCGCGCCCTGCGTGGCATAGGCCGCGCCGATGCCGCACAGCATCCATACCGCGATCATCGACAAGCCGATCCCGACGGTGCCGACGAGCTTGCCGTACATCAGCTCTTCGGGGCTGACGCATGCGAGCACGGTTTCGAGCAGCTTGTTCGATCGTTCCTCGACCGTGCCCTGGAGCATCCAGCTGCCCGACAGCATCAGGCTCATCATCAGCATATAGCACGCAACGAGCGGCAGGATCGACCGGATCAACACGCGTTCGCGTGCACCGCCGCCGGGCGGGGGCGTGCTGATCGACAGCGCGGGGGCGATATCGCTCGCGGTCTGGGCCGCGGCGGGCGACAGGCCGTTCGCCTGCAGATAGCGCCCGCGCAATTGCTGCGTCAGCACCGGCTGGAGCGTGCCGACGAACCGCGGTCCGGCATTGCCGTTCGCCCATAGCCGGACGAGCGGGCTGCTGCCGAAATCGGCGGGGATCAGCACCGCATAATCGAGCGGCTTGGCGTCCTTCGCGGTCGGATGGAGCAGCGGCTGGAGCGCGGCATCGACGGTGGCGTCGCTGGATTGGGCGACGGCTGGAGGCGGTGCCACGAAGGCGTAATCAGGCTTGTCGGGTTTGAACGCAGGCGTGTCCTCGGGCGCGGCCACCGTCAGCTTCGCCTGCGCGGCGGCGACCCCGCCATCGGCGACGAACCGCGCGACATCGGCATCGCTGTACCAGCGATCATGCTGGCTCCACAGCGCCTGCGGAGCAGCGGCGTCGAGATGGTAACGCTGCACATAGCGCGACAGGTCGGTCAGGATCGAGCGCTGGCGCTCGAGATCGAACCGCGCCTCGATCGCCTGCGCGGTCGATCCCCCGGTGCGATCGATCAGCATGACGCGATCGGGGTCGTCCTTGCTCATGAAGCGCTGCGTCAGCGGCCCGATCGCGAGCGCCACGGGCAGGATGAGGAGCGTCAGCCAGAAGCTGCGGGTCATCGCGATCTGGCGGAATTCGCGCGCCGCGACGAGGAGGATATGGTTGATCATGCGGCGACGCTCCCGGCGTCGGCGTCGGTGCCGACGAGGTGGATGAAGACGTCGTGGAGCGTCGCGCGCCGTGGTTCGAACCGGCGCAGCGCGACCCCCGATATGGTGCATCGTTCGAGCACCGCGCCCGGATCGACCCCCGGATCCAGCGCGACGTCCCATTGCTGCCAGCCGTCGACCGGCGCGTCGACCGCGGTCGCGCCGGCGACGCCGGGCAGCGCCGCGGGCGACGATCGCGCCACGACGCTTAGCCGCGCGGGCAGGGTTGCGCGCGCCTCGTCCTGCGATCCCTCGAACCTCTTGGCGCCCTTGGCGATCAGCAACAGTCGGTCGCACAGCCGTTCGGCATGTTGCATGACATGGGTGGAAAAGATCACGGTCGCGCCGTCGTGCGCCGCGCGCGTGATCTCGTGTTCGAGCAGCCCCTGGTTGACCGGGTCGAGTCCCGAAAACGGCTCATCGAGGATCAGCAACCGCGGGCGATTGACCAGCGCTGTCGCCAGCTGAACCTTCTGCGCCATCCCCTTCGACAATTTGTCGACCGCGGTCTTTTCATTGTCGGCAAGCCCGAACCGCGCGAGCAGTTCGCGGCCATGCGATCGCGCCGCGCTGGCGCTCATTCCCTTCAGGCGCCCGAAATAGGTGATCGTGTCGATCACCTTCATCTGCCGGTACAGCCCGCGTTCTTCGGGCAGGAAACCGATGTCGCGACTGTTCTCGCGTCCGGGCGCGCGGCCGAGCACGCTAATCGTCCCCGCGGTGGGGCGAAGGATATCGAGCACCATCCGGATCGACGTGGTCTTGCCCGCGCCGTTGCCGCCCAGGAAGCCGAACACTTCGCCTTCCCGGACCGCGAAACTCAGGTCGTCGACCGCGGCGAGATCACCGAACTTCTTGGTAACCCCCGCCAGTTCAAGTACATTAACCACCCGGGCCCCCGTTTGTTATTCCGCGGGGTCTACTGTATTAAGTTGGTATCACACAAGCGGATAACGCCGCACTTTACGCGCCCGCGTCGGTCAGCCGGTCGATCTGCTCGCGGGTGAGGTCCAACGTCATCGCGCCCATCGATTCCTCGAGCTGGTAGACGCTGGTCGCGCTCGCGATCGGCGCGGTGACGCCGGGTTGCGCGATCAACCACGCCAGCGCGATCTGCGCGAGCGTGGCGCCGGTTTCCTCCGCGACCTGATCCATCGCGGCGAGCACTGCCTTGCCTTTGCCCTCGAGCAAATCGGTCATCCGGCTGCCGCGCGGACTTTTGCCCAGATCGTCTGCGCTGCGATACTTGCCGGTCAGGAAGCCCGATGCGAGCCCGTAATAGGGCAGGACCCCAATATTCTCCTGGATGCAATAATCCTGCAATTCGCCCTCGAACTTGCCGCGGCTGACGAGATTATATTCGGGCTGAAGGACGTGATAGCGGGGAAGGTTATCCGCCGCCTTGCCGATATCGACCGCGGATTTCAGCCGCGCGGCGTGGAAGTTGCTCGCGCCGACCACGCGCACCTTGCCGACGTCGACCAGCTTGCCGAACGCCGCCAGCGCATCCTCCTGCGGCACGTTCTCGTCGTCCTGGTGTGCGTAATAGAGATCGATCCGGTCGGTGCCGAGCCGTTTGAGCGACGCCTCCGCCGCCGCCGCGATCCGCGCGGGCGCGAGCTTCTCGCCGCCGTCGCCCGGCAGCATCCCGACCTTGGTTGCGATCAGCACTAAATCGCGCTTGCCGCTGGCCTTCAGCCATTCGCCGATCATGCTCTCGGACTCGCCGCCCTGATGCCCGGGCACCCAGGCCGAATACACGTCGGCGGTGTCGATCATCGTGCCGCCCCTCGCCACGAAGGCGTCGAGTACCGCGAAGCTGGTGGCACGATCCGCGGTCCAGTCGAAGACGTTGCCGCCCAGCACGAGCGGCGCGATTTCGAGCTCGGTGGCGCCCAGGCGGCGGGTCGGGATGGTCATCGGTTATTGCTTTCGTTGGCGTCGGCTGCGTCGTCTTCGGCGTCGACGGCATTGAGGTCGATACTATTGGCGTCGAGCATCGCGGCGGCGTCGTTGAGCTGGCGATCCTCGTCGGCGGTGGTGGTGCCGGGCGGGGCGTCGCTGCCGCCCGAACACGCGCTCAGCAGCGGCGTTCCGACCAGCAGCGCGCTCGCGATCAAAAGGGGCGCGGCGCGGCGCGTCATCGCCGGACCGCGTTGCCCGCCTCGACCATCGCATTGCCGGTGGCGTCGGCGGCACGGTCGGCGGAATTGTCGATCGCGGCACCGGCGCGGGCGGCGCTGTTGTCGATCTGGTCGCCCGCGCGGTCCCCCGCGCGGTCCATCGCGTTCTCGGCCGATCCGAACGCCGCGTCGGTCGATGCGTCGACGTCGCTGGTCGCGTTCTGCATCGTCGCATTGGCATCGGCGGCGATCGCGTTGCCGGCCTCGGCGCTTTCGTTCTGCGCATGCTGGCTGCACGCGGCGAGCGCGAGCGCGGCGGTTCCGACGGCGGCGAGGGTAAGGCGGTTCATGCAAGGCTCCCGTGATTCGTTGACGCTAAAGGGTAAGGGGATATCCAACGCAGGCAAGCGGTCGCGGGTCCGCATTGACCACATATAAAGATATCTTTATATGTTGATCCCATGAACTCCCGTCTGCCCTCCCATCCTTGTCCGCTGGCGCCATGACGCTCGCCCTCGATATCGTTCGTGCGCTTGCTGACGCGACCCGGCTGCGGGTGTTTTCGCTGCTGCGATCGATGGAATTGTCGGTCGGTGAACTGGCGCAGGTGCTGGGACAAAGCCAGCCGCGCGTCAGCCGTCACGTCAAGATCCTGTGCGACGCCGGGCTTGCCGAGCGTCGCAAGGAAGGCAGCTGGGTCTTCGTCGCGCTCGGCACGCGCGATCGGGTCGCGCCGGTCGCCGCGATGCTCGATGCGCTGACGGGGATCGAGCCCGATCACTGGGCGGTCGCCGACGCCGCGCGGCTCGCCGCGGTGCGCGCCGACCGGGCGGCGAGCGCGGCGGCGTGGTTCGAAGGCCATGCGGGGGAATGGGACGCGATCCGCTCGCTCCATGTTGCCGACGACCAGGTCGAGGCGGCGATGGCGGCGATGCTGGGCGAAGCGCCGGTGGGAACGCTGATCGATATCGGGACCGGAACCGGGCGGATGCTCGAACTGTTCGCGGAGCGCGCCGACGCCGCGCTCGGGATCGACCGGTCGAGCGAGATGCTGCGGCTCGCGCGCGCGAAACTGCACGATCGCGCCAATACCGACTTGCGCCAGGCCGACCTGTACGCACTGCCGATGGACGATGCCGCTGCCGACGTCGCCATCCTCCATCATGTGCTCCATTTCGCGCAGCAGCCGGGTGCCGGCATCTCTGAGGCGGCGCGGGTATTGCGCCCCGGCGGCCGGCTATTGATCGCCGATTTCGCGCCGCACGACCGCGAGGAACTGCGGACCCGCGACGCGCATACCCGGCTGGGCTTCGCCGAGGACCAGATCGCGACCTGGTTCGACAATGCCGGTCTCCAGCTCGCGGACACCGCGACGCTTGAAGGCGGCGAACTGACGGTGAGACTGTGGCTCGGGCGCAAGCCCGGCGCGACGTTGCGAGAGGTGAAGGCGGCATGACGATATCGGTCAACCAGCTCGAAGAGGCGCGCCGCGCGCTCGACGCGCCGCTCTACGCCGATGTCGGCGGCGCGCTCGAGGTGAGCTTCGAATTCTTCCCACCCAAGACCGACAAGATGGAAGAGCAATTGTGGGGCGCGGTGCGGACGCTAGAGCCGCTGGCCCCGCGCTTCGTGTCGGTCACCTATGGCGCGGGCGGATCGACGCGTGAACGCACCCACGCCACCGTCGCACGGATCCAGCGCGACACCAGCCTCGCCGCCGCCGCGCACCTCACCTGCGTCGAGGCGACGCGTGACGAGGTCGACCAGGTCGCGCGGGAATATTGGGCCGCGGGGGTGCGCCACATCGTCGCGCTGCGCGGCGACATGCCGACCGCGGGCGCGACGTTCGCCCCGCATCCCGGCGGCTATGAGAATGCCGCGGCGTTGGTCGCGGGGCTCAAGCGGCTCCACCCGTTCGAGATTTCGGTCGCGGCCTATCCCGAATGCCATCCCGATTCGGCCGACGACGCCGCCGATCTCGACAACCTCAAGCGCAAGATGGACGCGGGCGCGACCCGCGCGATCACGCAATTCTTCCACGAACCCGACACCTTCTTCCGCTACCGCGATCGGCTCGCGGCGGCGGGGATCGACGCGGAAATTGTGCCGGGCATCATGCCCGTCGCCAATTTCGCCAGCGTCGTGCGGATGAGCGCGATGTGCGGCACCGACGTGCCTGCATGGATGGCGCGGCTGTTCGACGGGCTCGACGATCGTCCCGCGGCGCGCCAGCTGGTTGCGGCGACGATCGCCGCCGAACTCAGCCGCAAGCTGTACGCGGGCGGGGTCAAGCAGCTCCATTTCTACACGCTCAACCGCGCCGAACTCGCCTATGCGATCTGCCACCTGCTCGGGGTGCGCGCGACCTCCGTCGCGACCGAAGCGGCGGCGTAATTTGTTCTCCCGCGAAGGCGGGAGCCCAGACTGGGTCCCCGCCTTCGCGGGGACCCAAAGGAATCGAAAATGACCCCTCGCGACCAATTCCGCACCGCCGCCGCCGAGCGCATCCTGATCACCGACGGCGCGTTCGGCACCGAGATTCAGAACTGGAAACTGTCGGAGGCCGATTATGCGGGCGACCTGACGCTCGGTCATGACCAGAAGGGCAACAACGACATCCTCGTGCTGACCAAGCCCGAGGTGATCGAGACCATCCACCGCGCCTATTTCGAGGCGGGGGCCGACATCGCCGAGACCAATACCTTCTCCGCCAACCGGATCAGCCAGGCCGATTATGGCGCGCAGGCGCTGGTGCGCGACATCAACGTCGCCTCGGCACAACTCGCGCGGCGGTTGGCGGACGAATATCAGGCGCGCGACGGTCGCCCGCGGTTCGTCGCGGGCGCGGTCGGGCCGACCAACAAGACGCTTTCGCTCAGCCCCGACGTCAACGATCCGGGGTTTCGCGAAATCGACTTCGACGAGTTGAAGGACGTCTACCGCGAACAGATCGACGCGCTGGTCGAGGGTGGTGCGGACTTCATCCTGATCGAGACGGTGTTCGACACGCTCAACGCCAAGGCCGGCGTGATGGCCGCGATCGAGGCGGCAGACGATCTCGGTCGCGATCTCCCGATCATGCTGTCGATGACGCTCACCGACCTGTCGGGGCGCAACCTGTCGGGACATACCGTCGAGGCGTTCTGGCACGCGGTTCGCCATGCCCGCCCGCTGACGATCGGGCTCAACTGTTCGTTTGGTGCGGAGCAGCTGCGCCCGCACGTCAAGGTGCTGAGCGAGATCTGCGACACGCTGATCATGGTCTATCCCAACGCCGGGCTGCCCAACGAACTCGGTGAATATGACGAGATGCCCGCGACGACCGCGGGGCTGGTCGGCGAATGGGCCGAGGCGGGCCAAGTCAACGTGCTCGGCGGCTGCTGCGGATCGACCCCTGCGCACATCAAGGCGATCGCCGACGGGGTCGCGGGGCTCGCGCCGCGCGTCGTCCCGGTCCCCGCGGTGCGAACCCGCCTCGCGGGGCTGGAGCCAATGACGATGGCGGCGTGAATGTTCCCCTCCCGCGTGCGGGAGGGGCTAGGGGAGGGCCTGTCCTTCCGATCCTGGCGTTCGATTGAGTCAAGGCAGGCCCTCCCCCGACCCCTCCCGCAAGCGGGAGGGGGGAAGAAGAAATGACATGACCACCAATTCCTCCACCTCCTTCGTCAATATCGGCGAACGCACCAACGTCACCGGCTCGGCGCGCTTCAAGAAGCTGATCATGGCGGGCGATTATCCCGCCGCGGTCGCGGTCGCGCTGCAACAGGTCGAGGCGGGTGCGCAGGTGCTCGACGTCAACATGGACGAAGGCCTGCTCGACGCGCACCACGCGATGACGACCTTCCTGAAGCTGATCGCCGCTGAGCCCGACATCGCGCGCATCCCGGTGATGGTCGACAGCTCGAAATGGAGCGTGATCGAGGCCGGGTTGAAATGCGTGTCGGGCAAGCCGATCGTCAATTCGATCAGCATGAAGGAGGGCGAGGCGCCGTTCCTCGATCAGGCGAAGAAGTGCATGGCCTATGGCGCCGCGGTCGTGGTGATGGCGTTCGACGAGGTCGGTCAGGCCGATACGCAGGACCGCAAGATCGAGATCTGCGCGCGCGCTTATGACCTGCTCACCGGGATCGGCTTCCCGCCCGAGGATATCATTTTCGATCCCAATGTGTTCGCGATCGCGACGGGGATCGAGGAACACAACAATTACGCGGTCGATTTCATCGAGGCGGTCCGCGTCATCAAGGTGCGCTGCCCGCACGTTCATATCTCGGGCGGACTGTCGAACCTGTCGTTCAGCTTCCGCGGCAACGAACCGGTGCGCCGCGCGATGCATTCGGTGTTCCTGTATCATGCGATCCCCGCGGGGATGGACATGGCGATCGTCAACGCCGGGCAGCTCGACGTGTACGACATGATCGACGCCGAACTGCGGCAGGCGTGCGAGGACGTGATCCTCAACCGCGACCCCGACGCGGGCGAGCGGCTGGTCGCGCTCGCCGAACGCTATCGTGGGACCGATGAGGTCGCGGAGAAGCAGGCGGCCGAATGGCGCAGCTGGGGGGTCGACAAGCGGCTCGAACATGCGCTGGTCAAGGGAATCGACGCGCATGTCGTCGACGATACCGAGGAAGCGCGCCAGCAGGTTCTGGACCGCGGCGGTCGCCCGATCGAAGTGATCGAAGGTCCGCTGATGGACGGGATGAACGTCGTCGGCGACCTGTTCGGATCGGGCAAGATGTTCCTGCCGCAGGTGGTGAAATCGGCGCGCGTGATGAAGAAGGCGGTCGCGCACCTGTTGCCGTTCATCGAGGCCGCCAAGGAGCCCGGCGCCAAGGGCAAGGGCAAGATCATCATGGCGACCGTCAAGGGCGACGTCCACGATATCGGCAAGAACATCGTCGGCGTCGTGCTCCAGTGCAACGGGTTCGAGGTGGTCGACCTCGGCGTGATGGTGCCCTGGTCGAAGATCCTCGAGGCCGCGAACGAGAACGACGCCGACATGATCGGGCTATCGGGGCTCATCACCCCCTCGCTCGATGAAATGGTGACCGTCGCCGAAGAGATGAAGCGCGCCAAAATGACGATGCCGTTGCTGATCGGCGGCGCGACCACGTCGAAGGTCCACACCGCGCTGCGGATCGCGCCCGCCTATGACGGCCCGGTCGTCCACGTCCTCGACGCGAGCCGCGCAGTAGGCGTGGCGACGACGCTGGTGTCGGACACGATCCGCGACGATTTCGTCGCCAAGACCGATGCGGATTACGCCGCGGTCCGCGCCGCGCGCGAAGGCAAGACGCAGAATGCGCTGCTGCCGCTTGACCGCGCGCGCGCCAATGGTTTCGTCGCGGACATGGCGCTGAAACCCGGCGCGCCGACCCAGCCTGGTGTGCACGTTTTCCCCAACTGGAATCTCGACGACCTGCGGGAGTTGATCGACTGGACGCCGTTCTTCCGCGCCTGGGAATTGGCGGGCAATTTCCCCGCGATCCTCGACGATGCGGTGGTGGGGGAAAGCGCGCGCTCGCTCTATGCCGACGCGCAGGCGATGCTCGATACCGTCGTGGCGGAAAAATGGCTCACCGCGCGCGGCGTCGCGGGGCTGTGGCCGTGCCATCGCCACGACGACGACGTCTGGGTCCAGACCCGGCATGCCGAGGATCATCGCAGCCCCGACGGCGCGAGCATTCCCGAGAATTTCCACATTCCCAACCTCGATCGCACCCACGAGGAAAGCGTCCGGCTGCCGTTCCTGCGCCAGCAGATCGCCAAGCGTGAAGGCCGCGCCAACATGTGTCTCGCCGATTTCATCGATCCCAAGGGCGACTGGATCGGCGGCTTCGCGGTCTCGATCCACGGCATCGAACCGCATCTGGCGCGCTTCAAGGCCGACCATGACGATTACAACGACATCCTGCTCAAGGCACTCGCCGATCGCTTGGCCGAGGCGTTCGCCGAACGGCTCCACCGTCACGTCCGCACCGATCTATGGGGCTATGCCCCCGACGAACAACTGACCAACGAGGCGCTGATCCGCGAACAATATCGCGGCATCCGCCCCGCGCCGGGCTATCCCGCCTGCCCCGAACACAGCTTGAAAGCGCAATTGTTCGACATGCTCGACGCGCAGGAGGCGACGGGCACGATCCTGACCGAAAGCTTCGCGATGCTGCCGACCGCAGCGGTGTCGGGCTTCTATTTCGGCCATCCGCAAGCCGAATATTTCGGTGTCGCGCGGATCGGTGAGGACCAGGTCGTGGACTATGCAACCCGCCGCGGAATCGATCGTGCGCTGGCCGAACGGTATCTGCGCCCCAATCTGAGCTGACGTCCCGGCGTCGGCTCATTTCGGGACGGTTGCGCCCGCCGGAAAGGGTTCGCGCTCCCGCCGCGTCCGATTAACCGCGTTTGCGGCTGGCGGATCGACCAGTCGCGGCGCAGGTCGGCGGTGGAAGGAATCGCCCGATGCGCCGTTTGCTGCTCCCCCTTGTGATGCTCGCCGCGCCCGCGATGGCGGCGAATGGGCCGTTTACCGTCGTCGAGACCGGACGGCATTTCGGCGCGCTGCAGGATGCGGTGCGCGCGATCGGCGGCGGGACGGGGACGATCCTGATCGCGCCCGGTACCTATCGCCAATGCGCGGTGCAGCAGGCGGGGCGCGTCACCTTCAGGGCGGCGGAGCCCGGCACCGCGATTTTCGAACAGGAGGTGTGCGAGGACAAGGCGGCGCTGGTACTGCGCGGCACCGCGTCGCGCGTAGAGGGTCTCGTGTTTCGGGGCTACAGCGTCGCCGATGGCAACGGCGCGGGGATCCGGATCGAAGCGGGCGATCTCGACGTCGCCGATGCGACCTTCCTCGACAGCCAGGAGGGGATCCTCGGCAATGTGGCGAGCGCGCAGCGGATCACGATCGACCGGTCGACCTTCTCGGGGCTCGGCCAGTGCGATCAGGCGCCCAATTGCGCGCATTCGGTGTATCTCGGCAACCAGGGCAGCGTGACGGTGACGCACTCGCGGTTCGAACGCGGGACCGGGGGGCATTACCTCAAGCTGCGCAGCCCGCTGGTGACGATCACCGACAACAGCTTCGACGACACCGCGGGCGCGAAGACCAATTACATGATCGACCTGTCCGAAGGCGCAACTGGGCTGATCGCGCGCAACACCTTCGTCCAGGGGCGCGGGAAAGAGAATGCGTCGGCGCTGATCGTCGTCGCGGCGGAGGCGCAGACCTATCCGTCGGCGGGGCTCAAGATCGTCGGCAACGACGCGCGGCTGGCGCCGGGTGCGCCCCCGAAGCCCGCCTTCGTCGCGGATTACAGCCACGCGCGGCTGGCGCTCGGCGCGAATGCGCTCGGCGCGGGGATCACGCCGTTCGAAGCACGGTGAAGGCGAGGGGGCCGGAACCACGACGCCGCTCGCATCGTTCCATCGATACAGCTCCGGAACGAAAGCCCCCGCCATGACCATCACCACCAAATCCGCCCTGCTCTTCGCCGCCGCGATCGGTCTCCCGCTCGGCGGCTGCGCGACGATCGCTGGCACGGTCGGCCAGACGTACAACACCGCGCTCGTCGGTGCACAGGAGGTTCCCGGCCCGGGCGACGCCAACGCGACCGGCACCGCAAAGGTCACCGCGGATGCGACCACCAACCAGGTCTGCGTCGACCTGACCACGCAGGGGCTGGCACCGACCGCCGCGCACATCCATCAGGGCGCGCGCGGGATCGCGGGGCCGGTGGTCTTGCCGCTCGAGACCCCCCTCGATGGCCGGTCGAGCAAATGCTATGGCGTCGACAAGCAACTCGCCGCCGGGATCATCGCCAATCCCGCCGCCTATTACGTCAACGTCCATGATGCGGCGCACCCCAAGGGCGCGATCCGCGGTCAGATCGGCGGCTGATCCTTGCGGAAGAAGCGGTCGACGACGCTCTGCGCGAGCCGCGCAGGGCGCAGCGTTTCGGCATTGAGGCAGCACCAGCTCGACTTCACCTCGGCGAGCACCTCTTCGCCGCGCTTGATGATCGTCTCATAGAACGCACGCGCGCCCTGGACCTTTTCGAGCAGGACCGTCGCGATCACCTCGTCATCGAGAAATGTCGGCTTGCGGTATGTAATCTCGTGCTTCAGCGCGACCCACAGATGCTCGGCGACCGCGTCGGCGGGCGCGAGTCGCTGCCAATGGCTGACAACGGCTTCCTGGACCCATTTGAGGTAGCTGGCATTGTTGACATGCCCCATGAAGTCGATGTCGGCGGGGTCGATGCCGATGGCATGATAATGCGGGATGGCGGCGCTGGTCACGTATTTACCTATAGCAGATCAACCACTTGAACGCGACCGCTAACTGCCGCGGCGGATGACGCTACGGCAACGGCGTGAACGGCAGGATCGTCGCATATTGCGCCAGCGGCGGCGCACCGACGACGCTGGCACCCGCGCGTAGCAGGAACGCGTGGCGGACGATCTCTGCCTGCTGTTCGATCCCGTAGCGATGGAGCGGCTGCCCCGGCTTCACCGCATACTCATAGCGGCACCACGGATGGCGCGCGAGCGGCAGGCAGACCCCGCGCTGATGCTGCCAGACATGGACCATCTCGTGGACGAACAATCCCTGGTCGGCGAGCGGCGCGGTAGCGAAATCGGCGCGATAGCGGTGCCCGCGAGGATGGAAGTGGATACACCCGCGCGGTGCCATCACCGTCTCGCGCGGCTGGAAGAACGCCCATTTGCGTTGGACGATACGCACCGCCGTATAATCGATCGCGTCGCCGAACACCCCCGCCGCGAGCGCGCGTTCGCCCGCGCTCAGGGCGCGCGCGCCGGTCATTGCAGAATGGGCGTCATTGCGGCGCGGGGTCGCCCGCGGCGATGACGGCGGCGCGTTCGACGATCCGTTCGCCGTTCGCAAAGGTGAAGGTCAGCGTCAGCGCGGACCCCGGCTTGATCCCGGGATTGACGTCGAACAGCATGACGTGACGTCCGCCGGGCTTGAACGCGACCTCGGTCTTGGCGGGTACCGGCACCGCGGCGACCGGCTCCATCGTCGACATGCCCTCGTCGCTTTTCATCGTTTCGTGCATTTCTGCCTTCACCGCGGCATCGGCGGACACCGCGACCAGCGTCCGGTCCTGCGGCCCGCCATGGATCGTGAAATACGCCGCCGCCGGGTTGGTCTTGATCGCCGATAGCCGCACCCAGGCATGGTCGACGCTCACCTGCTGCGGCCCGCCGCACCCCGCGAGCCACAGCGCCGCCGATCCGGCAAGGCAGCTTCGTGCCAACAGGGTGCGCATCGCGGTCTTCCTCGTCCGATCGTCGATTGATGCGCCCGCTCTAGGTTCCGGGCAATCTTGCGGCAAGCCGAACCCCACCTATATCGCGGACAGCAAGAGAGGTTGCGCAGCCGTAACGGGGTGTGACCTTGTGGGTTTTATTCGTTGTGAGGGGCTTGAGAAGCACACATGGCAAAAGTAATCGGTATCGACCTCGGAACCACCAACAGCTGCGTCGCTGTCATGGAGGGCGGCAAGCCCAAGGTGATCGAGAATGCGGAAGGCGCGCGCACCACGCCGTCGATCGTCGCGTTCGCCAAAGACGGCGAGCGGCTGGTCGGTCAGCCGGCCAAGCGCCAGGCGGTCACCAACGGCGACAACACGATCTTCGCGGTCAAGCGGCTGATCGGGCGCCGGTTCGACGACCCGATCACCAAGAAGGACACCGAACTGGTGCCCTATAAGATCGCACGCGGCCCCAACGGCGATGCGTGGGTCAACGCGGGCGGCAAGGATTACAGCCCGTCGCAGATTTCGGCCTTCACGCTCCAGAAGATGAAGGAAACCGCCGAGAGCTATCTCGGCGAGACCGTGACGCAGGCGGTGATCACCGTCCCCGCCTATTTCAACGACGCCCAGCGCCAGGCGACCAAGGACGCGGGTCAGATCGCGGGCCTCGAAGTGCTGCGCATCATCAACGAGCCGACCGCGGCTGCGCTCGCCTATGGGATGGAGAAGCAGGACGGCAAGCTGATCGCGGTCTATGACCTCGGCGGCGGCACCTTCGACATCTCGATCCTCGAGATCGGCGACGGCGTGTTCGAGGTGAAGGCGACCAACGGCGACACCTTCCTCGGCGGTGAGGATTTCGACAACAAGATCGTCGAATATCTCGCCGAAGGCTTCAAGAAGGACGAGGGCATCGACCTCGCCAAGGACAAACTCGCGCTCCAGCGGCTCAAGGAAGCCGCCGAAAAGGCGAAGATCGAACTGTCGTCGGCGCAGTCGACCGAGGTCAATCTTCCCTTCATCACCGCCGATCAGAACGGCCCGAAGCATCTGGTCCGCACGATCACCCGTTCCGACCTCGAAAAGCTGGTCGAGGATCTGATCAAGCGCACGCTCGATCCGTGCAAGAAGGCGCTCGCCGATGCGGGCGTCAAGGCGGCGGATATCAGCGAAGTCGTGATGGTCGGCGGAATGACCCGTATGCCGCGCGTCCGCGATGTCGTGAAGGATTTCTTCGGCAAGGAGCCGCACACCGGCGTCAACCCCGATGAAGTCGTTGCGATGGGCGCCGCGATCCAGGCGGGCGTGCTCCAGGGCGACGTCAAGGACGTGCTGCTGCTCGACGTGACCCCGCTATCGCTTGGCATCGAGACGCTGGGCGGCGTGTTTACGCGGATGATCGATCGCAACACGACGATCCCGACCAAGAAGGCGCAGACCTATTCGACCGCGGACGACAACCAGGGCGCGGTGACGATCCGCGTGTTCCAGGGCGAGCGCGAGATGGCGGCCGACAACAAGATGCTCGGCCAGTTCGACCTCGTCGGCATCCCCCCTGCGCCGCGCGGCGTGCCGCAGATCGAGGTCACGTTCGACATCGACGCCAACGGCCTCGTCAACGTCAGCGCCAAGGACAAGGGCACCGGCAAGGAACAGCAGATCAAGATTCAGGCCAGCGGTGGCCTGTCGGATTCGGACATCGACCAGATGGTCCGCGACGCCGAACAGTTCGCCGAGGAGGACAAGAAGCGGAAAGCCGCGGCGGAGGCGAAGAACAATGCCGAAAGCCTGGTCCACACCACCGAACGCCAGCTCGCCGACAACGGCGACAAGGTCGATGCGTCGCTGAAGGCCGAAATCGAGGCGGCGATTGCCGAGACCAAGACTGCGGTCGAGGGTGGCGATCCCGATGCGATGACCGAAAAAAGCCAGGCGCTCGCCCAGGTCGCGATGAAGCTCGGCCAGGCGATCTACGAGCAGCAGGCGCAGGCCGACGCCTCGCCCGCCGCCGATGGCACTGCGGCGGGGTCGGAAGCGGGCGGCGACGAGGATGTCGTCGACGCCGAATTCTCCGAAGTGGACGATAGCCAGAAGGCGTAATTGAATCTCCCTCTCCCCTCCGGGGAGAGGGCCGGGGAGAGGGGCAGTTCCGGGCGACTTATAGTGGAACTGTCCCTCTCCAACCCTCTCCCGGAGGGCTTTGAGGGCGGCTGAATGAGTACCCAAGTCGATTATTACGAGCTGCTCGAATGCGAGCGGACCGCGGATGCGACGACGTTGAAATCGTCGTATCGCAAGCTCGCGATGAAATACCATCCGGACAAAAACGCCGGGTGCAAGAATTCGGAATCGAAATTCAAGGCGGTCAGCGAGGCGTATGAGGTCCTGAGGGACCCGCAGAAACGCGCCGCCTATGATCGCTACGGCCACGCCGCGTTCGCGAACGGCGGCGGTGGCGGCGGCGCGCAGGATTTCGGCGGCTTTTCCGACATTTTCGAAAGCGTTTTCGGCGAATTCATGGGCGGGGCACGCGGCGGCGGCGGGCGCCAGCAGCAGCGGCGCGGCGCGGATCTGCGCTACGACATGGAGATCAGCCTCGAGGAGGCGTATCACGGCAAATCGACCGAGGTGACGATCGACGTCTCGGCGCAATGCGACACCTGCGACGGATCGGGCGCGCGCCCCGGCACCCGCGCCAAGACCTGCCAGCAGTGCAACGGTCACGGCAAGGTGCGCGCGCAACAGGGCTTCTTCGTCGTCGAGCGCGCCTGCCCGGTCTGCCAGGGCACCGGCGAGATGATTGCCGATCCGTGCCCCGATTGCCGCGGCGACGGGCGCGTCGACAAGACCAAGACGCTGTCGGTCAACGTCCCCCCCGGGGTCGACGAGGGCACGCGGATCAGGCTGGCCAGCGAAGGCGAGGCCGGCCCGCGCGGCGCGCCCGCGGGCGACCTCTACATTTTCCTCCACGTCAAGCGCCACGCGATCTTCGAACGCGAAGGCACCACGTTGTTCGCGCGCGCCCCGCTCAGCTTCACCACCGCCTCGCTCGGCGGGTCGATCGCGATTCCCGGGCTCGACGGCGAAACCCACGACATCAAGATTCCGGCGGGCATCCAGTCGGGCAAGCAACTGCGCCAGCGCGGCGCGGGGATGCCGGTGCTCCAGGGCCGCGGCCACGGCGATCTCGTCATCCAGGTCGATGTCGAAACCCCGACGAAACTGTCGCTGCGTCAGAAGGAACTGCTCGAAATGTTCCGCGAAACCGAAACCGGCGACGAATGCCCCGCCAGCCAGGGCTTTTTTGCGAAGCTCAAGGGTGTGTTCGCGGGCGAGTGATGCGGTGAACCGGGCCGCCGTTCGGGCGGGCGCTGGTGTCCCGGGGCGCGTTACTTGCCGCCCAGTTCGCCCAACGCAAGGGCAAGGAGTAGTCCCAGCGCCGTGGCGAGCCCTGTGGTATAGCTTTCCTCGCGATAGGCTTTCGGGAATACCGCGGTCGCAAGCGAAGCAATGACAGCGCCAGCCGCAAAGCACCGGATCGCCGCGAGATATTCCGGCGCGACCCCCGCGAGAAGCAGATTACCCGCAATCGCTGCCACAGACAGCAAGAGCGCCGTTGCCGCCCACAACCCAAAAACCTGCCCCTTGGAGCGGTTCTGGGCCATCTCTTTCGCACCCCCAGCAGCCTCGGGCAAATTTGATAAAAAGATCGACCCGGCGAGCGCTGCAACCTGCATCGGCCCCGCGCCGATCAGCGCAACACCCAACGCCAAATTCTCGGGAATTCCATCCAACGTAATCGATGCCAGCAGTCCCCCACCACTCTTCTCGCCGAGGTTTTCCCCGACCAGCTTATCGGCGATGGTGAAGACAACGGCTCCTGCGGCGACGAACCCCGTGACCCATAGAAGCGAGGTCTTTGCCAACGCGGGCTCGATCAGTTCGGACAGCGCAGAGACGATCAGCGCACCGCCCGCCAGCGCGATCAGGAAGCCTTCAAGCTGCTTCGGCAGGTACCAGAATATACCCCATGCCGCACCCAGGAGGAGCGCACCCGATACGACGAAGACGACAACGATCGTGGTGAGCAAGGTAATGTCCCGTCTGCGCGATCAGCGATCGGTGCGGCGCCGGTCGAGCATGAATATGCTTCGACTTCGTAACTATATACGAGTGGGCCGTCTGTAAACCGACGGACAAAATGCCACCGAAGGGGTGAAGTGACGAACTGATCACCGTCTCAAGCTCCACCCTGTGATGTGGCCCCTTAAATGACCTGACAGGGCCCCGCTCTTGGATAGGAGTGAGGCATATGACTGACGGTACGACCAGGCGATACAATGATGGCGAGATTCTCTCCGGTGTTCAGCGCCGGAGGCGGTGGACACCGGAGGAGAAAGTCCGGATCGTGGAGGAGACGTATTTGCCAGGAATGAGCGTGTCGCTCGTTGCTCGTCGGCACGGCATCGGCGGCAATCAGATCTTCACCTGGCGGCGGTTGATGACCCAGGGCGCGCTGACGGCGGCGGGCGCTGGCGAAGAAGTGGTGCCAGCCTCCGAGTACCGCGCGCTCGAGGCGCAGGTTCGCGAGTTGCATCGGCTGCTCGGCAAGAAGGCCATGGAGAACGAGCTGCTCCGCGAGGCCGTGTCCCGGGCCGCAGGCCCAAAAAACGTATGGCCCGCCCCGTCTGCAAGGGTGATTTTTTGACAGCTTGCTGGTCTGCATCAACGTATCCGGTCTCAAGGTCGAGCCTTGGCCAAGATGGGTTCCGCGCGCTCCGGGCCTCATAAAGTTCGCGGTGTCGTACACCACATTTTTAGTCAGGCTGCCGGGGCGCCGGTTCGACCGTTAAGCCATCTATCTTCCACCTCCACAGACATCGTGCACGGCAGCCCGAGCGGCGGCCGCGAACCCTGAATCAGGCCATCGCTGGCCCATGATCATAATCGCGACCGTGTCGCA